>CACNRW010000001.1:0-145000 GCA_902622875.1 uncultured SAR116 cluster alpha proteobacterium
ATATAAAATATTTAAAAGGCGGCTTTGGCCGCCTTTTTTTTTGTCTTTCTGTTATTAATTATTTAAAATATTTATAAATACTGATAAAAGATTAATTTCATATATGAAAAGGTTTACCTTGATGATTAAAAATTTAATATTATTGTTCAATTTCATCATTTTATTTGGATGTTCTAGTAATGATGCTATAGTTAGCAATCCAATTACGGGGGAAAAGAAAACTCCTGGATTATTCTCGAAAGACTCCAAAAAAGGTATATCTCTTAATGATCTTTTTGATCCACGATCATCCGAAGCCAGTGTAAACGTAAATGGTTTTTTATGGAGGGCCTCTTTAGATATTTTATCAATTGCGCCCTTAATTTCTACTGATGCATTAGGTGGTACAATAATAACAGACTGGTATGTAAATAAAAATGTAAAAAATAAAAGAATTAAAATAATGGCTTACATAAAAACTAGTGAATTAAGATCAGACGGTATCAGTGTTAAAGTACATGTCCAAAAATTAGAGAATGGTCTATGGAAAAATACATATACTGATGAAAAGCTAGCTTCTGAAATTGAAAATAACATTTTAAACGAAGCTCGAAATTATAGAACTAACTCTTTTAAAAAATAATTATGAAATATAATCCTTCCCTAATAGAGAAAGAATGGCAAAAAAAATGGTGCGATTTAGGCATTTTTAGAGCCAAGATTGATTATAACAAACCTAAATATTATGTATTAGAAATGTTTCCATATCCTTCAGGTGCAATTCATATGGGACATGTGCGTAATTATACTTTAGGCGATCTTATAGCTAGATATAAAAAAGCACAAGGCTTTAACGTTCTTCATCCAATGGGTTGGGATGCTTTTGGTTTACCTGCAGAAAATGCAGCTATTGAAAATAATACCCTTCCATCTAAATGGACTTACTCAAATATAGAAATTATGAAAAATCAATTAAAACAAATGGGCTTATCCTATGACTGGGAAAGAGAATTTGCAACTTGCAGCCCAGACTATTACAAATTTGAGCAAAAAATGTTTCTAGATTTCTACAAAGCAGGTATCGCTTATAAAAAGGAGACTGTCGTTAATTGGGATCCAGTTGAACAAACAGTCTTGGCTAATGAACAAGTTGTTGATGGTCGTGGATGGCGTTCAGGCGTAGAAGTAGAGAAAAAGAAAATGAAAGGATGGTTTCTTAAAATTTCTGATTTTGCTGAAGACTTACTTAATGGAATTGATAACTTAAAAGAATGGCCTGACAGAGTTAAAATTATGCAAAAGAATTGGATTGGCAAAAGCAATGGCGCCACTATAAATTTCACAATAAATAACTCAAAAGATATAATTAAAATTTTTACTACTAGGCCAGATACTATTTTTGGGGCCACATTTATTGCAATTTCTCCACAGCATCAATTATCCTTACAAATTGCAAAAAAAAACATTAAAGCCAGAGATTTTTTGAAATTTTGTGAAAAACAGTCTAACAAAGAAGCAGATCTTGAAAAAGCTGATAAATTTGGTTACGAAACTGATCTAACAGTCTCACATCCATTTAAAAAAGGGATAAATTTAAAGATTTATATCGCAAATTTTATACTGATGGATTACGGGACTGGGGCTATTTTTGGCTGCCCAGCTCATGATCAAAGGGATTATGATTTTGCAAAAAAATACTCTTTAGAAGTTATATCTGTCATTAAAAATAATGACGATCTTCCTTATACAGGCGATGGCCCACACATCAATTCTGGATTTTTAGATGGTTTAAATACCCAAGAGGCTATTGATTTAAGTATTAAAAAATTAAAAGAACTAGGAGTTGGGCAAGAGACTACAACATATAGAATTCGTGATTGGGGAGTGTCTCGTCAAAGATATTGGGGCTGTCCCATACCTATAGTTTTTTGTGATAATTGCGGTGAAGTCCCTGTTCCAGAAAAACAACTTCCTATCTCGCTTCCAGAAGATATAAATTTTGATTTAAAAGGCAACCCGCTAGCATCACACCCTACGTGGAAAATTACAAAATGCCCAAAATGTAATAATGATGCTTTAAGAGAAACTGACACTTTTGATACTTTTTTTGAATCAAGTTGGTATTTTGCCAGGTTTACAGATTTAAACCCCTCTAAAGCATTTACTGAAGAAGCGTTCAAATACTGGATGCCTGTCGATCAATATATAGGTGGAGTTGAACATGCTGTGATGCATCTCCTTTATTCAAGATTTTTTATGAGAGCTTTAAAATCTTTAAAGACAATTGACTTAGAAGAGCCATTCAATTCTCTGCAAACACAGGGTATGGTTTGTCATCAAACTTTTAAAACTAAAAAAGAAAAATGGCTTTTCCCAAACCAAGTAATAAAAGAAAACAATAAATTTTTCCACGCAGTTACAAAAGAAAAAGTTATTCCTGGAAGAATAGAAAAAATGAGTAAATCCAAAAAGAATGTTGTTGATCCTCAACAAATAATTCAAACTTATGGTGCAGATACTGCTAGATTTTTTATGCTCTCTGATTCTCCCCCTAATAGGGATATGGAATGGTCAGATTCAGGTATAGAGGGTTCCTGGCGTTTTTTAAATAAGTTATGGAATTTTGTTAATAACTTAGAAATAGAAAAAGTAGACAATAAACTTCCTAGAAACTTTTCACAATCACATAAAGAATTACTTTCAGAGTTAAACACGACCATAAATGAAGTTACAAAATCTATCGATGATTTTCATTTCAATATTGCTGTAGCATCAGTTAGAAGTTTGTTTAACACCCTTTCATCTTATAAAATATTAAATAACGACGATAAAAGTGTGATTTTGTATAGTACAAAGACATTGTTAATTCTAATTAATCCTATGGTGCCTCATATTGCTGAAGCTTTATGGGAAAATTTAAAAGAAAAAAATATGATTGCTACCGAAAGGTGGCCTATTGTCGATGATACTTTTGAAGAAAAAAATAAAATAAAAATACCGGTTCAAATTAATGGAAAAATGAGGGCAATTATTGAAGTTCAAAAAGATTTAAAAAAAGAAGACTTAGAAAAAATAGCCTTAAAAGAAAAAAATGTTTTAAAGTTTTTGAACGAAACTCCAAAAAAAGTTATAGTAGTTCCAAATCGTATTGTAAACTTTGTAATTTAAAATAGAGTTACGCATGTTTCTCATAAAGAAAATTGTAACATTTTTGCTTCTCACAACTTTTTTTGCATGTTCAACTGAAAATATTATCAAAATTAACTCTATTAATCATAAGTCTATTTCAATTGAAACACCAAATAATAGATATAATATACTTCTAAAAGAGTATTTAAAAAGAAAATTTAATAATGAAAAACTAAAAGCTGACTTTGTACTAAAGGCTGATATTTCTTTTACTTCCAATAAAACGTTATCACTAGGTAATTCAAAGGCACTTAATACAACTACTGGTGTTACCAAATACTCCTTAATAGATAATAATTCAAATCTTTTAGTTAAATCTGGTTCAATTAAAACTTTTCCTGCATTAGGCTCTTCATCAAATTCACTCTATAGCAATGAAAGAAGTTTAGACCATATAAAAGAAAGATTAAGTCAAAGCTCAGCCAATAAACTTTATCTTCAAATTAATATAATTTTAAGAAAACTAATTGAAAATTAAATCTGACAATTTTGAAGAATATATTCAAAAAAATTGCAAAGGCACCAAAATAATTTTTTTTTATGGATCTAATTTAGGTTTAATAGATTTATTATATAATAAGTCTATTACATTGTTAAATATTGATGTAAATAATCCTTTTAATGTTTCTAGAATTGATGGTGCTGAGTTTAGTGAAAACCCTTTTATTCTTGAAGATAATATTAACACGTTAAATATTTTTTCAGAGAAGAAAATAATCCTATTAGACTTATTACATATAAAGATTAACAAAAATATTGAAAATATTATTTTGAACGCAGTAGTTGAGAAGAATATTAATTACTTACTTATTATAAAAGCAGGAAACATAGGTGAACAAAATCAACTAGTTAAGTATTTTAAAAATTCAAATAATAGTATTTTAACTGTATGTTATGAAGAAAAAATTAATAAAATCAAAAATAATATAAATAATATACTTTTTAAACATAAGATTTTTTTTTCTAATGAATTTATTTCACAGCTTTGCTTAACCTTTAATTCAGATTCTTTATATAATAAAATGGAATTAGATAAATTAGATAGTTTTTTAAAAAATAACAAAAACATCACTGAAGATGTACTACTTAAATTTCTGACAAATAACGAAAACATAAACTTGAATAAAGTTGTAAAGTCATGTTCAAAGGGTGATGCTAAACAATCTCTATTTTACTTAGACAAAATTTATGACAAATCAAATAGTAATATTATACTTGTAAGAATGTTTGGAAAACATTTTAAGACTATTGAGAGAATTATTATATCAAGTCTACTTGGAAGTAGTTTTTCTGAAGCTATTAACTGTTTAAAACCACCAATTTTTTTCAAGGATAAGCCTTTTTTTCTATCTCAATGTAATTTGTGGTCTTTTAAAAAAATAAATTTGATACAAAAAAGACTAATTGATCTTGAGCTAAAGACTAAAACAGGCCTATACCCAGAAAAAATTCTAATGTCTCAATTTATTTTATCAACTTCTGTTTTAGCTAAAAAGAAACTTAAGACTTAATTTTCTTTAACACATATTCAAATTCGGGCAAGTTCTTACATTCAAATGTTATATTTCCTGCTTCTTTTATATTATTAAAATTAATGTTAACTTTAATACCCGTGATTTCTAAAACCTCCTTTTCTAGTTCTAATATATCTAAATCTTTATTTTTTGAAAAATGTGCTTTTTTACTTTGTTTCTTTACTAATTTTTCAACTTGTCTTGACGTTAAATTATTTTTATTTATTAATTCAAGTAAGTGATCAATATTATTATGTCCAATAAGTGGTCTTATTTGACCAACAGTTAACTTTTCTTGTACCAAAAATTCTTTAGCTAATTCTGATAATGACTTTAGCCTTAAAATATTAGCAATATAAGAACGAGACTTACCTACGACTTTTGAAATTTCTTCTTGTGTATAATTATAATTTTCAATTAAAGATTGATAACCCTCAGACTCCTCTATTGGATTTAATTCCGATCTTTGAATATTTTCTACTAAAGATAATTCTGCAATTTTATTATTGTCTATATCATCTCTTATAATTGATGGTATTTCATGTATTTTGGCAATTTGACAGGCTCTCCATCTTCTTTCACCTGCTACCAAATAATAATGATTTTGTTTTTCCTCTCTCATTTTCAAAATTATAGGCTGTATAACACCTTGAATTTTTATTGATTTTGATAAAGATTCTAACTCCTTTTTATCAAATTTTTTTCTTGGTTGCCAAGGTCCAGGTTTTATAAATTCTATTGGAACCATTTTATATTCTTCATTAATATTTTTTTCTATTAATATTGATTTTTTTTCAAGTTCATTTCCCAATAAACTTGATAGACCACTTCCTAATCCACTAATTTTTGAATTTTTACTTTTTTTCATTTTAGTCTTTCTCTTGATTTATAATTTCACCAGCAAGAGATGCATATGCTTGTGATCCAGGGCAAGATATATCATACATCAAAACTGGTTGACCATAACTTGGAGCTTCAGAAACTCTTACATTTCTTGGAATAACAGTTTTAAAAACTTTATTACTAAAATGGTTCTTAACATCATTCGATACCATTTCACAAATTTTGTTTCTTTTGTCATACATAGTCAACAATATACCCTTTAATTTAATATCTTTATTAAAATTACCTTTAACGGATTCTAATGTTTTGATAATCTGTGACATACCTTCTAATGCATAGTATTCTGTTTGTAATGGAATTATGAGACTTTTAGCAGCACATAAAGCATTTAATGTGAGCAACCCTAGAGACGGTGGGCAGTCAATAAAGATATAATCATAATTGATTTTTATCTCATTCAATAAACTTTTAACTTTATACTCTCTATTTTCCATATCAACTAATTCCTGTTCAAGAACAGACAAATCAGGCGATGTGGGAATTATGTCAAGTTTTGGAATCATAGTAGATTTTATTGCTTTGTTTATATTAGTTTTTCCACAGATTACAGAGTATAAGTCTTTATCTCGTTCATTATATTTAACACCAAATCCAGTGCTGGCATTGCCTTGTGGATCAGAATCAATAATAAGTGTTTTCTTGTCACAAGCAGCCATAGCAGTAGCTAAATTGACAACAGTTGTGGTTTTGCCTACACCTCCTTTTTGGTTAGCAACTGCAATTATTTGATTACAATTATCCATCTTTAATATTTAACATATTTATTTTATTAATGTACAAAATTTTACCAAATTTATCCGTGATTGATTCAAATTCTTGGATAGAAAAGCTTTTACTTTTAGCTAGCTCTGAAATTTCTTTCTTATATGATTTACCTTTCAAAAATAGAAGTTTAGGAAGTTTTTGATTATTTGTGGAATTCTTTGTAAAAGCTTCAGCATAATCTATTAATTTATTTAATGGGGCTAAAGCTCTAGCAGTAATAAGTTCAACATGAAAATATTCCAGATCTTCAATTCTATTATGATGAACTGTAACATTTGTTTCAGAAAGCATAGAAACCTCACGCAAAAAAGTACATTTTTTTTTATCTGACTCAACTAAATGAATCTTTTTGTTACCCATCATTGCTAAAATCAAACCAGGGAAACCCGCACCTGAACCAAAATCAATAATATTTCCATCAATCTCTTTTGTAATGTTATACAGTTGTGCTGAATCTAGAAAATGTCTCTCCCAAACCCTCTCTATAGTATTTTTACTAACTAAATTAATAGAATTTTGCCATTTTATTAGAGTTTTATAGTAAATAGAGAATTTTTCATATGTTTCACGTGAAACATTTTGAAACAAACAAAAATCATCGTAAGAATTAATCTTCATTAATAGCTTTTAACGTAGTTACTTTTTTTAAATGCCTAAGAAGTAATAACGTTGCAGTAGGAGTAAATCCTGGCAAGTTTGATACTTGAGAAATATTGGTTGGTCTGACATTGTTCAATATATCCTTTGTTTCATTGGACAATCCCTTAATTTGATTAAAGTCAAAATTTGTTGGAATTTTTATCTTTGACTCCTTTTTATATGCTTTAATATCTTCTAATTGTCTTTTCAAATAAACATTATATTTACAGTCTGTCTCAAGCTGGGCATGCAGTTGAAGCGGAATTTTTTTTAGTTCTGGCCAAATATTAAATAAATCTTTTATTGAAAAACTTCCTGATGAAAGAATATCTTTTGGTGTTTTTGGCTTTCCCGTTCTAGGTGAGGGCAAATTATATTTTTTTAATTCGCTAGGTTTAGAAATTAATCTGTTCATAATTTTGTTTGCATTTTCAAGCTCTTCTTTTTTTTTAAGCCAAAATTTTTCTCTTTCAAGGCCAACAACTCCAAATTTTATTCCTTTACTTGTAAGACGCTGATCCGCATTATCAGAACGTAAAAGTAATCTGTATTCTGCTCTGGAAGTAAACATTCTATATGGTTCTGGCGCTCCTCTTGTAATTAAATCATCAATCATTACACCTATATATGCTTCAGATCGATCTAGAGAAAACCATTGAGGATTATTGTTCAAGTTAATTGAAGCATTTATACCTGCTATCAATCCTTGAGCTGCAGCTTCTTCATAGCCAGTTGTTCCATTTATCTGTCCTGCAAAAAATAATCCTTTTATTGATTTTACTTCAAGAGTACTTTTTAGAGCCCTTGGGTCCATATAATCGTACTCAATTGCATAACCATATTGGTCAATAACGGCATTCTCTAATCCTTTAATCGTTCTTAAAAATTCTTCTTGGACTTTTTTTGGTAAGCTAGTGGAAATACCATTTGGATAAACCAATGGACTGCTCAAACCTTCTGGCTCAAGAAAAATTTGATGAGAATTCTTTTCATTAAACCTATGAACTTTATCTTCAATACTTGGACAATATCTAGGCCCTAAACCCTGAATCGATCCTGAAAAAACTGGGGATAATTTTATGTTATTGGATATTATATTATGTGTGTAATTATTAGTTCTTGTTATACCACATTGAATTTGTTTAACATTTATTTTATCATTCATATAAGAAAAAGGTATTGGTTCAAAATCCGCAGATTGCATTTCCACCTTCTCCCAGTTAATACTATTTTTTTTTATTCTTGGTGGAGTTCCTGTTTTTAACCTCCCAATAGGTAATTTAAATTGTCTAATTTTTTGTGATAAAATATCAGATGATCTATCTCCGATTCTGCCAGCAGAAATTCTTTCGTTACCTATATGAATTATTCCGCCTAAGAAAGTACCTGTAGTTAAAACAACAGACTTAGAATTATAAATTGTATCATCCTCTAATATAACACCGCTGATTTTACTATTTTCAACTTTAATGTCTCTAATAACACCTTCAATTATAGATAAATTAATATGAGACTTTAGAAGTTTTTTTATAGAACTTTTGTAGAGTTTCCTATCAGCCTGAGATCTTGGACCATGAACGGCAGGACCTCTAGAGCGATTTAACATTCTAAACTGAATTCCAGAAGAGTCTATAGCCTTTGCCATGAGTCCGTCTAGAGCGTCTATTTCACGCACTAAATGACCTTTACCTAGCCCCCCTATTGCCGGATTACATGACATTTCTCCAATTTTATCTATATTCATAGTAATAAGCGCTGTATTAGCACCCATTCTAGATGAAGATGATGCAGCTTCTATACCTGCATGACCTCCCCCTATAACAATAACATCAAAAGATCTCATGTCTTACCTAAATTCACTTTCCTATACAGAAGTTACTGAATATATCGTCTAAAATCTCTTCAACGTCAATAATATTAGTTATGTTTCCAATTTCTGTAGCCGCAATTCTCAAATCCTCTGCAGACAGCTCAGGATTAATAGTGAAGTTTGTTGTTAAAATTTTTTTTAACGCAGAAGCAGCTTTTTTTACACCTTGAACATGTCTTTTTCTAGTCAATAATATGTTTTCTCGAGGCGCTAACATTTTTAGATAATCTACAATAACTTCAAGTAGTTCTTTTATACCTTCATGATTTTTTACAGAAATTTTATGACCAATACCATTATACTCTTTCTTTAAATCTGATTTTGTATGAACTAAAATTTTTTTTGTTGCTACTTTTAAACCTGGAATATGGTAATCTCCTCTATCTGATAAAATTAAAATTAAATCTGATTTTTCTGCCTTCTTCAATGCTCTATTTATTCCAATTTTCTCAACATTTGAGCTGGTCTTTCTTATCCCTGCAGTATCATTTAATATTATTGGAAAACCGCCAAAGTCTAAAAATACTTCTAAAATGTCTCTTGTTGTTCCCCTTTCTTCAGTTACAATGGCAACTTTCTTATTTGACAAGTAGTTGATCAAGGAACTTTTACCGACGTTGGGCTTCCCTAAAATAGTAATAATAAAACCATTTCTAATTCTTTCACCATAATTACTAAATTTTATAGAACTCCTCATGTCCTTAAGTAAAATTGATAATTTTTTTTTGAAGTCTATTTCAATCTCTTGAGGTAACTCTTCATCCGAAAAATCAATCAGCGCTTCGAGCTTCGAGCGAAGAAATATTATATCATTTCGCCAAATTTTTAACTTTTCATATAAAGCACCTTCATATTGCGCAATAGATGATTTAAATTGGTTTTCTGTTTCTGCATTTATTAAGTCATTGATCCCTTCTGCTTGAGTTAAATCAATTTTACCATTTAAAAACGCTCTCTTTGTAAATTCTCCTCTATCTGCTATTCTAAATCCTCTTCTTTTTACTAAACGTTCATATATTTTTTTTTCAACAACAATACTTCCATGTATATGTATTTCAAAAACATCCTCTCCCGTAACAGATGCTGGTCCAGGTAAAAAAATCACAATTGCGTCATCGATAACTTTCTTATTTGAATCGTACAGTCTCCTTAATGTAGCCACTCTAGGTTTTGTTGGTTTGAATGAAAATATTTCTGGTATTTTGAGAGATTCTGCCCCAGAAATTCTTATTATTTTAATTGCACTTTTTTGAGAAGTCGTCGCTGATGAAAAAATGGTATCCAATTTATTTAATCTTAACTCTGATTTGTTTCACGTGAAACACTCTAGCTATTTATTCATTGCTCGAAAAAAATCTTCGTTGGATTTGCTTTGTTTTAATTTATCAGACAGAAAGTCCATTGCTTCAACGGGTCCCATCTGCATCAAAATTCTTCTCAAGACCCACATTCTTGACAAAGTATCTTTTTCAACTAAAAGTTCCTCTTTTCTTGTCCCAGATTTAGTTACGTCAATTGCAGGAAAGGTTCGCTTGTCAGAAAGTTTTCTGTCAAGTATAACTTCGCTATTACCCGTACCTTTAAACTCTTCAAAAATAACTTCGTCCATTCTAGAGCCAGTCTCAACTAGTGCTGTAGCAATTATTGTAAGAGATCCCCCATCTTCAATATTTCTAGCTGCACCAAAAAATCGTTTAGGCCTTTGAAGAGCATTAGCATCAACACCTCCTGTTAAAACTTTTCCACTTGAAGGTATAACAGTATTGTAAGCTCTTGCAAGTCTTGTAATTGAATCTAATAAAATTACAACATCACGTTTATGTTCAACTAATCTTTTTGCTTTTTCAATAACCATGTCGGTTACTTGGACATGTCTTGATGCCGGTTCGTCAAATGTTGAACTAATTACTTCACCATTTACTGATCTCTGCATATCGGTTACTTCTTCTGGTCTTTCATCAATTAATAGTACTATTAGATAAATTTCTGGATGATTCTTTGATATTGCTTGTGCTACAGATTGAAGCATCATCGTTTTTCCAGTTCTAGGTGGGGCAACAATCAGTCCTCGTTGACCTTTTCCCATAGGGGCAACCATTTCAACAACTCTAGTTGTTATGTCCTTATTATTTGGATCAAACTCGGTTTCAAAATTAATTTTATGTTGAGGATAAAGAGGTGTTAGATTATCAAAATTAATTCTATGCCTAACAGATTCTGGTGCTTCAAAATTAATAGTTTCAACTTTTAATAAAGCAAAATACCTTTCTCCGTCTTTTGGAGCTCTTATCTGACCTTCTACAGTATCACCAGTTCTTAAACCAAACTTTCTGACCTGACTAGGTGAGATATATATGTCATCTGGGCCAGCTAGATAATTGGATTCAGGAGATCTTAAAAAGCCAAAACCATCTGACAGTACTTCTAAAACTCCATCTCCATATATTGCAATATCATTTGAAGCTAATTTTTTTAAGCAAGCAAACATCATATCTTGTTTTCTTAAAGTGCTCGCATTTTCTATATCTAGACTCTCTGCATATATTAATAAATCAGAGGGAGTTTTAGCTTTTAAATCTTTTAAGTGCATTTAATTCTCATATAGGGAGGTTGCTAAGTTACTTGGAGATTTGGTTTTACCGTAATTAGTATGATAATAGCTATCATTAATAAAGTAGGTATTTCGTTTATTATTCTATAAAACTTAGTTTTTTTATATCTATAACCTTTTTTAAAATCTTTGTAAAGAATAGATAAATATATGTGAAATAAAGAAAGAATGAGAACTAATAGTAACTTTAATAAAAAATATTTTTCAGATAAAAGATAATTGTTTTCATAAGTCAGAACTAAACCCAAAACATAAGTTACTATTAAAGCAGGATGCATTATATAATTAAGTAGACGGTATTCCATGAGAAGAAAAGTAGTATCAGAGTCACTCAAATATTTTTTATCATTATGATATACATAAAGCCTTGGTAAATATAGCAAACCTACCATCCAAGAAATAACTGCAACTACGTGTAGAGATTTTATAATATCATAATACAATTATTTTTCATTTGTAATTTCTAACAATGTCAATGACCTTTCTGACATTTTTTATTTTACAATCTGGAGTTAATCCATGACCTACACTAAAAATGAATTTATTATCTTTCATAATATCTAAAATAGAAAGAACATTTTTTTCTAATTGATCTGTTTTTACCGATATAAGCGAAATTGGATCAAGATTTCCTTGAATAGCAACTGAAGAATTAAGATTTTTTTTTGCCCAATATAAATTTACAGTCCAGTCTAAAGCTACACAATCAACGTTACTTTCATATGAATAATTTATGAGAAAACTACCTGCTTTAAAAGGCAATCCTATTACGGGTTTATAGATATGTTTTGATTTTAATATATTAACAATTCTTGCTGTAGGATTTATTGCACATTCTTGAAAAAAGTTATTAGGTATCATGTGGGACCACGAATCAAATAACATTAATACATCTGCACCCGCATTAGCTTGCATTTCTAATTTATTAGCAACATAGATAGATAGCGTATCGAGCAATTCCATAAACCATTTATTTGAATTCCAGATAGCTTTTCTTGTATTAATAAAGTCTTTACTACTTTGACCTTCAATCATATAACAAGCCAACGTCCAGGGAGCACCAGCAAAGCCAATTAAACTTTTAGACTCTGGTAATTCTTTTTTTAGGGTCAATATAGATTTTTTTAAGGGCTCAAGTTTATTAAAGATATTAATATTTTTTAAGATTTTGGTTTCATTAGGTATCATAGGCTCTAATAGTGGACCAATACCTTTAATAAATCTTACATTCCTGCTCATGGCCCAAGGGATCATTAGTATATCCGAGAAAATAATTGCTGCATCTAGGTCATAATATTTCAAAGGTAATTTAGTACTTTCAACAACCAGTTTTGGGTTTAAACAAAAATCAATAAAATTATTGGCTTTTCTTCTTATCTCAAAATATTCAGGTATATGTCTGCCTGCTTGCCTAAGAAACCAGATTGGAATCTTCAAGTTTTCGTTTTTGAAAAAATCTGTCAGAATATCATTCACAATTAAGAACTTTTGTTTAAGGTAAAATTAATTTTGTTGTAGTAGTACGTTTACTTATGTGGAAAAAAATTTAATTAATTACATATCCACAGGTTTTTATAATATAGTTTGTTTACATATAATGAAAAATAAGTTTATTAACAATTTTTATTTAATTTTTTCTATTTATTCAGATGTTGTTAAAATAAGAATAAATTCATAATATATTCATGTTTATTAAATTATTAATAAATAAGATATTATTATCAACAGTTAATTAACAGACAAATAATTATTAATGATTATAATAGGTATTACAGGCTCTATAGGAATGGGGAAATCAACAATTGCTAAAATGTTGATGAGCTTAAAAATACCTGTGTTTGACTCAGATAAAGAGGTTAAATATATATTAGAAAATTATAGTATAGTTCAAAAAAAAATATGTGATATTTGGCCCGATGTTATACAAATTGAAAAAAGCGAACAAAAAATAAATAAACACTTGTTAAGTGAAAGAATTTTTACTAACAGAAAAAATAGAAGAATACTTGAGAAAATTATTCATCCTCATGTCAAAGAGCGAAGGAAAGAGTTTATCAAAGATGTAAGTAAATCACTCATAGTAGCGCTTGACGTTCCACTGCTATACGAAACTGGAAGTGACAAGTTTTGCGATTATATATTTTTAGCTTATACAAATGAAGAAACACAAAAAAAAAGAGTTTTAAGAAGACTTGGCATGACCGAGAAAAAATTAGATCTTATAAAAAAAGCTCAATGGAGTACTGATAAAAAAAGAAAAAAAAATCCATATTTAGTATCAACATCTTATGGAAAAATTATAAGTTTTACCATAATTATTGCATATTTAATAACAATAATTTTTAAAAGGAGAATTTTACAACTATGAGAGAAATAGTCTTGGATACTGAAACAACAGGTTTGGATGTCAACAATGGGGACAGAATAATTGAAATTGGTATTGTAGAATTAAAAAATCATGTTCAAACAGGTAATTATTTTCATTACTATCTAAATCCTGAAAGGGAATCTGATTTTCAAGCACTAAAAATTCATGGTTTAACCTCTGAATTTTTAAAAGACAAGCCTAAGTTTGCCGACATTGTAGATCAATTTGTGAATTTTATTTCAGATAGTAAAATTATTATTCACAATGCCTCTTTTGATGTTGGGTTTATTAACACAGAGCTAAGGAAGTGTAATAAAACGGAACTATGTGAGGATTCTGTAATTGATACATTACTGTTAGCAAAAAAAAAGTTTGTTGGACAATCTGTGAGCTTAGACTCGTTATGTAGAAAATTTAATTTAGATATTTCTCATCGTGAAATTCATGGTGCAATTAAGGACGCTAAATTGTTAGCACAAGTCTATCTAGAATTAATTGGAGGAAAACAAACAAAACTGAATTTTAATGGGGGAGATATTAATTCGGATTTAGATATAGAAGACACACTTTTAAATATCGAAACCCTATACAAGAATAATCAAACAAGAACTCGAAAGAATATTTATCTTAATACTTATGACAATGAATTACACAAGAAGAGTATAGAGAAGATACCAAATAGTATATGGAATGAATTGAAGTATTAACCCTTTATTAAATCAAAATCAACTTCCTCTATAGAGATAGGAGTGCTTCCACCTTTATTAGTAATGTCTTTAATTATTGATTTCACGAAAGGAAGAATTAATTTAGCGCCTTTTTTGGTTAGTACAGCTTGGCTATATGTGTTATTGTCAATTATTTTGAAAAAACCAAAATAATCTAATTCTAAAACAAAAAGTTTATTGCCATTTTTTTTAGATGAACATTCGCAGTCAAATTTTATGACCACACTAAAAAAATTGTTTTCATAAGACGAATGAATAAAACTCATATTTTGGGACAAATTATTATTATTATTATTTTCTTGATTATTTTCATTTATAGATTGAGGATTTTCAAAAGATAGATCCTTGATATAATGTTTAATTATTTTTACACTAGGTTTCTTATTTTCATTTACTTTAATCATCAAACACACTAAGTTACTTATTTTTATTAGTAAAAAATTAAATCAATTGTAATAAATATTATTTTTTAAATTATTTTTATACTATAACAATTAGATTAAACTAACAACAACAATGGTGTTATAAACATGCAGAATGGAATTCCATACCTAGATATATTAATTTTTGGAGTTATAGCAATTTTTTTAATTTTTAGATTAAAAAATATATTAGGTACAAAAACTGATTTTGAAGAAAATGGTTTAAATGAAAAAAAACAAACTAATCAACATTCAAATGTATTTTCATTAAAACCTAACAAAAATATTTCAACTAATACAGAAGTTGATAAAATTATCAAAGTAGATTCCAATTTTGATATGGTTAATTTTTTAAATGGCTCAAAAACTTTCTTTGAGATGGTTCTTAAAGGCTTCGTAAGTGGTAATTTAGACAAAGTAAAAGATTATATAAAACCATCAGTTTTAAAAAGTTTTAAAGTGGCAATTGATGATAGAAATAAAGAAGACGAAACATTAATAATTGATTTAATATCTATAAAAAAAAACAAAATCGTATCCTCTATTATAACTAAAAGTTCAATAAAAATTAACGTCATATTTGAAACGTTACAGATTACAGCGTTAATGGATAAAAATGACAAGATTATCGATGGTGATACAAGTAAAGAAATTCTTGTCAAAGACGAATGGGTTTTTGAAAAGAAAATTAATGATCAAAATAACAATTGGACTTTAATTGAAACAAAAAGTTTTTAAAAAATGTCCACTATTTCAAAAGACGATAAGAGGATATGGGATAATTATATTACTAATTTAAATAATGTAAGGATAAATTTCCAAGTTAACAAAAAAAGACATATTTTAAGATCAAAAAATACTAATTCTAAAAAAACTTTATCACAAATTCAATTAAAGAAGATTCATAAAGGAAAATTAGACCCAGAAGGAATTATAGATCTTCATGGTTATAGATTGCACACTGCTAAAACAACTTTACAAAAATACATATTGAACGCTTATGAAAAGAACTTAAGAAATATACTGATTATCACTGGTAAAGGTCATAATAATAATGGCCTTTTAAAAAAGGAAGTCCCTTTATGGTTAAATGATAGATTATTAATAAAATTTTTGGTCAACTTTGAAATAGCTCCAAAAAGGCTTGGTGGCGAAGGTGCAGTATTGGTTAGAATCAAAAACAAAAATAAACATAAATACATATAAATTTTGGATAATTCATGAAAAATTCAAATAAAAATAGAGTCTCGACAATCACTAGAAATACTTACGAAACGAAAATTACAATCAAAGTTAATTTAGATGGGGAAGGAAATAATTCTATTTCTACAGGTTTGCCTTTTTTTGATCATATGCTTGAGCAATTGTCTAAACACAGTTTGATTGACTTAGAATTGGAATGTATTGGTGATTTGAAAGTGGATGCCCACCATACTATGGAAGATTGTGGTTGGGCCCTAGGAAAAGCTATTAATGATGCATTAGGAGACAAAAGAGGCATAAATCGTTACAGTTTTAATTATTTACCTATGGACGAATGCCTTACGAGATGTTGCATTGACATATCAGGTCGTCCATGGCTTATTTGGAACGTTTTTTTACCAAATGTATTAATTAAAAACATTGAAACAGAAATATTTAGAGAGTTTTTCCAAGCATTTTCACAATCAGGCGGATTTACTTTACATGTTGAAAATCTTTATGGCACGAACACACATCATATTATTGAGTCTTGTTTTAAAGCATTAGCAATAAGTTTAAGAAACGCTATGAATTTTGATTTAGATAACATAGATAAGATACCTTCGACTAAAGGAACATTATTAGGAAACAGTTAGTATGAAGTTAATAATAATAGACTATGGGTCTGGCAATCTTAGGTCTGTAGAAAATGCTTTCCTCAATTCAATTAATGAAAATAATCTAAAGTGCAACATTGAAGTAACAAATAATCTACAAACAATTACCAATGCAGATCATTTGGTTTTACCTGGTGTTGGTTCTTATCCTGATTGTAAAAAAGGACTACAAAATACTAAGGGATTAATTGATGTTTTATCTGAACAAGTTATTCATAAAAAGAAAAAGTTTCTTGGTATTTGTGTTGGAATGCAATTGATGTTTGATTATAGTTTAGAAAAAATAAGAACTTCTGGCTTTGGTTGGTTAAGTGGTAACTTTAATAAAATAAAAGCAGTTGGCAAAGATTATCTTGGAAGAAACTATAAAGTACCTCACATGGGATGGAATAGTCTGAATTTAGAATATGTTAGTCACCCAATACTTGAAAATATAAGTGAAAAAGACCAGTATTATTTCGTACACTCCTATTATTTAGAAACAAGTGAAACAAGTCAATTAATAGCTAGTACCAATTATTGTCATCAAATTCCTGCAATTGTTGGTAAAGAAAACTATTTAGGAGTTCAATTTCACCCAGAAAAAAGTAGTCTGTCAGGTCAGAAATTAATTTCAAATTGGCTAAAATGGAAACTTTGATAAAATAGAAAATTAATGCAAAAACTTACTAAGAAATACAATATAAATGCTGAGATCTGCAAAAACTTAGATAAAGTCGATTTGCAAGAACTCTGTGATGCAACCGAAGAAGCTATTAAAGGAGGCGGAGGCTTTGGTTGGATATCTCCACCATCTTTTAAAACATTACAGAATTATTGGAAAGGTGTTTTATTGATACCAGAAAGGGTGCTTATTGTAGGTAAGCTTGATAATGTTATAGCTGGTTCGGTACAATTAATAAAACCTGCAAAAAACAATGAAGCTCAATCTCATTCTTGTATATTAAGTACATTTTTCTTTGCTCCTTGGGCAAGAGGATTTGGTTTAGCAAAAGAAGTTTTTCGTAAAGCAGAATCAAAAGCAAAAGAGGATGGATTTAAAGTAATGAATCTTGAAGTCAGAGAGACACAATCTAGAGCTATACAATTATATGAACAAGCAGGCTTTATAAAGACTGGTGTTAATCCAAAATCTGTTTTAATTAATGGAAAATATATAACTGGTTTTTACTATTACAAAGAATTATGAAATGATAAAAGAAAGTTTTACTTTATATCCAGCTATAGACATCAAAGATGGCAAATGTGTTAGACTTTTATTTGGAGATATGGAAAAGGAAACAGTTTATAATAATGATCCAATAGACCAAGCTATGTGGTTTATAGATCAAGGTGCAAAATGGTTACATATAGTAGATCTAGATGGTGCGGTTAAAGGAAAAACTGTTAATAAAAGTATAATACAAAAGCTCTTAAAAACCTCTCAAAATAAAGTAAATATTCAATTAGGTGGTGGTATTAGAAGCCTAGAAAACATTGATTTTTGGTTACAAAATTCTGTTGAAAGATTAATTTTAGGTACATTAGCGTTTGAAAATCCAAATTTTGTTAAAAAATTAGAACATAAATATTACAAGAAAATTGTAATTGGTGCTGATGTAAGAGACGGTATGATTGCGTCAAATGGTTGGAAGAGACAATCTAATATTCGAGCTTTTGATTTAATTAAAAAATTCGACCCTTCTATAATTAGTGCTGTTGTATATACGGACATATCAAGAGACGGTAGTTTGCAAGGTGTTAGTCTTAAGCAGACTACTAATTTTGCTAAATCTATTCCTCATCCGGTTATTGCTTCAGGAGGTGTTTCTTCTTTGAATGACATTATAAGGCTTAGAGATGAACTTTCAAACGGAATTGAAGGTGTTATAATAGGAAGAGCACTATATGACAAAAAATTTACATTTGGTGATGCGTTACAAATTATAAAAAAGGGAAAATCTTAATGTTATCAACGAGGGTCATTGCTTGTCTCGATGTTCACGATGGAAGAACAGTTAAAGGTATTAATTTTGTAGGCCTAAAAGATGCTGGTGATCCAGTAGAACAAGCTAATGTATATAGTAAAACAGGTGCAGATGAAATTTGCTTTTTAGATATTTCTGCCACACATGAAAAAAGAAAAACTATGTTAGATGTAATTTCAAAGACTGCAAAATCTTGCTTTGTTCCTCTCACCGTAGGAGGTGGTGTAAAAAATTTAGATAATTTTTGTGAATTGTTAAATTGTGGAGCAGATAAAGTATCAGTCAATTCATCAGCTGTATCCAATCCAAATATCATTAGAGAATCTTCTGACAAATTTGGGAATCAATGTGTAGTATTAGCAATTGACGCTATTGAGAATAAAGCAATGTCTTCTGGATATGAGGTAACCACACATGGAGGAAGACAAAAGACAAATATAGATGTTTTAAATTGGGCAATACAGGGAGTTAGAAATGGTGCGGGTGAAATCTTATTAACTTCAATGAATGCCGACGGAATGAAGACAGGCTATAATCTTCAACTAACTAAGTTAATTTCTGAGAATGTGTCTGTTCCCGTAATAGCTTCAGGAGGAGCTGGTAATCCTAAAGATATGGTAGATGTAGTGCTTAAATCTGGTGCATCCGCAGTTTTAGCCGCGTCAATTTTTCACTTTGGAATTCATTCAATATTCACAGTTAAAAAAGAAATGTCTAAAAATGGTATTCAGGTAAGAGGCTGCGAAAATTAAAATGAACGACAAATTTATAAAAGAAATGTTTGATGATTTAAGAAAAAGAAAAAGTACTAATCAAAATAAATCCTATACAGCACATTTAATAAATAATCCTGAATTATTAGCCAAAAAAATTGGAGAAGAATCCTCAGAGTTAATAATTGACTTCATAAAAAAAAACAAAGAAGGGATCATAAATGAATCTGCAGATTTGATGTATCACTTAATTGTTTTGTGGATTTCAGTTGGTGTAGACCCTCAAGATATTTGGAAAGAATTATCCAATAGAAAGCTCAAATCTGGGTTTGAAGAAAAAAATAGCAGGAGTTGAAAAATGAACAAAAGTTATGACAAAAATAATATTTTTGCTAAAATTTTAAGATCAGAGACACCTTGTCATAAGGTGCTTGAAAACGATCATGCCTTAGCTTTTTGTGATATTAATCCACAGTCACCTATCCATATTTTAATTATACCTAAAAACGCTTACCTAAATTTTCATGATTTCACAGAAAATGCGTCAATTAAAGAAATAGAATTATTATGGAAATTAGTAAGTGAGGTAGTAAAGTTAAAAAAGATTTCAAAACAAGGATTTCGTATTATTTCAAACTCTGGAGTTGATGGTAACCAAGATGTACCTCATTTTCACGTTCATTTACTAGGCGGCAAAAATTTGGGTAGAATGATGAATTTATAAACTTAATTTTTTTTCTATAAAGTCCCAAAATATTTCTTCAATCGCTATTGAGTCATAAGCCTTTATTTCTCTAATACCAGTTGGTGAAGTTACATTTATTTCAGTTATATAGTTACCAATAATATCTATTCCTACAAAATACAATCCTTTATCTTTTAAAGACTGTGAAATTTCATTACAAATATACCTATCTCTGCTTGTTAAAGTTGTTTTTTCTGGCTTTCCTCCAACATGCATATTAGATCTACTTTCCCCTTTTTTAGGAATTCTATTAATAGCACCTGCGACCATACCGTTGACTAGAATAATTCTTTTATCTCCATTTCTAACATCACTTAAATATTCCTGTACCATAAGAGGTTCGCTGTTTTTGGTAAAGAACATTTCCAAAATAGAATGAAAATTTTCATCTTTAGGAAGGACATGAAAGACACCTTGTCCACCATTGCCATATAGTGGTTTAATTATAATATCTTTATACTCATCTCTAAAGTCACGAATAACTTTTGGATTTCTAGATATTAAAGTTTTTGGCATTAAATGAGAGAAATTTGTAACAAATATCTTCTCTGGAGCATTTCTTACTTCATAAGGATTATTAACAACTAAAACTGAACTTGATAGTTTTTCTAAAATATGTGTTGCTGTAATATAAGACATATTAAAAGGTGGATCTTGTCTCATCAATATTACATCATAACAAATTAACGGTGAGATTATTTTTTCATGATATTTATAGTCATGATTTTGATCAAAAGAAGATAAGTCTATCCTACAAATATTTGCAAAAACTTGTCCTGATTTTAAAAAAAGGTCGTCTGGTTTAAAAAAACTTACTTCGTGTTTCCTACACTGAGCTTCAAGAGCAAGGGCGAATGTTGTATCACCATTAAGGTCAAGTTCTTCAAAAGGATCCATAAGAAATGCAACTTTTAAATTGCCTTTCATCTTATATCATCATTTAAAATAATGTAATTATAAACTTCCTTTACAAATCGTGCGCTCGATGCATGGTTTTTCACCAGAAGCATCTCTTCTTTACTGCTTGCAACTCCGCTTAAATAGACTTTGTCGTTTACTACATCTATTGAATAGTTCAAACTATTAATTCCTTTATCTTGCATTAATCTTGCTCTTATCTCCCCCATTGAAGCAACATCTCTAGCAATATTTTTAATCAATGAGGTGTCAGTTATTTGTATCTCATTATTTACCTCATTTACTCCTCTTACAGTCCAAGCTAGCTTAGTAAATTCAATTTTGTCGTTTGGATTTTTTACTTTACCAGTAATTAACACGGAGCCGTTATTAACAAAAATTCTAGTATTACTTATCAAATTTTTATCTAGTTTAAAAATTAAATTTGATATTTTAGTTTTTATAATATTGTCATTTATTGATGTAGCTAAACCTTTTTCTTTTGCAGCAGCCCCTAGTGATACCATACCTACAGAACCTATAAATGGACCACATGATTGTAAAAAAAAAGTAACAATTGATATAAACAATAAATTTTTCATATTTAACACTCCTGTCTAATCAAGTTAATTTCATTGTTTTTTTTTAATTATCAATTCTTTAATTCTCATTGCTTCATTGTAAATTAATTTTCTTGGAAAATTAGTTTCATCAACTGTCATTATGACTGTATCACGAAGAGAAAATTTTTGAAGTTTCTTTTTAATATCCACCCTTAATGTTTCCATATTCAATTCACTTTTTTTATCAAATCCATCAATTATAATTACAATTTCTCCCTTTAAAGGTACATTATTCATTTGTTTTTTTTCAATCAAATCTTGAATATTGTTCAAGTGACCAGAAATAATGTCTTCATGAATTTTTGTTAATTCTCTAGCGATAGTAATTTTTCTATTTCCATAGATCTTAAGCATTATTTCAAGAGTATTTATTAACCTTACACAAGTATCAAACCATACTCCTGTCATAGAATAAGATTTGGTTGTGGTAAACTGTTTTATTTTACCATTTTTCTTTGGTGAAACAAAACCTCCAAAATAAAATTGATTTGTTGGAATTCCAGATAATATTAATCCATTTATTAAAGAAGAAGGACCTGGAGCGTGGGTAATTCTCACATTATTTGAATAACATTCTTGAACGAGTTTGTATCCAGGGTCTGATATTAATGGGGTTCCAGCATCGCTTACTAAGCCTATAGTTTTATTCAAGAGAAGTTGTTTTAACACATATGGTCTTTTTGTTGCAGCATTATTATCATTATACGATATCATATTTTTACGATTAATGTTGAGGTGCACAAGTAATTTTTTAGTTTTTCTTGTATCTTCACATAATAATATATCTACAAAATTTAATAGTTTAATGGCTCTTAAGCTAATATCATCAAAATTTCCAATTGGTGTAGCTATAATATAAAGACATCCTCTTTTATCTTTTATTTCATAGTCATCTGAATTTTTTGAATACTCTTTACTTAACTTTTTCAATAGATTACCTTAATCGTGATAATAAAATGTTATGTGTATTTTCATGTTTAGATTAAATTTTAAATATAATCTTATTATATATTTTTGTATATTATTAATGATGAGTGGATGTCAAAACACTACAGAGAAATTGATTGTAGAAAATAAAATTTCAACAAAACTTTCAAAAAAAGACAAGTTAACTTTGAGAAACGAAAAATTTCTAAAAAATAAAATTTTTGAAAAAGCTGAAATTTTAGAAAAAAGTGAAATTTTAGAAAAAAATGAAATTTTAGAAAAAAGTGAAAATTTAGAAAAAAATGAAAATTTAGAAAAAAGTGAGATTGTTATAAGTAATAAAGAAAACTTATTAAATCAAAAAGACAATGATGTTATTTTTGAGTTTAAAAATGAAAGATTACTTCATGGCAGAGACAATTTTAAGGTAATAGAAAAAGAAAAAACTAAAAAGGCGTTATCAGCAGTCTATAAAATGTTAAAACAAAATATAAGTTCAAACAATTATAGCTTAAACTTGAAAAATAGCGACAAAATTCAACTAGAAAATAAATATTTTCATATAAAACAAGATGGTTTGATTTACAAAAATATATTAGCCTTTCTTCCCTTAACTGGGCCTTATTCTAATTATGGCATTAAAACAAGAAAAGCTTTAGATCTTAGTGTCCTGTATTATGGTAGCAATGAAATTAAAATACTTTATTTTGATACTGGCAAAAACATAGAGGAAATGGACTTAAGAAAATTATTTGACAATATAAGTCCTAATTTTATTATTGGACCATTAAGAAGAGAAATTTTATTAAGAATTAAACCTATAGCTAAATCTAAATCTATACCAATACTTACATTTTCAAATGATACATCATTAAGAGAAAACAATATCTGGTCGTTAGGATTTTCTCCGGAAGAACAAGTAGAGAGTGTCATTTCATGTGCCCTAAGTCATGGATATGAGAATTTTGGTTTAGTAGCACCGGATAATCTGTATGGCAGAATTTTAACTAAAGCATCAATAGATCTAATAAGTGTCTCAAGAAAAAATAAATATGACACAATTTTACTTTCTAATGATCAAATAAACTACAAACCAAAGTTATTTTCAATTTTAAAACGATTTTTAAAGTATAATGAAAATCAAGCTGAACATAGAAGATTTGACTCAATTCTTATAGGTGGTAGTAGAGAATTTATTTTAGAGATAGCACCGTTATTAGCATTTTTTAATGTAGATTCAAGGCATGTAAAGATTTTAGGTACTGAAAAGTTTAATCTTAAAGAAATAAGAAATGAACCTTCGTTAGAAAAGGCCTGGTTTCCTGTCATACTAAGTAAAAATGATAAGGGTTTTAAACTTTTTTGGCAAGAAACGTGGGGTGAAGACATTAATTATTTTTCAAACGCAGGCTTTGACTCAGGTGTTATTGGTATAAACTATACTAATATAAAAAAAGATTCCACAAGGACTATAAAAAACATTTTAGGTCCAATAACAGGCTCAACTTTCCAAAATGGTGGCTATGTAAAAAAACCTATTCACGTCATGCAAATAGAAAATTTAGGTAAATTAACTAACATAAAAAAATGTAATAATTTTAAGAATTAGTCAAAAAATCGATAATACTATTCAATTTAATCATATAATTTTTATTAACTCTTAAAATACCATCTTTAATTATTATTATTTTTTGTTCTTCTAATTTTTTAAAAGCATTGTTTTGTATGATAGATTCATCATATAATTTTGAAGTCTCTATTCCTTCACATAATCTAAGTCCCATTGTCAGAGTGTCAATATCAGAAGTCGTATTATTAAAAAAATTAATTTTTTCAAATTCTGATTTATACATATTTTTAGACAACCATCTTTTTGGATTTTTATAGTTTTGGTACTCAACACGGCTATTATTTGATTTTGAAGACCATAATCTTCCGTATGCGCCTGGGCCAATTCCTATCCAGTTTTGTGATTTCCAATAGCTTAAGTTATGTTTACACTGAAAACCATGTTTGGCATGATTTGATATTTCATACTTTGAAAAGTTTTGATCATTCAATATTTCATTGGAAATTTCATAGAAATTAGCAGCTTTGTTATCATCAATTTTATTAAACAACCCTTTTTTATAATTGGTAAAAAACTTTGTGCCTTCTTCAATAGTTAATTGATAAAGTGATATATGCTGTAAATCATTATTTCTAAGAAAAACTTTTAATTCGTTTGTCCAGTTTATAATTTGTTGACCATGAAAAGCATATATCAAATCTACAGATACATTATTAAAGGTTTTAATTGCATGTTCTACTGCTAATTGTGCATCTTCAGTATTATGCAGCCTACCTAGAAGTTTTAAATTATCATCATTCAGTGACTGTACTCCGATAGATAATCTATTAATACCTAATTTTTTTAAATCACAAAATTTATCTTTTTCATATGAAGTAGGATTAGCTTCAAGAGAAATTTCAATGCATTTATTATATCCAAACAAATCAAAAGAAGTTTTCAAAATACTTTCTATTATTTCCAAAGGCATTAGAGAAGGAGTTCCACCCCCAAAAAAAATAGTATTTAATTTTTTAGTACTTACATCATGTTCAGATAATTGCTCTTTCATTGAATACAATTGATTGGTGTAAGAATTTATCCAATGTGCTGATTCAATATTTTCATTTACATGAGAATTAAAATCACAATAAGGACATTTAGATTCACAATAAGGCCAATGAACGTAGAGACTCAAAAAATTATTTTCATTTCTATTCAACGTTTTAAACTAGGAAAACAAAAGTTTATTAATTTTTTGAAAGCTATTGATCTATGACTTATTTTATGTTTAAGAAGAGGATCCATCTCAGCAAAAGTAATATTATATCCCAATGGTTTAAAAATAGGGTCGTAACCAAAACCCTTTTTTCCTCTTGGAGGCCAAGTATATTTTCCATTTACTTGTCCAGAAACTGTTACATCAAATCCATCGGGCCAAGATATTGATAAAGCACAAATAAACTGACATACATAGTTAGGGTCTTTTTTTTCTTTGATAGCTTTATTAATATTACACATAGCCAAATTAAAATCTTTATTTAAACCAGCCCACCTTGCTGAGTAAATACCAGGTTCTCCGTTTAGATCATCAAAGCATATTCCACTATCATCTGAAATGCTTGGTAAACCTGTTTTATGGGTTACAAAGGCAGATTTAATCAGAGCATTTTCTTCAAATGTTACACCGTTTTCAAATGGCTCTTCTAGATCGAAATCATGTGCAGAAAGGATTTCAATATTTAATGGGGCCAATAAGTCTGATATCTCGATTATTTTTCCTTTATTATGGCTGGCAATAACTAATTTTTTATGATTAAAAACACGCTTTTCCATAAAAACTAATCTAAATTTAGTGCATTTCTTTGAATTTTAAAAATACTATTTGTACCATATTCAGCTAATTGTAGTAGATTTAAAAATTGTTCTTTATTAAAAGGATTTTGTTCTGCAGTAGTTTGTATCTCAACAATACCACTATTAGCTGTCATAACAAAGTTTCCATCAGTTTCTGCAGTTGAGTCCTCTAGATAATCAAGATCAATTATTTCTTGATTATTCCAAATACCGCAAGAAATTGCACTAATTTGATCAAAGATTGGATTTTCTTGAACTTTTCCAGATTTCAGTAAAAAATTAACTGCTTCATAAAGTGCAACCCAAGCTCCAGTAATAGATGCTGTTCTAGTTCCACCATCTGCCTGAATTACGTCACAATCTACTTTAATCTGATTTTCTCCTAACTTTTTCAAATCAACAATTGACCTCAATGATCTTCCAATTAATCGTTGTATTTCTTGGGTGCGACCAGAAGGTTTTCCTTTGGCAACCTCCCTATCCATTCTAGAATGTGTTGATCTTGGAAGCATGCCATATTCAGCTGTAATCCAACCTTTTCCTGAGTTTCTTAACCATGGCGGTAATTTGGTATCAACTGAAGCTGTACAAAAAACATGTGTGTTTCCAAATTTTGCCATACACGAGCCTTCAGCATAAGGAGAAACTTGAGATTCCAATTTTATCTCTCTCATTTCATTATATTGCCTATTTGAGGGTCTTTTAAACATAAATATTTCCCATGACTTAGAAAAATTGAAAGTTATTATTATCCCAAAATAAATTAAAGTTCTATATCTAAATATTATAAATTACTACCTCTTGCAAATTTCATAAAGATTCACTATTTGACTTCAATATATCAACCATTCGTGGAGTCATAAGTTGTCTGAAAAAAAAAATAAATCCAAAAATGATAATGAAAAAAATTCTCATGACGAAAATTCAGATGAAACCGTAAAAGATTCAAATAAAGACATTACTGAAGTTAATGATAATCAAAACGATGAATCCCATGAAGAAGTTAATGAAAACCTTGAAAAACAAATTTTAGATTTAAAAGATCAATTAATGCGAACATTAGCTGATAGTGAAAACTTAAGAAAAAGAACTATTAAAGAAATAGAGCATGCTAAAAAATACAGCCATGTTACGTTTGTAAGAGATCTAGTTTCATCTGTTGATAACTTGCAAAGGGCTTTACAATCCGTTCCCGATGATAAGTCCCAACTATCTGAACCTATAAAAAACTTAATTATTGGTTTAGATATTGTTGAGAAAGAAATAATTACTACATTTGAAAAGCATAATTTGAAGCAAATCTATCCATTAGGTGAAAAGTTTGATTATAACTTACATCAAGCTATGTTCGAGGTTCCTACTAGTGATACTGAACCTGGTATCGTTGTTGAGGTTTCTCAAAAAGGTTATTTATTACACGATAGACTAGTTAGACCTGCAATGGTTGGTATTTCAAAAAAAATAGAAGAAAAAAAAATTAAAGATAAAAAACCAGATGAGATTTAATTATTAATAATTTAATTTTTTATAATCTTGTAAATTCAACAACTTAACCCATATAAAGTGTGTTGATAATTCAAATTAGGGAGTTTTAAATGGCTAAAGTTATCGGTATCGATTTGGGTACAACTAATTCATGTGTTTCTGTTATGGATGGAAAATTACCAAAAATAATTGAAAACAGTGAAGGAGCAAGAACAACCCCTTCCATGGTCGGTATTACAGATGACGAAAGATTGGTTGGTCAACCAGCAAAAAGACAGGCTGTAACAAATCCTGAAAACACTCTTTTTGCAATCAAAAGACTAATTGGAAGAAGACATGATGATAAATATTCCAAAAAATTTTCTGAGTTAGTACCTTATAAAATTGTTTCTGCAAAAAATGGTGATGCCTGGGTTCAAGCTAATGGACAAGATTATGCACCTTCTGAAGTATCAAGCTTTATATTAAGAAAACTCAAAGAGGATGCAGAAGCATTTCTTGGTGAAACCGTTGATAAAGCAGTTATTACTGTCCCAGCTTATTTTAATGATGCCCAAAGACAAGCTACTAAAGATGCAGGAAAAATTGCTGGCTTAGAAGTTTTAAGAATTATAAATGAACCAACAGCAGCAGCTTTAGCATATGGACTAGACAAAAAGGAAAGTGGTACGATTGCTGTTTATGATCTTGGTGGAGGTACTTTTGACGTTTCCATTCTTGAAGTTGGTGACGGTGTTTTTGAAGTTAAATCTACTAATGGAGACACATTCCTAGGAGGTGAAGATTTTGATCAACGTATTATAGATTATATTGCTGAACAATTTAAAAAAGACAACGGCATAGATTTAAGATTAGACAAATTAGCTCTTCAAAGGATGAAAGAAGCAGCAGAAAAAGCAAAAATAGAACTTTCAAGTGCGTCTCAAACAGATGTAAATTTGCCGTTTGTAACGGCTGACGCAAGTGGCCCAAAACACTTAAATGTAAAATTAACAAGATCTCAATATGAAGGTTTAGTTGATGATCTGATTACTAAAAGTATAGATCCGTGTAAAGCAGCTCTTAAAGATGCTGGTGTAAATGCTGGTGACATAGATGAAGTCATCTTGGTAGGTGGAATGACTAGAATGCCAAAAATTATAGAGGCGGTTACTTCTTTTTTTAAAACAGAACCTCATAGAGGCGTAAATCCTGATGAGGTTGTAGCTTCAGGTGCGGCTATTCAAGGTGGAGTTTTAATGGGAGACGTTAAAGACGTACTTTTACTTGATGTAACACCCTTATCATTAGGCATTGAAACATTAGGTGGGGTGTTCACACGACTAATTGATCGAAACACAACAATACCCTCAAAAAAATCCCAAATATTTTCTACTGCAGAAGATAACCAATCTGCCGTTACAATTCGAGTGTCCCAAGGCGAAAGGGAAATGGCATCTGACAACAAATCATTAGGTGAGTTTAATCTTGAAGGTATTGCTTCGGCACCTAGAGGTGTTCCACAAATAGAAGTGACATTTGATATTGATGCGAATGGAATTGTTAATGTGAGTGCTCAAGATAAAGCAACAGGTAAAGCGCATAATATTACTATCCAAGCCTCTGGTGGACTTGATGACAATGAAATTGAAAGAATGGTTAAAGAAGCTGAGGACAATGCAGAAGCAGATAAAGAAAAAAGAGAAGCTATAGATGTTCGAAACCAAGCTGAATCTATGATACATGGCGCTGAAAAATCTTTAACTGATTTGGGTGAGAAAGCAGATCAAAGTGCAAAAACAGAAGTTGAAGAAGCAATTGGTGAAGTAAAAAAATCCCTTGAAGGTGATGATATAACTATTATTAAAGATAAAACATCTACTTTATCGGCAATAATGATGAAGATGGGAGAGGCAGCTTACAAGGATGGTCAGGAAAATAATACAGAAAATACTGAAGAAACAGATAGCTCAAATGAGAACAAAGAGGATGTTGTAGACGCAGACTTTGAAGAAGTAAAAGACAACGAAGAAAAGAAAGACGCTTCCTAAATATATAAAGATATACTTAAGGTATTAAAATGGCACGTGATTATTACGATATATTAGGTTTATCTAAATCAGCTTCAGAAAGTGAAATAAAGTCTTCATATCGTAAATTAGCTATGAAATATCATCCTGACAGAAATCCTGGTGATAAAAAAGCTGAAGAAAAATTTAAAGAAATTTCTGAATCCTACGAGATACTTAAGGATCCTAAAAAAAAAGCTGCATATGATCAGTATGGTCATGCTGCTTTTTCTCAAGGATCTAGTGGGGGTTCTGCGGGTGGTTTTTCTGGTTTCGGGAGTGGTGGATTCTCTGATATTTTTGAAGATATGTTTGGTATGGGAGGTGGTTCCGAAAGAAGATCAGCATCAACAGGATCTGATCTAAGATATGATTTAACCGTATCACTAGAACAAGCATATTCAGGTGATCAAGTGGAGATTTCATTGACAGTACCAACAAAGTGTGACTCTTGTAATGGATCAGGTGCTAACAAAGGATCACAGCCTAAACAATGCAGTCAATGCGGTGGTTATGGAAAAGTTAGGGCACAACAAGGTTTTTTCACCATTGAAAGAACGTGCGCAGCTTGTTCCGGCGCAGGTGAAATTATTGGAGATCCTTGTAGATCTTGTAAAGGTCAAGGTAGAGTTAACAAAAATAAAAAGCTTTCAGTAAATGTACCTTCAGGGGTTGACAATGGAACTCGTATTCGTCTTTCCGGAGAAGGTGAAGCTGGAGCAAGAGGTTCATCACCTGGTGATTTATATATTTTCATTGACATTAAAGATCATTCTATATTTCAAAGAGACGGCAAAGACACCTTTATTGAGGTACCTGTATCTTTTATCGATGCGGTTTTAGGAAACTCAATACAAGTTCCATGTATCGATGGCTCGAAAGCCAAAATGAATTTAAGCTCTGGCACACAAAGTGGAACTCGTTTACGAATGAAAGGTAAAGGTATGCCTGGACTACGAGGAGGATCTAGAGGTGATCAGTATGTTCAAATAAATGTAGAAACACCAGTAGGTATTTCAAGAAAACAAGAGGATTTATTTAAACAAATTAAGGATTTAGGTGTTGACAAAATCAGCCCCAAGACCAGTAGATTTAAAAAACTAATACAATAAACTGTATTTTTTTGTATAACAGAATTTATGTAATCTTAAAAAAGAGCAAAATATGAAAAAAATCTCTGTTTCTATTCCAGGTGGTAATGGTCGCATGGGCAAAACTTTACTTGGCTTAATAATAGAAAACGAAAAGTTTAATCTATCTAGTTCTACTTGTTTGCCGAATGAAGATGAATTAGGTCTTGATATTGGAATTTTAGTTGGTAAAGCCAAGATTTTTAAAGAATTAAATACTAACACTATGTCTTTATTTCAAAATTCAGACGTACTGATTGATTTTACAGTTCCAGAGGCAACTATGTTTCATGCAAGACAATGCTATGAAAATAATATGTCTATTGTAATAGGGACTACTGGATTAAAAAAATCTCAAGAAGAAGAATTACTTACCTTATCTAAAAAAATTCCTATAGTTTACTCGGCAAATTTTTCTATAGGAGTAACGCTATTATCTAGTTTAGTTTTAAATTCAGCTAAAATGTTAGGAGCTGAATGGGATATTGAAATATTAGAGATGCACCATAAACATAAAATAGATGCTCCATCGGGAACAGCACTGTTACTTGGAAAATCAGCGGCACAAGCAAGAGGTCAAGAATTGTCAAACGTCAAGTCAGTTTTAAGAGACGGTATTGTGGGAAAAAGAAAAGAATCTGAAATAGGTTTTGCAGTTTTAAGAGGAGGGGACGTTGTAGGAGAACATTCTGTAATTTTTTCTAACACAGGAGAACGAATAGAATTAGTTCATAAGGCTACAGACAGGTCAATTTTTGCTTCTGGTGCTTTGAGAGCATCTCATTGGGCTGCTACAGCAGACCCTGGTTTATACAGTTTATCAGATGTTTTAAATAACGGTGGATAGAACTCATTGTTATTTATCTAAGTCTGTTACTTATTTCTTTTAAACACTTTTCAGGTTCAATGATGCCATAAAGCTTTGTTGATCGTGTTTGTACATGTTTCACATAATAACCATCTTTTTTTTTAAGAAAATAAACATCTAAAAAACAGCTTGAAAAATAATATTGGTAACTTTTTAATTTACCTTCTTCTTTAATAAAATCACTTTGTCCCAATTTTTGGATTAATTTTTTTTCAGACCAATTTTTAATTGTATTAATTTCAAAAATTTTAGTTTTAGGCACAATTAATTTTTTTCTTAAAACAACAGTCTTGACTTTCTTCTTCTGTTCGGGGACCTTTATTGGTGCTATTTCAATTTTATTTGAGTTTTTCTCTTTATCAATACCATCTATTGGTGTTATTTCAATTTTATTTGAGTGTTTCTCTTTATCAATGTCATCAATAATAGTTTTTGTATTTTTTTCTTCTAAATTATCTATTTTTTTATTTTGATTTTCATGTCTTTTTTTAGTATCAAGAAAAAAATTCTGATGTTCCAAGGTATGACATGAGCCAAAAAATAAAATAATGGCAAAGTTTAAGACAATTTTGTTTAGATTTAATTTCATGAATGATATTCATAATTATTGTTTAGTATTAAGTCTAATTAAAAATCATCTTTTGGGAAATAGTGTATATGTCTAAATATCAAGTTTGTTTTATTGGTAATGCCATTGTAGATATTATTTCTAAATTTTCGGATGAAAATTTAAAAGAATTAAAAATACCAAAAGGATCTATGCAACTTATAGACAAAAAGTCATCTAATAAAATTTTAGATTATATAAAAAATCCAATCATAATTTCTGGGGGTAGTGCAGCAAACACGGCCGTTGGTTTCAGCTCATTTGGAGGAATCTGTTCTTTTATTGGGCAGATAGGCAATGATGATTTTGGAACTTTGTTTTCGAAAGATCTGAATAATTCTGGTGTTTTTTTCGAAAATAAAATGGTTGAGACATCGGAAGAAACCTCAAAAAGTATTGTTTTAGTTACCCCAGACGCAGAAAGAAGCATGAGTACATATTTAGGGGCTAGTGTTCAATTTAGCATAAATTGTATTAATAAAAAATTAATTATTAATAGCAAGATAATTTACATTGAAGGCTATTTATTTGATCAATCTGATGCAAAAAAAGCCATTTACTATTGTTGTGAATTAGCTAAAGCTCATAATTGTAAAGTTGCCTTAAGTTTGTCTGATTCATTCTGTGTAGATAGACACAGACAAGAGTTCTCCGAATTAATTAATAAATTCGTTAACATTATTTTTTCTAATGAGTCTGAAATCCAAAGTTTATATCAATTGAATTTGCAAGAAAGTTTAAAAAAAATTAAAGAGAATGTGGAAGTTGGAGTAATCACTTTAGGATCTAAAGGTTCCATCGTTTTTCAAAATCAGATTGAAAACTTAATACCTTCTGTTTCGGTAAATGATCCAGTAGATACAACAGGTGCAGGTGATATATTTGCATCTGGCTTTCTATTTGGTTTAACAAATAATTATTCAATTGAAGATTGCGGAAAATTAGGAAGCAAGGTAGCTGCAGATATAATTAAATATGTTGGTGCAAGACCCAGAACTCAACTTAAAACATTTCTTAATTAGAATATAACGAATTATAAGTTGCAATAGATGCAGAATTAACAATATCTGATACAGAAGAGCCCATTTGTACAATTTGAAATGGTTTTTCTCCACCTATCATTAAAGGTCCTAAAATTGACCCTCCTCCAAGTTTTTGTAATAGCTTAAAAGAAATATTTGCAGATAAGAGACTTGGCATAATTAGAACATTAGCTGGTCCAGAAAGTCTGCAAAACGGATAATTGTCCTTAATGAGATTATAATCTAACGCAACCTCAGGTGTCATTTCTCCATCAAACTCAAAACCAACATTTCTCGTATTCAAAATATTAACTGCTTCTTTTAGGTTTTTCGAGCTAGGCCTAGTTAAGCTCCCAAAATTAGAAAATGATAATAATGCTACACGAGGTGTATAACCTAAACTTTTCACGGTACTTGCTATACCTGTTGCAATATTAGCTAATTGTTCTGCATTTGGCATATCATGTATATTGACGTCACCAATAAAAACAGTTCGCTCTTTGGAAACCATCATTGACATTGATAAAAAGCTTTCATCATTTTTAGGTGAAATTACTTTTGTAATGTCATCAAAGCATCGTCCAAAAGGTCTAGTCACTCCAGTTACCATTGCATCAGCATCACCAGCAGATACCATAGATGCAGCAAAAACATTCCTGTCTTGGTTTATTAATCTTTGACAATCTCTTCTTAAGTGTCCATGTCGATGAAGTCGTTTATATAGATTATTTATATATTTTTGATTATTTTTACTTAAACTAGCATTGTGAATTATTAATTCATTTAGTCCTTCCAAGTTAACTTCTTCCATTGTTTCTTTTACTCTATTTTCTCTTCCAATTAAAATTGGAATTCCAAAACCTGAATTATAAAATGATAAAGCTGCTCGTATTGTTTTTTCTTCTTCGCCTTCTGCGAAAACAACTTTCTGCTTTTTACTTTTTATTCTAGATTTTATGGGTTCTAAAATAGAGGCTATAGGGTTAGTCCTACCTTCTAATTCTCTTCTATACGCATCTAAATTCTTAATAGGTCTTCTAGCAACACCAGCGTCCATTGCTGCTTTGGCAACTGCAGACGAAACAGACGAAATAAGTCTTGGATCAAAAGGTGCAGGTATTATGTAATCATTACCGTAATGTAATTGTACTCCATGATAAGCAGCATTAACCTCATCAGGCACATCTTCCCTGGCTAATTCAGCAATAGCATTTGCTGCAGCAATTTTCATTTCTTCATTAATCATAGTTGCTCTTACATCTAAAGCGCCTCTAAAAATATAAGGGAATCCTAGCACGTTATTCACTTGGTTGGGATAATCAGATCTTCCAGTGGCAATAATTGCATCTGACCTTACACTCTTCACTTCTTCTGGCATTATTTCAGGTATTGGATTTGCCATAGCAAATATTATTGGTTTATCAGCCATACTTTGTATCATTTTCTTTGTAACTGATCCTGGAACAGATAACCCTAAGAAAACATCTGAATTATTAAAAGCTTCTTCTAAAGTTCTTGCTTTTGTATCAACTGTATGTCCAGATTTCCACTGATTCATATTGGACTGTCTACCTTTATATATAACCCCATCTCGATCTACTAGAATTATGTTATTATTTTGCGCCCCCATTCCCTTCAAAAGTTCAACACAAGCTATTGAAGCCGCACCTGCCCCATTACAAACAAACTTTGTATCTTCTATTCTTCTATTAGTTAAATGAAGCGCATTTATTATTCCTGCAGCTGTAACAATTGCTGTCCCGTGTTGATCATCGTGAAATACTGGTATCTTCATTATCTCTCTTAATCTTTGTTCAATAATAAAACAATCAGGAGCTTTTATATCTTCTAGATTAATACCTCCGAAACTTGGTTCAAGTAATGAAACTGCTTCAATAAATTTTTCCGTATCCTCTGTATCTATCTCTAAATCAATACCATCTAAATCCGCAAACTTTTTAAATAATACAGCTTTGCCCTCCATTACAGGTTTTGATGCGGATGCACCAATATTACCAAGACCCAGTACAGCTGTTCCATTTGAAATAACGGCAACTATATTTCCTTTTGAGGTATAGTCATATATTGTTTCTGGTGTCTTTTCTATCTCAAGACATGGAGTTGCTACACCTGGTGAGTATGCTAAGGATAAATCATGAGAACTAATTAAAGGTGTTGTTGGTGTAACTTCTAATTTCCCAGGACGACCTTTTTTATGATAATCTAAAGCTTCTTTCTCTAAATTTGATTTTATAGTATCATCTTTTTTGTTAGTAGACATTTTCCCCTCAAAAACTTAAAATAACTAATTTATGACTATAACTTACTTTTTTAAAAAGGTCTTAATAAATTATATTTTACCTATTGATTATCAAATTAGAAATCAAATAGTTTAATTTCGTCTATAAGGAATTTTTTTATTGTGAATAATGTTAATACTCCAATGATGGACCAGTATTTAAATATAAAAAATCAATATAAAGATGTTTTACTTTTTTATAGAATGGGCGATTTTTATGAGTTGTTTTTTGAAGATGCGGTTGTTGCCTCTCAAGCGTTAGATATTGCCTTGACTAAAAGAGGGAAATCAAATGGTAAAGATATTCCTATGTGCGGGGTCCCATTTCATTCAGCTGATAATTATTTACCAAAGTTAATCAAAAAAGGTTTCAATGTTGCTGTATGCGAACAAACTGAAACAGCAGAAGAAGCTAAAATAAAATCAAAAAAAGGTCCACTAAAAAGGGAAGTAGTAAGAATAATTTCTCCCGGCACTTTGACAGAAGATAATCTTCTTGAAAGAAAAACTAACAATTTTCTAGGAGCTTTATCTGATAATAACGGTTCTATCTCTATAGCATGGGTAGATGTTTCTACAGGATATTTTAAATCTAGGAATATACAAGAAGATAACAAATCAAGTACAAAACAACTATTAGCTAATCTTCTTTTAAGAATGAATTTCTCAGAATTACTAATTTCGGAAGATTTTGACTTAGACTTAATTGTAGAGGAATGGCATTCAATTTTAAAGAAACAACCGCCAAGTTTGTTCCATTATTCATCTTGTTTAGATCAAATACTTTCTTACTATTCTATTGTTTCATTAGAGGGCGTAGGTTCTTTTAGTGATGGAGAAATTAAAGCAGCAGCAGTATTGCTTTCTTATTTGAAATTAACGCAATGTGGAAAAATTCCGCTTCTTTCAATGATTCAAACTGAAACTCAGAATAATTTTTTAGAGATTGATTACTTTACTCAAAAATCTCTTGAAATTTTTAATAATCTCTCAGGAGGTACTGAAGGGAGTTTAATTTCTTGTCTAGATGAAACAAAAACAGCATGTGGTGCACGATTATTAAAACAGAGAGTTATCGAGCCCTTTTGTAAAATTGAACAAATTCAAGACAGATATGATTTAACAAACTGGATAATAGAAAATAAAATCAATATATCACAATATCAAATAGATTTTGAAAATATACCAGATCTTGAAAGGTCACTCTCAAGAATATCATTATCTAGGGGTGGCCCAAAAGATTTATTTCTGATGTCTAATGGTCTTTTGATTATAAAAGGAATTTATGAGGACTTGATTTCACATAATCAAGATGGAAAAACCCCCTCATTATTAAATTTCATAATTGATAATTTGGACATTGATTACAGTTTATTTTCAAATATAAATAAAGCTTTTAAATCAAATGTTCCGATTATTGCAAAAGAAGGTAATTTTATAAAAGAAGGATACAATAAGGAGTTAGATCTTCTAAGGAACTATAGAAATTATGAATTAGATCATATAGCAAAACTTCAAAAAAAATACTCAGATTTAACAAATGTCAACTCATTAAAAATCAAGCATAATAGAATGCTAGGATATCATATAGAAGTAAGAGCACTCCATGATGAGTCCATGAGAAATATTGATCTATTTATCCATAGACAAACTACAGCCCAGACGTCTAGATTTACAACTGTTGAGCTAAATGATGTTGAAAACCAAATAATAAATTCATTTGAAAAAGCTCTTAAAATTGAAATTGATATTTTTAATAATTTTGTAACTCAGATACTGGATAAGGGTAAAGAAATTTTAAATGTTGCACTTTCAATTTCTGAATTAGATATTTCTATTATGGTTGCTAACCAATCAATAAGTAGAAATTATACTTGTCCAAATATTTTAGAGGAAAAAACCTTAGAAATTTTTGGAGGCAGGCATCCTGTAGTAGAACAACAAATGAACTTAAATGAGAAGTCATTTATTTTCAATGACTGTATTTTGAATAAAAGAGATTTTATATGGTTGATAACAGGACCTAATATGGCAGGAAAATCTACTTTTCTCAGGCAAAATGCACTTATAGTTATAATGGCACAAGCTGGCTTATTTGTTCCTGCACAAAAAGCAAATATAGGTATATTTGACAAAATTTTTTCTAGAGTAGGAGCTTCTGATGATTTAGCAAAAGGGCAATCAACTTTTATGATTGAAATGATAGAAACATCACTTATTTTAAATACTGCAACAGACAAATCATTGGTTATATTAGATGAAATTGGACGGGGAACCTCCACTTTTGACGGTCTAGCAATTGCTTGGTCAGTGTTAGAATATTTACACGAAAAAATCAAACCTAGAACTTTATTTGCCACTCATTATCATGAATTAACAAGTTTAAAGGAAAATCTTAAAAACTTGTCATGTCATCAAATGTCTATAAAGGAATGGAATGACTCCATAATTTTCATGCATAAAATTTTAAACGGGGAAGCTGATAAATCGTATGGTATTCATGTTGCAAAATTAGCAGGTCTTCCTCTAGATGTTACACATAAAGCTACAAAACTTTTATCCAATCTTAAACGAAAGGACAGAGAAAAACAGCATATGAGAACAGATGATCCAGTTATATCTGAAAAAAACAAAGATGAGGAATTTTTTAGGGAATTTGACAGAATCAATGTTGACGAGATTACTCCACGTCAGTCACTAGATATATTATATAAACTTAAATTACTAAGAAATATGAATGAATAATATGAATTTCAAAGGTAAATTTTCACTGTTTAATAAAAAGAATAGACACAAATCAATTGATATTGAGATTTTACCAAAAGAAATAATAAACCAAAATGCATCATGGTTTCAAAGTATGGAACCAATAAATTATGCAAAAAATCACACAAGAAAATTATATGAGATAGATAATATAGAAATCAATGAGGTTGACACAAAAGTTTTTAGAGATCAGTTATTCAAAAATTTAAAAGTTCAAATGGATGAAAACAAAGATCTAATTAAAAACAAGTTTTTGATAACATCTGACGGTTCTCTAAACGTTGGTCTAAATGTAATCTTAATTGATAGCTTGCTTAAGGTCATACTTAAAAATTCTCATTTTCATATTTTTGGTAGTATGGATTATCAATTTTCATTAATTGCAGTAGGAGGCTATGGAAGGGGAGAATTGGCTCCTCATTCTGATTTAGACATACTATTTCTTCTACCTAATAAATTGACAAAGAATGATAACAAAAAAATAGAACAGGTAATTCAGTTAATTCTATATATTTTGTGGGATCTAGGTCACACAGTTGGGCACTCAACTAGAGACATTAACGATTGTATTGAAAAAAGTAAATCAGACCTAACTATTTCTACTAGTCTTTTAGAAAAACGTTTTGTAGCAGGTAACAACCAAATATTTTATTTATTAAACAATGAATTTAATGCATTTATTAATAATACTAAAACATTAGATTTCGTAAATGCAAAACTAAAAGAATCGGATATAAGGCACAACAGATTTGGAGGCTCGAGATATGTTGTTGAACCTAATGTTAAAGATGGTAAGGGTGGATTAAGAGATCTACATACACTTATTTGGATATCTAAATTTGCTTACAAAGTGGATACTATTTCAAAATTAATTAATATAGGTGCTTTATCAAAACAAGAAGCTATTTTATTTGCTGAAGCCCAAAGATTTTTACTATCTGTTAGATGTCATCTTCATTATAGGGCAAAAAGAGAAGATGACCGACTTGCAATGGATGCCCAGCTAGAAATAGCAAAGAGTATGAATTTCAAAAATACCATTACTCATAAAGATGTAGAAAGGTTTATGAAAAGATACTTTCTTGCAACTAAAACAGTTGGTAATTTAACAAGAATATTTTGTGCTGCTATAGAGACAGAATTTAACAAGCCTTTGAGATTGAATTTCTTAAGCTTTAAAAAAAATGAGGATATAGCCCCTTTTACTCTAGAATTTGGCCGTTTATATTCTCATAAAAGAGAAATACTGACAGATGATCCAACCAATATAATAAAACTTTTTTTTATTTCTAATGACAATAATATTGACATTCATCCAAAAACACTTCGACAAATAACGAGTTTGAGAAGATTAATAAATTCAAAAGTTCGACAGAATCTTGAGACTAACAAAATGTTTCTAGATATATTAACTAGTGAAAAGGATTCAACAAGAACTCTTAGATTAATGAATGAAGCAAATATTTTAGGTCAGTTTATACCTGAATTTCAAAAAATTGTAGGGCTAATGCAGTTTGATATGTACCATTCGTATACTGTGGATGAACATACAATTTTTACAATTTCCAATCTTCATTCTTTAAGAAATGGTGAATTTAAAAACTTTGCTCCTTTAACAAGCAAAGCAATTTTAGAAATTAAATCCTATAAGTCTTTATTTGTTGCGATGCTTTTACACGATATTGCCAAAGGGAAAAAAGGCGATCACTCTGTGAATGGATCATTAATAGCTTCTTCGGTATGTCCTAGGTTAGGGCTAAACAAAGATGAAACAAAAATGGTAGAATGGTTAGTGTTACATCATCTATTGATGAGTAAAACTGCATTTAGATATGAATTGGGCGACCCAAAGGTAATTAAAAAATTTGCAAAACAAGTGGGATCAATTGATAAGTTAAAATCTCTTTTAGTGCTAACTGTTGCAGATATAAGAGGAGTAGGTCCAGATGTTTGGAACGATTGGAAAGGAGCCTTGATAAAAGAACTTTATATAAAAACCTATGATTTACTCAAGCCTGCTGAAGAAATTTCAGAAATAACGGAACCCTTAAAAACTTCTAAAGAACTTTTAATGAGATATTTAAAAAATAAAGGTCTTAATGACATAGAAATAAAATCTTATTGCAGTAAATTCTATAATAATTATTGGGGATCATTTAATTTACCATCTGTTGTTAATCATTATGAAATATTTACTAAAATGAAAAATATTTCTAAAAAGTTAGAGATTTTTGTATCTAATGATAGCAAATTAAAAGCGACTGAACTTTTAGTTATTACTCCGGATCATCATGGACTATTTTCTCAAATATCTGGGCTAGTTGCTTCATCTGGTTACGATATTGTAAGCGCTAAAATCATCACAAGATCAGATGGATATGCCTTAGACACTTTTTTTTTACAAAATAAGGCAAGAAAGCCAATTGTTGACAATAATCAACGAAATAAATTAATAGAAACTATTACTAGAGGTTTAGAAGGAAATTTTAATATAGAAAAAGCTTTAAATATAAAATGGAAAGAGATCCCAGCACGTTTTAGAGCTGTAAAAGCACCAATCAGAGTTATTGTTGATAATAAAACAAGTGATGAATATACTATTCTAGATATTAAATGTAAAAATGCTCCAGGAGTTCTTTATAAAATTACAAAAGTAATAACAAGCTTAGGTCTTCAAATAAATACTGCAAATGTCTCTACTTATGGTGATAGGGTCGTTGATATTTTTTATTTAAAAAATGCATTTGGTTTAAAAGTAGATGATAATATAACTATAAAAAAAGTTAAGTACTCTATTATAGAAGCCTTGAAAGAAATAGATTATGTAAATCAAGATTATATATCATGAGTTTTTGAATGAAAGATAAAACATCTTTTTTTATTAGAGGTTTCACTCAATCTGCAACTATTACATTATTTAGTCGTATATCAGGGTTTATAAGGGATATATTTATTGCAGCTTTTTTAGGCGCGGGTGTTTTTTCAGATATTTTTTTAATTGCTTTCAAGGTACCTAATTTATTTAGAAGGATTACAGCGGAAGGCGCTTTGACCTCAGCATTTCTTCCAATTTACTCAAAGTTAATTGAACAAAAAGGGAAGGTTATTGCTGATAATTTCCTTAAAATTTTTATTTTTCTTGTAGCTATTTTTTTAATCTTACTAATGATTGTTATTCAAATTATAATGCCATTTATTATATTTTTTTTAGCTCCAGGTTTTTCAGACAATAATTTAGTCTTTGAGCAAATAACTTCTTTAACAAGAATAACAATAATATTTATGCCTTTAATATCTATTGTTGCATTGTTAGGAGTGGCAACAAATGTTTATGGTAAATTTTGGGTTTTATCATTTACTCCAATTATTTTAAATTTTTGTTTAATTATAAGCTGTTTTTTTATAAACGATGATTTGTCTATTAGATCCTTACCTCTAGCTTATGCAACAGTTTTAGGAGGCATACTACAACTGATATTTATCATAATAATGATAAAGAAATTTGGTGTTTTAAAATTAAAAATATTAGATATTAAAAGTAATACGGTCAAAAAAATTAATGAGATAAAATCATATCTAAAAAAAACATGGAAAAAGTTTTTACCAGCAGCATTCGGCGGTGGTGTTTTACAAATAAACCTACTTGTAGACACTATCTTAGCAAGTTTATTAGGATTTGGGTCTGTTTCTTATCTTTATTTTGCAGATAGAATTGCTCAATTACCACTAGGAATAATTGGAATTGCATTAAGTTCGAGTCTATTAACGTCGTTATCTAAATCAAGTGCAATTAGAGATACTAAACAATTTTCCAAAGAATTAATCATATCACTAAAAATAGGATTATTTTTTTCAATACCTGCTTCTTTTGTTTTTATTAATTTTTCAGAATTATTTATTAGAGTTTTATTTGAAAGAGGGGAATTCAGTTCTATAGAAACCAAACAAACAGCGCGGGCATTAATAGCTTATGCTTTTGGTATTCCAGCATTTATAATACTCAAATCTTGTCAACCTGCTTTCTTAGCAGAGGGGAACACCAAAACCCCAATGTATGTAGGTTTAATATTACTATTACTTAATATTTTTCTTTCATTTTTATTAATGCATTTTTTAGATCATTTAGGTATTGCTTTAGCAACTTCTCTTGTTTCCTGGATAGGGTCATTTATTTATTTAGTATTATTGATAAAAAAGAGAAAAATACTGAAATTCAAATTTAACCTTAAACTTGAAGAGTCTAACTTACTTTTTATATCGATTTATGCATTAAAGTTAGTTTTGACATCTTTTTTAATGATATTGTTTATGAAAATTACTTTTTATATTTTAAATATTTATAAGTTAAATGAAATTTATATTTTATTATTTTTAGTTCTAATTGGTTTGATAACGTATATTTTGACAAATTACTTTTTAAAATATATTCCTCAAGAATTATTAATTGGTAAGGTAATTAAACTAAGGAAGTAAGATAAAAATGATAAATTTACAACCAGATGATCTACAAAAAAGAGTTTTCTCTGGGATTCAACCTACAGGAAATTTACACCTTGGTAATTATTTAGGAGCCATTAAGAATTGGGTAAATCTTCAAAACGAGATTTCTTCAATTTTTTCTATTGTTGATTTACATGCAATTACAGTCCCTCAAGAACCTCTAAAACTTAAATCATCAACCCATGAAGTTGCTGCGGCAATTATTGCTTCAGGGATAGATACAAATAAATCTATTCTTTTTAATCAATCCTCCGTTAAAGAACACTCAGAATTAGCATGGATATTTAATTGTGTATGTAGAATTGGATGGTTGAATCGCATGACACAATTTAAAGAGAAAGCAGGTAAAAATAGAGAGAATTCTTCAGTTGGTTTATATGGATATCCAGTTTTGATGGCTGCAGATATTCTGTTATACAAATCAACGCATGTACCCGTTGGAGATGATCAGAAACAACATATTGAGTTAGCCAGGGATATTGCCGTCTCGTTTAACAACATGTTTACTTCTGAAAATGAAGTAGACTTTTTCACTCCACCTGAACCACAAATTATTGGTGAAGCTACTCGTGTAATGAGTTTAAAAGATGGAACCAAAAAAATGAGTAAATCAGACCCGTCATTCGCTTCACGCATTAACTTAACTGATAGTAAAGAAGAGATTTCAAATAAAATTAGAAAAGCTAAAACTGACTCTTATCCTCTGCCAGAAACTATAGAAGAATTGAAAGAAAGACCTGAGGCACATAATTTAATAAGTATTTACTCATCATTATCAGATCAGACACTACAAGAAGCATTAAATGAATTCTCAGGTAAAGGTTTTTCTCATTTTAAGCCTAAGTTGGTAGATTTAGCTGTTGAAACTTTAAACCCTATTTCATGTGAAATGAGAAATTTATTAAAAGATACTAGAGAAATAGATAAAATTTTAAAAAATGGTAAAATTAAAGCTAGAGAAATTGCAGAGCCAGTTTTAAAAGATGTTAAAAATTTAGTTGGCTTTGTTAATTAACAAGTAAATTTGTAGATATTTTCCAAAAAAAGTGTTATAAAATATTTAGGAGGTTAAAATGTTTATTCAAACCGAAGACACACCAAATCCAGATACACTTAAGTTTATCCCAGGTGAAGCAGTTTTAAAAAATGGTTCAATAGATTATTCTAATGTTGAATCTTCCAATAATTCACCTTTAGCGAAACGTTTATTCGAGATTGACGGAGTAAGTAGAGTTTTTCTTTCTTTAGACTTTATTTCCGTTACAAAAGAATCCACTTTAGAATGGAATACTTTGAAACCCTCAATTCTTACAGGAATAATGGAACATTACTCAAGTGGTCATCCAGCTGTGAACATAGAAGAAGAGAGTAAGGTAAATAATAGTAATGAAGACACAGAAACTGTAAAGCAAATTAAAGATCTATTAGAGACACGCGTTAGGCCTGCTGTAGCAATGGATGGCGGTGATATATCATTTTGTTCGTTTGAAGCAGGTGTTGTAACTCTGCAAATGAAAGGAGCGTGTGCCGGATGCCCATCAAGTACAGCTACTTTAAAAATGGGCATTGAAAATATGCTTAGACATTATATACCTGAAGTTACAGAGGTTAAAGCAGCAGAATTATAATAAAACATAAAGATTTATGTTAAAAAAATCTAAATTAGTAATCAGCATTACAAACAATATAAAACATTTCGATATTTTCTTTATAATCATACTAATGATATTGATTTTTATTGGTTTTTTAAGTCCAAAAATTTTTAAATTACAGTCACCCGTTTTTAATTTTTCATTAGTTAAAAGAGATCTTGGAAAAATTTCAATTAATATTGATAAATTAAACAAGTTTAAAATTAATAAAAATTATTTGTCCTCTGAGCAAATAAACATAAGAGATATTGTCTTAGAGTGGTCAAATAGACTTGTCTATAACGTAGAAAATGATATTGCTATAGCAAGAATGTATTTTCCTCATCTACCAAAAAATATTAATGAATTTGAAACACACGAAAAAAAGAAGGTTTTTCTGAGTATTATTTTACCTATTGCTTTGAGAGGAAATGAATTAGTTCTAGAAGAGAGACAGTTAATGAAAGCAGCTTTTCTATCAAATAATATTTACCAAATCGAAAATTTTGCAAGAAAGTACAAAGTTAAAAATTTTAAAAAAATCAATTTTGGTAATCTTACAACTTCAAATCTAATCAGAATTAAAGAAGAATTACTAACAAAAATTAATAAAATACCTATATCAATGATACTAGCACAATCTATAATCGAAAGTGGATGGGGATCTTCAAGATTTGCTCAAGAAGGTAATGCTCTTTTTGGAGAATGGACTTGGAACACAAATGTTGGGATTAAGCCAAAAAGAAATTTAGATGCAAACTTTGCAGTAAAAAATTTTAAAAATTTATTAGAATCTATGAATTCATATATTTTAAACTTAAATAGTCATCCTGCATATACTGAAATGAGAAAATTTAGGGCATTTGAATATAAAATGGGTAAAAAAATTTCAGGTTATGATACAGCTAATTTTCTTAACAAATATGCTGAAATTGGATTTGAGTATGTTACGAAAATTAAAAATATGATTAAAAACAATAATTTATATAGGTTTAGGGACGCTAAGTTAGAAAGTTAACAAAATGAATTATTTAATTATAAATTGTCTTCCCAGCCATCGCCATCTGTTATTTTTTCCAGCCATAGTGCAATTAATTCTCCCTCTACCTTTGATAAAAGGACCGCTTAATCGGACTTCAATTCTATTCTTACCAAGTCTTTTTGTTTTCGTTTCAAGGCCATTATTTGCAAAACACCTGATAGCATTTTTAGGTTCTATTAAATCAGACAGAGTAAAACCATAAGATGGTGGATTTTTAGAAATTACTGGTTCTTTAGGCGAAAGATCAGAAATCGGCATTGGTAAAGCGTTTACAGCTAATAAAAATCTTTCCATTCCTCCATATTTTTCATTCATAGCAAATCTGGGTAATTCATACAAACCTAAGCTTTTGTGTGCAACGCCTGAATGTTGTCCAAAAGCTGCAATGAACCCATTTAATTTTACTTGATCTATAACTTCTAGGTTATACTCTCCATAAGGGTAAGCGAAAATTTTAGGTGTGCTCCCAATCTCATCGATGAATCTTTTATTAGAAATTTTAAGTTCATCGATAATCTCCTGTTTGCTGATCTTATACATATGTGGGTGGGATTTGGTTTGGCTTCCAATAGTTACACCGTGGTCTCTTAAGTTTCTAATCTCTTCCCAGCTCATATATCCCGGAGTTTTATTATCAATTACGTCTGTAGAAACAAATAAAGTAAAAGGTAAATTATATTTTTTAAATATTGGCCATGCATAGTCATAAACGGATGAGTAAGCATCATCAATAGTTATAACTATAGATTTGTCTTTTATAAGTTTTATATTATTTATAGCTTGAAGAGCTTGATCAATATCAATCACATTATATTTAGGTTTCAATAATTCATTAATATGTTTTAGAAACTGTTCTTTTTTAATATTTGTTGATGGATATCTACTATCTCCAAATCGATGATACATTATTACTGACGCATAATTTACGTTATTAATTTCTGTTGTTTCATTTTCTTGTGAGTATGACATAGTAGGAAATATTAAAAACAATAAGGCTATTAAAAAAGACATCTAATCCTCAACATTAAATATTTAAAGTTTTGAACTTAATATATTGTAATTTTACATAATGCTACTTTTTTTTGAATGTTTATAAAAATAAAACAATGATTTTTTCTATTGAAACAAGTATATCAAATCTATCTCTTACTTTGTTAAGTAATAATCAAGTAATCAATGAGGTATCAATAAAAACAAAACACGAATTATCTGAAATAATTATTCCAGCTATTAAAAATTTTATGAAAAATAATTGCATAACATTCCAGAGTATATCATTATTAGTAGTAGGTTGTGGTCCTGGTAGTTTTACAGGTATACGTGCATTAATCTCTGCAGCAAAGGGAATATATTTATCTAACAAACATATAAAAATATTAGGAATTAACTCTCTAGCGGGATTAGCAATGTCTGCATTAAATGAAGCAAAAAATAGAAATATTGAATATATTATCGCTTCGATTGATACAAAACGAAATGATCAATTCCTACAATTGTTTAAGGTTAATAATTATAATGAGAGATTGCTACCTATTTCTGCCATTAACAATATCAAACCAATTAAATTAGAAAAGTTTCCAATTTATTTTAAAGAAAACAAATTGGTGGTAGAAAACTTTCTTTTTGTAGGCTTTATTTCAAATTTTTTAAAAAATAAATCAATAAACATAAATTTTTCTAAGGAATCAACTCATGTCCCAGATGCAGGTTGGGTTGGCAAACTAGGTTCATATATTATAAATAATGATATTAATTATAAAAATTCAAAAATAGCCTTCGATGAGTTTAAACCTATTTATGTTAGACCTGCTCAGATAAATTGATCAAAAATGGTTTATGTAAATCCATGTAAAAAAAGAGATTATAAAGCATTAATTAAGATTGAAAAAAGCATCTTTAAAGATTTTTTATCAATACAAATGTTAGAAAGTTTTGAAAAGCACAAATCTCATGTGATTTGGAAAATTGAAGAAAAAACAATTATTGGTTTTGTGTATTTTTTCCATGTTAAAGATGAAATAGAAATTGTTAAAATTGGTATAATAAATTCCCATCAAAGAAAAAGTTATGGGTCGATATTAATCAATGAAATAAAAAAACTTAAAATAAAAAAAATTTTTCTGGAGGTATCTGTACAAAATATAAACGCGATTAATTTTTATTTTAAAAATGGATTTAAAAAAATTGGTGTTAGAAAAGGATATTACGCAAGTAATAATAGTTCTCGGATAGATGCATTAAGATTAGCCTTAAAGGTTTAATAAAAATGAAATAATTAAGACTTACTATTAAGCTTAAATTAAAAATAGGTAATTATATGTTACTTCATAAGATACGTGAAAATCTAGATTTCAAATATTTTAACTTTCATGATTTAAATTTAAATTTTAAGAGTAAATCTTTTCTATTAAAAAAACTATTACAAAACAAAATATTTCCAGAAATAAACCTTGATGATTTTGTTATTAAATTGGCGAATAAGAAATCAGAGTTAAAGAAAGCACAAGCTCTTAGATATTCTGTTTTTTATAAAGAAAAAAAAGCTAAGCCAACTTTTCCAAAAAAAATGATGAAATTAGATTACGACAAAATTGATGAATTTGCTGATCATTTAATTGTAATAGACGAGAAGAGAAAAGGTTATAAAAATAAAATTGTAGGAACTTATAGATTAATTCGTGGCGATGTAGCTTCACATTTTGGAGGGTTTTACACTTCATCAGAGTTTGACCTTACAAACATACTTAATGCATATAAACATAAAGAAATATTAGAATTAGGAAGATCTTGTGTTCATAAAGATTACAGAAATGGAACTACAATGAATTTGCTTTGGAAAGCAATTGCAGAATATATTAAATTATATGACATAAAAGTATTGTTAGGATGTGCAAGTTTTCCAGGAACCGATGTACAAAAATTTTCAAAAGAATTAATTTATTTAAAAAGTAATTTTTCTCTGCCAGAAAAATTATCAGTTAAAAGTTTATTTAATAATAATTACTTAGCCTATAATAAAAATAATATTAATGAAAGTGATTTAAGAACTTTTGCTAAATTACCTCCATTAATAAAAGGATATCTTAGAGTTGGTGGAAAAGTAAGTGACACTTTTTTTATTGACTATGATTTTAATACAATAGACCTTTGTGTAGTTGTTCAAATAGAAAATATAGATGAAAAATACAAGAATAAATTTTTAAATTTACGCGATTGAGTATGACTGTTAAGCAAAATATATACTATAGCCCAATAGATAATTTATCATATTTAGACCATCTTATATTTAATATAAAGTTAAGTATTGTTTTAGTATTTTCTATTATTCTAATACTTGCAATGATAATTTTTGGAAAAATAATTCCCTTTTGGGGGAAATGGTTACCTGTAATTTTTCATAAATTAATTATATGGCTTATATCAGTTCATATTGAATGCGAAGGTGAAATAAATAAATCAAATGATTGTAATTTATATATAAGCAATCATCTTTCCTATTTAGATATTCCTATATTAGGGTCAAAATGCCCAGTAAGATTTGTAGCAAAATCAGAAGTAGAAAATTGGCCATTAGTTGGATTTTTAGCTAAATTAGGTAGAACGATATTTATAAGTAGAAATAGATCTGACAGCCTTAATCAAAAAAATAAAATTGTTAAACTATTGTCCTCTGATGAGAAAATATTTATTTTTCCTGAAGGAACAACATCTGATGGGAACAGAGTATTAGACTTTAAGTCAAGCTCTTTTTCGGCATTAGAGGGTCAAAATTATGATATTCAACCAATAGTTATAATATATTCAGACTTAAATGGAATTCCTATTAATAGGTGGCTAAGGCCTGTAATAGCTTGGTATGGTGATATGGATCTTAAACCTCACTTGTCAAAATTAGCAAGTCTAAGGCCTATTAAAGCAAGACTAATATATCTAGATAAAGTTAACGCAAAAAAATTTTCAAACAGGAAAGATCTTAGCAAATATCTGGAGAATAAAATAAAAAACGTTTATTCTAGCGCTTTATAAAAAAAACCTGCAAAATAATATTATTGTCAGTTCGTGACAATTAATATATGCAGAATTAATGAAAAAACTTTTTATCAAAACTCATGGATGTCAGATGAATTTTTATGACTCCGAGCGAATATCAGATTTGCTTAAACCGCACGGTTATCAATTAGAGAACAATGATGAAGATGCAGATCTTATAGTATTAAACACATGTCATATACGTGAAAAAGCTGTTGAGAAAACATACTCTGAGTTAGGCCGCATTAGAGATAAAATCAAATTAAGAAAAGAAAAAACTGGTAAAAAATCTATAGTTGCAGTTGCTGGTTGCGTTGCTCAAGCCCAGGGTAAAGAAATAATGAAACGTTCACCTTGGGTTGACATAGTAGTTGGTCCTCAATCTTATCAAAATCTTCCTGAGTTAATATCTAAAGTTGACCCTATTAACAATAACAAACATATTAATATAGAATTTCCTACAATACCTAAGTTTGACCATTTAGATATAGATATTAACAAAAGAAACTCTTCCGCATTTTTAACTATTCAAGAAGGTTGTGATAAGTTCTGCACTTTCTGCGTTGTACCATATACTAGAGGAGCTGAATATTCTAGACCTATAACTGCAATATTGGAAGAAGCAAACAAATTAGTTGAAGCTGGTGCTAAGGAGATTACTCTTCTTGGTCAAAATGTTAACGCTTGGAATGCTGTTGGCAAAGATAAAAAGACTTGGGGTTTAGGGAGGTTAATCCAAGAATTGTCAAAAATCAAAGAGCTAAAATTCATTAGATATACTACGTCTCATCCACTTGATATTGATATAGAGCTTATTGAAACTCATAGAGATATTGCCAAGCTAATGCCATACTTACATTTGCCAGTCCAATCTGGTTCAGACAAGATACTTAAAATGATGAATAGAAAACATACTGCTAAAGAATATATTAAAGTTATTGAAAAGGTTAGAGATTATAATCCCCAAATTGCTATATCAGGAGATTTTATAATTGGTTTTCCAGGAGAAACCGATAAAGACCATAAAGCAACATTGGACTTAATTAGAGAAATTAATTACTCACAGGCCTATTCATTTAAGTACTCTCCTAGACCTGGAACTCCAGCGGTTGTTTTTTTTGATCATGTAGATAAGCATATAAAAACTGAAAGACTCCATGAAGTTCAAGACTTGCTTCGATCCCAGCAAATGCAATTTAATAAGAAATTTATAAATTCAACTTTAAATGTTTTAGTTTTAAAATATGGAAAAAAAAATAAGCAATATCTGGGAAGAACCCCATTTAATCAATCTATTTATTTTAGATCAAATAGTAATAATCTTATTGGATCGACAGTAGACATAACTGTTACCGATGCGTTCCAAAACAGTTTAACCGGAATTATTAAATCCAATAAAAACATTTGAAAGTCCTTTAATTTTGAATTTTAAAAAAAATAATGAAGAAACCAAAATTGAATTCCCGAACAATTCTCTAATAGCAATTTTAGTAGGAAATCATAGCGATAATATTATTAAATTAGAAAAATTGATGAAAGTAAATATAAATTTGTTTGGTAACCAGTTTCATATTTCTGGAAAATTGGAAAAAATTAATCTAGCAAAATCAATTTTAGCAAATGTCTATAATAAATTATCTAATAAAAAAATTGAAAACACAAGTTTTGAATTTTCAGATTTTGAGACTGAATTGAGAATGTTAAGAGGTAAAACTATTTTGAATTCTTCTGTAAGCCCAAAGTTAGATAAGATTATCGATTATAAGTTTGAAACTTGGAAAAAAACTATTATTCCTAAAAGTCTTGGTCAAGAAAATTATTTTAAAGCTTTAAATAATTATGAATTAGTCTTTGGACTTGGACCTGCAGGTACAGGCAAGTCCTATTTAGCTGTAGCTAAGGGTATCGATATGTTAAAAAAAGGTCTTATTGAAAAAATTATTTTAACAAGACCTGCGGTCGAAGCTGGAGAAAGATTAGGTTTTTTACCAGGAGATATGAAAGAAAAAATAGATCCTTATTTAAGACCTATTTATGACGCATTATATGAAATGATGCCTTCAGAAAGGGTCGAGAAAAAAATTGAATCAGGAGAAATAGAGATTGCCCCATTAGCATTTATGCGAGGAAGAACCTTTAATAATGCTTTTGTTATAGTTGATGAGGCACAAAATACAACTTCAGTTCAGATGAAAATGGTTTTAACTCGAATAGGTGAAGGTTCTAGAATGGTAATCAATGGTGATTTAAGTCAAGTGGATCTTCCTAAAGGTCAAATGTCTGGATTGAAAGAATCCGAAAAAATACTGAATAAAATTAAAGATATTAAGATAATTTCTTTAAAACCAAATGACGTTATAAGGCATAGAATAGTTGCTAAAATTATTAAAGCTTATGATAATTTTAATGAAGTTTGAGACTGTTTATAATTTTGACACAAATGGATAGAGATAGTCACATGATATGGAAGAATGAAATATTTACTATAGAATCTATTATAGATAAAACATTATGGGATAGACAGCTAATTAACAACTTTCAAAAAAATTTAAGTCAAATTTTAAATGAAATATATAAATGTTCTTATTCAATAAATGCTAATAAAAAAATCTATGTTTCTCTATCATTTGCAGGAGATAAAAAAATAACTGAACTTAATGATATCTATAGAAAAAAAAACTTGCCGACAAATGTTTTAGCTTTTCCATCTCTGAATAAAACAAAAAACGAGATTTTTCTAGGTGATATAATTTTTTCAGCAGAAACTATTTTTAAAGAAGCTAAAAAAGATGGAAAAAGTTTCATTAATCATTTAATTCATCTTTTTATTCATAGTTTTTTACACTTACTTGGCTATGATCATCTAACAAAAGACAAGGCCAAAATTATGGAAAGATTAGAAATAAAAATTTTAGAAAATTTAAAAATAGATAATCCATACGAATAGGTTAAAAATTAATAATAAAACTCGGTAACATTAAAAAATGAAAATTAAATTTCCAAATTTTTTAAAAAAGAATAAAATAAGCAATTATGATCAAAATCTAGATAAAGAGTTAGAACAATTTGTTGCAAAGAGAATAAATGCAGATGATTCAAGTGGCAATACTTTAAGTCATGAAAATGAATTATTAAAAAATCTAGCTGGGTTAAGAGGTATAACAGCGTCAGATGTAATGGTACCAAGGATTGACATTGTTTCAGTAGCAATGTCAGATGATTTTGATGATATTGTTAAGCAATTAATAAAAACTAATCATAGTAGAGTTCCTGTAAGAAATGAAAGTTTAGATGATATTGTTGGAATTCTTCATATAAAAGACGTGTTAGCTAACTTATTTTTAAAAGAAAAACAGGATATCAAAACTCTTTTAAAAAATCCTATATTTATATCTCCTTCAATAAGCTTGTTAGATTTACTTTACGAAATGAGAGTTAAAAGGCGTCACTTGGCACTTGTGGTAGATGAATATGGTGGTATTGATGGTCTTGTAACAATTGAAGATTTAGTTGAAGAATTAGTTGGAGAAATAGAAGATGAACACGATTTGTCTTTAGAATATCGTCTAGATAAAATGAATGATGGCTCAATAATTGTAGATGCTAGAATAACAATCGATCAACTTGAAGATTTTTTTTCATCAATTAGAAAAGAAGATCTAAATGATGAAATTGAAACATTGGGAGGTTTCATAATAGGTATAGCTGGAAGAGTTCCTGTAAAAGGTCAAGTGGTAAAGTATTCTCCAACAGGTTTTAAATTTGAGATATTAGAAGCAGATCCTCGTAAAGTAATTTTGGTCAAGATAAGAGGCTTTAATAAAACTCTATCTTCTGAAAGATTTAAATTATAAAAATTTCAATGTTACAATATTATAAATCTAAAATTTGGCATAGCATTATTATATTTTTTTCTGGTGCAATTGCTACTTTTGCAATCCCTCCTACATCCATATTTGTATTTATTTTTACCTTGGGTTTAGGGATTTATTTAACCACTTTAAGTTCCTCTTTGAAAAAATCTTTTATATCTGGATGGCTTCTAGGATTTGGATGGTTTTCATTCGGTTTATTTTGGATTGGTTCAGCTTTTATGGTAGATGAAACATATCATAAAGTGCTCATGCCATTTGCAATTATTATTTTACCATCTGTATTAGCAACTTTTTGGGGCCTTGCTTGTGTTTTGGCAAAATTATTTACAAAAAAAAATCATACTTCTATATTTTTAACTATAATTTTTTTAACTTTATTTGAATATTTAAGAGCCAGATTATTTACAGGATTTCCATGGTTAATGCCCTCTATAATATTGTCACCAAATGAATTTTTAATTCAAATATTTTCATTCGTTGGCAGTTTCACTGCTAATTTATTTGTTTTATGTTTGTCAGTTTTACCTTTTATTTTTATATCAAATCTTAAACATAAGTATATTATTTTTATTTCGTTATTTATCCCTATAATAATTTTAATTTCTTTAAGTGTTTTTCGATTCTATAATAAAGACATAAAAAAAATTGATGAACAGCTCATCACACTTGTCCAGCCAAATATAGAACAAAAAGAAAAGTGGAGATCAGAAACACGAAATGCTAATTTAAAAAAACTGAAACAATTATCCCTTCAAAACGCTTTGGAATTTAAAGATGCCAATAGAATAATTATTTGGCCTGAAACAAGTTTTGAAGGATCAATACCAAATGAAAAAGGTTTATTATCTCGTATTAGCAAACAAGTTTTAATAAACTCAAAAACAATTTTAGTGATTGGATTATTAAGAGTGGAGGCAAACAAATTGTTCAATTCACTAGTTTTTTTAAATTCCAGTGGAAATATTATTCATCAATATGATAAAATTCATCTTGTACCTTTTGGGGAGTATATACCATTTAGAACTAACTTTAGTACAATTGCTAATTTTTTAAATATAAAAGACTTCTCAAGTGGAAAAGTAAAGTCAAACATCACATTGAAAGGGTTTGGTGAGGTTTTAACCTTAATATGCTATGAAATTTTGTTCACTAAAGAGGTTGTTGCCAGACTTTCTAAAAATACAAATTTATTAATTAATATTACAAACGATGCTTGGTTTGGAAAGACTGTTGGACCTTATCAACACCTATCACTTGCAAAAATCAAAGCTGTTGAATTAGGTATTCCATTAGCAAGAGTTGCAAATACTGGTATATCAGCTTTAATTTCACCATATGGGAAAGAAATTTCAAAAATACCTCTTTATGAAAGTGGTGTAAAAACAGTTAAATCAATTGTACCTTTAGAAAACACTTTATATAAAAAATATGGAGAAATTATTTTGATTGTGTCAATTTTATTGTTAGTAGTTATAAATAAATTTAGTGCTTGTAAATATATAAGAGATTAAAAATGAAAAATAATTATTTATTCACTTCTGAGTCTGTTTCTGAGGGTCATCCAGATAAAATCTGTGATAGAATTTCCGATACTGTAGTTGATTTAATGATAAAAAAATACCCTGAGGCAAGAGTTGCTTGCGAGACGATGGTATCCACCAATAGGACAATTATTGCTGGCGAATATAGACTTCCAGATGGAATTTTCATAGAAAAAGAAGAAATTGAAGATTGTGTCAGAGAAGCTATCAAAGATATTGGATATGAACAAGAAGGTTACCACTGGAAAAAAATGCATTTTGAATGTCACCTTCATTCACAATCTTCAGATATTGCGGTTGGAGTTGATAAGTCTGGCAACAAGGATGAAGGTGCAGGTGATCAAGGTTTAATGTTCGGTTATGCTTGTAATGAGACAGAAGCTTTAATGCCGGCTCCATTATATTACTCGCACAAAATTTTAAAAGAAATGTCGACAATTAGGCGAAATAATCATAACAGTATTTTATTACCAGATAGTAAATCACAAATAACATTAGAATATAAAAATGGTTATCCTGTAAGAGCCAGTTCTATAGTTGTGTCTACTCAGCATGTCAAAAATTGTTCGCAAGAAGATATTAAAAATATTGTAAGAAATATTTTGAAAAAAGTATTGCCGGAAGGCTGGATGTGTCCTGAAGAAGAGTTTTATGTTAACCCAACAGGTATTTTTGAGATAGGTGGACCAGATGGTGACGCAGGTTTAACGGGAAGAAAAATTATCGTTGATACTTATGGGGGCGCTTCACCACATGGAGGAGGTGCTTTTTCAGGAAAAGATCCAACTAAAGTTGACAGATCCGGTGCATATTTAACAAGGTATTTAGCCAAAAATGTTGTTGCTAGTGGATTGGCATCAAAATGCACAATACAGATTGCCTATGCTATAGGCGTGTCTAAACCTCTTTCTCTATATGTAAACACTCAAGGTACTGGAAAGATAGATGATAATATTATCGAAAAAATTCTTATTAATCTGATTGATATGTCTCCAAGAGGTATTAGAGAACATCTTAAATTAAATAAGCCTATATATGTTCCAACGTCAGCCTATGGACATTTTGGAAGAGTTCCTAATGAAGATGTTGAAGGATCATTCACATGGGAAAAAACAGATCTTGTTGATTCTATTCTAGGTGAGTTAAGCAAAAATTGAATTTGCTCTTATCGAAAGAAAATCCAAGATTTTATGGAAGAAGAAAGGGACGAAAATTATCTAAATCTGCTGTCTTAGCTCTCAAAAAAGGATCTAAATATATTGTAGAGTATGAAAACATTTCAAAAATCTTTTCTCACTCGAAAAAAAACATAATCATCGAAATTGGTTTTGGTAATGGTGAAAATTTAATAAATTCAGCAAAACTAAATCCGGAAAATATTTATCTAGGAGCAGATCCATTTTTAAATACGACTGCGAAATGTGTACAAAAAATATTAGAAAACAATTTGACTAATATTAAAATTTGGCCGGACGATATCAGGAAAATTTTAAATTGTTTCCCATTAGAGAGTGTTTCAGAAGTTAAATTGTTATTTCCAGATCCGTGGCCAAAATTTAAGCATAAAAAGAGAAGATTAATACAGACTGATTTCATTAATAATATTTATGAAATTTTAAAAACAAAAGGAAAAGTTACAATTGGAACTGATCATAAAATTTTAAAAAGTTGGATCCTTGAAAAATTTCAAGAAAGTTTAAAATTCGAATGGCAGGTTAAAGACTCAAAAGATTGGCAAAGTAGACCTAAAGAATGTTTTTTTACAAAATATGAACAAAAATCACATAAAGAAAAAAGAAAACCAAGTTGGTTTATCTTTAAAAAAAAATAAAATATTCATAAATTTTTAATAATCATTACCAAAGTTATTGATTTTTTTTGTAATTAAATTATAATTTTAAAAAAGTGGGTCGTTTGTCCCACTTTTTTCATTTAAGGAATTTGATTATTAATGCTTGATGAATACATTAGAGATCTATTATTTATAAGATTGAAAAAACTAGGCTATCACCTTATACGTGTTAAAATTAACAACGTTGGTACAAAAAAAACATTGCAGATAATGGCAGAGCGTACTAAAGATAGAAAAATGGATCTTAAAGATTGTACTTTTCTTAGTAGAGAAATATCTACATTTTTAGAAGTTGATGATCCAATTAGATCATCTTATGTTTTGGAAGTATCATCGGGCGGTATAGCAAGGCCATTGACAATGATTGAGGATTATAAATTATTTAAACAGAATAAAGCTAAAATTGTCTTAAAAGAAAAATTTAAAGGAAAAAAAACGTACAGGGGATTTCTTCAAGGAATTGACGAAAACGATGATATAATACTACAGACAGAAGAACATGAGATAAAATTTAATTTCTTTGAAATCGACAAGGCTAATATAGATCCTGATTGGGCTATTAATAATAATCAAATTAAATAATCCCACTAATATATAAGGAAATAAAATGGAAGTAAAATCCATACCTAGACTAGAATTAATACAAGTTGCTGAGGCTGTTTCAAGAGAGAAGTCTATCGAAAAGGAAGAAGTTATTCTTGCTATGGAAGAAGCTATTCAAAAAGCAGCACGATCAAAATATGGGTTAGAGAGAGATATTCGAGCAAACATAGATAGAAAAAATGGATCAATTGATATTGCTCAGTTTACTGAAGTAGTTGAAAATATTGAAAATGAATTAACCCAAATGACACTTGAAGAGTCCCAAAGAAAAAAGCTTAATCTTACTATTGGAGATTTTTATAAACAGTCCCTTCCACCTATTGATTTTGGACGTATTGCTGCTCAGACTGCAAAACAAGTAATTTCTCAGAAAGTTCGAGAGGCCGAACGTCAGAGACAATATCATGAATATAAAGATCGTGTTGGAGAGATTGTCGTTGGTACGATAAAGAGAGTTGAAAATCACTCAATTACCATTGATCTTGGAAGAGCCGAAGCAATAATAAAAAAAGATCAGATGATACCTCGAGAGCAACTCAAGCCTGGAGAAAGATTAAGGTGCTTTATAGTTGAGGTGACCGAAGAAACAAAGGGTCCTCAAATTTTTTTATCAAGAGCGTCTAACCAGTTTTTAGCTGCTCTGTTTACTCAAGAGGTGCCCGAAATTTACGATGGAATAATAGAAATAAAAGGCGTAGCTAGGGAACCTGGAAGTAGAGCTAAAATATCGGCATTCTCTAATGATCCTAGTATTGATCCAGTTGGAGCTTGCGTTGGGATGAGAGGTTCTAGGGTACAAGCTGTTGTAAACGAACTTCAAGGAGAAAAAATTGAAATCATTCCATGGTCAGATGACCCTGTATCATTCGTTATTAATGCGTTAGCACCAGCTGTGCCCTCAAAAGTTGTAATGGATGAAGATGCAGGTAGAATGGAGGTGGTTGTTCCTGACGATCAATTATCTTTAGCAATAGGTAGAAGAGGTCAAAATGTAAGATTAGCCTCTCAGTTAACTAATTGGTTTGTAGACATATTAACTGAGGCAGAAGAAACAGAAAAAAGACAAGAAGAATTCAATGAAAGAAATAAAATTTTTATTGAAGCTTTAGATATTGACGAAGTCATAGCTCATTTAATGGTCAGTGAAGGTTTTACATCAGTAAATGATATTGCAGATGCGTCAATAGAAGAATTGGTTTCTATTGAAGGGTTTGACGAAGAGATCGCTAAAGAATTAAGCCAAAGAGCTAAAAACTTTGTTATAATTGAAACTGAGCGTGTTGAGAACTCACTAAAAAAACTTAAGATAAGTGAAGATTTATATAATTTCGAAGAACTCAGTAAACCAAGCCTTCTCAAACTAGTTGAGAATAATATTAAAACTTTGGACGACCTTGCTGAATTAGATAGTGAAGAATTATTTGATATTTTAGGTACAAATGTTTTTATAAACAAAGATGATGCAGGCTCTGTAATTATGAAAGCAAGAGAACATTGGTTTTCTGAAGAAAATATTGAAAAATAACCTTTAGTTTAAGGAATTGAAGCCATGGAAGAAAATAAAAACGGTGAAAGAAAAAAGTTAAGTCTTGGCTCAGGTGGAAAATTAACATTAAAAAATTCTATTTCATCATCTAAATCTTCAAATAGCATTACTACAAACTCCAGAGGTACAAGAGGTACAGTTCAAGTTGAAGTTAAAAGAACAAAAAGACCATCGAACAGACTAAATATTGATCAAAAGATTATCGAAAGACCTAACAATGAAAATAGTTCGGGCTTGAGTGCTAAAGAAATTCAATCCAGAAGTAGGATGTTACAAGAAGGTTTAGCAAAGACCGCAGCAAAAGCTGATACAATTGCTGCCGAAAAGGTTGAAAAAGCCAAATTCGAAGAAGCTCGGATCGCTGCTAATGCATTGGAAGCAACGGAAGCGGCTTCATCTCTCGCACCAAAAGATAAGATACTAGCTAGAAGAAAATCAGAAACTGAAGAAATACTTGAAATTAAAAAAATTGAAGAAGAACAAAAACAAGTACAAATTGATGCTAAAAAAGCAGAAGAAGCTGCTTTACAAGCAGAAAAGGATAGGCAAAAGCTATCTGATACTGAAATGATGCCGAATAACAAATTGTGGATAGTTAATAAAACTCAAGAAAAAGAAGTATATAGAGAAAATACTAAGAAAACATCATTTAACAGGGGATTTCAAGAGAAAAGACAAGGAAAAATGACAATTGCTCGGGCATTAGATTCAGACAATGTTAGAGTTAGATCCTTAGCGTCAATTAAAAGAAGACGAGAAAAGGCAAGAATGCAAGCAGATCAAACACCTGCTGTAAAACAGTTTAGAGAAGTTACAATACCTGATACAATTACAGTATCAGAATTAGCTAATAGAATGACCGAAAAAACAGCAGATGTTGTTAGAGAGTTAATGAAAAATGGTATCATGGCTACAGCCACTGAAGTCATAGATTCTGAAACAGCTGAACTAATCACAACTGAATTTGGTCATAAACCAAAAAGAATCTCAGAATCTGATGTAGAATTAGAACTCATACTCGAAGAAACCAATCCAGAAAAACTTACTACTAGACCACCTATTGTAACAATAATGGGTCATGTAGATCATGGTAAAACCTCTTTATTAGATGCCTTAAGAGAAAGCAAGGTTGCTGATGGTGAAGCAGGAGGAATAACTCAACATATAGGCGCATACCAAATAACAACAAAATCTGGCTCTCTAATTTCATTTATAGATACGCCAGGTCATGAAGCATTTTCTGAAATGAGAGCAAGAGGAGCTAATGTTACGGACATTGTTATACTAGTAGTTGCGGCAGATGATGGAATTAAACCACAAACGATTGAAGCAATTAAACATGCAAAAGCAGCCTCATGTCCAATAATAGTAGCTGTTAATAAATGTGACAAGGCCGATGCAAATCCACAAAAAGTTAGAACTGAATTATTGCAGCATGACCTTATACCTGAAGAAATGGGTGGTGAAATACAATGTATTGATGTTTCTGCAACAAATAAACAAGGACTAGATAATCTTCTTGAAGCACTTGAACTACAGGCAGACTTAATGGAGTTAAAGAGTGATGCTACAATAAATGCTAACGGTGTTGTAGTAGAGTCTAAGGTAGAGAGGGGTAAAGGTTCTGTAATAACTTTACTCGTAAAATCAGGCACATTGAAAGTTGGAGACATTATAGTAGTAGGTAGTGAGTCAGGTAAAGTTCGAGCCTTACTAAATGATTTAGGGAAAAGAATAAATCAAGCCGGTCCATCTATGCCAGTTGAAGTTCTTGGTTTGTCAGGTACGCCTGATGCTGGTGATTTAGCTCATGTAGTAGAATCAGAATCTAGAGCTAGAGAAATTGCTGAATATCGATCCAGAAAATCAAAACAAAAAGAGGCAACCTCATCAAAAAGAGGTTCTGTTGAACAAATGTTAGCGAATATACAAACTGGTGAATCATCCGAATTACCTGTAATTATTAAAACTGATGTTCATGGATCTTTAGAAGCTATTAAAGTTGCTTTAGATAAATTAGGTAATTCATTAGTAAAAATAAGAGTTTTATCTGGAGCAGTAGGTGCCATAAGTGAATCAGATATAACTTTAGCCTCTGCTTCTTCAGCACTTGTATTTGCCTTTAATGTTAGGGCTATTCCTCAAGCAAGAGAACTTTCTAGAAGAGATAATATCGAGATAAGGTATCATTCAATAATTTACGAACTTATTGAGGATGCAAAATTAGCACTGACAGGTATGCTAGATCCTGATTTGCAAGAAAACTTTATTGGATATGCTGAAATTAGAAAAGTATTCTCAGTATCTAAAATTGGTAAAATTGCTGGTTGTTTTGTTAATGAAGGAACTGTAAAAAAAGGTTGTAGTTTCAGATTGCTTAGAGATAACAAAGTTGTTCATCAAGGTATGCTTAAAACCTTGAGAAGATTTAAAGATGAAGTTAAAGAAGTTCGAGAGGGGACAGAATGTGGAATGGGATTTGAAAATTATAATGACATTCAAGAGGGTGATATAATGGAATGTTTTGAAGTAAAAGAAGTTGCTCGCAGTTTGGACTCAATCGATAAAAAATTCGGATAGTCACCTTCATGATTAAAAAGTTTGATTATAAAACAAAAAGAAAATCTAAAAATAATTCAACAAAATCACAAAGGCAACTTAGAGTTGGAGAGGAACTAAGACATTTAATTTCTAATGTTTTGCTTAGACAAACTTTTTATGATCATATTATTGAAAATAATACTATAACAATTACTGAAGTCAGCGTAAGCCCTGATTTGAAAAATGCTTGTGTGTACATAATGCCTTTGGGGGGTAAAAATAAAACTGATGTATTAGACAGTCTTAGCAAAGCAAATGGACGCATAAAAAAATTAATTTCAAGCAACATTAATCTAAGGCAAATACCAAAACTTCGATTTAGAATTGACGAAACTTTTGAATATGCAAGAAATATAGAAAATATTTTACAAAAGATTAAAAAGTAAAATTAATTTTAATAATTAGGTTGGTAATTATCAGTTATTTTAATGGTTGGATAATACTCGATAAGCAGAGTGGAATAACATCTCGTCAAGCAGTAACCAAAATTTCCAAAATATTGAATATAAAAAAAATTGGACATGGAGGCACGCTTGATCCAATGGCAACTGGAGTTTTACCTATAGCAGTTGGTGAAGCAACAAAATGTATTTCTTTTATTCAGAATAAAAGTAAAAAATATTCCTTTGTTATTAAATGGGGTCAAAAAACAGATACAGATGACTCAGAAGGAAAAATTTTAGAAAATTCAAATGTAAGACCAACTAAAAATCAGATATTTAAAATAATAAAGTCTTTTAGTGGTATAATATATCAAAAACCTCCTGTTTATTCAGCAATTAAAATAAATGGTGATCGTTCATATAATTTAGCTAGAAACAATATATTTGTTGAACATCAACCAAGACAAGTAGAAATACATCAGTGCATATTAAAAAAAATCATTAATTCTGATTTAGCCGAATTTGAAGTTATCTGTGGTAAAGGAACATATGTTAGGTCATTGGCTAGAGATATTGCTGAAAAACTTAATACAAAAGGACACTTAATATCGCTTAGAAGACACAGTGTAGGGGATTTTGGAGAAAAAGATACGATTTTTATAGATTTTTTCAAAGAAATAATACATAGTCCATCAATTTTAAAAAAAATGTTACCAATTGAAGCTGCGCTAGACGACATCCCGGCGTTAGCTTTAAATGAAATTGAGGCGAGGAAGTTAAAGCTAGGTCAAAAAATTCAATTTAATTCTTTAGAATTTAAAAATAAATTTCTTATTAAACACCCAAATTTTCAAGAATTCGAAAAAATCTGCGCTATTAGAAATAATAATCTTATAGCCCTTGTTAAAATTGAGACTGACTTAGTTAAGCCGAAGCGCATAATTAATATAAAAATAGAAGGGAAATATGATGTCGATAGAAAAGAATAAAACAATTGAATTAATTAAAAACTTTGGAAATGGCGAAACTGATTCTGGTTCAGCTGATGTTCAAGTAGCTATTTTGACTGAAAGAATTAAAAATCTAACTGAACACCTTAAAAATCATAAAAAGGATTTTGGTTCACGACGTGGACTATTAAGTATGGTCGGTCAAAGAAGAAATTTATTAAAATATATTAAAAATAAAAATCAAGATCGTTATCTAAATCTAATTAAAAAATTAGGTTTAAGAAGATAAATTCAAAAAACTATGTAGTTATGTTTCAGAACATTTAAAGTGTAAGAGTTAAAGAAGTAGGTAGAGGTTATTATTATGTTTGAAGTTTATAGAAAAGAAGTCATGTGGGGTGGTAAATTATTAACATTCGAAACTGGAAAGATTGCCCGCCAAGCAGATGGAGCAGTTATTGTGACTTATGGCGGTACTACTGTATTATGTACAGCGGTTGGTGCTTCGAGTGCCAAGCCTGGAGTGGATTTTTTTCCTCTTACCGTTAATTACCAAGAAAAGACATTTGCTGCTGGTAGAATACCAGGTGGTTTTTTTAAAAGGGAAGGAAGACCTTCAGAAAAAGAAACATTAGTTTCAAGATTAATAGACAGACCAATTAGACCGTTATTTCATAAAAACTATAAAAATGAAACTCAAGTTATTGCTACAGTACTTTCTCACGATATGGAAAATGATCCCGATATAGTAGCCATCTTAGGCGCGTCTGCTGCTTTAACAATTTCAGGATTGCCATTTATGGGACCGATAGGTGCCTGCCGAGTCGGTTGGGATGGAAATAATTATATTTTGAATCCGACAATAGATCAGATGAAAGATGCAGATCTAGACTTGGTTATTGCCGGTACCACAGATGGAGTTTTAATGGTTGAATCAGAAGCATCTGAGCTATCTGAAGAAATAATGTTAGGAGCAGTCGATTACGGTCACAACGAGATCGAACATGTAATAAAAGCTATAATAGACTTAGCCGAAGTTGCAGCCAAAGAACCAAGGCCTTTACCAGACGAACCAAAAGAAAAAGAAGATTATTTAAAAACGATAAAATCATTCAAAAAAAAGTTTGAGAAAGCTTATAAAGAAATGGATAAATCAAATAGATCTAAAATTTTATCTGATATAAGGAACGATATACTTTCAAAGTTTGCTGAGTCTTCAAATTCAGCACTTATATTATCACTAACAAAAGATATGGAAGCAGATATTGTAAGAGGTAATATTTTAAAAACTAAAAAAAGAATTGATGGTAGAGATACTAAAACAGTTCGACCAATTATAGCTGAAGTTGGCACCTTACCAAGAGCCCATGGCTCAGCTTTATTTACTAGAGGAGAAACTCAAACGCTAGTTGTAGCTACCTTAGGAACAGGTCAAGATGAGCAAATAATTGATGCTTTAGAGGGCGAATATAGGTCAAAATTTATGCTGCACTATAATTTTCCCCCCTATTCAGTTGGTGAAGCAGGTAGAGTAGGAACTCCGGGCAGAAGAGAAGTAGGGCATGGAAAGCTAGCATGGCGAGCTGTTAACCCTTTGTTACCTTCAGTTAATGATTTTCCTTATACAGTAAGAATTGTTTCTGAAGTGACTGAATCAAATGGTTCATCTTCAATGGCTACTGTATGTGGTGCTTCACTTGCTTTAATGGATGCTGGTGTTCCTATAAAAAAACCTGTTGCAGGGATTGCCATGGGTCTGATTAAAGAAAAAAAAGAATTTTCAGTTTTGTCAGATATTTTAGGTGATGAAGATCATTTAGGCGATATGGATTTTAAAGTTGCTGGAACTGAAGATGGAATCACAAGTCTTCAAATGGACATAAAAATTACGTCTATAACTAAAGAAATAATGGAAATTGCATTAGATCAAGCAAAAGAAGGTAGAATTCACATATTAAATGAAATGAGTAAAGCAATAGGATCTTCTAGAGAAGCTTTAGCAGATTCTGCTCCAAAAATTACCACTATGAAAGTTAAATTAGAAAAAATTCGTGATATTATAGGACCTGGCGGTAAAATGATTAGAGAAATATGTGAAACAACAGGAGCTAAGGTGGATATCGAAGATGATGGTACAATTAAGATTGCTGCGTCAGATACAGAATCTTCCGAAGCGGCTCAAAAAAGAATTAATGATATCGTTGCTGAAGCTGAACTAGGTGTTATATATACTGGAAAAGTAGTAAAAACTGTAGACTTCGGAGCCTTTGTCAATTTTCTTGGAACAAAAGATGGATTAGTTCATATTTCTGAATTGCAAAATGCTCGAACTGAGAAAACTACTGATATTTGTAAAGAGGGCGACGAAGTAAAAGTAAAAGTCATAGGTTTTGATGATAGGGGAAAAGTTAAATTATCTATGAAACGTGTTGACCAGGATACTGGTGAAGATATCGAAAACAAAAAAGAAGATTAACTTAAATATTACAGGAGGATCTTATGAATAGTATTGTTCCAAAAAGTGAGTGGATAAAAACTTGGATAGAGAATGGTATAGGATGGGTTCAATTAAATCATGAAAATAAGCTTAATCCTTTGTCAGCTGGTTTTATACTAGCTATAAAAGATGCAACTGAAAAATTTGATAATGATTTATCTGTAGGTTGCATAGTTTTGATTGGTTCTGAGAAAGCATTTGCAGCCGGTGCTGACTTAAAAGAGATGGTAAAACATAATTATGCATCAGTGTCTGAAACAAGATATATAGAAAATGGATGGCTTGATATTCCAAAAATTCAAACTCCGATAATTGCTGGTGTCAAAGGATATGCTCTCGGTGGAGGCTGCGAATTGGCTATGATGTGTGATTTTATAATCGCTTCGGATAACGCTAGGTTCGGTCAACCTGAAATAAATATTGGTGCTATACCTGGTGCAGGAGGAACACAAAGATTGACTAGATCAATTGGCAAATCAAAAGCAATGTTAGCAATTTTGACTGGAGACATGATGTCTGCTGATGAAGCAGAAAAATCAGGATTAGTAGCAAAAGTGATTGGTAACGACGAATTTGACATTTCTTTAAAAAATATAGCTCAAAAAATTGCCAATCAATCCAAACCTTTAGCCAAACTAGCAAAACAAGCTGTTAATGTTGCATATGAAACAACTCTTGAAGAGGGCATTCGTTCTGAAAGAGCCTTATTTTACTCAACTTTTGCACTTGAAGATCATGTCGAAGGTATGGAAGCTTTTTCAGAAAAAAGAAAACCCATCTGGAATAATAAATAGTTTAAATTACTCTAGATCATTTGATTTGGGAATAGCAACACTATGTAATCCGCCATCTACATGGTGAATATTACCTGTTACACCAGATGATAAATCAGATATTAGGTATAATGCGGAATTACCAACTTCTTTTAATTCTGGGTTAAATTTTAGTGGTGCCACACTCTCTGAGTACCTATATACATGGCGAGCACCAGAAATAGCTGCACCGGCAAGCGTTTTTACTGGTCCTGCTGATAACCCATTAACTCTAATATTATTTTTACCTAGATCCATCGCTAAATATTTGATTGAAGCTTCTAATGCTGACTTTGCCACCCCCATAACATTGTAGTTAGGAGTAGTTCTTTCAGCTCCAAGATAAGATAAAGTTAACAAACTCCCACCTTTAGAATACATAAGGGGAAAAGCTGATTTAGCAGTTCTTGTAAAACTAAATGCTGAAATATCAAGTGAATTTAGAAAGTTTTTTCTACTACAATTAACATACTTCCCCTTTAACTCTTCTTTATCTGAATATGCGAGGGCGTGCACAACAAAATCAATTTCATCCCAAGTTTCTAAAATTTTATAAAACATATTTTCTATAGAGCTTGTCTCATTAATATCTTTGGATACATCACATTCATAAAATTTGCTTGCTTTTATAGAATCCATTAAAGGAATTAATCTTTTTTTAAATCCGTTATTTTGATAGGAAAAAGCTAATTCTGCACCATTATCAGCGAAGGTTTTAGCAATACCCCAAGCTATTGAACGTTCATTAGCAACTCCCATTATTAGACCTTTTTTACCCTTCAATATAGACATAATATACTTTCTTAATTAAATTTAGATAAAGCAATACACGCATTTGTTCCTCCAAATCCAAAAGAATTTGAAAGTGCTAAATTAATATTTATATTTTGGATGGTTTTTCTAGGTATGTCGATAGAGCCTATTTCTGGGTCATGATTACTAATATTAGCAGACCCAGAAATAAAATTATTATTCATCATTAGTAATGTATAGATAGCCTCCTGTACACCTGTGGCTCCTAAAGAGTGACCTGTTAGGGACTTAGTGCTTGTAAGTTTTGGAAGATAGCCTCTATCTTTAAAGACCTCTCTTACAGCATGAAGTTCTTGCATATCTCCGACAGGGGTACTTGTTCCATGAGCATTTATATAATCTACTTTTTGATTAGTTTTTGTTAATGCTTGCTGCATACATCTAACTGCACCTTCTCCGCTTGGTGCAACCATATCATGCCCATCAGAATTTGCACAATGGCCAACTATTTCACCATAAACCTTTGCACCTCTTGCTTTTGCATGCCCAAGTTCTTCTAAAACAAGCATTCCTCCACCTCCTGCGATTACAAATCCGTCTCTATCCAAATCGTAAGGTCTTGAAGCTAACTCAGGGGTTTCATTATACTTGCTAGACATTGCACCCATTGCATCAAATAGTACAGAAAGTGTCCAGTCAAGTTCTTCGCCACCTCCTGCAAAAATTATATTTTGATTTCCGTACTTAATTTGATCTGCTCCAATACCAATACAATGTGCCGACGTAGAACAAGCAGAAGTAATTGAAAAATTTACACCCTTAATTTTAAAAAAAGTAGCAATACAGGCTGATACAGACGAACTCATACATCGTGGAACCATAAAAGGACCTACTCTTTTAGGACCTTTTTCTCTTGCAATATCGAATGACTGTAGCAAGTTTACTGTACTGGGTCCACCAGACCCAGCAATGAGGCCTGTGTTTGGGTTAGAAACTTCTTCAGGAGTTAACCCAGAATCTTTAATAGCTTGTTCCATAGAAAGGACAGAATATGCAGCTCCTGCACCCATAAACCTAAGTTGTTTTTTATCAATATGATCTTCTAAATTGAGTTTTACTTCACCATGAATTTGACTTCGAAAACCCATTTCTTTGTATGTGTCAGCTTGAACAATGCCTGATTTTTGATTTATTAAAGAATTTTTAACTTCTTCTACGTTATTACCAATAGAGCTAACTATACCCATACCAGTTATAACAACTCTTTTTTCATTACTCATGTTTAATCCTATTTATGTAAGAATTAATTAATCTTGAAAAAGCCCAACTCTTATGTCAGATGCTTCAAAAACGGTCTTATTGTCACAAACCACTCGTCCATCAGCTATGCCTAAAATTAGCTTTCTCATTATAATTCTTTTAAAATCAAGAAAATATTCTACTTTTTTGGCAATCGGTAATATTTGTCCAGTAAATTTTACTTCTCCTACAGATATAGCTCTACCTTTACCTCTGCCGCCCATATTTCCTAATGAAAAACCTAAAAGTTGCCATAGTGCGTCCATTCCCAGGCATCCTGGCATTACAGGATCGTTTTCAAAATGACAAGGAAAGAACCATTTATCTGGAGTGATTTTAAATTGTGCATGAGCTGTACCTTTGTCATAGTTTCCACCGGTCTCTTTAATATTTGTGATTTCATCAAACATAAGCATAGGTGGTAACGGGAGTTTAGGAAAATCAACACCTGCTAGTCGTCCTTTTGCACAATCTATTAATTCCTGATAATTGAATGAGTTTTTAAATAAAGTCACATTAAAATACCTTTAACAATTCGTAATCAAATCTTACATCATTCTTAAAATAGAATAAATGAAATAATTATAGTTAATTATTTACAGAGCCCCAGATTGTATTCTTCTCAACCCACCCAACAAATTTTTTATTTTTAAAAACTTCAATATTACACCATTGCAAATTACATTTTTTTATTTTAATTAATAAATCTGGAAGTAATTTAGCTAGATTTTTACTCGAAACTGAAGGTCTTCTTTTCAACGAAGTATTTGTAATAAGTAATCCAGTTCTGAATGAGGACAATAATTGTGTATGTATCCAACCAGATAAGTTGTTTTTGGTATTTACTTTTCTCCAATTATTAAACTCAGCAATTATTTCAACAGGGTGTCCTTTTTGATTAACTTCAAACTTTATTGGGAATTCCTTTCCAGGTCCAGTTCTCATAAATGTTAATGAGTTCTTCAACGAGACTACCCTGGGAATTGTTAAACCGCTTCCATTTATAGAATATTTTATTTCAGAATGTGTCTGTTTTGCATAAAATATTAAATTAATTGCAAAAACAAATATAATAAAAAGTTGAAATTTGTAATTTTTAGTAAATATAAAAAATTTTAAGCTTATAATATAGAGCATACTGGGCACTTTTTATTTTTAGTTAGTTTTATTTTATCTAAACTTTGAGCTAATCCATCATATAAAAATAAATACCCTGCCCTTGAATTACAATTTTTTAAAGCTATTTCCTTTATTCCTTCATTTACCTGCATGCTACCAATTAAACCTGTTATTGGTCCAATTATTCCTGCTTGCCTACAATTTGTAATAGGAGCTAATTCTTTGGTCTTTGGAAAAACACATTCATAGCAGGGATAATCTTTATTTAATCCACTCTTCCAAATCGCCAACTGCCCTTCCATTTGAACGGCAGAGCCTGATATTAAAGTTTTTTTACTTAAATGCGATAAAAGATTAATTGTATATTTTGTCTCTTGATTGTCAGAACAATCGAAAATCAAGTCAAAACCACTAATATCAGAAGATTTATCAAACTTTTTTTTATTTGGTTTTATAGTAATGTTGGGATTAATTTTTAAGCATTCTTGTACAAGGTTTTCAGCTTTGTTAAAACCAATCCTGTTGTTTTTATGAGCAATTTGTCTATTAAGATTAGTAAGATCAATAGTATCATCATCGCAAATTTCTATATGTCCAAAACCTGCTGCAGAAGCATATAGCGCAACAGGACAACCTAAACCTCCAGCACCAATAATTAAACACTTTGAAAACAGTAACTTTTCTTGACCCTCTTCATCAAAGTTTGGAATAATTACTTGTCTTGCATATCTATTTAAATCATCATCATTAAGCATACGTATCTCTATTATTAGTGGTATTAAAAATTTTGTTGATTTTATCAGCTAGATTAGAGGCTACCGATTTTTTGCTTTGTTGACACCATTCCTCACAATTATGCTTATCAATGAGAAAAACTTTATTAAAATCTTTTCCAAAAACCTTATTTTCACCTACTTCATTGGCTACTATTAGATCAATTTTTTTTGAAACTAATTTTATCTTTGCATTTTTTATAACGTTATTAGTTTCAGCAGAAAATCCTATAACCATATTAGGTCTTAAATTGCTTTTTGCAACAGTTGCTAGAATATCCGGGTTTTTTACTGTCTTAAAATATAATTCTTGATCAGTTTTTTTTATTTTGTTTTTTTGATCAAGCTTATTTTGTGTAAATGTTTCTGGAATTAATTTCCAATCAGCTATCGCGGCACTACATATTAATATATCAGCGGGTAGTTGAGATATTGTTTTTTCAAACATTTCTTGAGCAGTCTTTACTCTTATTATATTTGCACATTTTGGAAATGGAATATTAACCGGACCAGTAATTAAAGTCACTTTTGCTCCTCTTTTAGACAATTCAGAAGCAATTGCAAAACCTTGTTTACCCGATGATCTGTTGCTAATAAATCGAACGGGATCAATATCTTCTATTGTTGGACCTGCTGTAATTATAATAGATACATCTTTAAACTGGTTAGTTGTTGTTTTTCTTTTAATCATGTTTGAAATTACTTGGTTAAAAATTATTTTAGGGTCCGGAAATCTACCTGTTCCACTTTCTCCACAAGCCATATCTCCAACATCAGGTTCAATAAATTCAACACCTCTCTCTATAAGTTTTTTATAATTTTCTTGTGTTGCTAAGTTACTCCACATAATAGGGTTCATTGATGGTGCTAAAATTATTTGAGAAAATGATGCAAGTAAAATTGTACTCGCAAGATCATCAGCGATCCCATTAGCAAGTTTTGCCATTATGTTTGCTGTAGCAGGAGCAACTAAAATAAAATCTGGTTTCCTTGCAAGCATAATGTGGTTCATTTTGGTTTCATCCTCGACAGAAAATAAATCAGTATAACATTTTTTTTCATTTAAGCTTGTTACAAGTAAAGGAGTAATAAATTTTTGAGCAGATTTAGTTATTACAACATCAAGATTAATGTTTGTTTTTTTTATTAATCTAATTATTTCAAGAGATTTATATGATGCTATTCCTCCGCATATAATTAAAAGTATATTAAAATTATCTAAATATTTGTTTGGAAAAAAATCTTCGGTATTTATGTTGAGTTGTGAGCTTAGCGATAGTATGGCATTTAGTTTGTTTTTGGGAATTTTATTAAGCTTTCTCCAGTTTGAAACTGCAGAAGACTTTATTTCAAGTTTTTCAGCTACAAATCCTGTTCCACCAAGTAGTGAAATGAGTTCTGAGATGTTATTCATTAGATTAATTCCCAAAATAATTCATACATTATATCACATAAATTGAATTTATAATGAAATTATTCATTTTTTGATAATATTTTATCAAATTTATCAATAATTTCAGGTATTTTAAGTAAAATTAATTTATTTTTATGAAACCATTCTTCAAGAATTTTAAAAGGATCATGAGTGTCATTTATCCATTTGTCAATAAGAGGGGCAGATAAATCCCACATATTAATGTCAGGATTGATTTGTCTTGTTGTGCCCTCTGCCATTAACATAGTTTTTTGTAGAAGAGTAAACTGAGGTTGTACTTCAATATTAAATTCTTTTGATAGGCCAAGTATCTGTCCCAATAACTTACCTAAAGAAACTTCTCCTATAGGTTTGTTTAATATGGGTGTGCAAATTGCTCTTATAGCTTGAGCAAGGTGATCATGTGAAATATCTTTTCCTAACATGTTGTTTTCTGAATGAATTTCCACTACTTTTTTATAGTCTTTATTAAGAAGATATGTAAGCAATAAAGCTAAAAATTGACGATCTTTATTTGACAGTCTTCCCATAATACCAAAATCAATTGGAACAAGAATACCACTGGGATTAATTAAAATATTACCTGGATGCATATCTCCATGAAAAAAACCATCACGAAAAACTTGTAGAAAGAAAACTTCAGTGCCTATTTCTGTTATTTTTTTTATATTATGATTTGCCTTCTTTAGAGCATTTATATCATCAATACGAATACCTTCTATGTACTCAAGAACGAGCATTTTTTTACTAGTAAGTTCCCAGTAAATTTTAGGTACTTTGTAATATGAATTATCTTTGAAGTTTTCTGAAAGTTCTTCTGCCGCTGATGCTTCCAGCGTTAAATCAAGTTCGTTTAATGAAACTTCTGACAATACTTCAACATTTTTTGAAAGTTTTAGTCTTTTAATATTTGGCATGATTATCTCAAGACATTTTGAAATCCAGTAGAAAAAGATAAAATCATTAAATAATTTTTTTTTAATATTTGGTTTAAGAAGCTTAACTGCTACTTTTTCACCACTTTTCAAGAGAGCAGTATGTACTTGCGCGACAGAAGCATTAGCAATAGGGTTTTCATCAAAAAAACTGAAAATATTTTCAATTAAATTCTGACTTTCTACTTCAATTATTTTTTTTGCAATAGTACTTGAAAAAGGTTCAATATCATCTTGTAACTTTTTTAAATATTCGCATATGTTTTTATCAACTAAGTCGGGTCTTGTTGATAAAGCTTGCCCAAACTTAATATATCCTGGACCTAAATCAGTTAAACAGTGGAGAAGTTTTTTTCCTATTTCATCCTTATTAGGTTTAAAAAAAATAAGATTAAAAAATTTTAAAGTTAAATTTATTCTTTTACTAAAGAAATTTTTATTTATTAAAAGAGTTAAAGCGCCTGCTTTTACTAGTTTAATAAAAACAAAAAGACCTATTATACAAAAGTATGGCACTTTCCAGATTGGATACTCTAACCTTTGTTTAATTTGCATTTAAATCTTCCACCCTGAATGAAGTGCAACTATACCACTTGATAGGTTTCTATATTTAATCCTTGAAAATCCAACTTCAGAAAACATTTCAGTGAGTTCAGGTTGGGTAGGAAATTGTCTTATAGATTCAACTAAATAAGAATATGCCTCTTTTTCACCCGTAACTTTTTTTCCTATTAAAGGCATAAAATTAAACGACCAAGTATCATATAATTTTTTAACTATATCATTTTCTACATGACTAAATTCTAGACAAATAAATCGACCTCCAGGCTTTAATATACGATAAACTTCTTTTAAAGCTTTAATCCTATCAGTTATATTTCTTAACCCAAATCCCATTGTTGCTCTTTCAAAAGAAAATTCAGGAGATGGAATATTTTCAGCGCTAGCAATAGTCCATTTTATTTTTTTTATTCCCTCATTCTTGATTTGACCTTTGTTCAACATCGCTTTATTTACGTCATATACGTGAGCATACCCTCCCCCAGCTTTCAAAAATTTTTTAGCAATATCACCAGTTCCACCAGCAATATCAGCTAGATTTTGATTCTTTTGAGGAGCTAACCAATTAATTAGATTATTTTTCCATAACCTATGAATACCAAAACTAGTAAGGTCGTTCATTAAATCATACTTATTAGCAACTGAATCAAATACATTATTAACTAATTTTTGTTTGTCAGATCTTTTTACAGTCTTGTATCCAAAGTCAATTTGTTGTTTATCTTTATTTAACATAATTATTCCAATTACTATATACTCAATTCAAATATACTTTTCTAATTTATTTAAAGTTATACAAAAAAGGATAAAAAGATGCCAGAATTACCTGAAGTAGAAACAGTATCTTTGGCTTTATCTAAAGTTATAAAAAATGCTAAAATTGTAAAAACAGAAATATTTAGAAATGACTTAAGATGGAAAATCAAAAAATCTTTGAAAGAAGATTTACAAGACGATTTTTTTATAAAACCTTTCAGAAGAGGAAAATTTATATTAATACCTACTATTAAGGATAATATTTTTCTAATTCATTTAGGCATGAGTGGACAAATTAAAATTAGAGACAGTTTCGAAACTCTTCTCAAACATGATCATGTAAGAATTACAATAAAATCTAACAATGATAAAATATATTTTATTACATACAATGATCCAAGAAGGTTTGGTTATATTGACCTATTTAATAAGAAAGAAATTGATCAACATTTTTTATTAAAAAAATTAGGTGTTGAACCTTTCACAAAAGAATTAAACGTTAATTACTTAGAAACGATATTTAAGAAAAAAATAAAATGTATTAAAGACACTCTTATGGATCAGGCTATAATAGCAGGAATAGGAAACATTTATGCTAGTGAGATACTTTACAGTGCAAAAATAAATCCATACAGAAGTGTAAAAACTTTAAGTAAGGAAGAAATTAAATCTATTATAAAGGCTACAAGACAAATTTTAAAAAAATCAATTAATATTGGAGGAACCACTCTCCAAAATCATTTGCAGCCAAATGGAAAACTTGGTTATTTTTTTCAAAAACTTAAAGTTTATGGTAAAAAAAATAAAATTTGTAAAAAATGCAAATGCTTAATTTCTGTAAGTACTTTAAGTAATCGTTCAACATATTTTTGTAATAATTGTCAAATCTAAAACCTAATAAAACAATCTTAATATCTTATTTAACTTGACATTTTAATTAGATAAATCTAATTGCTTATTAAAACTATTACTAGGATAAAATAATGGCTAATCATATTTCAGCTAAGAAAAGAATAAGACGTAATTCCAGAATGGGAATAGTTAACAAAGTAAGAAAAAATAGAGTTAGATCTTTTATTAAAAAAGTTGAGTTAGCAATCGAAAAAGATGATAAAAAATTAGCACAAAAAGCTTTAGCGGCAGCTCAACCAGAGATGCATAGATCAGTTACTAAAGGTGTTTTTAAAAAAAATACAATTTCAAGAAAGTTATCTAGGCTGTCAGCAAGAATTAAGAAGATAGCATAATTTCAACTTTTCAAATCAAAAATTCTAAGAGGCGTAAAGCCTCTTTTTTTTATTAAATTTAAGATTAGAAAATAATAAAAGTAACGATTCGTGGCATTCTGTTATTGAGACATAATATAAAAATATAAACATTTAAGTAAAGTTCCAAAAATATTGAAAAAAAATTTTTAAATTTTAAAAAAAAAATAATATTAAGAATCATAATAAATTCAATGTAATAACTTAAATTATTAGAAAATAAATTCAATTTAATGAGTTTAATTAAAAATTATTTAAAAAAAAAATTAATAAAAAAATATTTAAAATTTTTAATACATTGTTTTATATAATTTTTTTTATGAATATGAAAAATCAATATCTTTTTTTTATTTATTACACATAAGGCTTATTGCGAATAGAAATAAGCTATATAGAATTAATTCAATTTAAAATTGTTGCAGCAATAATTTTATATTCTAACTAATTTTTTAATTTTAATAAGTGTCTGTTTAAATGCAAAAAAATGAATCACATACAAGTACTAAAGAGATTATAATAGGACAGGACGAAGATATAGTTGATTTTCAAATGTTGCAAAATGACAATTGGGAAAAAACAAAACAGGTAATTTCGTTGAATATAAAAGAGATTATTTGGAAAGCTTGGATAGAGCCATTAAACTTTATAAAATATGAAAAAAAAGTACTATATCTAGGCTCAACCTCGAAATTAATTTCAAACAGAGCTGAAACCCAATATTATGAAACAATTTTTTATGAAGCTTCAAAATATTTTGAAGATTTACTGAAGGTTATTATTCTCACAAAAAATAAATTCCAAAAATTGAATTCTTCTAAAATTGAAAAACAATTTAATCCTGAGCTTGACACTCTAATTAATAATAATCTTTCATTTATAGACAGCGTGTCTATGAATATTAATAAAACACTAAACTTTGATAATTTTGTAGTTGGAAACTCTAATCAGATGCCTTATGCGGCTTCAAAAAGAATATGTGATAAAAGTTCTTTTATTTATAATCCACTTTATATTTATGGTAATGTTGGTATGGGAAAGACCCATTTATTAAACGCAATTGCAATAGAGCTAAAAAAAAACAATCCAAATATAAAAGTTGTATTAATGTCTGCGGAACGATTTATGTATCAGTTTATAAAAGCTATAAGACAAAAAGATACTATAAAGTTCAAGGATCAATTTAAATCTGTCGATGTTTTAATTATAGATGATATTCAATTTATTGGTGGAAAAGGTTCAACTCAAGAAGAGTTTTTTTATACATTTAATAATTTAATTAATGAGGGCAAAAAAATCATAATTTCATCTAACAAGTCACCTGTTGAATTAATTGATTTAGATGAGAAGTTAAAGTCAAGATTAGGAGGAGGGTTGGTTGTTGATTTTCTCCCAACTAATTATGAGTTAAGACTAGATATACTTAGAAAAAAAGTTAATTTATTAGGTCTTAATATACCATTTGATGTTCTTCAATTTTTAGCCAAAAAAATTGTAAGTAATGTTAGAGAATTAGAAGGAGCTTTAAATCGTATTTGGGCTAATCACGAACTTTCAGGTAAAGATATAAGTATAGAAAACTCAGAAAATTTATTATCGGACATTTTGTTAGTTAATGAAAAAAATATATCTGTTAGTCTTATACAAGAACAAGTCTCACTATTTTTTAATTTGAAATTATCTGATATGATTTCCTCAAGACGTTCTATTAACATTGCCAGACCTAGGCAAATTGCTATGTATATTAGTAAAACAATAACTAGTTTCTCTTATCCTGAGATAGGTAAAGCCTTTGGAGGCAAGGACCACACAACTGTAATTCATGCAGTTAAAAAAATTGAGGCATTATCAATTGTAGATCTAAAATTAAAAAAACAAATTTCTGATCTTAAAAAATCTATTCTTACCATTTAAATTATTCATATTAAACGTAAAATCTTTGACACGTAATTGCTTGCTGAAATAAGTCTAAACATGTTATAATAATTGAATAATATTTATGTTTATTTGTAAGCGATTGAGGTAAATTATGAATTTTACAATTGATAGAAATGCACTTCTTAAACCACTTGGACATATATATTCTGTAGTCGAAAGAAGAAATACAATACCAATATTATCTAATGTTTTAATAGAAACAAATTCATCAAAAGTATCATTTACAGCTACAGATATGGACATGGATATTGTCGAAGTCACTGGTTGCGTTGTTTTGAAACAAGGTAAAATCACACTTGCAGCTCATACTCTTTACGATATTGTAAGAAAACTTCCCGATGGAGCTGAGATTAAAATTGAACTTGTTGATTTAAATGTGCAAGTTTCAGCGGGTAAATCTAAATTTATTCTTCCAACTTTATCGGTTGACGATTTTCCTGTTATGACAGAAATTGAAAAGGGTAATGAATTTTCCATAGAATCCGTTGATCTTGCAAATTTGATTGATAACACTAAGTTTGCGATTTCTTCGGAAGAAACTAGATATTACTTAAATGGTATTTTTTTTCATGTTCCTGAACTAAACAAAGATAAGTTAAGAGCAGTAGCAACGGACGGACATCGTTTAGCTCAAGCTGAAATTCCACTTCCTGAAGGTGCTGAAACTATGCCTGGTATAATTTTGCCAAAAAAAGCAGTTGGAGAAATAAGAAAACTGACTGATGGAACCGATGGTAAAATTAAAATTATTATTTCCAGTACTAAAGCAAAATTTATTTTTCCAAATTCCGTTTTAACAACTAAATTGATAGATGGTTCATTTCCAGATTATCAAAGGGTTATACCTAAAGAAAATCTAAATAAATTAGTAGTTTTTAACTCGGATTTTTCAAAAGCTATTGATCGAGTTTCTACTGTATCTATGGAAAAATCAAGAGCTGTTAAGCTTTCGTTAAATAAAAATTTATTATCGTTAAATGTTAATAGTCATGATTTAGGCAATGCATCTGAGGATTTAGAAATAGACTATAATTATGATAATTTAGATATAGGATTTAATGCAAAATATCTTCTAGATATAGCATCACAAATTCAAGGGAAAGAAATAGAAATTTTATTATCAGATTCAGCTTCGCCCGCCTTGATTACAGATCCAGACCAAGATGGTGTTATTTTTGTCTTAATGCCTATGAGAGTTTAATTTATTTATAAAATTAGATAAGTATATCTAGGATAGAAATGAAAAATAATGTTTTAAACTTCAGAGATGATATTCAAACGAATGAAATTTCAAATAAATTTTATATAAAAAAACTAAATTTAAAAAATTTTAGAAATCATGTTGATTTAAATTTGAAGATTTGTAAATCGTCTTTATTAATATATGGAGGTAACGGTTGTGGCAAGACTAATATTTTAGAGGCTGTCTCTTTATTAAATCAAGGCAAAGGTCTTCGAAAATCAAACATAGAAGATTATATAACTCAGAAAATTTTGTGTAAAGGCAGTTATAATATTTGGGGAATAAATGCAGACTTTGTATGTCCCAATGGTAAGTTTAACATAGGAACAGGACTGAAAGAAGATTCACTTAAAAAAACGCGAATGGCTAAAATTAATATGGATAAATGTTCTTTAAGTTCGTTAGGAAAAATTCTAAAAATATCTTGGATTACTCCTCAAATGTGTATTTTATTCCAAACTGGTATGAGTGAAAGGAGGCGTTTTATAGATAGGCTTACTTCTTCGTTAGATAGTCTACATTTAAATAGAGTATACAAACATGAAAAACTCTTAAGACAAAGAAGTAAACTTTTGACGCAACTCCACAGAGATAATACATGGTTAAATACTTTAGAAAGTCAAATTTCTGAGTTTTCAGTCGCTATTACCGCTTCTAGATTAGACATGGTTCAAGAGTTAAACGATTTATACAATACGGAATTAATTGAAAATAATTTAATAAATCATTTTCCACCCGCAGAGATAAAATTGACAGGAAAAATTGAAGAACTTCTTACCAATAAACCTGCTTCAGAAGTAGAAGGTTATATTAGAGATGTCTTAAGAAAATCCCGCTTTTCTGAGGAAGAAACTATTTCTGGACCAAATAAGACTATAGTAGAAATATTTAATAGAAAAAATAATAAAAATGTCAACTTTGCCTCTACAGGTGAACAGAAGCTTTTATTAATTTCTATTATTTTATCTCACGCAAGAATGCTAAACAAAAAATTCAATATGGCGCCCATTTTATTGTTAGATGATATTGTAGAGCATTTAGATAAAAAACACAGAAGTGCATTATTTTTAGAGGTATCCAGGCATGAAGGTCAATCTTGGTTTACTAGTACAAGTAAAGAAGCTTTTGCAGATTATCCAGCTTTAATTGATAAAATAAATCTTCCAAAAATAATTAATTGTTTCAAAGGTCAATATGATTTTAAATATGGAGAAATATAGATGTCTGAAAGAAACGTAGAAGTTAATAATAAAGATTACGACGCAGATTCTATTAAAGTTCTCAAAGGGTTAGACGCTGTTAGGAAAAGGCCTGGAATGTACATTGGTGATACTGACGACGGATCAGGATTGCATCATATGGTTTATGAGGTCTTGGATAATTCTATAGATGAGTCATTAGCAGGTCATTGCGATTTAATTCAGGTTAAATTATTTAGTGATGGTTCTGTTACTATAAGTGATAATGGAAGAGGTATTCCAGTAGATATTCATCCTGAAGAAGGTGTTTCAGCGGCAGAAGTAATTATGACCCAATTACATGCAGGTGGAAAGTTTGATAACAATTCATATAAAGTTTCAGGAGGATTACATGGGGTTGGTATTTCAGTAGTTAATGCACTGTCAGAAAGATTGAACTTAACTATTAATAGAAATGGTAAAATATATGAAATTAATTTTAAAAATGGTGTTGCTACAAATAGTTTGAATATTGTTGGCGAGAATGATCAAAAAACTGGTACAGAAATAAATTTTAAACCAAGTGAAGAAACTTTTACTAAATGTAATTTTGATTATCAAACTTTAGAACATAGAATTCGAGAGTTGGCTTTTTTAAACAGTGGTGTACATATAGATTTAATTGATCAAAGAGAGACGGAAGAGAAAAAAGTTTCATTTTTCTATGAGGGAGGGTTGAAAGCTTATATAGAGTATTTGAATAGATCTAGAAATGCTATACATGAAGTTATAGCCACCTCACAGGAAAAAGAAGGTATAACAGTAGATATTTCTATGGAATGGACTGATGGATACCATGAAACTACTCTTTGTTTTACAAATAATATTCCACAAAGAGACGGAGGTACGCATTTAGCAGGGTTTAGAGCAGCTCTAACCAGAGTAATTAACTCTTATTCTATTAAATCTGGTATGGCTAAGAAAGAAAAGCTTCAATTATCTGGCGAAGATTGTAGAGAAGGTCTAACTACAGTATTATCCCTAAAGATTCCTGATCCAAAATTTTCAAGTCAAACAAAGGATAAACTCGTATCAAGCGAAGTTCGTCCGGTAGTGGAGCAATTAGTTTCAGAATCTTTGCACCAATGGTTTGACGAACATCCGACAGAAGCTAAAAAAATAATAGCAAAAGCATATGAAGCAGCAAGTGCTCGTGAAGCAGCTAAAAGAGCGCGTGAATTAACAAGAAGAAAAGGCGTTATTGATATTGCCAGCCTTCCAGGTAAATTGGCGGATTGTCAGGAAAAAGATCCGTCAAAATCAGAAATTTTTTTAGTTGAGGGTGACTCTGCTGGAGGGTCGGCTAAACAAGGAAGAGACAGGTCTAATCAAGCAATTCTTCCTTTAAGAGGTAAAATTTTAAATGTAGAACGAGCTAGAGTTGATAAAATGTTATCATCTGCAGAAATCGGAACTTTAATTACTGCGATTGGAGCAGGTGTTGGGAATTCCGAAATTGACATAGAAAAAGCAAGATATCACAAAATAATCATAATGACTGATGCAGATGTAGATGGAAGTCATATAAGAACATTATTGTTAACTTTTTTCTTTAGACACATGCGCCCTCTTGTTGATGCAGGTTACTTATATATAGCACAACCACCATTATTTAGAGCAAAACATGGTCAATCAGAAGTTTATCTCAAAGATCAATTAGCTTTAGATGATTATTTAATCAAATCAGGAATTAAAGATGTTTCTTTGTCATTAGGAGACAGTGAAACCATTTATGGTGAAGATTTAAGATTGTCTGTAGAAAAATCAATTTTTGCCAAGAGAATTATAGATAATCTTTCTAAAAAGTTAGGTTTTCCAGAAATTATCTCTCAATTAGCTATTTTAGGTCTTCTAAATCTAAAACTTTTTAATAACAAAAATAATCTTATACAAATTATGCAAAGATTAAACAAATCATCAAGTAATTCAAACAATGAATGGACCGCAACCTACAATAGTAACGATAATGATGAAAAGAAAAGATTCGTAGAAATTTCTAGAGTAAATAGAGGTGTAAAAGATATTTTTATTATAAATGAGGAAGATTTGAACTCTGAGGAAGTAAAAGCTTTAGATAACATGAAAGACTTTCTAAACCGCCACTTTTCAGAAAAATGTATTTTTAATTTAAACACCGAAAATTACGAGTTAAACGGACCTCTGGATTTGGCTAAAAGGGTGACCGATTTAGGAAAAAAAGGTTCACAAGTAAATAGGTATAAAGGATTAGGTGAAATGAATCCTGTTCAACTTTGGGAAACCACACTTGATCCTAATTCAAGATTTCTACTTCAAGTAAAAGTAGAAAATGAGGGTGATGCAGAAGAAACTTTCTCTACTTTGATGGGTGAAACCGTAGAGCATAGAAGATCATTTATTCAGGATAATGCATTAAAAGTAAGCAATTTAGATATTTAAATTTTGTTATTGCAGTTATCTTTTCTAACTATGTGGTCCGAGATTTGTTTTGATGTAAATGCGCTTAATGTCCATCCAAGATGTCCATGACCAGTATTATAGAAAACTCCAGGTAATTTTCCGCTTCCTACATTTGGAACCATACTTGGTGTCATTGGTCTCAATCCTGCCCATGGGATTGCGTGCTCAGTAGATACCCGTGGAAAAATTTCATTACACCATTTAATCAAAGGATTTATTCTGTCCGCTCTAATATCCTTATTGTAACCATTAAACTCAGCAGTGCCCGCTACTCTAAATCTATCTTTTCCTAATCGGCTTGAGACTATTTTTGCCTTGTCATCAAGTAAAGAAACATATGGAGCATTGTTAACACTTTCTTTATCGTTAAGAAGTAATGTAATTGAATAACCTTTTACTGGATAAATATTGACGTCATCACCAAGTTCGTTAGCAATAAATTTGCTGTTAACGCCAGCGCAGATAACAATAGCATCATAATTTTGTTTACTTAATAGGTTAGCTCTATAAAATGTTATTATAGGTTGCTGTTTGTTGTGACTGACTTTAGTTATTTCAGTCTCATAATAGAACTTTACACCTTTTTTCTCACAGGAATTTGCAAGTAATTTGGTGAATTTATGAATATCCCCAGACATATCACTTTTAGTATAAAATCCTCCAACAAAATTTTTTAAATTTAAAGTTGGTTCGATGGATAACATTTCATCCAATGTGATTTCTTTACGATTTAACCCAGCTTCAGCGAGCCACTTATTAACTCTTCTTCCATGTTCTAATGAACTAATGCTATCACATAAATGCATGATACCCTTTTTTTCAAGATCTAGATTAATTTTTTCAATTTTTAGAATTCTTTTAAATTCGTTTCTACTCTCTATTGCCATTTTAGCAGTTAAAATTGTATTTTTTTTATGGTTTGGAATGTTTGAAATAAAATTAAGTACCCAACCAATTTTATGAAAATTTAATTTAGGATTGAACAACAGTGGGGCGTCTTTTTTCAACATCCACTGAACACCTTTAATTATTGTTGACCAACTATTCCAAACTTCTGCATTGCAAGCAGATAGTTGACCTCCATTTGCAAAACTAGTTTCCATTGCTGCATAGCGATTTTTATCAAAAACGGAAACTTCATAACCTTTTTCTAAAAGTTGGTAAGCAGTAGTTACTCCAGTAATTCCTGCGCCAATAATTGCTATATTTTTCATAAAAATCTCCGTAACGAAATTATTGCAAAAAACAATTTACCCCATCTGTCACGGAACCTGAAAGATTGACCAAAATTGGCTTACCCCTTCGGTGGATGAAAAATTCATCACTCTCCAGATTATCAACTTTTTGTGTTTCGGGAGCCTGAGAGTTTCCGGGGTGGTTGCTCCTTCGGCGGTTAAAAAACACTCTCACACAAAAAGACATTGATTATTAATTATAACAATTAAAAATTAAAAAAACAACATAATTAAGGTTACGACTTTTACTTCTCACATCTTGTTACTATAAAAACACCTATACATGAAAGAGATAAGCCAAATAGATCAAGATACGAAAATTTTTCGTTTAGGATTATAAATGCCATTAAGGCTGAAACTGGAGGAACTAAGAAAAATAAAGTAGATGTTTGATTAGCTTTATTTTGTTCTAACAACCACATCAAAATCAAAAAAGCTCCTAGTGAAACTCCAAATATTTGCCAAGACATAGCAAAAATGAATTCATTCGAAAAGTTTATAAAATAATTTTCAAAACAAAGCGCAAGAAAAAAGTGAAAAATTGAGGCACTTAACGCTTGAAAAAAATTATTACCTAAAAGTGACAAATCGGATTCTGATTTCTTTTGCCATATTATTCCAATAGACGAAGAAATCAATCCAATCAACCCTGCAAAAAATGCAAAGAAAGTTAAACCTTCTATTAAGTCAGAAGTGATTATAATAAATGCACCGAAAAACCCAAAGCAAATACCCATCAACTGAAATTTAGATAAAGTCTCACTTAAAAAAAAATTTGCAAGAATAGATGTTAAAATAGGTTGTAATGAAACAATTAGAGCTATAAGACTAGCAGATATACCTTTTGATAAGGCATAAAAAACACTACCTAAATACAGACCATGAAATAATAAACCGCTAATGGTCGCGTTTTTTAAAGCTTCTAAAGAGATTTTTTTATTTTTTGAAAAAAAAATAAAAAGTAAGAAAAAAAGAAAAGTTACAATTCCAAATCTAATTGAAAGTGAAAAAAATGGCGTAGCATTCTCAATTATTATTTTGCTTGTAATAAAAGCAGAAGACCAAAGTAAAACAAAAATTATTGGTATGATATTAAGAATTTTTATTCTCTTTCATTAAATAGTATTGTGAAATTATAAAATTTTTTCAATTGGATCCTCTAATCCAAGCTATTTATTATGCCTGCCTACCAACTGAGATCTATTTAAGAGTCCAATATTATTAGTTGTAAGAAAAGCAAGAGCTAAACATTTATGTAAGGCATAATAAAATACAAGCATATAATTTTCATTAAAAAATTCTTTGTGATAGGGATTAATAGGTTCTATAAAAAAAGTACATACTTCTTGTTACTTATTTAGTGCCTATAATAAACTCAGATTTTTTGATTTCTCTAATATCTGTTATGTCTTTGAATAAATTTATTTAGGAAATTACTGAAGTCTTTTATATATTAAATCAGCAGCTTTTTCTCCAGAAATAAAAGCTGATTCAACATTTGGTCCCTCCATAAAATCACCTGCAATGGCAATAGGAAATTTTGGATCAATTTGAGGTCCTGATGAAACTTTCGTCACTCTAGCATATTTCCAAATTTGTAAACTATGGAAATTAATTTTTAAGTTTTCTTCAAATGGGTATATAATTTTCTTAATTTCGGATAAGATTTCATTTTTAACCAATATCCTATCTTTATTTAAACTTTTATTTGAAAAAGTTGCATTAGCGTGTGCAGTCCAAAAACGTAAGCTACTTCCAGCTGCCATCCAGCTTAAAATACCCTGTTTGTTATAATAATCAAAAAAATGTGGAACATTTTTAGGTTCCTTATCAAAGAAAAACATTAGTGCAACGCAAGAATCGTAAGAAGCAGTCTTAAGAGTGTTTTTTAAGGTTGGAAATCCTTTCATTAAGTCTATGTTTTGTGGAGCCGGAGGAGTAGATATTACACCGTCATATGTTTGCCAAATGCTACTTTTGTTGTCAATGACACTGATTTTGTCATTATAAGGTATTAAATGGCAAACTTTAGCATTTTGGATAATATTAAGATATTGAGATAAATTCATTAAAAAATTTCTCATAGATTCATAACCTCTATATCTTGGAGGTGAAAAACTTCCATATTTTTGAATATATTTTTTGTTTACTCCATTTTGGATAATTTTCTGGAAGTTATCTGATTTCGCATTAAAAAACTGTGCACCATGATAAAAATAATATGTCTTATTTCTAATTTTAACTTCTCGGGTTCCTATCCTTCCTCCTATAAAGTTACCCTTGTCAATTATAGTTGCTTCCAAACCATAAGATTTTAGCTTTAATGATGAAGAAATTCCTGCTATTCCTGAACCAATAATTAGAATTTTTTTTGACATATGTAAACTTTCATAAAAAATATATTTTATAGGATAAAAAATATAATATGGATAATTTTTTTGTAAAATCTGAATTTGTTTTAGAAAAATTTAAATTTGAAGAAAATTTTGCAATTCCATTAGTTAAAAATATGGATGCAGAAAATGTAGTTAATGTTTATGAAAGTATGCGTCACTTTTTTCCTACTTATCAAGAAAATAGTCAAAGGACAACTTTAGCGCCAAAGTTAGAAAATATTTTAGATCAATTTGAAGCATTGTTACTTGATGCGTTTGGGGTTTTAAATACTGGTGCTACATTAGTACCAGGAATTGTTAAAACATTAAATATAGCTCGAGAAAAAAAAATTACCCTTTTAGTAGTTACAAATGGTGCAAGTAATAATTCATACAAAAAAAGAGAACAACTTTCTTCCTTAGGACTTGAGTTTTCAGATGAAGAAATAATTTCGAGCAGAGAAGTTGCTGAAATATTTCTATCATACAATCAACCAGAAGGCCCTTTAGGTGTTATGGGCAACATAGGGGATGACTTAAATATACCTAATCTAAATTGTATTCATCTTGAACAAGATTACTCAATGTTTGAGGAAATGAACTCATTTATTTTGCTAGGCACTCTTCGATGGGATACCGTATGGCAAGAGCTATTATTTAATTCGTTAAAAGAAAAACCTAGACCGTTATTTGTCGCTAATCCAGATTTGGTTGCTCCTCATGAAGAAAAGTTTAGCATAGAGCCTGCATATTATGTATCGCACTTAATTAAAAATGGAATTCATCTTCCATTTTGGTTAGGCAAACCTTTTCCAACAATATTTCAACTTGCTATGAATAGAATTAATGAATTATCTGGTAGGCACATACCTTTGTCCAAAATAGGTATGGTTGGTGATACGCTGCATACTGATATACTAGGTGCAAATAGTTTTGGTTTAAAATCAATATTAATGACTAAACATGGCTTGCTTAAAAACATAAATGTTGGAAAAATGATTAAACATACCAATATTATTCCTGATTATATTGTCGAAAGTCCCTAAAAAATGAATACTTGTTCAATTGATGATTTAATTTTTGACAAGGTATCTTTCTCTTATGAAGATAAGATTAATAAAAAAGAAATTTTAAATAATTTTAGTTATAAAATTAAAAAAGGAAAGTTTACAACTATAATAGGTCCTTCTGGTTCAGGAAAAACATCTTTGTTAAAACTAATTTCAGGTATATTTAAATTTGAAAAAGGAGAAATAAAATTTGAAAATGAAATCTTACAACTAAAATTGAGAGATATAAGTTTAGTGCAACAAACTGCTTCACTAATGCCTTGGATGAATGTTTACCAGAATGTTGAGTTAGGAAATATAAATAAAAGAAATAAAAAATTTAATAAAATTAACAAAATTATTAAAGATTTAGGTTTGCAAGAATATATAAACTTCTTCCCTTATCAATTATCAGGTGGTTTGTTACAAAGAGTTGCTATAGCAAGAGCATTATTATTTAAACCTAAATTATTACTTTTAGATGAGCCTTTTGCTGCTCTAGATAATTTAAGTAGAGAAATCATATCCACAGAACTTATTTCAATTATTAAAAAAGAAGCAGTTACTGTTATCATGGTCACTCATTCTATAGAAGAAGCAGCATTACTCAGTGATGAAGTATTAGTAATCGGATTTGCGCCAGTAAATGTTATTAAAAGTTTTATTCCGCCTAAAAGTAAAAATTCTGAATCTTGGCAGAAATTAGGACTTAGAAAATCATTAGAAGATAAATGTTTTCGTAAGTATTTAAAATCAATAAGGGATACCTCATACAAAGCTTTACAAAAGGAAATTTAACTTTGACAAAAAAGAACAAAACAATTTTAGTCACTGCATCTGCAAAAAGATTGGGAAAATTAATAGCAACAGATTTAGTTAAAGCGGGATGGGGAGTAGCTGTTCATTACAATAAATCAAAACAACTGGCAGAAGAAACTGCAAATGAATTATTAAAAATTGGGGGTAAAGTAACATTACATCAAGCTGATCTAACCATTAATTCAGATATTGTAAAATTAATTAAGGATTTAGAAGAACAAAATTCAATTTGGTGTGGATTAATAAATAATGCAGGTTATTTCAACTATGATAATGGTGTTAACTTTGATATTGCATCACTTAATAATCACATGTCGGTAAATTTCACTGCACCAACAATTTTAACTCAAGCATTAGCTAAACATACTTTAAATTTAAAAAAAAAGAAAAAGAATGCACAAGGTTTTGTTATTAATATAATTGATGCAAAAATTTTTGGACTTAATCCAGATTATTATACTTATACTTTATCGAAACAAGCTATGTACGGTCTTACAAAAATGTCTGCATTGACATATTCATCTTCTTTGAGAGTAAACGGTATAGCTCCCGGCATTACTTTATTAGCCCCTGGACAGGATGAAAAGGCATTTAGAAAATCTCATAAGAAAAACTTGTTAAAATCATCTTCTACAGTTGAAGAAATTTTAAATACTATCCAACTTATAATTCACTCTAAATCAATGACTGGACACGTAACACTTCTTGATGGAGGAGCACATCTTGCTCCACCTAGAAGGGATGTCGGTTTATAATATGGATTACACAATGACAACTAGAAAAAGAAAAATATTTATAAATAACTTGATACTGATTGCTTCAATCGGCGTGTATGAACAAGAAAAAAAAAATAAGCAAAAAATAATTGTCAACTTAGAGATATTACTTACTAATGATACTGAACCTAAAAGTGATAATTTACAACAAACCCAAGATTATAGTCAGTTTAGAAAATGTGTGACTGACGTAGTGGATAGTAAGCATTTTGATTTACTTGAGATTTTAACTAAAAAAATACATACAGCTATTTCAAAAAACAAATTCGTTGTTGGAGTAAAGGTAAAAATATCTAAACCGGACATTTTTGATAATTGTGAAGTTGCTTATGAATTATCTAGTATTTAAAAGTTATCTTTATTTGATCTAATGGCGCTAAAAATCTCATTAGGAGTATTTTTTTTTAAACTAATATTATCTATTAAATTTTGATCATCAGCTCTCAAAAAAGGATTAATAAATTTTTCCTTTCCTAATTCAAAAGGTATTGTTGGTAAACCACTTTTTCTTTTATTTTGTATTTCTATAATGGCTTGTTCTAACAACTGATTATTAGGATCAATGTGTTTGGCAAATTTTGCATTTGAAGAAGTGTATTCATGGCCACAATATATTAACGTATCATTAGGTAAAGATCTTAGTTTTATCAAGCTTGACCACATTTGGTCCATTGTACCTTCAAAAACTCGACCACAACCAAGATAAAATAATGTATCACCAGAAAACAAACATTTTTCATCAGACATGTAAAAACATACATGACCTAAAGTGTGACCAGGTGTATGAATGACTCTAGTTTTCGTCCCTGCAATATTAATTAAATCATTATCTGAAACTAAAATATCTATATTTGAAATACGACTTTTATCATATATAGGTGCAATTAATTTTGAATTATAAATTTCTAAAAGTTCGGCATTCCCTCCGATATGATCATGGTGGTGATGAGTGTTAACTATTTCGTCTAAATCCCAACCTTTACTTTTTAAAAACTTTATTACAGGAGTTGATTCTCCAGGATCAATTACACAAGTAATATTTTTTGCTTCGTTTCGTATTAAATAGATATAATTATCTGAAAAAGAATCAATTATGTTGATTTCAAGCATTTTTACCCACATAAATTAAAATAATTAAGAATTTAATTTATGAAATTACATTATTTTACATATTAATATAATCAAAAAGTTTATTTTATTTTATTAAAGTATATATATAGCAGTAAATATTAAAGGATTAAAATGAGTGAAACAGATTTAGATGATCTTAGATCAAAGATTGACCAAATTGATGCTAATTTATGTCAATTGATAAAAGAGAGACAATCTTTAGCCTCAAAAATAATGAGCGCAAAAAATGGTGGCTTTCCTTTTGATCCTAAAAGAGAAGAAGAATTAATAAAAAAATTAGTTAATTTTGGTTTAGACAAATTTCTAGTTGAAAAAGTTTGGCGCCAAATTATTTCATCAAATTTGTCAATGCAAAAAGCTCTCAAAATTGGAGTTGCAGGAAATGATGATGAAATACAATCTGCTTATTCTGCGCACTTTGGTAACTATTTTAAAACTACATATTATTTGAGTGTTGTGAGTTTATTAGCTGCATTAGAAAAAAAAGACATTGAGTTAGGGTTTATAGATAGTAAAAGTATTAACAAAATTAAGAATCAGACAGAAATTAAAGTTAATTTTGATATTTTAGCAAACGTTCCACTCTACAAAAGTACTAACCAAAAAGATTATAATATTATTAAACTTAAAAATGATAAATTATGGGTTGATTAATGAATAATCCTACTGCTAAAGCAAGTATTGAAAAATTAGAGACTTACAAACCAAACTTTGGTAAAAGCAAAATAAATAATCTAATTAGATTATCAGCAAATGAAGGTGCTTTAGGAACGTCTCTCAAAGCTATAAAAGCCCTAAATTCTTTTACTCAAAATATAAATAGATATCCACCTCAAATTGGTGACGATTTAATAAGCGCCATAGCAAATAGATACTCTCTTGATAAGAAGAAAATTATTTTAGGAAATGGGTCTGATGAGTTAATTTCTATAATTACCCAAGCTTTTTTAGAGTCCACAGATGAGGCTATTTACACAGAATTTGGTTTTCTTCAATTTCCTCAAGCGATATCGGTGGCTGGAGCAAAGGGCATAGTAGCAAAAGATGTCAATTTTACAGCTAATGTAGATAATATTCTTTCAAAAATTAATAAAAAAACTAAGTTAATTTTTTTAGCTAATGCTAACAACCCAACAGGTACTTTTATTCCAAAAGAGGAAGTAATTAGGTTACATAAATCAATGCCGTCCAATATTTTGCTAGTTTATGATGCCGCATATTCAGAATTTATAAATAATGATGACTATATTGATGGAAGTAGTTTAGTCAATAATCATGACAATGTGATAATGTTAAGGACATTTTCTAAGTTACATGGTTTAGCCTCTCTAAGGTTAGGCTGGGGATATTGTTCTGAATATATTTTAACTAATCTTATGAAGGTAAGAGGACCATTTAGTGTAAACAGTGCTGCTATGCTAGCAGGTATTGCAGCGATAGAAGATATAGAATTCCAAGAAAAATCCGTTTCACATAATTTAGAATGGATGCGGTGGTTTGAAAAAGAATTAAAATTATTGAACTTAGATTTCCAAACATCAGTTACTAACTTTTTATTAATAAAATTTCCAAATAATGTTCTCAATAGTGCCCAAAACGCCGTAAAGTTTTTAGCTGAGAAAGGAATTTTAGTCAGAGGAATGAATGCATATGGTTTGCCTAATTATTTAAGAGTTTCTATTGGCAATGAAGAAGAAAATATCATTTTTATAAAACAACTAAAAAGTTTCTTAGATAATTAAATATGGATTTAAATTTTAAAAAAATTTCAATAATAGGATTGGGTTTAATTGGAACTTCGATTTTACACGCAATTAAAGATAAAAAAGAAGATGAATTAGTAACTTTTGCATATGATATTAACCCTGAGCATAGAAAGATTGTATTGCAAATGAAGATTGCAACTTTTGTGTGTGAAGATATTAAAGATGCAGTAAGAGAAGCTGATTTAGTAATTCTTGCTGTACCTGTTGGATCCATGAAGACAGTTGCTAATTTGATAGCACCATTTCTTAAGAAAAATACAGTTGTTACGGACACAGGCTCAACAAAAGGGTCAGTCGTAAATGATGTTTATCCTTATATGCCTGATAATGTTTATTTTATACCATCACATCCTCTAGCGGGTACTGAATATTCTGGCCCAAAATCAGGTTTTAGTTCTTTATTTAAAAATAGATATTGGTTAATAGTTTACGATAAAAAAACATATGAAACCAAAAAGTTAATTAATTTTTTTCAAACATTAGGATCATTTGTAGAAATTGTAAATACAGAATATCATGATAAAATTTTAGCAATCACCTCTCATTTACCACACTTAATTGCTTATACTATTGTTGGAACGGCATCTGATCTTGAAACTGATCTAAAAAATGATGTAATTAAATTTTCTGCATCAGGATTTAGAGATTTTACTAGAATAGCATCTTCTGACCCTATAATGTGGAGAGATGTTTTTCTAAATAACTCAGATGCAGTTCTTGAGATGCTTCAGAGATTTAACGAAGATTTGTCAGACTTACAAAAAGCAATAAGGAAAAAAGATGGAGTTAAATTACATTCTTTTTTTTCTAGAACAAGGTCAATTCGAAAAAAAATTATTGATGCTGGTCAAATTTAGTTAAATTGTTATTTTTTTAAACTGTATCCTAAGGTTAGCAACAAGGAATTTGCAATACTCAGAAAAAATTAGAGAAAAAGTTTGAAACGAACTTAACCACATTTTTATATTATGTTTGGTAGGAGTTATTGGATAGGTAAAGATCTCTAAATTTGGCATTCTACTTTTAAATTCAAGAAAAGCTCTTGGCATGTGGTAATTACTAGTGATTAGTATAAATTCTTCAATATTATTTTTTTTAGCCCATTTTAATGTTTCATATGCATTTGAATAAGTATTTGTTGAGATACTATCAAGCTCAATACAACATTCAATCAAGTTTAAATTAAAATCAAAATTCAGCTTTTTTTCTAAGCTAATTTTTGTAAAACCTTTACCTGTTCCACTAACAAGTATTTTAGAATTAAAAGTAGAAGCTTTTTCAAATTTATTAATTATTTTTAACCCATCTTTAATTCTATTCGTACCTCCAGTTAAAATAACAATATTTGAGCCTTTTTTACTTACATATTTTTTGGTTACTAATATTTTTTCTTTATATTCAACTAACCCAAATAAAAAATAAGTTAAAATCGAAGCTATTAAAATAACGTAAATAGTTCTAAATATTGAAAGTGACATCTATTAAATCATTAAAATTTATACTTTAACATGTTGTCAAAAAAAACTATGTTAGTATACAATAATTAATAATTCTACTCATATGAGGAATTTATTTATGCTTGAAACATGTAATTCATGTGGAACAGTATTTGACATTGATGAAAACATATTATCAAAAAAGATTCAGTGGCTTAGATGTAGTGTTTGTAATGAAAAATGGAGTGTAACCACAATTGGCCAAGAAAAACTCGATCAAGACAAAACTAAAAACAATAAAAACTTAGTATCGACACAAAATATATATAAAGACAAGTCCGAACAAGTTAAGCATGAATTAGCCTCGATAAAGTCAGTAGTAGAAGATAAAACCAAAAAAATGTCTAAAAAAAATAATCCTGTTTTAGAGCAAAAAAATAAAAGTGTTTCTGAAATAGCATCAGAATTATCAGCTTCAAATCTTAAATTAGATGATAAAATTGAAATTAACCCTAAAAGAAAAGTAAAAATTAGTAATTCTTCTAAAAAAGAAAATTTTGCTCCATTCATTTTGTTGTTAATTGTATCGCTTTTTTCAGCAATAATTTTTTTTAGATCTATTTTATTAAGTTATGGATTTTTATATTTCCCTAATCATGTAAAAAATTATGAATCGAAATTGAATGAACTATTTTATTATATCAGATTGCCAATTTTAGCAGAACTTAACCATCTTAAAATGATAAACTTTGTGGCAACTTTTCAAGATGAAAAAATTAAATTTTTGGGAACAATAAAAAATACTTCCAATAGACCGATATTAGTTCCTAGAGTAAAAATCTTAGCTATAAGAGAGGATAGAAAAATTATTCTTGAAAAGATTTTAATACCAAAAGATAAAATAATCATGCCTTTATCTGAGACAAAATTCAGTGAAACGTTAGAAATGAAACAAAAAAAAGAAAATGTTAGCGTGAAAGCAACTTTGATAAAAAAAATTTATGATCTTTAATCAAATACAATTAATTTTTCTTTAGAAATAATATCTTTTATTGATTCATTTTTTTTAATTTGAAAATCCTTATGTTTATAAATCATAACTTCTATAGCATCTTTACGTGCATTATAGTTAGATTTCATCACTGACGAATAGGCACCAGTTGTTCTAATGGCTAATAGATCATTATTATTAACTTTGTTTATTCTCCTATCTAATGCTAGAAAATCTCCAGTTTCGCAAATTGGCCCGACTATATCAGCAATAATTTCAGGTTTGCTAGTTTTCTTAACTGTTTCAATCCTATGATATGCGTCATATAATGTAGGTCGAATTAAATTATTCATAGCCGCATCAACAATAATAAAATGTTTATCTTTTGTTTTTTTATTCCTTATTACTTTAGTAATCAGCACACCTGCTTCAGCAATTAGGCTTCTTCCAGGTTCAAAACTTAACTGATAGTCAGTATTTTCAAATAAATCTAAGACAACCTCTTTATAATTACTGAAATCAGGCTTCAAACTTTTATTATAATTTATTCCAATTCCTCCACCTAAATCTAGAGTGGGTACGTTATATCCACTTGATTTAAGATCATCGGCTAATTTTTTAAGATTTAAATATGCTCTGTAAAAAAAATCAAAATCAAATATTTGTGATCCTATATGAACACCTAGTCCAACTGGATTTATATATTTTAATTGATGGAGCTTTTTATAAATAGAATCTACACTTTGAAAATCAATACCAAATTTAGTTTCTTTTTCCCCAGTTGATATCTTCTTATGAGTTTTAGGAGCTATATCAGGGTTGACTCTTAAACATATATTAGCAGTCAACTTAAGCCTGGAAGCAATTTTATAAATATCATTTAACTCCTCCTCTGACTCGATATTAAATTGTAAAACATTATTTTTTAAAGCAAACTCAATTTCACTATTATCTTTACCAACACCAGAAAATATTATTTTTTGGGGTGGCATTCCAGCTGCAACACATTTTTGAAACTCTCCTATCGAAACTATATCAGCCCCGCAACCTAATTGTGCAAAATAGCTTATAATACTTAATGCATCATTTGCTTTAACAGCATAATGAATGTTTCCTTTAACTTCCTTAATGGTATCCAAAAAAATATTATAACTTTCTCTCATCAACCCAGAATCGTATATGAATAATGGCGTTCCATACTTTTCTGCCAAAGAACTAATTTTAATTCCCTGAACATTAAGGTCATCATTTTCATCTCTATAAAAACCAATTTGACTCATGGATAATTCTAATTTTTTGAAATTGTTTGTGAAGGTTTTAATGGAGTATCTTTTCTTCCGCATCCATTAAAAGAAATCATTGAAAAAAATAAAATTATTAAGATAATAGTTTTAAATTTCATATTTTTAATCCTTTAAAAATCTTTCTTTTGCTTTTTTAATTGCTTGTAATACATTGTCTGGGGCAGTCCCACCATAAGAAGTTCTTTTGGAAACAGAGCTTTCTATCTTAAGAACATCTAAAAGGTTCATTTTAGCCTTTGGAATTATTGTTTGAATTTCTTCTATGGTTAATTTTTCTAAGCCAGATTTTTTTTTCTCAGCTAATAATACAACCTGACCAGTAAAATGATGTGCATCTCTAAAAGGTATTTTTAATTCAGTTACTAAATAATCAGCTAAATCAGTTGCAGTAGGATAGCCATTTTGAAGGGCCTCCATCATTTTATCAGGATTAGGTTCAAGGCTTTTAATCATACCTTCCATAGTGATAATGCACGACTCAATAGTTTTAGCAGTGTCAAATAAAGGTTCTTTATCTTCTTGCATATCTTTTCCATATGTCATAGGAAGGCCTTTTAGTACTGTCATTAAGCTAAATAAATTCCCAAATATTCTACCAGGTTTAGCTCTTATTAATTCAGCAGCATCAGGATTTCTTTTTTGAGGCATAATACTTGATCCGGTAGTGTAGCTCTCAGGTAATTTAACAAAATTAAAGCTATCTGAAGACCAAATAATTAATTCTTCTGCTAGTCTAGATAAGTGAATAGATATTAGAGATGAAGCTGACATAAACTCAATAGCAAAATCTCTATCTGACACAGCATCCATGGAGTTTTCAGTAGGTTTGCTGAAATTAAGTTTTTGTGCAACAAAATGTCTATCAATCGGATAACTTGTTCCTGCTAAAGCTGCTGAACCTAGCGGTAATTCATTTAACCTTTTTCTACAGTCAGTTAATCTACCCCTATCTCTTCCAAGCATTTCTACATAGGCTAACAAATGATGTCCAAATGTTACGGGTTGTCCAACTTGTAAATGAGTATACCCTGGCATCAAGAGATCATAATAAGCTTCTGATTTTTCAATGAGTATTTGTTGTAAACTTTTAAGATTTAGTTCAATTTGGTCTATTTTTTTTCTTAGCCATAATTTAATATCAGTAGCAACTTGATCATTTCTTGATCGAGCGGTATGTAATTTTTTTCCTGCATCGCCAATAATTTCAATTAGCCTGTTTTCAATATTCATATGAATATCTTCCAATTTTACTGAAAAATTAAATTCATTATTAGATATTTCTGATTTTATTTGTTTCAAGCCTGATTTAATTAATCCTAAGTCATTTTTTGAAATAATGTTTTGTTTTGAAAGCATTTCAGAATGGGCTATAGATCCTTCGATATCTTCAATATATAAAATTTTATCAAATTGAATAGAAGAATTAAACTCTTCCATGATTTGATCGGTAGAGATTGAAAATCTACCTCCCCATATTTTACTATTACTTTTTTTCATTTTTTAATCTATACTAAGTTACGGTTAATTATTTCTTCAAACAATCCTAAACATGCATACATCAAAATTTAATAAAAAAATATTATTATTATTCTTTTTAATTTTAAGTAATAATGTTTTTGCTGCTGAATACATAGAAAAACTTAAAGACCAAATACAATTTCCAATATTAACTATTTTAAATAGTAAAGAAAAACCAACAATTTTAAAGTTAAATAAAGATTTAGATAAAAATGGATATGTAGTAAATTTCTGGGCAACTTGGTGTGTTCCTTGTAAAAAAGAACTTCCTGATCTTAGTATATTAGACAAAAAACTTGAAAAATATAAAATTGACGTGTTAACTATTTCAATTGACAAAAAAAATATTAAAGATCAAATTAAATTTCTATTAACAAATGGTGCATACAATTTAACTCATTTTTTTGATAAAGAGATGAATATTTTTAGAGCAATGAATTTAAGAGGTGTGCCTACGACTATTATAGTAGATAATACAGGCACAGTCTTATCAAAAAACGAGGGTATTTTAAAATGGTCAGAAGACGAAGTGGTAAAAGAGATTATAAATTTACTTAATTAACTTTTCCATTTCTGGAACTGCGTTAAATAAATCGTCAGAAAGTCCGTAATCAGACACTGTGAAAATGGGAGCCTCCTCATCCTTGTTTATAGCGACTATTACCTTACTATCTTTCATACCTGCTAAATGTTGTATTGCCCCGGAGATGCCCGCTGCAATATATAAATTAGGTGCGACAACTTTACCAGTTTGTCCTACCTGCCAATCATTTGGAACATAACCGGCATCTACAGCAGCTCTGCTTGCACCCATAGCAGCTCCAAGTTTGTCAGCTAACTTTTCAAGAACTTGAAAGTTTTCACCAGACCCTAGTCCTCTTCCACCTGAAACTACTATATCAGCTGCAGTCAATTCTGGACGATCATTTTTTGAAAGTTCAGAACTTATATATTTTGATAAGTCAGTATTTTTAGTTGGGTTAACAAAAATTATCTTTGCTTGGTTGTTGGTTGATGTAGCTTTTTCAAAAGCTGTAGTCCTAACAGTTATAATTTTACAATTATCCCTACTTTTACATGTAGCAATAGCGTTGCCAGCATATATAGGTCTTTTAAAGGTTTCGTGATCAATAATTTCAATTATATCTGGTATAATCATTACATCTAACAATGCTGCTAAGCGAGGTGCAGTGTTTTTTCCATTTGCTGTACTTGCAAATAATATATGAGTGTAAGTGTTTGCAATTGACTGAATCAAGACAGCTGTATTTTCTGCTAGAGGTGTTTCGTAAATAGGGTCATCTGATGATAAAACTTGGTTTAAACCCTCAATTTTACTTCCAGCTTCAACTACATTTTGGCAGTTATATCCTACAACTAACAAGTCTGTATTTCCAATTTGTTTAGCAGCGTTTACAGTATGTAAAGTTGCAGGCAATAATTCAGTATTATTATGTTCTGCTATAACAAGAATATTCATTTTTTAACCTCTAATCATTTATATTACTTTTGCTTCATTTTTTAATTTATCTACAAGTTCGTCTACTGTTTTTAACATAATACCAGACTGACGTTTAGCGGGTTCTTCGACTTTAAGAATATCTAGCCTTTGTTCAATTCTTAAATTGAGTTCATCAATTTGAATTTTGTTTATTGGTTTCTTTTTTGCTTTCATAATATTAGGTAAACTTGCATATCTTGGCTCATTTAATCTTAAATCGGTACTGATCACAGCAGGTAGTTTAACTTCTATATTTTCAATACCTCCGTCAACTTCACGTCCAACTATTGCTTTTTTTTCAGAAATGTGAATTTTACTAGCAAAAGTGGCTTGAGGCCAATCCAATAAAGCTGCTATCATTTGCCCAGTAGCGTTCATATCATCATCTATAGCTTGTTTGCCTAAAACAATTAAATCTATATTTTCTGTTTTAGCGATAGACGAAATAATTTTTGCAATATTAAGAGGTTCGAGACTATTTTCAGTTTCTACAAAAATTCCAGCGTCAGCACCCATTGCAAGAGCGTTCCTAATTGTTTCTTGAACTTGGGTTGATCCAATTGAGATAGCAACTATCTCAGTTGCAATTCCATTTTCTCTAAGTCTTAAAGCTTCTTCAACAGCAATTTCATCAAAAGGGTTCATTGACATTTTTACATTATCTAATTCAACGCCAGAATTATCACTTTTAACTCTAACTTTAACGTTATAGTCAACAACTCTTTTTACAGGTACTAAGACTTTCAAGTTAACCTCCTTTCAAAATAACATATCAAAAATTATTTTTGGTTTAAACCCGGTATCCACAATATATCTTTTAATCCATTTTCATTCAAAACTCTACATAAAACAAACAATAAATCAGATAATCTATTTAAGTAAGTTAATGATTCCATGTTAATTTTTTCTTCACTTGAAAGTAGGCTAGTGTCTCTTTCTGCTCTTCTTGCTATTGTTCTTGAGAGATGTAATAAGGAAGAAGCTTCGGATCCACCAGGTAGAATAAATGAATCCAAAGCAGATAAATTTTCATTGTAATGGTCTATTTTTCTTTCAAGTTTATCAATTTGGCTTTTTTTAATCCTAAGTGGAGGATATTTTTGTTTACCTTTTGATATGGGGGTTGATAAATCTGCACCCAAATCAAATAAGTCATTTTGAATTTCTCTAATTAAATCCTTGATTTCAACTGATAGAGCATTTGCATCTTTCTTACTAAGACAAAAATAAACTAGACCTAACGAGGAATTTAATTCATCCACTGATCCATATGCCTGTGGCCTTGATGAATGTTTAGGTACTCTACTTCCATCGGTTAAACCCGTTGATCCATCGTCACCAGTTCGAGTATAAATTTTATTCAGTTTAACCATTATAATATCTCTTATACATCAAAAGACACACAAAGATTAAGATAGCCAAGGCTTGAAAAATAATTCTATATCGCATTAAAATATTACTATTAGACTTATTGTATTCACCGCCTCTAGCCATGGTGATTAATCCCCAAGCTAATACGAAAACCACTATAAACATTGATATAAATAATGTGATATTAAACCAGTCCACTAAAAATAATCTCCTAATATATTCACGAAATTTTGTTTTTTATTTTTATATGCCGCTTTAATGGTGTTATGCATTAGACAAGCAATTGTCATTGGACCGACTCCTCCCGGAACAGGAGTTATTTTTTTTACAATATTTACTACTTTTTCAAAGTTAATATCGCCAACAAGTTTGGTTATACTTGTATTAGTTTTTGAGTTAAGAAGCTGCAATCTATTTATACCTACATCTATAACTATAGCATCTTTTTTTATATATGTTTCGTCAATCATCTCTGGAATTCCTACGGCTGAAATTAAAACATCTGCTTTTTTACAATGTTCTTGAAGATTTTTAGTTTTAGAATGTGTTACTGTTACAGAACAATTTGAAGATAATAAAAGTGAGGCCATCGGTTTGCCAACAATATTTGATCTACCAATTATTACAGCATTTTTTCCATTTAGATCTTTCAATTCATTTTTTAACATGTAAAAGCAACCCATTGGAGTACAGGGTATAAAATTGGGATCTCCCATAAATAGTTTACCAAAATTAATAGGATGAAATCCATCAACATCCTTCATTGGGTCAATATTATGAATAATTTTTTTTTCTGAAATATGTTTTGGTAAAGGAAGTTGAACAAGAATGCCATCAATATCTTGATTTTCATTTAGTTTAAATATCTCATTTAATAAATCTTGCTCTGATACTTCGCTAGAAAGAATAATTTTAATTGATTCGATTCCATTTTTTTCTGCAATATTTACTTTATTTTTCACATATATTCCACTCGCTGTGTTATCTCCAACCAATACCACAGCAAGACAAGGCTTTCGATTGAAATTTTTGAAAAATTTAGAACTTAAGGGAATTAATTGTTTTAAAAGCTCTTCAGAATATTTTTTTCCGTCTATGATTTTTTTATAGTTTTCCATAAATTAAATCTTATAATTCTAATCTGTAATCTTGAATTAAGTTATTTAAAAAACTCAGAAAAAGAATGACGATAACTGGAGATAAATCAATTCCTGATAAAGTAGGCATGTATCTCCTTATTTTTCCTAACAAGGGTTCATGTATTGATATCAAAGCACGAAATATGGCATTTATAATTTTATTATAACTATTTATCATTTGAAATTGAATTAGAAGACTCATAATAACATACACAAATAGGGTATATAAATATAATGTGATTATTTCATTTAATAATATTAAAAATGCATTCATGATATTTGGTATAAATATGGTATATAAATATGTAAATAATCATTAATAACAAAAATACTACATTTAATATAAGTTTTTCTATATCTTAAGAACTTCAATAAAAAAGGATAACAAAATGTTAACCAACATCAAAAATATTTTTGTAAAAATAATTTTTAATTTATGCTTAATTTATAGTTTGATTTATTTTATTTTTCCTTCTTTTGCCTTTGAAAGAAATAATGATTGGAAAGACGTTTTAAAAAAAGCATATGGACAGACTATATATTTTCATGCATGGGGTGGAGCTAAAAATATTAACTCTTATATAAGATGGGCTTCAAGTGAAGTAAAAAAGAAATATAATATTACTATTAAACACGTAAAGGTTTCTGACACAGCAAATGTTGTCTCAAAAATTTTATCCGAAAAGAATGTTAATAAAAATAATAATGGTACAGTTGATTTAGTATGGATAAATGGTGAGAATTTTTCATTAATGAAAACTAATAACTTATTATTCAGTGAAAGATGGATTTTTGATTTACCTAACTCAAAATTTTTAGACTTTAGCAATAATCCAAGTTTGCTAAATGACTTTGGGATACCTACCGATGGTATGGAGATGCCATGGGGAGTTTCTCAGTTAAATTTCTATTATGATACTAAATATATAAATTCACCACCCAGATCTGCACTAGAATTAAAAGAATACATTATGAAAAATAAAGGAAGATTTACTTTCCCACAGCCACCTGACTTTGTAGGTACAAGTTTCTTAAAGCAAATTTTAATTGAATTAATTTCAGATAAAAGTTTATTAAAATCGAAGTATGTTCCTCATGAACATGAAAAAGAGCTTGACCCTTTATGGCAATGGCTAGACGAGGTAACCTCTCACTTTTGGAGAAATGGAAAAAATTACCCTTCAAACTATTTGGCTATGACAGAATTGGTAGCAGAAAGAGAAATAGATTTTGGAATGGCATTTAATATTGCACATGCTTCAAATTCTATATCTGAAGGCAAACTTTCAAATTCTGTAAGGAGTTATATCCATAAAAAAGGTACACTAGCTAATGTTCATTTTGTAGCTATACCATATAATTCCTCTAATAAAGCTGCATCTAAAGTCTTTGTAGATTTTTTAATTTCGCCCGAAGCCCAAATAAAAAAACAGAACAAAGAATTTTGGGGTGATCCAAGCGTAATATCCATAAATAAATTAAGTCAAAAGTGGAAAAAAAAATTTTTAATGCTTCCAAGAGGCGTTGCAACACTTACTAATGAAGATTTAAAAATGAAGCTTGAGGAACCTCATCCTTCTTGGGTAAAAGTTATTGAAGATAAATGGATTAAAAAATATGGGTCTAGCGATTAAAATGTAAATGGCATCAATTATTTATGGACAAATAGCTAAGATCATAGTTATTTTTATTGCAACGTTAGCAATAATTCCAATTATTTCGGGGTTTTTTGGTTTCTTTTTACCATCTTTTGGTTATTTTCCTATCTTAGGTAAAAATGAATTCAATTTAAATTATTTTTATTTATCATTCAGCATTCCAGGCATTTCAAAATCTATAACACTTTCATTTTTTACTGGTTTAGGTTCAACTCTATTAGCTTTATTTTTTTCGCAAGTTATACTTTTATATCTATTTAAAACAAGAGTCTATAATTACATAAAAATAATAATATCACCTTTATTAGCATTACCTCATATTACAATGGCTATTGGATTGATATTTATTTTTTCACCAAGTGGCTTGTTTTTTAGGTTGATTTCACCTTGGTTAACAGAATTTGAAAGACCTCCAAATATTTTTATAATGCCAGATGACTATGGATTTTTTTTAATTTTAGGACTTGTTTTAAAAGAAATTCCTTTTTTTATTTTAGTTTCTTTAGCTGCTTTACAAGAATTTTCTGCAAGAAAAATATTTGATCTAGGCAGATCTCTTCAAAATTCTAATTTTTCATCATGGTGCATTTTAATTTTTCCATTAATATATAAAAAAATTAGATTAGTAATTTTTATTGTAATTGCATTCACAGCATCTGTTGTTGATATGTCATTAATTTTGGCTCCATCTACTCCATCTACTTTAGCAATTAGAATTTTACAAACTTACCAATCTTCTGACGCTGACTCACTTTTCATTGCTTCAAATTTAGCTTTAATACAATTATTTATAATTATAATCTTATTACTATTTTGGATGATTTTAGAAAAAATAGTTAGCCATAAGTTATTTTTTATTTTTTTCATGAAAATTTTGTCATTTAAAATTTTTTTTATAAAAAAATTATTGTTTATAACAAGTTTAATATTTTTTTTCTTGTCAGTTTTAGGTATAATTTCTTCTTTGCTATGGGGTTTTAGTCAAAATTGGTATTTTCCTAATTTTTTTCCTAAGAACATTACTTTTGATGTTTTTACAAATTTTTATAATGAAAATAGATTTATAATATTTATTTCTATTTTTATATCTTTCATTGTTTCACTAATTTCCTCTTTAATAACAATTATCTGGGTAGAATTAATAGATATTTTAAAAATAAAAAAATCATTTTTAGAATGGATTATCTTTATTCCTCTATTTATACCTCAAATATCTTTTTTAGTTGGTATACAAAGTTTTATGATATTTTTTAACTTTGACAGCTATTTAGTTTCCTTAATAATTATACAATTATTTTATGTTATTCCTTATAATTTTATAATATTGGCACCATCCTTAAGAGAAATCCAAAAAGATTTAATTATAGTTGCGACTTCTCTAGGCAAAAATAGATTTCAGAGGTTAATAAATATTAAGATACCAATTGTTATGTCTTCTTTGTTAACATCATTCGCTATAGGAATGCTTGTTTCATTTTCTCTCTACACACCAGTTTATTTTATTGGTGCAGGAAGAGTTACCACTCTAACTGTAGAGGCTGTGAACTTAGCCTTAAGTGGTTCAAGGCAAGATCTAGGAGTAGCAACTTTTTTTCAGATATTAATACCAATCTTAATATTAATTAGTGTGGCTTATTTTAATAAGAAAATGATTAAATGGAGATTGTAAATTTATTTAGTTTACTTGATAACCTAAGTTAAATCTTTTATAGAACGTAAATATAATAATTTAGGAGAATGTTTTGTCTGTAACTTCCGCTTTTAAAGGTAAAAAATTTGCTATTATGGTTGCTAGCGGTTTTAATGAAGAGCAATTTTTAATAATACAAAAAACAATATTAGCTGCAGAAGGCTCCTATACTATTGTTTCAAGAGACATAGGAACGACGAATGGATGGGCTTCTGAAAAATGGGGATTGTCTTACCCAGTAGACTTACCTGTTTCTGAAACGTTAGCGATAGACTTTGACGCCTTAATAGTACCTGGTGGAGCAAATCAGATTGAGACGCTAAGCAATGACCTTCACGTAAGAAGAATTTTGAGGGCTTTTCTTAGAGAAAATGAACCAGTAGCACTAGCTGGAGTTTCAACTATGTTATTAACTACTATTGATGCTGCCAAAGGTAGAAAAATTGCTGCATCAGATGCTGACAGTGCTCTTTTAATTGCTGCTGGAGCAGAAATCTTAAACAGGCCAACAGTAAGAGATAAAAACTTAATTAGTGCAACTAGTGGAGAAGCCGGAATTTCAGATCTTTTGGAAATGTTAGCGCAAGCCATCAATGAAAATAAAAATTAGTAAAGGAAGCTTAGTGAATAAAAAAAATGTAATTAGTCCTTGTGTGGGGGTCTGTTCAATTGATCTTGAAAGTGGCTTATGTATTGGATGTCTAAGATCTTCTTCTGAAATTGCTAAATGGCCACAGATAAATAGTCAAACAGCTCTTAAAATTATGAAAAAAATAAAAAATAGATCTATTGCAAAAAAATTGGATTAAATTTTAGGAAAAAATATTATGCATAAATATAGAACTCACAAATGTCATGAATTAAGGATTGAAAACGTCCAAGAAAGTGTGAAACTCTCAGGCTGGGTTCATAGAAAGAGAGACCATGGCCAATTGATCTTTATAGATTTAAGAGATCATTATGGTTTAACACAAGTTGTTGTTGATTCATCAAACAAACACTTTTGTACTATTGAGAATATATCTCTAGAGAGCGTTGTTACAATAAGTGGAACAGTTGTTAAAAGATCTGAAGAAACAATAAATAAAAATTTGCCAACAGGTAATGTAGAAGTAAATCTTTCTGACTTAAAAATAATCTCCAAATCAAATACATTACCACTACAGGTAAACTCAGACGAAGACTATGGAGAAGAGACCAGACTAAAATTTCGATATTTAGATCTCAGGCGAAGTAGGCCTCACTCAAATATTATTTTAAGATCCAATGTAATTCAGACTATTAGAAATAAAATGTTAGAAATGGGTTTCATTGAATTTCAAACTCCTATTCTAACTGCTTCCAGCCCAGAAGGAGCTAGAGATTTTTTAGTACCTTCTAGGTTGAATAAGGGCAAGTTTTATGCTTTACCACAAGCACCTCAGCAGTTTAAACAGCTTATAATGGTTTCAGGTTTTGATAAATATTTTCAAATTGCACCTTGTTTTAGAGATGAAGATAGTAGAGCCGACAGGTCTCCAGGAGAATTCTATCAACTAGATTTAGAAATGTCTTATGTAGAACAAGAAGATGTTTTTCAGGCTGTTGAACCAGTTATAAGAGAAGTTTTTACAAAATTCTCTAATAGAAAAATCGAAGATGTTTTCCCAAAAGTTACTTATAAGGATTCAATGTTAAAATATGGAAATGATAAACCTGACTTGCGCTTTTCTCTTGAAATTAGAGATGTCACTGAATTTTTTGCAAATTCTGACTTTACCATTTTTGCAAAATCCATTGAAAATGGTGCAATAGTAAGAGCAATACCTGGTCCTCATTGTGGTACCAGGTCTGTTGCTGATAGAATGAATAGTTGGGCTCAAAGTGAAGGAGCACCGGGGATGGCTTATATAATTTTTGGCGAAGAAACTGCAAAAGGTCCTATTGCAAATGCATTGGGCATTGATAAGTCATTAAAGATGAAAGATTTATTTGATCTTAAAGATGGTGATGCTTTATTTTTTTCGTGTGCGCATGAAAATGAAGCAGCAATTTTAGCAGGTAAAGCAAGAGTTAAGATTGCAACTGACAGAGAATTAATAAAGCACGACACCTTTAAATTTTGTTGGGTGGTGGATTATCCAATGTATGAAAAAGATGACAAAACCGGTGAAATAGAATTTTCACATAATCCATTTTCTATGCCACAAGGCGGAATGGATGCTCTTTTAAATAAAGACCCACTAGAAATATTAGCCTATCAATACGACTTAGTCTGTAATGGAATTGAACTTTCATCTGGCGCAATACGAAATCATGTGCCTGAAATCATGTATAAAGCTTTTGAAATTGCAGGTCACAAACCTGAAGTAGTAGACAACAAATTCCCTGGTATGATTAATGCCTTTAAATTCGGAGCACCGCCCCACGGAGGAATAGCCCCTGGAATAGACAGAATCGTAATGTTATTAGCGGATGAACCAAATATTAGAGAAGTGATTTTATTTCCAATGACAGGAAAAGCAGAAGACTTAATGATGAATGCCCCCAATGAAATTAACGATGCACAACTTAAGGAACTTGGAATAAGATTAGAGAAGAAAACCAAAGTCAATCAAGTTTTGTAATTAAATTAAGTCTATGCATGGAACATATTAATGAGATAAATAAAATAACAGCACCTGTTTGATGCATTGCCCCTAAATACACAGGTACCATATTTATTAGTGTTGCAATGCCTAATAAGAATTGTGAACATACTATTACGGATATGAACAAAGATATTTTTTTAACTTTATTATCGACGCTTTTAAAATAATACCTATAACAATAGAAAAGAATACATAAAGTAGTAAACAAAGCTAAATGTCTATGGTGAAATTGAGCAGATGCAGGATTTTCAAAGGGATCTAATAATTTATATTCACCATAATTTTCAGGTATTAAACTGTCTCCCATAAAAGGATACTCATTATACATTAAACCAGCATCCATGCCTGCAACAAAAGCGCCAGCAATTATAGTAATAAATAATATAGAAAACGTAAATAAACTAAAATCTGGCTTGATTTGGGAAACACCCTCTTTAACATCAAGATAAACCCAAATTAAAAGAAAAAGAATTAATAGAGCATTAGATAAATGAATTGCCAGACGATATTGGGAAACAGTTGGGTCATTTACTAGTCCAGACTTAACCATCCACCAACCTATAAAGCCTTGTAAACCACCTAAAAACAAGATTAAAAATAGTTTTGATAATACCGATTTTGGTATTTTTTTTATAATAATGAAAAATAATAATGGAATTATAAAAACAATGCCTATTAACCTACCCCAAAGCCTATGAAAATATTCCCAAAAAAATATTTCCTTAAAATCATTTAAGCTCATTCCTTTATTTTTTAAAATATACTCTGGAGTATTCATATATAATTCAAATACTCTAATCCATTCAATATGCGTAATTGGTGGTAAAAATCCCCAAAGAGGACGCCATTCCACCATTGATAAGCCTGAGTCAGTTAATCGTGTAATTCCTCCAATGAGAATCATGATTATGACCATTATTATGGTTAACAATAACCAAGTATTTACTTGTCTATAATATAGGTTGGATAGCATTTTGATACATTATTATGATTAAGATTTGTATGTGTGAATTAATTTAAAAAAAACAATATTAAAAAAAATTTTATTTTTGTCTTGAAAGTTAACAATAAAACATTATTTAAACTTCATCAATAATGGATTTATTGTTTAATTTTAACTTTTTTATAAGGGAGATGAGGCATGAAGTTTAGGCCACTTCACGATAGAGTTGTAGTTGAGCGACTAGAAGCTGAAGAAAAAACTGCTAGTGGAATAATAATTCCAGATTCAGCACAAGAGAAGCCAATGCAAGGTAAAATTATCGCAGCGGGATCTGGTGCTCGTGACGAAACGGGTAAAGTTCAACCTTTGGACGTTAAAGATGGTGATGTTGTACTTTTTGGAAAATGGTCCGGCACTGAAGTCAAGCTCGATGGTAAAGATCTATTGATCATGAAAGAAAGCGATATTATGGGAATAATGGGTTAATTATTCTCTGGATTAAATAATAATTACTTTATAATTTGAAAGGATAAAATAATGGCTGCTAAAGAAGTCAAATTTGGTGCAAACGCTAGAGCACAGATGCTTGAAGGCGTTGATATACTTGCAGAGGCTGTAAAGGTAACACTTGGACCTAAAGGTAGAAACGTAGTTCTTGATAAAGCATTTGGAGCTCCCAGAATAACAAAAGATGGAGTTACGGTTGCTAAAGAAATTGAACTAAAAGAAAAATTTCAAAATATGGGCGCACAAATGGTAAGAGAAGTAGCGTCAAAGGCCAATGATGTTGCTGGCGATGGTACAACAACAGCTACAGTTTTAGCACAGGCGATTGTTAAAGAAGGATCAAAAGCTGTTGCTGCTGGTCTTAACCCCATGGATCTCAAAAGAGGAATTGATTTAGCAATTGAAGCTGTAGTTGCTGATTTAGAAACAAGAACTAGTAAAATATCAACTAATGAAGAAGTAGCCCAAGTTGGTACTTTGTCTGCTAACGGTGAAGGTGAAATCGGGGACATGATTGCAAAGGCAATGGATAAAGTTGGTAATGAAGGTGTTATTACTGTTGAAGAAGCTAAAACACTTGCAACTGAGTTAGATGTTGTTGAGGGTATGCAATTTGACAGAGGGTATTTATCACCTTATTTTATAACAGATGCTGACAAAATGAAGGTAGTTATGGAGGAACCATACATACTTTTATTTGAAAAGAAGTTGGCTAACCTTCAAGAAATGCTTCCTATATTAGAAAAAGTTGTTCAGTCAGGTAAGCCTTTATTAATAATAGCCGAAGATGTAGAGGGAGAAGCTCTTGCCACGCTTGTTGTAAATAAGTTGAGAGGTGGTTTAAAAATTGCTGCAGTTAAAGCTCCAGGTTTTGGTGATCGAAGAAAAGCTATGTTAGAAGATATAGCAATTCTAACAAAAGGAGATCTTATTTCAGAAGACTTGGGTATTAAACTCGATAATGTTACCCTTGAAATGCTAGGTACTGCTAAGAGAGTGGAGGTCACAAAAGAAGAAACTACTATTATAGATGGTGCTGGTTCAAAAGACGATATTGGAGCAAGATGCAACCAAATAAGATCACAGATCGAAGAGACAACTTCTGACTACGATAAAGAAAAACTTCAAGAAAGATTAGCTAAATTAGCTGGTGGTGTTGCTGTAATCAAAGTTGGTGGTGCAACCGAAGTTGAAGTTAAAGAACGTAAGGATCGAGTGGATGACGCCATGCACGCGACAAGAGCTGCTGTAGAAGAAGGTATTGTGCCTGGTGGCGGCGTCGTTTTTGTTAAAGCTATTTCTTCTTTAGATAAAGTTAAGGTAGACAATCCTGACCAAAAAATGGGAGTTGACATTGTCAGACGAGCCCTCAAAGCTCCTGCTAAACAAATAGCAGATAATGCAGGCCAAGATGGTGCAGTTATTGTTGGAAAATTGTTAGAATCTACAGATGCAAACTTTGGATTTAATGCTCAAACTAATGAATTCACCGATTTAGTTAAAGCTGGTGTAATAGATCCTACTAAAGTTGTTAGATCAGCATTGCAAAATGCAGCATCTGTAGCGGGACTTCTAATTACTACTGAAGCAATGGTTGCTGACAAACCTGAGCCGGCAGCAGGCGGTTCCGGTGGTGGTATGCCTGACATGGGTGGCATGGGCGGCATGGGCGGCATGGGTGGCATGGGTGGTATGCCAGGAATGATGTAACCAAAATCTCTATTATAACTCTATAACACCTCTAATTAATATTAGAGGTGTTTTTTTATGTCTAGATGTTTATAAATTGTTGCTTACATGACTTAACTGATATAGCTATATTATAAAATTATGAGAGTAAATTATGAACAACTCTGAATTACAAAAACTTGCTGAAAAATCAAATTCTTGGCCTTTTGTAGAAGCAAGAAATTTAAGGGATAGATTAAATCAAATAGGAAGCAAGTCGGGGGAAAAAAATGAATCTCCAGTTTTATTCGAGACTGGATATGGTCCTTCTGGATTACCCCACATAGGGACTTTTGGAGAAGTGGCTAGGACTAACATAGTACGTTTTGCCTTTCAAACTTTAACAGGGAAAAATACAAAATTAATTTGTTTTTCAGATGATATGGACGGATTTCGTAAAGTTCCTGAGAATGTTCCTAATAAGTCTTTGCTAAAAAATTACATAGATCATCCACTCACGAATGTTCCAGATCCATTTGAAAAGTTTGACAGTTTTGGAGCTCACAATAATTCTAAACTAAAAGAATTTTTGGATCGTTTCAGTTTTGAGTATGAATTTATATCCGCAACTAACTGCTACAGAAGTGGTAAGTTTGATAATGCTCTTAAAAAGATTTTATTACATTACGAGGATATTAAAAATATAATCCTTCCCACCTTAGGAGAAGAACGAAAAAAAACATATAGTCCATTCTTACCCATTTGTCCTAAATCAGGAAAAGTTTTACAGGTAAATATTACCTCTATTGATAATAAAAATAGTACAGTTACTTATTTTGACGAAGATTCAAAAACAACAGTAACAGTATCTATCCTAGGTGGCGCCTGCAAGTTACAATGGAAATGCGATTGGGCAATGCGTTGGCTTGCCCTTGGAGTAGACTATGAGATGGCAGGAAAGGATTTGTCAGAAAGTGTAATTTTATCTAGTAAAATTTTACGAATTCTTGGATCTTCGCCACCATCTGGTTTTTCTTATGAACTTTTTCTAGACAATAATGGTGAGAAGATCTCAAAATCAAAAGGGAATGGATTATCTATTGAAGAATGGTTAAGATACGGCACAGCAGAATCTTTAAGTCTTTTTATGTACACAAATCCAAAGAGAGCTAAAAGACTTTTTTTTGACGTCATCCCAAAAACAACTGACGAATATTTTTCACATTTAAAAAAATATAATGACCAAACACATGATGAAAAAATTAATAATCCAGTTTGGCATATTCATAAAGGCTTACCAAAAATTAACAATTTACCAGTTTCTTACACCTTGTTACTAAATTTAGCATCAGTATGTCATGCAAATGATACGGATACTGTTTGGGGATATGTTTCAAACTATGCTTCAGACATAAAAAGAACAGATGAACTAGAGGGGTTGATTAATTTGGCCGTTAATTTTTATAAAGAAATGATTGAGCCTCAAAAAAAATATAGATTACCTTCAGAGAAAGAAAAAAAAGGAATTACAGAATTAGTGGAAATTTTATCAACTTTAGATAAAGAAACCTCATCAGACGAATTACAATCTATTATATTTTCCATAGGAAAAAAATTAGAATATCAAAATTTACGTGACTGGTTTATGGGATTGTATGAAACTGTGTTGGGTCAACCAGAAGGTCCTAGAATGGGAAGTTTTATAAAACTTTATGGTATAGAGAAAACTAAAAAACTTTTAGAAAAAGTCATTAAAGGTAAATTAGTAAAAGAATAGGTAAAGAATGATTTGGAAATTTATTATTTTTCTTGTTAGAAAACTTGATCCAGAAATTGCTCATCAAATATCTTTAATTGCGTTGAAGTTAGGATTGCATCCAAGATTAAAGCGAATAGAGATTCCAGTTAAAATTAATAATTTAAATTTCTTTAATTTTCTTGGTGTTGCAGCAGGTTTTGATAAAAATGCACAGGTAATTGAAAAAATTCATTATTTAAATTTTGGACTTGCTGAAATTGGAACCATTACCCCATTACCACAATATGGAAACCCCAAACCAAGAATTTTCAGATTAGAAAAAGATCAAGCAATAATAAATAGAAATGGATTTAATAATTTGGGAATGGCGCAGGCTATAAAAAAGTTAAAACATTATAGAAAAAAATTTCCAGTTGGTAGCGATTTTGTTTTAGGTGTTAATATTGGACCAAACAAGGATAGCAATAATAGATTTCAAGATTATGAAATACTTTCTAGAGGTTTGTCAGAGTTTGCCGATTATCTTACAATAAATATATCTTCCCCTAACACACCAAATTTAAGAGATTTTCATGAAATTGAAAACCTAGAAAAAGTCTTAATATCTGTAAAAAATGGTATCGCCAAATCTAAAAATATGGAGTTATATTTACCAATATTTCTTAAAATTTCTCCTGATATAAATGAACATAATTTGAATCTAATAATTGAAACCGCTAATAAAAATAATATTTCAGGTTTAATAGTTTCTAATACGACGGTGGATAGATACAAATATCTTCATCCTGATAATTTGCATGAAGATGGTGGACTTTCTGGAAAACCACTTTTTAAAAAATCGACTACTTTTTTGGCTATAGCAAATAAAATCATAAAACATAGAAAATATAATTTATATCTAATTGCTGCAGGTGGGGTGTTAGATGCTAAATCTGCATATGCTAAAATTTTATGTGGGGCTCATCTTGTCCAATTATATTCTTCTATGACATTTGATGGCCCTCTAATTGCAGACAAAATTTTAAAAGGACTACTGCAACTAATGAACAGAGACAATATAAGTTCAATTACAGACGTAAGAGGATTGGTTGATAATCCTGATGCTGCTATGAAGATTGCTAATAATGGTCTTATAAACAATCTTCAAACTTAAATTATTTTCTTTTTCCATTTAACTTGACCTTTTAAAAAGCATATTTTATAAACATCTCATTATTTATAGGGATTAAAAATGTCTAGAGTTTGTGAAATTTCTGGTAAAAATGTTATGAGTGGAAATAACGTCAGTCATGCTAAAAATAAAACAAAAAGAAAATTTTTACCTAATCTTCAAAATGTCAAATTCTTTAGTAAATCATTGGATAAATCTATTAATTTGAAAGTAAGTGTAAGAGCTCTAAAATCAGTTGAAAAAAATGGCGGTTTAGACGAATATCTTACCAAGACTAGTAATAGAGTATTAGCCCCAGAAGCTATAGCTATAAAAAAATTAATATTAAAAGATGTCAAAGATTAAATTAAAGCATTTTAAATTCATTCTTCATTAAATAATTCAGCTAATTGTTCTGTTAATGCTCCGCCTAATTGTTCAGCATCAGTTAAGGTTACTGCTTTGTTATAGTATCTAGTAACATCGTGCCCTATTCCTATTGCTACCAATTCAATAGGTGATTTGCTTTCAATAAAAGAAATTACTTGTTTTAAGTGAAGTTCTAAATAGTTTCCACTATTTGAAGATAATGTGGTGTCATCAACTGGTGCTCCATCACTTATTACCATAAGAATTTTTCTATCTTCTAACCTTCCTAGTAATCTTTCATGGGCCCAGATTAATGCCTCGCCATCTATGTTTTCCTTTAAAATACCTTCTTTTAGCATTAATCCAAGAGAATATTTTGATCTCCTCCATGGAGCATCTGCTGGTTTATATATTATATGTCTTAAGTCGTTCAATCTGCCGGGGTAAGACGGTTTACCTACATTAATCCATTCTTCTCTTGATTGTCCTCCTTTCCAAGCTTTAGTAGTGAAGCCAAGAATTTCAACCTTTACACCACATCTTTCAAGTGTTCTTGCCATGATATCAGCACAAATAGCAGCAATTGTAATTGGACGGCCTCTCATAGATCCAGAATTATCTATTAATAATGTCACGATTGTGTCTCTAAATTTCATATCTTTTTCTTGTTTGTAAGAAAGGGGAAACAAGGGTTGAGTAATTATTCGTGACAATTTAGAGGCATCTAGCATTCCTTCTTCAAGATCGAAATTCCAAGACCTATTTTGTTTAGCTTGTAATTTTCTTTGTAGCTTATTGGCTAATCGTGCAATAGCTCCTTGTAGTGTTTCCAATTGTTTATCTAAAGTGCCTCTTAGCCTATTTAATTCGTCCTCCTCGCAAAGATCTATAGCATTAACAATTTCGTCATATTTTGTAGAGAAAACTTTATAATTATAGTTAATATTACTTTTACTTTGGTTATGACCAGAAAGAGGATTAGATGCTATCTCACCTTCACTTTCACCATCTTGGTCTTCTGAATCGGCATCTTGCGCTTCGCCATTTATTTCTCCATCTTCATCTTGTGCTTCACTCCCGCCGTCTAAGCCTGCATCTTCATCGTCGTCACTTTCACTTTGAGCAGAAGAATTATCATCTTCACTTTCATCTGTGTTACTTTCATCAGTGTCGTCTTCTTTTTCACCAGAATTATTTTGATCTGTTTCACCTATGTCTGCTTGCAGAGCAGTCAACAATTCTTTAGTTTTTTTAGCATAATTTTCCTGATCATCGGTCTTTTCTGCTAATTGATTGAGTAAATTCCCTATTTTACTATTGATCCAAGGACGCCATTTTTCTAGTGATACTAGTGTGTTTGTTGGTGATCTACATCCAGTAATTTTTTCTCTAATGACTAACTGTAATGCGTTGATTAGTGCTTCTTTATCATCTCTACCTGGTATAGGTAGAATTGTTTCTTTAAATTTTTCTTCAATTAAATTTTGCAGGTTATTCTTTATACCAATACGATTTTTTGATCCTACAGTCTCTATACGAGAATCTTCTGCAAATTGAAATATTTGAGATGATAGATCAGAAGATGGCAAATATTTATTATGCACGACGGGGTCATGATACTTTATTTTAAGAGCAATTTTATCAGCTTCACCTCTTAATCTAGAAAGCTGCATACTATCCAATTCTTTTAAAATTTGTGGTAATCTAATTTCTTTTGAGGATAAATAACTTGAAATCCCAGAGAATTTAATCTCTCTTTCATTGTCCAGATCTCCTGAAACAGCCTTTAAAGTAGAGGCAGTTGCATTTTGGAATTGAGCATTTTCTGATTTTTTAGTCATCTGGGGATTTAAATATCTACGGTTTTGTCAATTTCAATTAAATCTCTTCCAAAACATCTTTGATAATATTCAGATACTATTGGACGTTCCATTTCATCGCATTTATTAAAAAAGGTTAACTTGAAAGCTAAATCTATATCCTCGACTATATTTGTATTTTCTGCCCACGTTATAACAGTTCTAGGAGACATTACTGTTGAAAGGTCACCAGAGATAAAGCCATTTCTTGTCAATTCAGCTATAGAAACCATTGATTTAATAGTTTCTTTACCTTCTTTAGTTCTAAAATTTGGCACTTTAGATGCAACTATTTCTTCTTCTGCTTTTGCAGGTAGATAATTTAAAGTTGAAACAATCGACCATCTATCCATTTGGCCTTGATTAATCTGTTGAGTACCATGATACAAACCCGTTGTGTCACCAAGACCTACTGTGTTAGCAGTGGCAAATAATCTAAAGTTTTTATGGGGATTAATTACTCTATTATTGTCAAGGAGTGTTAATTTACCTGAGACTTCCAAAACTCTTTGAATAACAAACATTACGTCAGCTCTACCTGCATCATATTCGTCAAAAACAATTGCAACAGGATTTTGCAAAGCCCAGGGCAAAACACCTTCTCGAAATTTTGTAATTTGCTTGCCATCTTTTAAAACAATTGCATCTTTACCTACCAAATCTAAACGACTAATATGACTGTCAAGATTCACTCTGACGCATGGCCAATTCAATCTTGCAGCAACCTGCTCTATATGTGTTGATTTTCCAGTACCATGATACCCTTGTATCATCACTCGTCTATTATAACAAAATCCTGCTAATATTGCTTTTGTAGTTATTTCGTCAAACAAATAAGAATCGTCAATCTCTGGAACAAATTTAGTGTTTTCTTTGAATCCCAAAATCTTCATATTCGTCTTAAAACCAAATACTTTTTCTGTATCAATAACTGAGGTTAGAGAAGTTGGGAAGGTTTCAGAGTTAAAGTCCATGTTGTTAGTTAAACTAACTTCGTTCATTATGTTCTCTCCAAAAATAGATTTTTTAAGTTTTCTGTGTTTTTGTAAATGATTTTAAAATAATTTTATAGGCATTTGTTATATTAATAAATTTATCCTTATTTTTAGAATTTATTTCATTTTGTACATCAGGATGCCATTTCTTTGCTAAGATTTTATATTTAGATTTAACCTCTTGTAAATTACAGTTAATATCTAAACCTAACTCTTTAAAACAACTTTCTAGTTTCTTATCAACTACTTTTTCTTTGACTGACTTTTTTTGTCCATTAAACGCTCTAAAAGCTTTTTCAAAATCATGATTCAGATTTTTATTTCCAAACTTCCAACTTGGCCTATCCCAGGTTACAGATTTTCTTATTTCAATTTCTAATTCTTTTTCATTTAAGCCAGCGAAATAATTCCAAGATTTGTTAAAATGCTTTATACAGTTAATACAAAAATATAGGTATTCCCTTAAGTTTTCTCTTGATTTAGGCGCAGGATAAATTCCAGTTTCTTTACAATCTGGACTTGAACAAATTTTTTCAGTATTTTCATTTTTTTTAGTGTTAAGCATATTTTTTTTTAGTTTATTATAGGATTATCTTTTAATACGTGCAAGATTGGAATTAGATTTTTAACTTAATAAGTGGTATAATATTGTGAAAAGAAAATCAAAAATTGAAAAAATAATTACAAATTTTTTTAAACCATATTATTTTTCTATTTCAGATGTTTCTGAAGAGCACAGAGGTCACCAAAATTTTAGGGAGAATGTCGAGAGTCATTTTGAGATAATAATAGTTTCTGAAAAATTTTATAATAGAAATAAAATTGACAGGCATAGAATGGTCAATAAATGTCTTAAAGAAGAATTCCTATTAGATCTTCACTCAGTAATTATTAAGACTTATACCATTGATGAATATAAAAATGTTTAGCTGAATATCTAAATGCTTTTTGTTCCCAATTCGTTCCATAAACGTAATTGCGAAATAAAATTACCTTTTTTTTGTAAAATTCTAAATCTTATTTCAAAAAATCTAAACTCTTGACCAGGTTCAGGAATTGTTTTTGATTCATATAACACTAATCCAGCAATTGTATTAGCATTTTGGTCGGGAAGGGACCAGTTAAGTGATCTGTTCAAATCCCTTATTGTAACTGAACCGTCAACGATAAAAGATCCGTCAGGTTGTGGTTTTACACCTTTAACCTTAATGTCAGTTTCATCATCAATTTCACCCACAATTTCTTCTAATATATCCTCAAGAGTCACAATGCCTCTAAAGTCACCGTATTCGTCAACTACGACTGCAAAATGTTCTCTCCTAGTTTTAAAGATTTCTAGTTGATCAAATAACAAAGTAGTTTCTGGGGCAAAATACGGTTGTATCATCAATTCAGATAAGTTTATTGAGCTCATATTTTTAAAGTTACGTCTTCTTAAATTTCTAAATAGTTCTTTTGCGTGAAGTATTCCAATAATATTGTCCGGATTTCCAGAATAAATTGGTATTCGAGTAAAGGGGCTTTCCCCTACCACTTTAAAAATCACTTCTAAACTTTCTTCAGAGTCAATCATTGTTACCGCACCTCTATGCGTCATAACAGCTTCAATAGTAACATCGTCCATGTCCAGCATGCTTGACATCATTTTTCCTCGTTCTTTTCCTCTACTTTCGTTACCAGCATGTAACCTAATCATTCCTCTTAGTTCCTCAGTTTTTGCTTCATCATCTTCAACTACAGGGCCGGATACAATTTTGGCCAAACGTTCTGTTATAAATGTTGCTGGAGTTAGTAAAAAAATAAAAAGTCTAATTATAGGTGCGACTGTTAAAGCTAATTGATCTGCGTTGCTAAAAGCATATGTCTTAGGAATAACTTCAGCAAAAATTACAAGCACAATTGTTAACAATATAGTTACAAATATTAAATCAAATTCTCCAAAAAAACTTATAGCAAAACTAGTTGCGTAGACGGAGGCAACAATATTAACAAGATTATTTCCTATCAAAATTGTACTTATCATTCTTTCTTTTTTTGCTAAAATTTTTTCTATTGTTACAGCTCTTTTATTACCTTGAAGAGCTAACTCATGGATTCTAGCTTCGGAAACAGCTGTCAAAGCCGTCTCTGAACTTGAAAAAAAAGCAGATAAAACAATTAATAATAAAATATTAGTTAAAAAAATAATCAATTCTGGCATTAAATTTCTTCATTTAAAAATTCGACTAAAACATCAACATCCATATTGTATTTTACAAAAGACTCTCCAATCTTCTTATTTAATATGAATGTAAGTTTGTTTTGTCTATTTTTTTTATCATATTTGAACTTTTCCATCATTTCTGACACTGAGAACGAAAGGTTTTTGATTTCCCTCAGAGAAGTGGGAAGCTTTGATTTTTGAAATATATTAATAACTTTTTCCGTATCAGTTCTTGAACAAAAACTTAATTTATTTGAGAGTTTAAAAGCCAAGCATATCCCTATAGATACAGCTTCACCATGTATTATTCTTCCATCATAGTTACCAAAGGACTCTATAGCATGAGCAAATGTGTGACCTAGATTGAGAAGAGCTCTTTCTGCTCCTTCTTTTTCGTCGTTCTTTATAATTTCGGCTTTGATTTGACAAGATTTAGTAATTATTGTTTGTAACTTTTCTTTATCATGATTTAGAATATTTTTATGTTCCTGGGCTAACCAATTAAAAAAAGTAAAATCTTTTATTAATCCATATTTGATAACTTCAGCAAATCCAGCTCGGAACTCACGTTCAGAAAGTGTCTTAAGTATATTTATATCAGCTAGAACTGCTAAAGGTTGGTGAAAAGAACCAATTAAGTTTTTACCTATTTTAGTATTTATTCCGGTCTTACCACCTACAGAACTATCTACTTGAGATAAAAGAGTAGATGGAACTTGTATAAAATTTATTCCTCTTAATAGAATAGACGCTGCAAAACCAGCAATGTCACCAACAACCCCTCCTCCAAACGCAATTATTACACTTTGTCTATCAATTTTATACGCTAATACTTTCTCAATAATTTTATTTAGTTGTTCTATATTTTTTGTCTGATCGCCGCCTGGAATATCAATCAATTTAACGGAAGAAGTTATTTTTTTTATAGATTGGATAAATCGCTCAAACAAATTGCTAGGATCATTATTAAAAGAAAAAATACTATCGTGAATAACAATAATTTTTTTTTTATATATAAATTCTTTTAAAATTTCTCCCCCTTGACGTAGAAGATCATCTCCAACAATTATTGGGTATGACAACTTTGTTATATCTCGAGTTAAGGAAACATTAAAAATTTTTGACTTCATTTTGTTACTTTTTTAATTCTATTTAGATATTATTTTTATTATTTTTTCAATTATCTGGTTTTGATTAAGTTTATCTGTATCTAACTGATCATGACAAAGTGAGTAGTATTTAATTCTTTTTTTTAAAAGTACAGAAATTGATTTTTTTACGTCTCCTCTAATCATAGGTCTTTTGGATCCATCCCCAACCCTCTTGACTAATGTTTCAATTGGTGAGTTTAACCAAATTACATGTGAATTTTTTAACAAAAGTTTTCTAGTATTTACGTTATCAAACCCTCCCCCACCTAAACTTATTACAGCACTTTGTTTTAATTGAGAAATATCAAAAATTAATTCTTTGATACTATTCTCTTCGGCTTGTCTAAAAAAATTTTCTCCTTTTTTTTGAAAAAGGTTTTTAATTGTATTGTTAAATTTTTTTTCAATTAATAAATCTATATCATAAAAATTAAAATTATAAGTTTTTGCTATTATACGACCAAACTTTGATTTCCCTGTGCCCATCATACCAATAAACGTTATTATTTTACTATTATTAGTATTAGAATACTTTTTTTTTTCTAGCATAAAAATAAATTATCACATTAATTTTCTTGAGACATCAAATTTTTAGAAAATTATTAAATTATATGTTAAATAAATACTTAATGAAAATAGACAAAAACTCGCCATAATTTACTATTATGTTTATGTTTCTTATAGGATTAAATATGAAAAATTATAAATTTTTACTAATAATCTTTACTTTTATCGTTATAGGAGTGTTCGCTATAGTGACTTATGTTGATATGCCTGCTCCTAATAAATTAAAGAACAAAATCATAGACATTAATGATAAAATAGTAAGGTAGTAATAATTTGTTCAATAAAATTTTAAATTTTTTTTTATGTTATAGCTTTGTTCTCTTTTTAAGTGTAATTGAAATCGAAGCATTTTCTCAAAATACAAAATCAATTAAAACAGATCTTTTAGAGAGTAGAAATAACTCATACATAAAAGTGAGCAAATTAAAAAAAACCTCCCTTGGTTCACTTGGCATTACAACAGACGCAAATAAAATAATGGGTATAGACATATGGACTAATATGGAAGCATCCGATGTTACTGAACATTTAAATTATATTCCAGATATATTATTAAGTAAGAGCTTACACATTTTTCTAAGCGATTTGTATTTAAGTACCTCTAACCCACCGGTTGGAAATTCAGATGATATAATAAAATTTTTAGAAACTAGATTACTTAAAATTAAAAGTGGCGGAAAAAGTGAAAAATTATATCAATTAGTTACTCAATTGCCACAAGGTATAAGGTGGAAATTTTGGAAACGCTGGCAAATTGAATATGAACTAATAAATCGTCAAGATCAAAAAGCATGCCAAAATATTTATGAAATTTCTAAAACTAACACTGACGATTTTTGGCAGATGTCCAGAATTTTTTGTCTTGCTATTGTTGGTAAAGTAGACCAGTCCGAATTTGTATTAGACTTAATTAAATCAAGAGGTTTTTCTGACAAAATCTTTGAAAACTTATTCCAAAGTATTAAAGAAAATCAAAAAAACTTTAATCTTGAAAATGATAATAGTAAAATCCAGCCTTTACATGTCATTATGATGGATTCTTTAAAGATACCGATTAAAGCAAATTATATTGCGCATTTTGGGGTCGAATACACAGACTCTCTTTTATCCCTTACTTATTTAACTCCTAGTGCAAGATCTTTTCTTTTAGACAAAAAAATGAATTATAGTTTTGTAAATGCTAAACAAATAATTGAAAACTACAAGTCTGTAGCTGATGGCAATATAGATATTAAAAAAGCTTTATCTAACTATACAAAAAATCCAACTGGGTTAAATAGAGCTAATGTTTGGCTAGCAGTCAAAACTATTAAAGATGAAATTAAAAAAGCAGAAACAATTATAAAATTTATTAAATTAGAAATTAAAAATGGAAGATTTAGAGATGTTTCTGATTTGTATATTCCTATTTTAGAAAAGATAGATAAAGCTTCTTTGACTAAGGAAATAAATAATTCAATAGTTAAACTAAATATCTTATCTAAACCAAACTTGTACCCTGATAATAGTTTAGCAAATATCATTATGTTAAATAAAAATAAGAATTGGGATTGGGAATTAATATTAAAAGAAAAAGCGTGGCCTATCATTCCAATTATTGAAAAATCAGGAATGAAAGAACCTAACTCTATTAAATGGCTTGATTATGTAAATAGTTCTAATGAAATAAACTGGGACGAAGATAGCTTAATTAAATGGAAAAATAGTTATAGTTTTAAAAACTTTACTTTAACAAAAGCGATAGAACAAGCTGCTAAAAATGATAAAAAGGCATTAACAGTTTTACTTATAGCAAGATTAATGGAAGAAATGCCATTAGTTGATTTTGATTTAAATAATATGATGGTTATAAGATCTGCACTTTTTAAAATAGGTTTGGCTGATTTAGCTAATAACATCACATTTGAAATTATGACTTCTAAGTTTGTTAATTTTTAATAAAGTTAATTGATGAAAGAACAAAAAGATAAAAATTTTGAGCTTGTTGACCGAATAATAAATATTATTAGTTTAGAAAAAGGTCTGTCTAAAAATACCAGAAGTGCCTATAAATCTGATATCAATGTAGTTTTTAATTGGTTCAATGACCTTAAAATTAATGCATTAGAAGCAACAGAACAAAATTTTAGAGAATTATTTACTTTTCTAAAAAGTAAAAATTTTAAACCGAGCTCACTTAGTAGAAAACTTTCATCTTTAAAGCAATTTTATCAAATTTTAAAGGAAGAAGGTTTTATAAAAAAGAATCCTCTAACTAACCTAGAAAGTTTCAAAAAGCATATTAAATTACCAAAATCATTATCAGAAGATGCTATAACTCTGCTTTTAGATAAAGCAAGGTATGATTTTGAAAATGCACCAGAATCGTCACCCCAAAAAAATAAATGCCTACGTACTTTTGCAATACTAGAGATCTTATATTCAACTGGCATGCGAATTACTGAGTTATTAAACTTACCACTATCGGATTTTATAAATCTAGGTGATACTTTACAAATTAAAGGTAAGGGTGATGTTTATAGAATTGTTGCTTTTAATAAAGAATCAAAAAGGGTAATAGATCAATGGCTAAAACATAGATGTTCTTTAAATCAATCCACAGATAACAAATATATGTTTCCATCAAAAAATAGTACTAGACATATTTCCCGTCAAATAATATTCAAAGACTTATCTTATTTATCAAAAGAGATAGGCATAAATAAAGATATTTCTCCACATAATATTAGGCATAGTTTTGCAACTCATATGTTAAACCGAGGAGCTGATTTAAGATCTTTACAAAAATTACTAGGTCACGCAGATATCAGTACTACTGAAATTTATACTTATGTAAAATCAGAGAGACTTTCGGGCCTTATTAAAGATGTGCATCCTCTAAACAAAATAAAATTTAAAAATTAAGAAGGTTATTAAGTATGATTAAACATTTTCTATCTTTTGAAAAACAAATCTCAGATTTAGAAGGAAAAATTGAAGAACTTCGTCATTTATCCTCTGGAACTGACATAAACATAGCTGAAGAAATTGGTAAACTTCAGGGAGCTGTATCTGAAGAATTGAAGTCAACATACTCACAACTTACACCCTGGCAAAAGGTTCAGGTTTCAAGGCATCCTGATAGACCTCATTTTCAAGATATTGCTAAACAACTATTTGAAAATTACACTCCTCTTTCTGGTGACAGAAATTTTTCTGATGACAATGCACTAACAGGTGGAACGGCAATGTTCAGAGGTAAAAGCATTATTGCTATAGGTATTGATAAAGGAAAAAATACAAATGACAGAATTCTCAAAAATTTTGGTATGGCTAGGCCAGAAGGATATAGAAAAGCCGTAAGGCTTATGGAACTAGCTGACAAATTTCTAATACCGATCATTATGTTTGTTGATACAGCTGGAGCCTACCCAGGCCAAGGAGCTGAACAAAGAGGACAGGCAGAGGCTATAGCTAGATGCATACAAAAAAGTTTAGAAATAAAAGTGCCGACTATATCAATAATTACAGGTGAAGGTGGCTCTGGAGGAGCTGTAGCTCTAGCTGTTGCAAATAATACTTTAATGTTAGAACATGCTATTTATTCAGTTATATCGCCTGAAGGTTGTTCTTCTATTTTATGGAGAAGTGCTGACCATGCAGACAGAGCAGCAGAAGCTCTAAGATTAACTGCACAAGATATGAAAAAATTTAAGGTCATCGATGAAGTTATTCCAGAACCTATTGGTGGTGCTCACCGAAATGCTGAGATGGCTATAAATGCAATGGGAGATATTTTGGAAAAAAGACTAGACATTTTATTATCAACAAGTAGAGATGAAATAATAAAACAAAAAGAAGAAAAATATTTAAATATTGGTTGAATATTCTTTTTTGGCAGTCAAATTTGGAATTGCTTTTCTAGCAATTGTAACTTCTTCTAAATTGATTCTAGAATAAATTATACCTTCTTTTTTATTACCATCGCTTAAAACTTTCCCCCAAGGAGAAATAATTAAAGAATGTCCATAACTTGTTCTACCACATTGATGTTTGCCAGTTTGTGCAGGTGCAATTATAAATGACCCAGTTTCAATAGCTCTAGCTTTTAGGAGGGTATGCCAATGATCAGGACCAGTCATATTTGAAAAGGCAGATGGAACAGTAATAATTTCTGCACCATTTTTTGCTAAATCTTGATATAGATTAGGAAATCTTAAATCATAACAAATCGTCATTCCAATTTTAATTTTATTTTCTTTTATTTTTCCAACAACAGCTTTGTTGCCAGAAGAATAAGTTTCTGATTCTCTGTAAACATCACCATTTGGTAAATTAACATCGTATAAATGTATTTTATCATATCTATACAAAATTTTTCCATTTGGGCCAATTAAAAAAGACCTGTTAGTTATTTTATCTTCCAATTTTATTGGTAATGAGCCAACTAAAATATAAACTGCGTTTATATTAGCTAACTTGGTTAAGGTTTGAAGGCTAAAACTTTCAACTTCAGTTTTCGCTAAATCTTTTGTAATTGATGCATTTTCATGAAGAGAGGTTGCGCATTCTGGCAAAGCAATCAATTCGGCATTAAGATCAACAGCTCGTTTAACTAATTGCTTTATAATTTTTAAAGTAAGTAATTCACTCTTGGTTGAAGCATATTGAAGGCACGCGATGGATAGATATCTAGAAAAATTATTTATTTAAAATCTCCAATCCATTTTTTTGTTCGAGTTCGTACAAATCGTCACATCCGCCAAGATGATAGTTCCCAAAAAAAATTTGTGGCACGGATGTTTTCCCTTTTGATCTATTGATCATTTCCTTTTTCTTTTCATGGTCTATATCAATATTAATTTCATTAAAAAGAATATTTTTTCTTTTAAGCAAAGATTTTGCTTTGTAACAAAAACCACATAACGAACTTGTATATATATCTATCTTGTGAACTGTTTTCATAAGCTTCCTTACATTTATAAATTTTCAAAATAAGTCTTCTAAACAATATATTAGAGCATCATCTGCAGGTGGCATTTTATACTTTCTTAACATGTTAGGTTTGACCCATTTTAGTTCATTACTTTCCATAGATATAGGTTGCCCATCCCATTTTCTACAAATATACAAAAGTAGTAATAATTGAAACTTTTTATAATCAAATTCACTAAATGATAATGGAGCAATACATTTATTATTTATATCAATATTTAATTCTTCTTTAATTTCTCTAATTAGAGCTTTTTCAGGAGTTTCCCCTATTTCAACTTTGCCGCCTGGAAATTCCCAAAATCCTGATAAGTGCCTTTTTTTTGGACGCTTGGATAATAAAATTTCGTCTTCATCATTTATTAGTGCAATTGCAACAACAATTTTTAATTTTTTATGATCTATAATCGGCATTTATTTCAATATATTTATGAGTTAAATCACATGTATAGATTTTTCCACAAGATTTACCAACCCCAACATCTATGGACAAATTAACTTCTGATTGTTTTAAATGTTTTGTTGCTCGAACTTCTGAATAATTTTTGTACATCATTCCTTTATAAGTTACCAGCTCGTCACCTATATAAATTTTAATATTATCTCTGTCTGCAAGTTCTCCTGATTTACCTATAGCCATGATAATTCTTCCCCAATTAGCATCTTCACCTGCTATAGCTGTCTTAACTAAGGGAGAGTTAGCTATAGAAAGAGCAATCCTTTTTGCTGATTTTTTTGTACGGGCGCCTGTAACATTTATAGTTACAAATTTTGATGCCCCTTCTCCATCTTTAACGATTAACTTAGCTAATTCTAACATTAGGCTAGATAATGAGTTTCTAAACTCTCTAAGGCGTCTGTCTGTATGTTTAGAAATCAAATTATGTTTAGCTCTTCTAGTAGCTGAAAACAAAACTGTGTCACTTGTTGATGTGTCACTATCAACTGTTATTGAGTTAAAACTTGTTTCGTTTGCTTCTTTAAGTATCTTTTGAAGAATGTTTGAAGGTAAATTAGCATTTGTAAAAATAAACCCTAACATTGTTGCCATATCTGGAGCTATCATACCAGACCCTTTAGCTATACCTACAATGTCGATATTAACATTCTCAATTTTACATGTTCTAATTGCAATTTTAGGAAATGTGTCAGTTGTCTTAATTGCTTGAGCGGCTTGCAACCAGTTTTGAGTGTTACAAGAAGTCATTGATTTAAAACTATTTATTATTATATCTGAATCTAGTTGTTCACCTATTACTCCAGTAGATGCTGTGTAGATTTGATTAGTATTAGACTTTAGTAATTTTGAAAGAAACTTGCTTATTTTGGAAACTGTTTCCTCTCCTAATTTACCCGTAAAGGCATTTGCATTTCCTGAATTTACGACAATAGCTCTAGCAGTTGCTTGCTTTGAAGAACTTAAATTGCTTCTACATTGATTCACTGATGCACTAGATGTTAGAGATTTAGTAAAAACACCAGCAATTGAACACGGTTTATCGAATTCAATTAGTAGAACATCATGCTCATTATCTGGAGTTTTTTTTATTCCAGAAAAGGTAGTAGAAACTTTTATTCCGTCTAAATGAATGTTTTTTTTATTATCATTTTTCATAGCAAAATCCATAATAAAATTATTTGTTTACTTTTTTTGCTACGCTTTCAAAGTCAACAATAGTGATTTTTTGATTTTTTCTTATATCTTTTTCTAGTTTAGATAATGAAAGTTTTTTGATTCTCTCTATTATTTTTTTTCTTATGACACCTATTGCTTTTGGTTTAGAATTTCTTACGTCATTCAACATAATGATATGATATCCAAACTTAGTTTTAATAGGCACTTCAGTTATTTTACCTTTTTCAAGTCTGAATGTGGCCTTTTCGAAAGCCTCTACCATTTGTCCAGATTGAAACCACCCTAATTGTCCGTTATTTTTTCTAGAAGGTCCAATAGAATATTTTTTTGCAAGTTCAGAAAACTGTGATTTATTTTTTAATTTTCCAATTATTTCTAAAGCCTCTTTTTCACTTTTTAGTAAAATATGACTGGCGTTAAATTCTTTAGATGGTTTAAAACTTTTTACATAATTATTGTAATATTTATTAATCGTTTCTTTTTTTACTTGCTCAGTAAGAAATTTATTCAACCAATATCTAGCCATTAATTGATCCTTATTTTTCTTTAACAAATAGGCAACATTTTTATTTAAATCTAATTTTTCTTTGTAAGCTTGCTTAGTAATTAAATGCTGATTTATGAGTTCGTTTACAATATTTGGATATGTATCGGATAGAGGCTTTTCTTTGATTTTTTTAGGTAACCTATTTAAAGCATTTAAAACATCTTGAGCTGTTATGATATGGTCATTAACTTTTGCGGCAATAATTTTACTTGGATCTTCAGCTATAGCTTCGTAAGTTGAAAAGGCAAAAATTATTTTCACCAAAATAAAAAACATTTTAATACAAGACATTTTAGTTTATTCCAATTATAAATTAAGTTTTTTACAGGTTTTTTTTATTTTATACAATGAATGATGTATTTTTTTATAGTATTCAAAGATTATGAAGAATTTATGTATAATAATTGGGGCTCTATTAAATGTTCAATAAATTAACATCTAGGTTTTTTGGCTCGTCCAATGATAGACAAATTAAAAAATATAAACCTATAATTAATCAAATTAACAAATTAGAAGCAGATTTTCAGATTTTGTCTGATGGTGAATTAAAGTTAAAGACTGCCCAATTTAAAGACCTATTATCTAAAGACGATAAGCTAAAAAACATTTTACCTGAAGCTTTTGCAACTGTAAGAGAAGCTGCAAAAAGAACACTAAATCAAAGACATTTTGACGTACAATTGATGGGTGGTCTAGTTCTTCATGAAGGTAAAATTGCCGAAATGAAAACGGGTGAAGGCAAAACTCTAGTTGCCACTTTAGCATGTTATTTAAATGCTTTAGGCGGAAAAGGAGTTCATGTAGTAACAGTAAACGATTATTTAGCCAAAAGAGATTCACAATGGATGGGACAAATTTATGAATTTTTAGGTATGTCTGTTGGATGTATAGTGTCAGAAATGGATGATCATCAAAGAAGACTAGCTTATAAAGCAGATATAACATATGGAACTAATAACGAATTTGGATTTGATTATCTAAGAGATAATATGAAATATAGTTTAGATGAAATGGTTCAAAGACCATTTAACTTTGCTATTGTAGATGAAGTTGACTCCATTTTAATTGATGAAGCGAGAACCCCATTAGTTATATCCGGCCAATCTGAAGACTCATCCATATTATATAAAACTATAGATAAGTTTATTCCTTTACTTAAAGAAGACGATTATGAACTTGATGAAAAACAACGAACTTGTAATCTTACTGATAATGGAATTGGTAATATTGAACAAACATTGAAATCAGAAAAACTGATTGAGGATGGCAGCCTATTTGATGTTAAAAACGTATCATTATTGCACCATATAAACCAAGCTCTGAGAGCTCACAAACTTTTTAAAAAAAATACTCATTACATGGTTAAAAATGATAGCGTAATTATCATTGATGAATTTACTGGACGGGCTATGGAAGGTAGACGTTTTGGTGAAGGTCAACATCAAGCCATTGAAGCTAAAGAAAAAATTACTGTTCAACCTGAAAATCAAACCTTGGCGAGCGTAACCTTTCAAAACTATTTTAGAATGTATCCTAAATTATCAGGTATGACTGGGACGGCTCTCACTGAAGAAGGAGAATTTTCTGAAATATATAATCTACAAGTAATAGAGGTACCTACTAATTTAAAAATAGCACGCATAGATAGTAATGACGAAATATACAAAACCAATCAAGAAAGAGATGAGGCAGTGATTAGCTTAATTGAAGATTGTCAAAAAAATAATCAACCAGTTTTAGTAGGAACGGTATCAATTGAAAAATCTGAAATTTTATCAAAATTATTAAAAGAAAAAAATATTAATCATGAAGTTTTAAATGCAAAGTTTCACGAACAAGAAGCTCAAATAATTGGTTATGCAGGTGTTCCAGCTTCAGTTACAATAGCAACTAATATGGCTGGTAGAGGTACTGATATTCAGTTAGGAGGAAATTTAGAAATCAGACGAGCTAGGGAGATTAAAGAAGAAGTTATCGATACTGATAAAGTTAAAAATTTAAAAAATGACATTGAGAAAAAGAAAAATATAGCTCTTAATGCGGGTGGTTTATATGTAATTGGTACTGAACGTCATGAAAGTAGAAGAATTGACAATCAATTGAGAGGTAGAACAGGTAGACAGGGGGATCCTGGACGCTCAAAATTTCTATTATCTTTACAAGATGATCTTATGAGGATATTTGGTTCAGACAGGTTAGAGACAATGTTAGGAAAGCTTGGCCTTGAAAAAGGGGAAGCTATAGTTCATCCATGGATAAATAAGGCTGTTGAAAAAGCACAAGGTAAAGTTGAAGCTCATAACTTTGAAATTAGAAAACAATTATTAAAATTTGATGATGTTATGAACGACCAAAGAAAAGTTATTTTTGATCAACGAAAAGAAATTATGAGATCAGATGATATTAGTGAAATGATTTTAGACATGCGTCATGAAGTTATAGAAACAATAGTATTGAAATCTATTCCTGAGCAAAGTTATCATGATCAGTGGGATTCAGAAACATTAGAAAAAGATGTTAAAAACTATTTAGGTCTTACAGTTCCAATAAATCAATGGATCAGAGAAGACGGCATTATCGAAAAAGAAATTATAACAAGGTTAATTGATGGTTCTAATAATTTTATGGCAGAGCGTGCTGTAAAATTTGGAGTTGATGTATTTAGACAGGCAGAAAAAACTCTTTTATTACAAGTTTTAGACCAAGGCTGGAAAGATCATTTATTGATGCTAGATCAAATGAGGCAATCTATAGGATTGAGAGCTTATGCTCAGAAAGATCCTTTGAATGAATACAAAAAAGAGGCTTTTGAGTTGTTCGAAGATATGCTTGATAAATTAAGAAAAACTATTACATCAGTATTATCTCACATAGAAATTCAACAAGACAACTCATCGCAAAATGATAAAAATAACATTACTCAAACACGTAAAAGTACCAAAAAGATACAAAGAAACTCGATATGTCCTTTGTGTGACTCAGGAAAAAAATATAAGCATTGCTGTGGAAAATTTTAAGAAAAATGATTAAATATAGGTTAAAATGTAAATCTACATATTGTTCTGAAAAAAATGAATTTGATGGTTGGTTTCAAAATATTGAGGCATTTGAAAAACAATTGTTTTCAGGCCTAATAAATTGTCCAGTATGCGGTAGTGACAATATTATTAAATTGTTAGCAACACCAAATGTAATAAAAGAAAAATCACAAAACGCTAAAAATATAAAACTAAAAAAAGATAAAGGATTTCCGTGTCCTGAGAAAAGTTATTTGGGAAATGAAAATATAAATAACATTACTACTATGTTGAGAACTATAAAAAAAGAAATACAAAAAAACTCTACTTTTGTTGGAGACAACTTTGTTTCAAAGGTTCGCTCCATGAAAGAAGGTAAAATCAAAGAAAAACCTATACACGGTCATGGTAGCAAAAAAGAAATTCAAGAGTTAAGGGATGAAGGTATTGATGTTGTAAATATTCCTTGGATACCTGATGACCACTAGATCAAAGTCTTATGCCAGCAGCACCGTAATTTACATTAATATTAGATGATAATCTAAAATCTCCAAATTCCTTTTTGATTATATTTTGAATTTTAATACTTGGCATAAATCCAATATAATTATCTAAAATGATATTATGTTCTTCTGCTTCTAATGCAAGTTTTTGTGGCGATATGAATTTTTTTGGGTCATGGGTATTTTTTGGAACAACTTTCAAAATATTTTCAGCAAAATATTTTCCTAACAATATACCTAAAAAAGATTTATTAATGGTAGTAAAAACAATTAAGCCTCCAGAACGGCATAATTTCGAAATATCTGAAAGAAAAATTTTTCTTTCATTTACATGTTCAATAACCTCTGATGCAATTACAATATCAAATTTATTTAAAAAATTTTCTTTTTCAGTCTTAAGCAATTTACTTGTTGTAATGCATCTATAATCAATTTCTAAACGACTTTTTACAGAATGTTGTTTTGCAACATTAATAGAAGTTTTTGAGGCATCAATTCCAGTTACCTTGGCTCCTAATCTACTTAAACGTTCAGATAAAATACCACCTCCACACCCAACATCTAAACATTCTAGACCATCTAAAAATTTTGTTTCAATTTTTTTGTTATTTATAATTCGACTTGCATTATTTTTTATAAACTCAATTCTTGCACTGGACATTTTATGAAGTGCAGAAAATGGACCTGATTTGTCCCACCATCTGTTACTTAATAAAGAAAATTGTTCTATTTCTCTTTTGTCTGCTGTATTAGTCATTATATATCTCTATGTATGTTTTAAGTCATGTTATATAAAGGATAACAGAAATTTGAAAATTGTGGTATTGAAATTTGGTGGTACGTCAGTTGCAGATGTTCCTCAAATAAAAAAAATTGGACTTAAAATCAAAGAAGAAGTAGAGCTAGGTAATAGGGTAATTGTTGTCGTTTCGGCAATGTCTGGAGTAACTAATAATTTAATAGATTTAGTAAAACGTACTTCTGATTTTCCGCCTTACTCAGAATATGATAATGTTTTATCAACCGGGGAACAGGTTACATCAGCATTATTAGCAATTGCTTTAGAAAGACTGAATGTAAGAACTCGTTCATGGCTAGGATGGCAAATTCCTATAGTTACTGATAACACATATGGAAAATCAGTTATTAAAAAAATAGAAACTGATAATGTATTAACATCACTGGAACATAATGAAGTCGCGGTAGTATCTGGTTTCCAAGGAGTATCATCTGAAAATAAAATTACTACCTTAGGAAGAGGTGGATCGGATACAACAGCTGTCGCAATGGCAGCAGCTTTTTCAGCAGATCGTTGTGACATATATACTGATGTTGACGGTGTATATACAACTGACCCTAGAATTGTTAAAAGGGCAAAAAAACTGGATATTATAACATATGAAGAAATGTTGGAGTTAGCTTCTCAGGGGGCTAAAGTACTTCAAGCCAGAGCTGTAGCCTTAGCGATGAAATATGGGGTAAATTTAAGAGTTTTAAGTAGTTTTGAAGATTTGCCAGGAACGTCTATTATCAAAGAAGGAAATAATATGGAAAAATCAGAAATAAGTGGTATTGCTCACAGTTTAAATGAGGCTAAAATTACATTATCTGGTGTTCCAGATCAACCTGGACAAGCTGCAGAGATTTTTGGTTCATTAGCTCAATTTTCTATAAATGTAGATATGATTGTTCAGTCCTCATCAATAAACCAGAAAGCTACTGATATAACATTTACTATACCTGAAACTGATTTGTTAACTGCCGAGAAAACTATAAAAAAAATTCAAAAAAAAATAGGTTTTAATAAGTTTACAAGTGACACAAACGTAGTGAAGATTTCTGTAGTTGGAAGTGCTATGAGAAATCAGTCAGGTATGGCCAACATTATGTTTGAAACACTGGCTAAAAATCAAATTAATATCCACGTTATTTCTACAAGTGAAATTAAGATATCAGTTCTTATTTCTTCTGATTATTATGAACTTGCAATGAGATCACTACATTCGGCATTTGGTCTAGATATTTAATATGGTTGGTGTAAATTTTTTTGTATTTAAGCCGTTAAAACAAATGTTGATTTAAAAGGTATCTCATTATAAAATAAAATTCTTTAGGAGTATCCATGCCTGCTTTAATTAGAAAAGATAAGTCAAAATCGTTAATAGATGAAGATACGTCCATTTCTGATGTAATTACTGAAGCATTTGATAATATTGAGCTTACAACAATAGGTAAATTATGTCTTGATGCCAGGGTAAATAAAAGCCTTACACAAGAACAAGCTAGTGCTTTACTCAAAGTTAGAGTGAAGATTATCAAAGACTTTGAGAATGGTGATCAGATAGACTTACCAGGTACAGCATATAAAATTGGATTTGTTCGATCATATGCACGTTTGTTAGAATTAGACAGCGATCTTTTAGTTCAAGAATTTAAAGAAAGCATTGAAATAAACGACTTTAAGGAAGAATACAAATTTTTATCTCCAGAAATTCATAATACTAAGATTTTTCCGATAGGTGCAGTCGTATCTTTTGTTATCGTACTCCTAGTTTATTCAGGTTGGTATTATACTGACAGAAATAATAAAATTGAGATAGCTTCTTTAAATTCCGTAGAAAATAAAATTAAAAAATTTACTGAAGGAGATAATAGTAATTATATAATCATAGAAGAAAATCTTGATTCTAAAAACTCTGTTTCTTCAAATATTAAAAATAAAGATAGTGAAATTCGGCAATCTTCTTTTGAAGAAAAGATAAACATAGACAATTTTGAAAAAAATTCTTTTAACAAACCTATTAAGTCTAATTTAAGTAATGAAGATATTTCTATTGTTTCCAACAAAGTTAATACAAAAATTGTTGAAACCGAAACAAATGAAATGTCAGCTAAAGCGAATGAGAGAGATCCTAATAACGAAATGGTGCTTAAAGCCATTGGTAATAGTTGGGTCGAAATTGAAGATTTAGATGGTAATATTTTAATGACAAGACTTATGAGACCTGGTGAAACATACGTTGTTCCTAAAATTAATGGTTTAACTTTTAATACAGGTAACGCTGGTGCATTATCATTATCTCAAGGTGATGTGACTGTTTCAAGGCTAGGTGAGATAGGAGAGATAATTACAGCTCGTCCATTAAATATTAAGGCTTTTTCAAAACCATCATCTTCGGTTGACTAAATTATTTAGATTAAATTTATTTTTCAATAAAAATCTACAGGACATATCAATGAATACAAGGTCTTACAGGCATATTGAAAGAAGAAAATCAAGAAAAATTAAGGTTGGAAGTGTTTTTGTAGGGGGTGACGCTCCAATAAGTGTTCAGACAATGACAAACACTCTAACTACAGATGTTAATGCAACATTAGAACAAATCAATTTGTCCGCAGAAGCAGGAGCTGACATTGTAAGGGTATCATGTCCAGATAAAGAATCTACCCAAGCTTTAAAAGAAATTGTTAAATCATCCCCAATACCAATTGTAGCTGATATACATTTTCATTATTTAAGGGCAATTGAAGCAGCCGATGCTGGAGCTGCCTGTCTAAGGATTAATCCTGGGAATATAGGTAATAAAAACAAAGTAAAAGACGTTATTAATGCAGCTAAACAAAACGAAACTTCAATCAGAATAGGTGTTAACGCAGGCTCTTTAGAAAAATCTATTTTAGAAAAATATGGAGAACCAACACCTGAAGCACTTGTAGATTCAGCATTAAACCATATTCGAATTTTAAAAGAGCATGACTTTCATGAGTATAAAATCAGTGTAAAAGCTTCAGATGTTTTTCTCGCAGTTGCAGCCTATACCCAATTATCAAACATAGACGATTGTCCTTTGCATATAGGGATTACAGAATCAGGAAGCCTTAGATCAGGAACAGTAAAATCGTCGATTGGTCTTGGCACTTTGTTATGGTCTGGAATAGGAGACACTATTAGGGTTTCGTTGTCGGCAAATCCAATGGAAGAGGTTAAAGTGGGTTACGAAATGTTAAAGTCATTAGGATTAAGAAGAAGGGGTGTGACAGTTATTTCTTGCCCTTCATGTGCAAGACAACAATTTGATGTTATTAAAACTGTTCAAGAAGTGGAACAAAGGCTTGAGCACATATCTGAGTCAATTACTGTTTCAATCATTGGTTGTATTGTAAACGGTCCAGGAGAGGCCAGGGAAACAGATATTGGATTGACAGGGGGTGGAAAAGGAAATCATCAAATTTATGTTAATGGCATCACAGATCATATTATAAGAAATGAAAATGTTGCTGATTATATAGTAAATTTTGTTCAAGAAAAAATTGATCAAAGAAAACAAACTTAATTAAAGTAATTAAAATTTCATAGGCTTATGATGGAAAAACTTAGAACGGTAAGAGGTGTACATGACCTTCTACCCGATGCTTTGCACAAACACAAAAAAGTTATAAAGGCTGGATTAAATGTTTCTAGTAAATACTGCTATTCAGAGATTGAAATACCTATATTTGAGTTTTCCGAAGTTTTCAAAAAACCACTTGGCAACTCAAGTGATATTGTAACAAAAGAGAATTACATTTTTAAAGATAGAAGTGATGACGAACTAATGTTAAGACCAGAAGGAACTTCTGGAGTTGTAAGAGCATTTTTAAATGCTGGATTAGTTCAAGATATACCTCAACGTTTTTCATATTTTGGCCCAATGTTTAGATATGAAAGACCTCAGAAGGGAAGACTTAGACAATTTAAACAGTTTGGTGTGGAATGTATAGGTATAAGCAATTCAATGGCAGACATTGAGGTAATATCTCTAGGTTATGAGTTCTTAAATAAATTAAATATAATAGATAAAATTAGTTTAAAAATTAATTCTCTTGGTGACGCAGATAGTAGACTTAATTATACAAAGGCATTGATTGATTATCTTAATGATTACAAATCTCAACTTTCAAAAGATAGTCTTAAAAGATTATCAGAAAATCCTCTAAGAATACTTGATAGTAAAAATTCAGTTGACCAAAAAATACTAATTAATGCTCCAAATGTTTTAGATTATTTGAATGAGCGATCCAAAGAAAGATTTGAAAATGTATGTGAAGGGTTAGATATTTTAAAAATTAAATATGAAATAGATAAAAGTCTAGTTAGAGGATTAGACTATTATTGTCATACTGCTTTTGAATTTATCACCGATGAATTAGGGTCTCAAGGAACTGTGTTAGCAGGTGGGAGATATGATGGACTTTCTAAAATGCTTGGTGGTGTCGAAGTTGCTGGAGTAGGCTGGGCAGCAGGTGTAGAAAGATTGGCATTAATGGTTCAAGGCGAATATATCAATAGTCCAGATATAGTGCTAATGGCGCAAACTGAAGTTTATAATCATCTTTTGCTACCAATAATGAATAAATTAATTAATGAAGGTTTTAGAGTAGAGATTATTTATACAGGAAATATTTCTAAAAAATTTAAAAGGGCAAATAAAATTAATGCATCATTTGTGGTGTTACTTGGTGAAGAAGAAGTGGCTAAAAAAGTTATTAAATTAAGAAATATGATGTTGGGTTCGGAGCAATTAATTGACTTAAATCAAGGGATAAAAGTTATAAGAAAAACTCTACAAAATTAACTGGAGCAAATTTTGAGTTTAAAAAAAAATATTGATAAAATTATACTTAGAGAAAATGAGATTGAACAATTGCTTGTTAACTCTTCAAATTTAAAACAATCAGAATTAGTAGAATTATCAAAGGAATTGTCTGATATAAAACCTATCACTGACTTGGCCAAAAAAAAGGATGTCATGCTGCAAGAGTTATTGGACCTCAGTGAGATATTAAATGACAATGAAGCTGACGATGAAATAAAAAAAATTGCTCTTAGCGAGTTTGAATTTTTAAAAGAGGAAATTAGTTCTTTAGAAAGAGATATACAATTTGCTTTATTACCAAAAGACAAAGATGACACTCGAAATGTAATTATTGAGGTTAGGGCAGGTACTGGAGGTGATGAAGCAGGTCTCTTTGCATCAGATCTTTTCTCAATGTATGAAAAACTATCCCTTAAGCATAAATGGAAGTTTGAAGTTATGGAAGTATCTGAAACGAATGTTGGTGGCTATAAAGAGGCTCAGGCAAATATTTTAGGTAATGGAGTGTTTGGAAGATTAAAGTTTGAGTCTGGTGTTCATAGAGTTCAAAGAGTACCAACAACTGAAACTAGTGGAAGAATACATACCTCTGCTGCTACAGTTGCTGTACTTCCTGAGGCAGAAGATTTAGAAATTTCTATTGAAGAGAAGGATCTGAGAATAGATGTTTTTAGATCTAGTGGACCTGGAGGTCAATCAGTAAATACCACTGACTCTGCGGTAAGAATTACACATTTACCTTCTGGGATAGTAGTAAGTCAACAAGATGAAAAATCTCAGCATAAGAATAGAGCTAAAGCTATGAAAATTCTTCAATCTAGATTATATGAGGCTGGAAGGCAGAAGCAGCAAGATGAGAGATCTTCTTCTAGAAAAGATCAAGTAGGCTCAGGTGACAGGTCAGAAAGAATTAGGACTTATAATTATCCTCAAGGAAGAGTCACCGACCACAGGATTAATTTAACATTACATAAGTTGGACAAAGTGCTTCAAGGTGAAGCTCTTGACGAATTGATAGATGCTCTTGTAGTTGAAGATAGAAGTTTAAAGTTAGCTACTAATGAGTAAAACAGAAATTGAAGTTTTTAGTATAATTAGACCAGAAGTTGAAAAATTAAAAAAGTTAGGATTTAAAACTGCTAGTTTAGACTGTAGGTTGTTACTTACTCAAATATTAGGAAAAGCTAATCCAGTTTATACTCATGAAAGAGTTAATATATCAGAAAACCAAATTATAAAATTTCAAACTTTAGTAAAAAAAAGACAAAGTGGTAAACCTGTATCAAGAATATTAAATAAAAGAAATTTTTGGAAGAGTGAATTTATCATTAATGAAGAAACTCTTGACCCAAGACCAGATTCTGAAATCTTGATAGAAGCTGTCCTAGAACATTTTTCTAATAATAAAGGATTATTAAAAATTTTAGATTTAGGCTCTGGTTCTGGCTGTTTGGGGTTGTCGCTATTAGAAGAATATAAAGGTTCTCTTGTATCATTTGTTGATGTATCTAAAAAATCTCTAAAGATAGTTAAGAAAAATACTCTTAAATTAAATTTAAAAGGACAGCTAAAATATATTAATTTGGATTGGCATGCGGATGATTGGGATAAAAAGTTATTAAATTTAGAAAAAAATAAAAAATTCGATATAATTGTGACTAATCCTCCATATATACCCTCAATTGACATTAAGTTATTACAAACAGAAGTAAGAGATTATGATCCTACTTTAGCTTTGGATGGTGGCAATGACGGTTTAGATGCTTATAGGTCTATAATTCCAAGGATTAAAAACTTATTAAAAACTAATGGTAAAATATTTGTTGAGTTTGGCAAAGGGCAAGAGATTTTTGTATCAGAAATAGGATTTCAACATGGACTGCTTCCCATAGAGTATAAAAAAGATTTATCAAATATAATAAGGGTGATAATATTTAGTATTAAATAAATTTTTTTGTGCTTGGCTAAATTAAAAAAAGTTTATATAATTATAAATGTAAATTAATTACTTATTACTAAACCTGAAATTTTGAATTTTTGAGCCATTGATTGAAATCAGCTCTTAACCGCTTTTATAAAGCATGTATTTTTTTAAATTATAATCTTGATTTTTAGGAAAATTATGAGACAGCAAAATAATGGGCGTCGTCGTCAAAATCGTGGATCTAATCGTCGAAATTATGGTAACGGCAATTATAATGGAAACTTAAATAAAAATACTATTATAGATAGTTCGGGACCTGATGGTCGGCAGAGGGGGTCAGTTTCTCAATTATATGAAAAGTATACTAGTTTAGCTTCAGACGCTTCATCATCTGACGATAGAATATTAGCAGAATCCTTTTTACAATTTGCAGATCACTACCATAGGCTTCAAAAAGAGATTGAAATAATCAATGAAGCAAAAGAAACAAGAATGAAAAATGAAACAAAGTCAAACGAAAATAATTCTACTGAGGCAGTTGATGAAGAAAATGAAAATAAAAATAGACCATCGAGGCGAAAAAGAGGTTTTCAAATTAGACAAAACGAATTGAAAGAAACTGAAAATATTTCTGATAGCAAAGATCTTGGTCAGTCTAAAAATGAAAATACTGATGGCGATAATTTATTAGTTTAATCGAAGCTAATAAAAGTTCATTATTTGATTAATTTTTCTATATCTAATTTACATTGAAATATTATTTTAAATCACCACATAAAGTATATAATATAACATTTTTGGATTAGCGTAATAGATAATTTAATCAATCAACTTTCAGACAGATCGAAAATCATTTTTAACTCAGCTTATAAATTAGCTGCTAAAAACAATAAATCATTAACTTCTTACCACATATTATTTATTATATTAGATGATCTAGAACAATATATTAAAGAAATTCTTATAAAATTAAATCCAAATATTAATATTATTAAAAATCAAATAAGTTTACTTTCAAAGTCTAATTCTGTAGGTCAGGCTGAACAAGTTCATCAAAGCGTTATAACTCTTTTAAACACCTCTAAAAGGTTAATGAAGGAGTTCAATGATAAAATTGTTACTCAAGAACTATTATTATTATCTTTTACTGCGATTAACGATCAGGTTAAAGACATTTTATCAAACCATAATATTACTTTCAGTAAACTACAAAATGAAATTAAAAAATTTAGGAAAGGCAAAAAAGCTATGAATAACAACGCTGAATCAGGTTTTGATGCATTAAACAGATTTGCAACAAACCTAACGGATAATGCGAAAAAAGGTTTTTTAGATCCTGTTATAGGAAGAGATGAAGAAATAAGAAGACTGATCCAAGTCTTATCTAGAAGAACCAAAAATAATCCTGTTTTGATTGGAGAGCCTGGTGTTGGAAAGACTGCTATTTTAGAGGGTTTAGCAATCAGAATAGGAAATGATGATGTTCCTGAAAAACTGAAAGGCAAGGAAATATTTTCTTTGGATTTAGCTAGTATTATAGCCGGAGCAAAATTTAGAGGTGATTTTGAAGAGAGATTAAAATCTTTATTAGTTGAAATAGAAAAACAAAAAAATAAGATCATATTATTTATCGATGAACTTCATTCATTAGTGGGAGCTGGGGGGGTAGACGGATCACTTGATGCGTCTAATATATTTAAACCCGCCTTAGCTAGAGGAGAGTTACACTGCGTTGGTGCGACTACATTTGATGAATATAGGAAATATATTGAAAAAGACAAAGCTTTGGAAAGACGTTTCCAACAAGTCTATATAAATGAACCTGACATTGAAAATTCTATCTCAATGATGAGAGGTCTCAAAGAAAGATACGAGTTATTTCACGGAATTACTATTACAGATAAAGCCTTGTCTGCTTCAGTGAATTTATCATCACGGTACATTAATGATAGATATTTACCAGACAAAGCTATTGACTTAATTGACGAGGCTGCTAGTCGCAAGCGGATTGAAATTGATTCAAAACCAGACTCATTAGACGAGATTGATAGGAGGATAATACAATTACAAATAGAAAAAAAGGCTTTAAAAAAAGAAAATAACCAACAATCCAATGACAGAATATCAAAGGTGGAGACTGAATTAAAAGAATTAGGAGAAATTTCTCAAAAACAAACAGAGAAATGGAAATCAAACAAAAGAATTATAGAAAAAGAGCAAGAAACAAAAATTAAACTTGAGACTTACAGGAATGAATTAGAGATAGAAAAAAGAAAGGGCAATTGGGAAAGGGCCGGAGAGCTTTGTTATCAAATTATTCCAAATTTAGAAAAAATGACATCAGAATCTAAAGTTTTAGATGATCAGGTTAATACAACTGTGACAGAAGACGATGTTGCTGCTGTTGTTTCAAAGTGGACGGGTATACCTGTAGAGAAAATGATGGAGTTTGAACGAACAAAATTATTAAATATTGAAATGGAATTGAAAAAATCAATAATTGGCCAGGATACCATAATTAACGCAATCTCTAAAACAATTGTTCGCTCTAGAGTTGGGTTGAGTGATGCAACTAGTCCTATAGGTTCATTTTTATTTTTAGGATCAACGGGAGTAGGCAAAACTGAAACTGCCAAAAATTTAGCAGAACTGCTATTTAATGAAAAAGATGCATTAATAAGAATAGATATGTCTGAATATATGGAAAAGCACTCTGTTTCTAGGTTAATTGGAGCTCCTCCTGGTTATGTTGGATATGACGAAGGAGGTGTTTTAACTGAAGCAGTCAGACGTAGACCATATAGGGTAATTCTCTTTGATGAAGTAGAAAAAGCTCACGGGGATGTTTTAAATTTACTCTTACAAATAATGGATGATGGCAGATTAACCGACAGTCATGGTAAAACTGTCGATTTTACAAATACTATTATTATTATGACAAGTAATGTTGGTGCTAAGCATTTCAGTACTAATGTAGATTTTAGTCAAGATAATACAAAAAAAGAATTAATAAAACAAAAAGTTATGGACTCTGTTAAATTAAAATTTACACCAGAATTTTTAAATAGATTAGATGAAATTTTATTTTTTTCTAAATTAGGTAAGTCCCATGTAAGCAAAATTGTAGAAATACAATTGAATCATCTTAAAAAACGACTGTTGTCAAATAATTTTCAAATTGAATGGGACAATAAAGTAAATGATACAATTGCCCTACTTGGTTACGATCCTGAATATGGTGCAAGACCAATTAAAAGAAAAATTAGACATGTTATAGAAGATGAAATAAGTCAACTAATAATCAACAATGCTGTCAAAGAAGGTGATACGATTTATGTTAGCGCTAAAGACAATAGAATAAACATAAATATTTCTTAGAAAAATTAATTTAGTATAATATTCTTGACGTTTTTAACTTTATTGACAGCTATCTTTTTATTTTGAAGAGATTTTTCAAGAGCAATCTTTTCAATAAGAATCTTTTTTATATGTTTCTTAAAATCTATTATGTTATTTTTTGGAATATTCTTACCTGCAGGCAATTTTATATACATTGGATTAACTTGTTTATTATATCTTAAAACCTCATAGTGCAAATGTGGACCAGTAGATCTACCACTGCTTCCAACATAACCTATAGTTTTACCTTGAGAGACTCTTTTACCGATGCGGATATTTTTATTAAATCCTGATAAATGTGCATAAGCAGTTTTATATGTTCTTGTGTGCCTTATTCTAATATATCTTCCGTATGTTCCATTCCACCCTAGTTCTTCAATAATTCCATCTCCAGCTGCAAAAATCGGTGTCCCTAAAGGTGCTGCAAAATCGAGGCCTCTATGCATTTTTGTATACCCTAAAATTGGATGTTTTCTTTTTCCAAATCCACTTGATAACGTTGCTCCATTAATTGGTGTCTTCATTATAGTTCTTTTAGTCGATTTACCGTTCTCATCATAATACTGAGGAAAACCATACTTATCTTTATAATTAAAAAAATTCAGCTTCTTTCCAGATAAATTTAAACTTACAAAGGTAATAGGTTTTGTTTGAATTATTATATTTTTCAAAACATCAATTTTTTTTGTAAATATGATTTCGAAGCTGTCACCTTTTCTAATTTCTCTTTGAAAATCAACAGAAAAACCTAATAAGCTTATCATTTCTAACAAAGTATTTTCAGGTATCCCTACTTTAAGAGCTGATATATATAAACTAGAATTGATTTTTCCCTTAACTAGAGTATTTACAAGTTTGGAAGGTCTTAAATAGATTTGTGAAAAGTAATTATTATTAATATCTTGCCATATAAAAATATCTTTAGTTTTACTGAAGTTTAACTTAACTGCTCCTCCAGCAAGCTTTGAGGGGTTTGCATAATCAATAATCATTCCAACGGGTAAATATTTTAAAATTCTTTTACTATTATTAAGTTTGTTAACAGATTGGATAATTTTGTTAATATTATCATTATCAAAATTAATTCTTTTTAAAGCAGAACTAAGAGTTTCATTTTTCCTTAATGTGGTACTTTTTGCATTAACAGTTGGTTTTCCACCTACCTTTTGTATCATATTAAAAATTGTATCAGCTGATTCTTCAAGGTTTAAAAAATTTGAAGGTCTTTTTATTGGAATTTGTTGATTATTGTCTGTATAAGACTCAGAAAAAGTGATGTCGCTATATGATACAGAAGAGATTGATATTAGTAAAACCATGACAATAAGAAAGTGATGTAACGGTATATTTTTAAATACTTTTTTCATAACATTCAGGATACTGAAGATATTAGCAAAAAATGTCAAGACCACAATTATCAATAATAAATTGTTCAATATATTTGATTGACTACAAATGTAAGAAAAAAAATTCTTTTTTTATGTTAATTTTGTTATTTAAGTTTGACATATAGCACTAGGGTGAGTATAACGCTCTTTCGACTATTGTATTAGTTGAATTGTTCTATTGAGAGCATCTGTTTGAAATTGTTAATATAAAGAAGAGATTCACAGACGGCGGTTTCATGTTTTATACATAAATATTTGGTCGTCTATTGAATCGCGCAATTTACCATAATAATGTAAACAAATATTTTTGTTTGTCAGTAACTTGAGTGTGAAGGTATGATAACCTTTTCGGTAGGATTTATTAAATCCTTACCCATCAAACCTAAGAGTTTGATCCTGGCTCAGAATGAACGCTGGCGGCATGCCTAACACATGCAAGTCGAACGAGATCTTCGGATCTAGTGGCGCACGGGTGAGTAACGCGTGGGAACCTACCTTTTAGTACGGGACAACGTTTGGAAACGAACGCTAATACCGTATACGCCCTCCGGGGGAAAGGTCAGCCGCTAAAAGAGGGGCCCGCGTCTGATTAGCTTGTTGGTAGGGTAATGGCCTACCAAGGCTACGATCAGTAGCTGGTCTGAGAGGATGATCAGCCACACTGGGACTGAGACACGGCCCAGACTCCTACGGGAGGCAGCAGTGGGGAATATTGGACAATGGAGGCAACTCTGATCCAGCAATGCCGCGTGTGTGATGAAGGCCCTAGGGTTGTAAAGCACTTTCAACGGTGAAGATGATGACGGTAGCCGTAGAAGAAGCCCCGGCTAACTTCGTGCCAGCAGCCGCGGTAATACGAAGGGGGCGAGCGTTATTCGGAATTATTGGGCGTAAAGGGCTCGCAGGCTGCTTGAACAGTTAGACGTGAAATCCCCGGGCTTAACCTGGGAACTGCGTTTAATACTAGCAAGCTAGAGAAATAGAGAGGAAAGTGGAACTCCCAGTGTAGAGGTGAAATTCGTAGATATTGGGAAGAACACCAGTGGCGAAAGCGACTTTCTGGCTATTTTCTGACGCTGAGGAGCGAAAGCGTGGGGAGCAAACAGGATTAGATACCCTGGTAGTCCACGCCGTAAACGATGTGTGCTAGATGTTGGAAGGTCACCTTTCAGTGTCGCAGCTAACGCACTAAGCACACCGCCTGGGAAGTACGGTCGCAAGATTAAAACTCAAAGGAATTGACGGGGGCCCGCACAAGCGGTGGAGCATGTGGTTTAATTCGAAGCAACGCGCAGAACCTTACCAGCCCTTGACATGTGGAGTTTGGTTATCAGAGATGATTTCCTTCAGTCCGGCTGGCTCCAACACAGGTGCTGCATGGCTGTCGTCAGCTCGTGTCGTGAGATGTTGGGTTAAGTCCCGCAACGAGCGCAACCCTCATCTTTAGTTGCCATCAGCTTGGCTGGGCACTCTAGAGAAACTGCCTGGGATGACCAGGAGGAAGGCGAGGATGACGTCAAGTCCTCATGGCCCTTATGGGCTGGGCTACACACGTGCTACAATGGCGGTGACAAAGGGAAGCAATAGGGCAACCTGGAGCAAATCCCAAAAAGCCGTCTCAGTTCGGATTGTTCTCTGCAACTCGAGAGCATGAAGTTGGAATCGCTAGTAATCGTAGATCAGCATGCTACGGTGAATACGTTCCCGGGCCTTGTACACACCGCCCGTCACACCATGGGAGTTGGTTTTACCCGAAGACGGTATCCTAACCTTTTAGGAGGGAGCCGGCCACGGTAGAGTCAGCGACTGGGGTGAAGTCGTAACAAGGTAGCCGTAGGGGAACCTGCGGCTGGATCACCTCCTTTCTAAGGAAAGTATAAGATTAATTCCGCCGTCTTTGTATCTCTTCTTCTTAAACATACAAACCATAGTTTGCTACAGCTAAAGGCGCGTAGCTCAGTTGGTTAGAGCGCACGACTGATAATCGTGAGGTCGGCAGTTCAAATCTGCCCGTGCCTACCACTGTCTGTAAATATGTTTATAGTATTAACAAGCTTATTCAGTTTTGTCCTTATAAGGTCAATCTGTTTGAAATAGTTGGTGAAGATGATCCCAAATAAAAGGATAATATTAATCAATATTATCCAGCTTACGGATTGTGCTTTTAAAATTTTCCAAGATTAGATTTTAAAAAGTAGTAATGGTTGTCTGACCGGTTACTACTTTCATGTACGGTCCGATCAAGCGTCTTGAAGAGCATTTGGTGGATGCCTTGGTACAGAGAGGCGATGAAGGACGTGACACGCTGCGATAAGCTGCGGGTAGCCGTGAGTAGGCTTTGATCCGCAGATTTCCGAATGGGGAAACCCAAACCATTTTGGTTTATCCCGCAAGGGAGGCAAACCCAGCGAACTGAAATATCTAAGTAGCTGGAGGAAAGGACATCAACCGAGACT
>CACNRW010000001.1:147500-160224 GCA_902622875.1 uncultured SAR116 cluster alpha proteobacterium
TGATCGTGACCGTCATGAAAGTAGAAACCGGAAGTTTTACTAATCATGATGATTTTGTAAGCAATTATTTGGATCATTTTCTTTTCAAAATGTGAGGCTAAACGGCCTGGTGATTATAGTGCAGATGTCCCACCCGATCCCATTCCGAACTCGAACGTGAAGCTCTGTTGCGCTGATGGTACTGCATCTTAAGGTGTGGGAGAGTAAGTCGTTGCCAGGCCTTTTAGCCTCATATGCATTAAAAAATGACGCGGGGTGGAGCAGTCTGGTAGCTCGTCAGGCTCATAACCTGAAGGTCGTAGGTTCAAATCCTACCCCCGCAACCAACTATATCAATAAAATCAATGTCTCACACGATCCTCAAAGACCTCAGTTTTTGGGGTTTTTTTGCGTGTTAAGCCTGATAAGGGTTTGGTTATACCAACCATCTTCCCAACCGGTCGTCAGGTTTTTATCTATATTTATGGATTAAATTAAGTATTCCATAAACTCTCTTATTGCATCATTCATTTCTATAGGATGAGTGCAATTTACATATGTAATACAAGTAAGAGCTTTATTCATATCACTTGATTATTTATGTTTAAAAGACGATATCTCCCACGTTTATTTTTACAATTTTCATTTTTAAGCACCTCTGTAGACGTTATGCTTAAATGTAAGATTTCTATACTGATTTCTTTATTTTGGACTATATCTAATATGAGTGACAAAAAGCTCAAATAGTACCAGAATGAGCAATGACAATTAATGATCCTTGATCATGAAAATTAGACTTTTACCCAACATTTCTTTATTATGAAAAATACATAATTATAGGTTGAAGTTGGAAAAATAATTATTACATATCAATCATCCAATGAAACTTTTATCCATAAAATCAAGAAATCTAGATCAGTGTTTTTGTTAAATGAGTAAAAACAAAAAACAAGTGCTCCACTTATGTGGATCACCAACTAGTGAATTTTTCTATAATCTTTCTTTAATTTACGCAAAAGATATTTTGTTGCCTCCAAATTGGGAGCAAAGTTTTTTAATAATTGATCCAAAAAAGAACTATTATTTAACAAAAAATCTTGGCCAAAATAGAAAAAAAATAACCATAAAAGATTTAAAATCAATAATTCCCTTAAACACTCTAGTAATACCACACTTGTTTTGTAGGTCAGGAATGACTGAATATAGGGATTATTTTGAAAATGAACTTGGTTTTTCTATTTTTGGTTCCTCAGGTAAAACAATGTCATTAACTATGAATAAATATCTAACTAAGGATATAGTTAATAAACAAGGATTAAAGATAGCACAGGGAGAATTAATTTACGGAAGTAAAAAACCCAAATTAAAATTTCCAATTATATTGAAACCTAATGATCAAGATAACTCAACTGGTTTAAGATTAATCTATAATAAAAAACAGTTTGAAAGTAATATTTCTGAGTTAAACAAATTTTATAATCCGATTTTAGCAGAAGAATTTATTCCTGGACGTGAAATAAGAATTGCAGTCATAAAAAAATCTAATTATTTTCATGTGCCGGCAATAATTGAATATTTAGTTAGTGACAAAAATCCCATAAGAACTACTGAAGATAAGTTAGATTTAAATCGAGCTGGCAATCCTTATCAACAGTCTACTAATACTCCTTTTAAGACTATATGCCCAGCTGATTTAAATTATGAATTAAAAGAAAAAATTACTACTTTAGCTATTATTGCTCATAAGGCCATAGGCGCAAGAAATTATTCACTATTTGATTTTAGAATAGATAATCGCACAAATGAGATAATTTTCCTTGAGGCAGGTCTTTTTTGGTCATTTAGCAAAACAAGTATAATTTCAAAAATGCTTTTTTCTGGAGGTGAAGACATTGTTAAGTTAATCGACCAAATATGGACTTATGCTTTACCGAATAATCAATAGTTAAATGAGAAATACTTATTTTTTTTACAGCTTAATACTCAACCATATTTCCAGTTAGAGGAATAGTGTGTCTGTCTTCTTTACTATATTCTAGAAGGAGGTCTCTTTGTGTATCCAACCAATTTACACTTTTAGCGGAGTTTTCAGAGAGTTCACTTTCTGCTCGAAAAGTTATTGCAATTACTTCATCAGAAGTAGTCATTAAATAGTGCGTTGGTGGGTTCAAATTAGCTTTTTCTATTTTAATATTTATCATTAGTATTTTTAATTATACTTTTAGGTGCATTTAATAATCAATTGTTCTTTTTTAATTCATTCTTTCTATTAAATGAATATAAATTAGAATAAATCACAAACACTATGAAATAACTATTAAGCATAAACCATAAAACCATAAAATATGAATATGCATCATTAATTAATTTCAATTCTAATTCATTTAACAACAAAACTAAGCTTGTAAAAAGCGTTACAAATAATAGAGCAACGTTAGATTTTTTGAACTTATTATAGCGCATTGGATGAAAAACTTTAAATGGAACAAATTTAAGAAAAATAAAAGACAAGATTATTAGCAAATTTATCGACTGATTAAAACTCAAAATTTCTAAGTATAATAGAACAACATTCCATATAGATGGAAATCCAATATATGAAAACGATATATCTATTAATTTATTATTTACGTAAGAATATAAAGAAATGCATAAAATAATTATTGGTATAACTACTGTGAAGCTTTGAGGTAAATATTCAAATTTATACAGCATTATACAAGGTATAAAAATATAGTTAATATAATCAATTATTGTGTCTAAAGTTTTACCGTCAATGTTAGGAAAGTTTATTGCAGTGTTATACTTTCTAGCCAAGGTTCCATCAACAATGTCAATTATCAATGCAATACCCAAAAACATAAAAGCTTGTAATTTGTTACCTTCTATAACAGATCTTAATGCTAAAAAACTAAAAATGATTCCAGATCCAGTTAAAAAATGAACTAAACAAGCAGGAATTTTATTTCGAAAAGTTTTCATGTAATAAGTTATTAGAGTTATTATTAAATTTGATTAAAGGTATCTTGATTCTATATGTAATATATAGTTTTTTTCTCACTCATTACAATTCCACATAATCAAAATTTAAAATTAAAACATATTCTGCAACCAACCTATTTTTATAAATCACTAACTTAGATCATTAATCAAGAATTTAATTAATTATAGGTTTCTTTTATATTTCTAGATTTTTCTGCAAATCTCTATACGAAAGGATCTTCGGATATTTTATTTTTTTAAAATTATAAGTCTAATCAATTGTAGGGCCAGATACTGGATCGGTTACACCTAGATCTGAAGATATTATTTCAAGGAGATCTCTTATTTTATCTAAATTAGAAATCATGTGTGGTCTAGCGTCAATAATTGATTGTTCATTTTCAAATATACCTACAAAACAAAAGGTGTCTTCACCTGTTTGAAAAGTAAAGTTATCGATAGCCTGTTTATATTTTCCAAATTCTTTAGACTTTTTAATAAATTCTTCTGATTTACCTTCTTTTACTTTAAATCTGACTGAAGTCATGAACTTTCCCATTAGTTTTCCTATAATATATTGAGGTTCTATTTTTTAATTTTTACGTCTAATGACTTTATGCAATTCTATTACTTCTTGCTCACCAGGGTCCATTCCCATTTCTGAAAGGATTGGACCTATTTTTGCGCCAAATGACTCAAAATGTTCCTTAGAGTCAAAGGGTAGAGAAACTTTCATTTGGTCGCCTGTTCAAAAGCATAATTCTAATTCAAGTCCAGGATCTGGATAAACACCCTCCTTATAAAGTTTTCAACTATTGCATCATACTGTTCTGCTGTTATGAAAGGTGGTGAAAAAGGTACTAAAATACTCATGAGAATGCCTTTTAAAAGTAGACTACTAAAAATAATTTGAATTTATAACTATTGTTTTTAATATTTACATATTTGTTATATTTAATTTACCACGAATGAATTCAATAACACCATTTTCGTAAATCAGACAGGATAAAAATAATAGTTATCAAAATAAGACTAATTTTTAATCTTTTCATAAATAAAAAATATTATTTATAAAACAGACTTAGAAAACTTTCCTAACCTTTATAAGGCAATTATTTCGTGACAATGATAGACTGCTATTTTACCGTTGCGAAGTGATGCATAAACCATCTTTGTTCGCTTTTCTGGGTTTTCACGACTGGTTACACTATGAAAGCCACAAAGTGAATGATTATTCTCGTGAATAACTTTGTAATCAGATAAAATAGCAGTTGTATTTGTTGCCCATACCAATACTTCTTCCAAATTTTCATTTTCGTATGTAGGTCGAAATACAAGATCATCTGTCACAATATTTGAAAGGTAACTTGCATCACCAGTAGTGAAAGTTTTGTTCCAACCGTCTAAGGCTTCTTTGAAAGTTAATGACAAAGTTAGGGTTCCTATCACTGTATATTTAAAAGTGTAGAATTTTAAAAAATGTCAATTTGTACCAACCACTATACCAACTATCTTTAAAAAATGGTAGAACTCTGCGGAAAAGAGTCAGGCTCATAATCTGAAGGTCGTAGGTTCAAATTCTACCCCCGAAACCAACTTATTCAATAAAATCAACCATTTACACGCATCTCAAGAAATTCGGTTTTTGGGGTTTCTTGTTTTTAAAGAAAGATTTTTTATTTGAAGTTACATTCCCATTGGTGTTGGTAATGATGTAGTAAGTATACTAGTCGTGAATAAAACTAAAATTGATAAGATTATTTCAGTATTAATTGAATTCTTAAGTTTAATTTGACCTGTACTTAAATCCTTTTTCATTTCGGGTACTATTCTAAATTTGTTTATTGCTCCAATTATTAAAATCATTGAGACTATAAACAGTTTAATTAATAATACGTTTCCATAAGTAGAGTTTATAAGCGGTAAAATACCACCTAAAAGAGTATACGAAAACATCAAACCAGTTAAAATTAATATTCCAATATATACAACTGCATATCTACCAAAATTATCAGCTATCAAATATAAGTTTGTAAAATTTTTGATGGTGCACATATATCGAAGCGGTAAAAAAGAACCTAACCAAAATGAAATGCAAATAACGTGAATTAACACTAAGAGTTGTGAAAAGATGCCTTGAGATAGTGAGTGACCAACAACAACAAACGAAATTGATATTAAGATGGCACCAACTATATTGAAAGCTTTAAAAACTAATGATGGAAAATAAGGAGATAAACTTAAAAAGCTAAAACCTACAATTAAGAACAAAGTAGATCTTCCTTGTATAGTTTCAAAAGATAATTCAATTAATTCTAATTCAAATATACTTTTTAATTCTCCTCCAAGATTCCCAGCAATCGATATAAAAGCCAAAATACTAATCAGAAGACCTAAAAACGCGCTATTTTTTATTATTGTATTACAAAGATAGTTAATTTCATCATTAAAATATTTTTGGAAATGAAATTTAAATAATATTGAGCCTATTGAATATAAGGTGATTATATAAACAAATGTCCTTATAATAGGGTTTATTATGGTCCATATGTCTATAAACATTTATTTCACTTCAAATACAGACTTACCCTTAATTAAATGCCCATCTGGGCTCAAAGCTCGCCACAAAATATTGAATTTACCAGAAGAAATTTTTGGCATTGGAATAGCAAATTCTTTAGATCTTTGATTGAAGGACTCTAAGTTTAATTTTATTTTTTGATTTTCATCATTAATTTTATTTAGATTAATTTTTACAAGTTTTACATTTGTTTTGAATTTTAATTTAATTTGTAGAGGTGCTTTTGAATAAACAACATTTTCTTTTGGTAATATTTCTTTAAGTTGAGAATGTGAATAAGATATTGTTGGACTTAAAATGAATAAGAGACTTAAAATAATTTTTATCATGTTTTTCCTGAAAAGTTTATTAGTTTTACTACCTTAATATAATTATGATTTTATTTGATTTTAAATAAAATACTTAAACCTTACTCTAAGGGTAAGGTAAAGATAAAATATATTTTATTTTCCAATAAATAGATCCTCAGGCTCTTAACCTGAAGGTCGCAGGTTCAAATTCTACCCCCGCAACCAACTTATTTTATAAAATCAATAACTTATACGATCCTCAAAGACTTCGGTTTTTGGGGTTTTTTTGCGTTTTAAGCCTGATAAGGGTTACACCATGCCAACCAGTCGTCAGGTTTATTCCATTTTTTCGCATATACTCTTGACTTATAGGCATATGATGCTTTTCTTAATGTATTTATAAGGTTGAAGCATGAAATTTTTACTAAGTATTTTGCATATTATTTTTTTCATTTCGGTATCTTATTCTAGTTATGCAAAATGTAATTTTAATTGCTCAAAAAAAAATACAACAAGTCTAATTTTTGAACATAATAGTAAATTTAACGAGAAGCACTTAAATTTATCATCTAAAACTTTAGGGGATGATCTAGGATTTGGACATAAATGGGAAACTGGTATGAGAAGAAATTTAAAAAATTGGAATATCAGTATTGTTGATTCTAAAGAAACGGTAGCTAGATTAGGAAGCAAATTTTTAAAATTTGAGACACGTGAAGGATACTGTTCTAGTACTCATGGAAAATCTGGTTGGAATGATTGTAAGAAAGGACGAAATAGAGCGGAGTTAGCAAGTTTATGGAAAAGTGAGATAAAGCCAAATATAATATTTTGGCAATCTTTAAGTTTTAAAATTCCTTCATCTGTAGAGCAAAAAAAAGGTGTAAAAACCAGCATTTGGCAAATTCATTCAGGAACACGTCAACCTTCATGGATGATAAAATTTACAAAAAATTCTGGATTATTGATACAAAATCTAACAGCTTTTCCTCCTGACCAGAAAGTAATTATTGAAAGAAATAATCTATTTGATAAATGGCATGATGTTATTATTAGGGCAAATTTATCAAAAAAAACTAATGGTTCTTTTAGTTTGTGGGTTAACGGTAAAAAAAAATTTAATTATGATGGTATATCAAGACAAAGTACTGCAAAAAGAGATCCTATTCACTTTGGGATTTATAATACAGGGTCAATGTATGGTGGACAGAATAACAATGGTAAAGATTTAGGTAATATTGTTGTTTTATTTGATGAAATAAGACTAGGTGATAGCTGTAAAGATCTTAAATTAGAAGATTTTAAATATAAATGTTCAGCACTTAATTAGAATAATTTACAGACCATGTTATTAACTATTTCAATAGCAAAAATAAAATCATGCTAATCAGTATACCAACCACAATTTATAATTTTCAGAACTTTGTGGAAAGGAGAGGTTTATAACTTGAAGGTTGTAAGTTCATAATTCTATAGTACAAATTAATCAACAGACGTACGTATTAACTTCTTAATTTTAAATAATTTATAATTTTTGATATAATATTTCTAATTCATAAATAACAAGGATAGGGAGAATTATGAAAATTGAAATCATTAAAAAAGATATAAATTTTGGTGGAATTGTCTCTGAAATTAATATTACTGATGATTTAGACGATACAACAATAAATGAGTTAGACAAAAAATTAAATGAGCTTAGTTTGCTAGTTTTTAAAAAACAAAAAATAAATGATGATCAACAAATAAAATTTTCTAAATATTTTGGTAAAATTGAGGGAGCTGGTAATAATACAACTATAAGATCTATTAAAGACAGGAGATTATCAGATTTATTTGGGGACGTTTCAAATTTAGATGTGAATAACAGACCATTGAGAAAAACTGATAATAAACGGTTTTTTGCACTTGGTAATAGATTGTGGCACACAGATGCTTCTTTTAAAAAAATACCTGCAAAGTATTCTTTACTATCAGGCAGAAAAGTTGCTAAAATTGGAGGTGAAACGCAATTTGCAGATATGAGAGCTGCTTATGATGATCTATCTGCTCAAACAAAACATCAATTAAAAAATTTAATAAGTTATCATTCTTTAATTTATTCTAGACAAAAATTAGGTCTTAATATGTATGAAATGGTTTCTGCTGAAGAAATAATAAACTTCAAGCCCGTAAAACAACCTCTTATAAGAAAAAATGACATTACAAAAAGAAAATCAATTTTTCTAGCTTCTCATATTGGAGAAATAGAGGGAATGGAAAAACCAGATACGATTTTATTTGTTAATGACCTTATAGAGCATTCTACCAAAGATAAATATTTATATACTCATAATTGGGATGAAAATGATCTTATTATTTGGGATAATAGACAATCTATGCATAGAGGTTTGTATTATGACGATCAAAATGAAATAAGAGATGTTAGAAGGACTACTATTTCTGGAACTGAGATGTTAATTGATCAGTAACTTAGAAACTTGTCAACAAACTTTGGTCCTTGAAATTTTTATAATTGGAATTTGATTAAGGATTTTAATGCACTAATTCTCTTGATCAACTAGCATAAATCTAAGAAATCAGTTGGCATTGAAAGTAATAGTTATAGGTCAATCTAGAAAGATTCTTATCAGATCAATTTTCTCTTTTCTACCTTTAATGGGATGCGAACTAAATTCTTCATATTCTTCAACAATTTCAATTTGATCAAATAAACTTTTACTAACTAAAAGATCATTATTATAGTTTTTGCTTAATTCACACAATCTACTAGCAACATTCACAGTATCTCCTAATACTGTATATTCAACTCTCTTCTCACCGCCAACGTTACCAACTATACATTCTCCATAATGTATACCTATTCTATGCTCAATAACTTTATGATTTTTGTCAATTCTATTTTTATTCCACTCATATAACATTATCTTCATTTTTTTTGCACAATCAAATGCATTTTGAGCGTCATTACCATATGATTTTGGCGTTCCAAAGTTAGCCATTACGGCGTCACCAATAAATTTATCAACTGTTCCATTAGTTTCAAAAATACAATCAACCATTATTGATTGGTATTCTGACAATAATTGAAGAACATCGTTAGGCTTCATTTTCTCGGATAACTTTGTGAAACCTACAATATCTGTGAATAAGACTGCGACATTCAAATTTTTAGGTTCATATTCAGTAAAATTGAGACCAGTTTGTTCAATTTCATTTTTAATGTCTGGTGAAAAATACCTTCCTAAAACGATATTATTTTTTTCAAAATCAGCAGAGTTTTGTGCATGACGGTTTGCTTGCCACAATATCGTAATTCCAATTAAAATGATAAAGAAGAAAAGGATTATATTTCTCATAAAGACAGCTCTATTAATTACATTATTATCATTAAAAATATCTAATTTATTTATTGAAAAATAAACATTTTCATCAAGCAAAAATGGGGATAAATTTAAAGTGAGAACAGTAATGTAAAGAAAGATAAAGAAGATAAAAATTTTAATTCTAAAAAGAACTATACTTACTGCTAAAAAGAGCGTTGGAAAGAAAAATGCATAATCGACTAATCGTCCTGAAATACCACTCGGTATAATGTTTATTGTATAAGCAATATCTGCCATATTTACTTTATTCATCAAAATTCCTTGAAGCATGATTTGGACAATTAAAGCGCTTAGAAATTTTTTGTAGTGTTTTTCTGAAGAGAAATAAGATATTGAAAAATGAATGATTGAAGATATTGCTAGAATAAAACAAAATTGAAGAGCTAATTCATCTTTTTCAGTAAATGGAAAAATAAAATTAATTATTGCAGCGACTAAACTTGCAAAACCATACAAAAAACTGGCAGTTTTTAGTCCAACAACATACTTTTTTGTTAATACAACATCTTCAATTTCTTTTTTCATATTTACGTTATAATTTCTTAGAATGATTTAAATCAATCATTAATTTTGATTAAACTTTTATAGTCAAAAATTTTATAAAGCAGTCAACAAAATTGCTACTGTTCTTCATATTCTTTACCTATGAAAATCTTTTTAAACCTATTACGGAATTATTTCGTGACAATGATAGACTGCTATTTTACCGTTGCGAAGTGATGCATAAACCATCTTTGTTCGCTTTTCTGGGTTTTCACGACTGGTTACACTATGAAAGCCACAAAGTGAATGATTATTCTCGTGAATAACTTTGTAATCAGATAAAATAGCAGTTGTATTTGTTGCCCATACCAATACTTCTTCCAAATTTTCATTTTCGTATGTAGGTCGAAATACAAGATCATCTGTCACAATATTTGAAAGGTAACTTGCATCACCAGTAGTGAAAGTTTTGTTCCAACCGTCTAAGGCTTCTTTGAAAGTTAATGACAAAGTTAAGGTTCCTATCACTGTATATTTAAAAGTCTAGAATTTTTTCAAATTTTTAATAATTTTATTATTGATTAATTTTAAAAAATGTCAATTTGTACCAACTACTGTATCAATAAGCATAAGGTTAGAAAAATTGTACCAACCACTATACCAACTATCTTTAAAAAATGGTAGAACTCTGCGGAAAAGAGTCAGGCTCATAATCTGAAGGTCGTAGGTTCAAATTCTACCCCCGAAACCAACTTATTCAATAAAATCAACCACTTACACGCATCTCAAGAAATTCGGTTTTTGGAGCTCTTTTGTGTTTTAAGCATAAAGGCTATTAAAGATTAACTAAAAAGTTTTAGGTTTAATAATTTTAATATTTGTATTCATATTTTTTTATAGTCTCTTTATTAAAATCAATTCCAGTACCTATTTTATTGGGTATTACTATATGTCCATCACTTAATTCATATGGTTCTTCTAAAATAATGTCGGACCATCTAGTCCACTCTAAATAACCTGCAGTCGGTGTTACCCGCATTAGATGTGATGAGACTTCGTGGTACAAATGAGAAGAAACAGATATTTGAAATGCTTCAGCAATGGATGCAGTTTTGAGCCAAGCACTTACACCACCAATCCTTAATAAATCTGGCATTATAAAATCTGAAATTTGATTTTTTAAAGCAGTAAAAGCATCATCATAACCATGAAAGTTTTCTCCTAAAATGATTGGTGTTTTCATTCTTTTTCTTAATTCTTTGTAACCTTCAAACTCATAATATTTTATTGGTTCCTCAAACCAATATAATCCCTGTTCATCCAAATCATTTAACCTATGTATCGCTTGTGGTAGTGATAAGCATTGATTGAAATCACAAAGAAGTTCTGTATTAACCCCAATGCCCTTTTTAACATTTTCAATTGCTTTAAGGTCTTCATCTAATTTTTTTCTCCCTAATCTAATCTTTACAGCATCAAAGTTTCCTTCAGCTATAAGTGTCAAAGACTCATCATATAAAGTTTGAGGATCATCTAACCATAATCCACTAGAATTATATGCCTTAACTTTATCTACTGATCCACCTAAATGAACACATAATGGTTCATCACATATTTTGGAACTAGCATCCCAGAATGCTATGTCTAGTCCGGCTAAAGCATAAAGGGCAATTCCTGATCTTCCTAGTAAACTTAAATGATTCATACCTTCATTGTAAAACTGATAAGGAGCAATTTCTCTATTTTGAAAATTTTTGAAAAGCTCTTTCATTGCCAATGTAATAGTTTGCGTATAATTCACTAAGTATGGACCAATGTAACCTTTACCAATTGTTCCATCGCTTAAAGATATTTCAATTAACATATACGGCCAATATTCAAATGTTCCTAAGGAGGCAACTATAGGCCTTTTTAAAGGGACATTTACAGTAATAACTGACAAACTCTTAACTAAAGGTTTTTTCAAATCAATTTCCTTTTAACCGTTAATAATAAATTTAGTTTTATTCATTTATTTATCCTTAAATTATGAAACTCTTTTAAGATTGAAATTACTGAATCTCTTAATATTGAAAGTTCTGTTCCTGCTGTAGTTAGATCAAACCCTTGCGAAAATACATCTTTCCAATCATAATTTCCATAAGGCATCATTCCAGAAAACTTTTTAGAATTCATTATTTTTTCTTTTGCTAAATTAACTGTTTCTATAAATACTGGATCATTAAATTGTCCAAACTTACCAATACTAGTAGAGAGATCCATGGGACCAATAAACAACATATCAATACCATCAACTTCTGATATTTCTTCAATATTAGAAATGCCTTCAGAAGTTTCAATCTGACAAACTATCAGCAAATTTTTTTCAATAGTTTCATAATATTTCTTTATGTTCATCCCATAATTTGAAGCTCTGCTGATATACATTCCTCTATAACCTTTAGGTGCATATCTACACATTTCTACAATATTTTCGGCCTCTTTTTTATTATTTACTAATGGAAACATCAGACTATTTACCCCAGTATCTAAAGTTTTCTTTACATACACCTCGTCATCTTTTGGCATTCTTACCAAAGGGGAACATTCAGTTTCTTTGAGCGATTGTATTTGTCTAGTTATGCCTTTTACATCACCATAACCATGTTCATGATCAATCAACAAAAAATCAAATCCAACTAGAGCAAGTAATTCTGAAGTTATCTCATTATCTAGGCTTGTCCAGCAACCGAGAACCTTATTTTTATTTAATAGTTTCTCTTTTAATTTATTTTCTAACTTCATTGGAATTATAGTTTAATTTATTTATTAATTTTTTGATAATTATCTTACGGTAATAAAATATATAAATAAATTCAATATTGATATTGCTTTATGCCTTAGATCCCAGAACGTGTAGTCAAGTAAATTAGCCCTATTACGAATTCTTTCCATGCTTTTAATGCACATGGTTGACGATAGTAAATAAAAATAATCAATAGATGACTTATTTTATATTTGCTCCAGCCAAAGTTACATTGCCT
>CACNRW010000002.1 GCA_902622875.1 uncultured SAR116 cluster alpha proteobacterium
GTGGGTAAGATAAAATTTAAAAAATTATATTTAACAAAAACAATAACTTAAAGGTATTTAATGGCGGAGGGAGGGGGATTCGAACCCCCGAAAGGGATTGCTCCCTTTAACGATTTAGCAAACCGGCGCCTTCAGCCACTCAGCCATCCCTCCGCAGACTCGTTATATGTCTAGGATGTCCTAATTCACGCCGTATGCCACTTCGTAATACGCAAATATACCTATCATTTCAAGTTTTTTTAATCCAACCTACAAAAATAAAAATGGTTATGTTATGTATAATTTTTATTTAAAGGATGTTTTATGGATTTAATATCTGGAATGAGAGTTTTTGTCTCAATTGCTGACAATGGTTCGCTTGCTAAAGCAGGAAGAGAGCTTGATTTATCTCCGTCAGTTGTCTCAAAAAATATATCATCATTAGAAGATAGGTTAGGTGCAAGATTATTAAATAGGACGACTAGGTCTGTATCACTTACAGAGGTTGGGTTTGCATATTTAGATAGAGCAAGAAGAATTATTGGAGATGTTGATGAAGCAGAAGCCGCTATTTCTAGTGCCACGAATGCACCCAGAGGGCACTTGCGAATTACAGCTCCTGGAACTTTTTCTTACAGACATATAGCCCCACATCTTCCAAAATTTAGAGAGCGTTATCCTGAGGTAGAAATAGAAATGATTATTTCTGATGAAGTAGTAGACCTTATTGATAATAATATAGATCTAGGAATTAGAATTGCTGTCATGAAAGATTCATCACTAATTGCACGAAAACTTGCACAAAACCCAAGAACTTTATTCGCCTCGCCAGAATATATTAAAAAGCATGGAAAACCTAATCATCCTGACGAAATCCTAGATCATGAAATCATTTCCTTCAGAGTCGGTAATCCTTATAATGATTGGCATTTTCTTGTAGATGGTAAAATTAAATTAATTCATGCAAAAGGGAAATTACAATTAAATCATGGTGATGCCATTTTACGGTCAGCAATCAATGGTGGTGGACTTGCAATGTTATCAAGATTTGTTGTTGGAAGACATTTAGCGGCAGGAACTCTGGTATCAATTTTAGATGAGTATGTTCAAGAAGATGTTCCAATTTATGCTGTTTACCCAAGCGGCAAACATTTATCTCCAAAAGTTAGAGCATTCCTTGATTTTTTAATTGAAATTTACGGACCAGTTCCATATTGGGATGAAGCTGGCGACCATAATTCTGAAGCTGCTAAGAGAACTGTAATTTAAATTATACATTTTGACCGGCCAAGAAACCACTTGACCATGCCCATTGAAAATTATGTCCACCCAAGTGACCTGTAACGTCTAAAACTTCTCCAATAAAATATAATCCAGAATGTTTTTTACATTCCATAGTAGAAGAAGATATTTCTTCGGTATCAATACCTCCCAAAGTTACCTCAGCTGTTTTGTAGCCTTCTGTACCAATTGGAATAACCGTCCATTGATTTACGAATTCAGAAACCTTTTTAATATTTTTATTCGAAGTGTCAGCAATCTTTGTATTTGTTTTAAGCTTATTGCAAACAGCCTCAGCTAATCTATTTGGTAAATAATCTGACAAAATTCTAGATATTTTTTGTTTAGGCGTTTCTACCCTTCTTGCTTTTAATATTTGATTAAGATCATACTCAGGTAGAAGGTTTATTGTTATAGGTTTTCCATCTTTCCAAAAAGAAGATATTTGTAATATTGAGGGGCCACTAATACCCCTATGTGTGAAAATTAAACCTTCATCAAAGAATATTTTATTTATTTTAACTGAAGCATTTACGGATACTCCAGCAAGTGATTTACAAAATTTTAATATTTCATTGTCAAAAATTAAAGGTACTAAGGCTGGATAGAGTTTAGTAACTTTCAAATTAAATTGTTTTGCAACTTTATAACCGAAGTCAGTAGCTCCAATTTTTGGTATAGACAAACCACCAGTTGCAATAACGATTGAAGAAGAAAATAAATCATCTGTGTTAGTTTTTATAACATAACAATCTTTAGTTTTATTGAGAGTTTCAATTTTAGTTTCAATTTTAATTTTAACTTTTTGTTTTTCACATTCAGAAATTAACATTTCTATTATATCTTTTGCTGATTTATTACAGAATAATTGACCTAGCTTTTTTTCATGAAATTCTATGGAATGTTTTTTGACTAAATTGATGAAGTTGAGTTGAGTATATTTTGAGAATGCAGATTTACAAAAATGTATATTTTCAGACAAAAAATTATTATCATTACTGTATAAGTTTGTAAAATTACACCTTCCACCCCCTGAAATTCTAATTTTTTCAGCAATTTTTGAGGTGTGCTCAAGTAAACACACGCTTTTACCTCTTTTGCCAGCTTCTATGGAGCACATTAGGCCTGCAGCCCCAGCACCAATTACTATTACATCATATTTATTATTCATCTATTCACGATCGTTGTTGTTTCGAAGACTTTTTTATTATTTCAACTAGAGAGTTCTAAAGCTTTACTTTATTGATATTGAAGACTAAAAGATCAGTCTAGTAGTTATTTATGTTAAAATTAAATTTTTTTTAATTTCAAGATAAGCCTATTTTTTAATGTGAAAGTTGAAAATGTTAGAAGCATCAGGAATACCAGCACCTATAGCAAAGGCAATGTCAGACAAGGGATATGAAAACTTAACGCCTGTTCAAGAAGAAGTACTTAAAAATAACTACTCAGGTCTGGATTTACTTGTATCGGCACAAACGGGTTCAGGTAAAACTATCGCTTTTGGATTAGCAATCGTAGAAAATATTCTTTCGGATAATTCTTTTTTCAAAACTCCTAAATCACCAGAAGCTCTAATTATCGTACCTACAAGAGAACTTGCCCTTCAAGTCAAAAACGAACTGAGTTGGCTTTTGGCTTCATCTGAAGCAAAAATTGTTTCATGTGTTGGTGGAATGGACATACGAACAGAAAAAAGAAATTTAGAGACAAAACCTAATATTGTAGTTGGAACTCCTGGTCGTTTAAAAGATCATATTGAAAGAAATCATTTTAATGTATCAAATATTAAAACTGTTGTTCTTGATGAAGCAGATGAAATGTTGGATATGGGTTTTCGAGAAGACTTAGAGGGGATTTTAGATACAACTCCGGACGACAGACAAACTTTGATGTTTTCAGCGACTGTTCCCAAAGGTATTGCTAATCTTGCTAAGCGTTATCAAAAAGATGCAGTTAGAATTTCTGTTGGAAAGTCAAACTCACAACATGTTGATATTGAATATAGGGCTTTCAAAATTGTAATGAGTGATCAAGAAAATGCTATAATAAATACTTTAAGATATTACGAAGCTACTAACGCTATTATATTTTGTGCTACTAGAATTGCTGTTAATCATATGACTAGTCGTTTGACAAACAGAGGCATATCCGCTGTAGCTCTTTCGGGTGAATTAAGTCAAAATGAAAGAAATATGGCTCTTCAAGCTATGAGAACATCTAAGGCAAGAGTATGTGTTGCAACTGACGTTGCTGCAAGAGGTCTTGACTTACCAAATCTTGACTTAGTAATACATGCCGATATTCCGAGAACTTCTGACACCTTGCTTCACAGAAGTGGAAGAACAGGTAGGGCAGGTAGAAAAGGTGTTTGTGCTGTACTGGTTCCTCAAAATAGATCAAGGATCGCAGAACGATTGTTTGAACAGGCAAATGTAAAGCCCATTTGGGCTTCTCCTCCTTCTCGAGAAGAAATTCTTAAGGAGGATAAAAAAAGAATTGTTGAAAATAAAATTTTAGAAAATCCAATAACTTATGAAGAACAGGAATTTGTTAATGAACTAATTTCAAAAAATTCAATAGAACAATTAGCCGCTGCCTATTACCGATTAATAGGTAAAGATTTATCTGCTCCAGAGGATTTACGAAATCCATCAAATAAAATTGAAGGGCGATCAACAAGAAATGGTTTCCAAAATAGCATTTGGTTTGAACTTTCAGTTGGTAAAGACGATACAGCTGAACCTAGATGGTTAGTTGCTATGTTATGCAAGGCTGGCAATTTATCAAAGAGAGATATAGGTTCTATAAAAATTCAACCAAAAGTAACCTTTATCGAGATTTCAAAAGAGACCTCTTCAACCCTCAAAGAATTAGCAGCTAACAAAACACCTATAGAACGACACATAATGGTAAGACTACTTGAAAAACCTCCCGAAAATTTTACTTCCAATAGAAGCGATCCTAATAGAAGTAGAAAAGGAGTAAGAAATCCAGATTTCAAGAGATCAAAAGAGGAAAACTCTCATCATTTTAAAGGTAAACGGAAATCCGAACGATGGAAAAAAATAGAAAAAAGAAAAACAAAATTTTCACCATTTGCTGATAATTTTGTAGAAAAAGATTTTAGTGTTGATAATCTAGATTCAGTAAATACTGAACCTTTAAGTAGACGAAAACGGCAAAAGAAGAATTTTGCAAGCTTGGAGACAAACTTTAAATACAAAAAGAAATCTGGTACTTTGAAAATAAAAAAATACAAGAAACTACCAAAAAAACTTCAGTGAAGAAACGACCTAAGAAAAAGGAAAATTAAATTCTATTAGTTTTTTTATTAATAAGATAAATTCCTAGACATGTTAAAAATAATGATAAATAAATTTGTTCATTTATTATGTCGTCCATGATTAACCATCCGAATAACACCCCAAAAATTGGCGTTAAGAATGCAAAAGAACTTGTGCTACTTGCTGAGTATCTAGACATAACCCATAACCAACCTATGAACCCCATGCACATTATAACAATTACTTGGAATGAAAAAATTATTATCAACTGAGTATTTAAATCACGAATAAAGTCGTCTAAAAGTAATGATATAGGTAATAATATTATTCCAGATACTATAAGCTGATATAGTAATTGTGTTTCTGGAGAAGATCTTGTTAGGCGACTTGTTTTAAGCATTATAGCAATGATAGCCCAACAAAAACTTGCTAGGATTGATAATATATCTCCATAAAATTGATTGAGATTATAACTTGATATAGGTTGATAAACTGCAAGTATTAACCCAGTTAAAGCAATTATTAAACCTAAAGATTTGTTCATGTTAAGTTTATCATCTTTTATTAAAAAATGTGCTCCAAGAGTTAGCCATACTGGCATTGTATAAAAGATTAGTGAAACACGAGTTACAGTTGAATAATCTAAAGCTGAAAATAAAAAAATAAACTCGATTGCAAATAAAACACCAGCAATTACACCAGGAAAAAAACTACCGTCAAAAAAATCTATTTTCTTTTTTGTAACATAACAATAAATTAAGATTGGTATAATGGCTAATGTTGATCTCATAGCCACTTGAAAAACAGGATGCATTCCTACATTAACTAATTTGACTAATACTTGATTTAATCCAAGTAAAATAGAGAATATTATCAGAAAGGATGCAGCTAAACCATTGACAGATTTACTAGTCATAAATTCATAAAATTATGGGAAATAACTACCACCATTAACATGGATAGTTTGCCCTGTGATAAAGTCTGAATTTGGACCACATAAATTAGATATCATTGTTGCAACTTCTACTGGATATCCCTTTCTACCGACAGGTGGGTTTGAATGTGAGGGATGCACTAAGCTACTTCCAGCTGAAGCGCCTCTAACAGTGTCAATTAAACCAGGTACTACAGTATTAATTGTAATTCCTGTTTCTGCATACTCCATAGCTAATGCTCTTGTAAAACCAACTACTGCAGTTTTTGACGTTATTACGTGCGCTCTACCAATTGCACTAATATGAGCAGATAAGCCACCTAAATTTACTATTCGTCCCCAGTTACTCTTTTTCATTTCAGGTAGGACTGCCTTACAAGTGTGAAATAATGCATCAAGGTTTATCGACATAACAAATCTCCATTCATCGAATGTCATATCTTCAAATTTATTAAATTCTCTTTGAGATGCATTATTTACTAAAACGGAGATATCACCTAATTTTGATGCTTCAAATATCAGTTCTTTAGATGTTTCTGGTTTTGTTAAATCACCTATAATTCTAATTGTCGAAATATCATTTTTTTGAATAATTTTTATTGTTTCATCAGCGCCATCTTTATCAGAATTTGCGTGAACTAATATATTATAACCTAATTTAGATAAGCTATCGCACGTTGCTCTACCAATATTTTTAGCTGCACCAGTCACGATTGCGACTTTATTTTTATTTTCACTCATTCAGTAAACCTTTATCTAGAATTTCTGTTTAATTATGGTTAGTAACTAATGACTAATTACCATATACGAATTAAGTAAATTCTAATACTAAATTAATCTTCAAACTTGAAATATCTAAATTACAATTTAAAATATATATTGTTAAAAATGAATGGACAAAATCATGACAGAAATACATAAAGATTGGCGTAATGATATTTATACAGTTTTTAAAGATCTAAATATTACAATGGTATCTCATGTTCCAGACGCTGGTCACACTCCTCTTATTAATTTATGTGAAAAAGATAATGAAATTGATGTTGTTACCCTAACTACCGAACAGGACGGAGTTGGTTTGTCTTGTGGAGCATATGCTGGTGGTAGAAAGAGTGCTTTGCTAATGCAATCAAGCGGTGTTGGAAATTGTATTAATGCCCTTGCTTTACCTAATATTTGTAGAATACCTTTTCTAACGATAGTTTCTATGAGAGGTGAGTGGGGAGAATTTATTCCTTGGCAGGTTCCTATGGGTTTAGGGACTCCAAAAGTTTTGGAAGCAATGGATATTAAAGTATTTAGAGCAGATTATAAAGATGAAGTTGGGTCAACTGTTGATGCAGCTGCTAGATTTGCTTTTAATACAAACCGTTCAGCAGCTGTGTTGTTATCTCAAAAAATGATTGGTGCTAAACAATTTAAAAATGGATAAATAATTATGATTGATAGAAGACCTTTTGTACAAAAAGTTTTGAAAAATAGGAAAGATAATCTAAGAGTTGTAAGTGGAATTGGAACATCAACCTGGGATATTATGTCTGCAGGAGATAATAAGGGTAATTTTGGTTTTATAGGCGCTATGGGTCAGTCGATCCCGTTTTCATTAGGACTGGCAAAGTCGCAACCAAATTTAAGAATATTATTATTTACTGGTGATGGCGACACATTGATGAGTTTAGGTTCTATGGCGACAGTTGCAAATCATCCTGTTAATAATCTGACAATAGTTGTACTAGATAATGAATCATATGTTGAAACAGGTAGCCAGCCGACGGCTACTGCTGGAAAAAGTGATTTAGAATTAATTGCTAAAGGTTCAGGAATTAGTAACTCTTATACTGTTACCAATGAAAATGATTATGAGAAAATTATGAATACAATTTATGATGAGGAAGGTCCTTCTCTAATAGTTGTTAAATGTCAAGCTAAGGCCACACCCCTAATATTTCCTCATTCTTTTGATGGATCAGTTTCTATCAACAGGTTTATGAGTTCTATCAAATCATAATGTTAGAAAAACAAATAATTAACATTGTTGTTCACGGTGCTGGAACAATTGGTAAAAGACATCTAATGGCAATCAATGAAAATCAAAATGTAAATCTTAGTGGAATTATAGATATAAGCGATGAGGCTAAACAGTTTTGCGAGAATAAGAAAATACCTCTATCTAAAAATTTAAATGATCTAAAAATAAAATCAGAAATAGATGGTGTTATTATATGTACACCGACAACACTTCATTATAAAAATACATTAGATGCTTTAGAACTTGGTCTGGATGTTTTAATCGAAAAACCAATTTCTGCTAATGTATCCGAGGCTCAAACAATTGCTAAAATTGCACAAGAAAATAATTGTAAGGTTTTAGTTGGTCATCAAAGAAGATTTTATCCATTGGTAATAAAGGCAAAAGAAATAGTTAAAAATGGTGAAATTGGAAAAATTATAGGTCTTTCAGGAGTTTGGGCATTAAGAAAAGATAATGACTATTTTGATCCCGATTGGAGGAAAAAAATTAGTGCTGGTCCGGTAATAACTAACCTAATACATGATATTGATTACTTAAGATTTATTTTTGGAGAAATTGAGGCGGTTTCAGCCTATTCTTCTAATAATATAAATAATTTTGAAAAAGAAGATATACTTAGTGCTAACCTAAAATTTAAAAATGGATTATTAGGAAATTTCCTAATTACTGATGGTGGAACATCTCCTTGGTCATGGGAGACTGGTACTGGTGAAAATATTCATTTGCCTCATTTAAAAGAGAATAATTTGAGAATTATAGGCACTGAAGGGTCTTTAGAATTCCCAAATCTTAAATTATGGAAATACAAAAATAAAGGTCAAAATTGGAAAGATGAAATAGAAGCAATTGAAATATGTACAAATAAAATTGATGCATATGCATTGCAGATCGATCATTTTAGGAATGTGATTAACAGAGTGGTTGAACCAATAACTGGAGCTTTAGATGCTGAACTTACTTTGAAAGTGGTATTATCTATTCTAGAGTCTACAAAAAGTGAAAAAACTATTAAGATTTAGATAAGAGTAAGATTGTTTACTAATAACAAGGAGCATAAAATGTTTAATTTGGATTTGAAAGATAAAGTAATTCTTATAACAGGTGGAAGTGATGGGCTAGGTTATGCATCTGCTGAATTATTATCTTTTGAGGGCGCAAAAGTAATAATTTGTGGAAGAAGAGGAGATTATTTAAATGAAAAAGCAAAAATAATCTCAGAAAAAACACATAATAATGTTTTAGCTGTACAGGCAGACGTCAGTAAAGCAGAGGATTGCAAGAGACTTGTTGAAGAGACCATTTTAAAATTTAAAAAAATTGACATTTTAATCAACAACGCTGGAGCATCTGCTGCTTCATTCTTTGAAGATGTTACAGATAAAAACTGGGAAGATGATATTAACCTTAAATTAATGTCAACCATTAGGATGTGTAGATTAGTCATTCCCTATATGAAATCAAATAATAAGGGAGTTATAATAAATGCTACAATTGGTGGAGGAAAAGCCCCTAATGCTGGTTCACTTCCTACAACAGTCACAAGAGCAGCAGGAATAAATTTAACAAAATCTCTAGCCAATGAATTTGCTAAAGACAATATCAGAGTTAATACTATATGCATAGGTTTAATCAAAAGTGCTCAATGGGATCGCAAGGTTGGCTCGGGTGATGTAAATGATTTATATAAAGAAATGTCTATAAAAGTACCAATGGGTAAAGTTGGTGAAGAAATTGATTATGCAAATTTAGTTGCTTTTCTATCTTCTGATCGAAGTGGTTATATTACAGGAACAGCCATTAATTTAGATGGTGGTTTGTGTCCTGTTACATAAGAAATACAGAATAAGCCTATATATTAAATAAATAATTAGACTTGTTAATACTATTAAGATTTTGCAATAATAATTAAACAAATATTGTTTTAATGAAGTTCATTATATTTATAAATTGTATCATTGTAATAATCATGAAAAGTTAAGTATTGAATCATGTTTAAAAATTTAAAAAAAACAGATATGATTGGAATGAAATTTATATCTAATTTGTTTAAGCATAATGAATTTATTGTATTTTATGGAGATTTTTATTTAGATGGTAAATTTTTCTTCCCAATTTCAATAAAGCATAATTCTGGGAGTTCAGAATTATTTGGTAATTTTGCACCGATAAAATATAAAAAATTTTTTGAATATGATTTCTATAATAATACTTTGAAACTAAATAATAGTATGGAAATTATAGAAAACAGCTTTATTGTTGGATCGTCAGGAAATTACTATCATGATTTAATAGATTTCTATTCCAAAATTTTCTCCTATGATAATAAAATTGATGATAGTATTGATAAAATTATAATTGGAAAATTATTTTTAAAAGATCCAATTATTACATTAATTAAGAAAATAAATATTAAGAAAAAATTAGTAAGTATTAATAATGAAACAAAAATTTTTAAAAATTCATATTTTGTATCAAATAAAAATTTTATAAAAATTAACGATTTTTATAGGCATCTATTTTTAAATCCTGATGCTCAGCAATTTAAAAATATTTATATTTCGAGGAATGATTCTAAGAATAGAATCATTAAAAATGAAAAAGAAGTTGTCAATTATCTTAAAAAATATGATTTTGAAGTTTATGAATTGTCAAAATTTAGTTTTCTTGAACAAATAAAAATTTTTAGTGAAGCTAAAATAATTGTCAGCATGCACGGTGCTGCTTTAACCAATTTAATGTTTTGCAAACCTGGAACTACAATAATTGAAATCGCTGCAGATTTCTATGAAAATTATAAATCTAGTAATTTAAATTTAAATTTAACAGAGTTTAAATATTTTAAAAACAAAGAAACTGATTGGTATAGTGATATCAATTGTAATAAGTTTAATAAATATACGAGACCTGTTTTCAATCATTTATCTCAAATGAATGGTTTAAACCACTATTATTATTTTGTTAAATCTATAAATTTAAATAATAATGAAAATATCATTGCTGAATTTGAATTTAAAACAATAACCAGAACAAATCTAACGGTAGACATGCAGATTTTTAAAAAATTTTTTCAACAAATTTTAATTAAAAACTAATAATAATTTAAATCTTTATTCGTGGTGGATTAATTTCTGCTAGTTCACAGGCATAGTCAAGTAGGGCACTAAAATCTTTTTTTGCAAATTTTCCAGATCTAGCTTGGCCGTAGACAGCTTGTACTGAAGAACCCACAGGCAAGCCCACTCTGAAACTATTAGCCGTTTCAATAGCCAAACCCATATCTTTATGAGCAAGATCAATTGTAAATCCTGGTTCTATATCATTTTGCAGAACTTTAGATAAAAAATTAACGTGGAATTGTCCGTTGTTAGCAGTTGTTCCTGCGTTTACTTCCTTAAAAGTGTCAAGGTCCAATCCAATTTTTTGAGCCAATGTCAGTGCTTCAGCAGTAATTTGTGCAATACTTAAAATCTGAAAATTATTGACAACCTTAGCTCTTATTCCAGATCCTACTTTTCCACAACGTATTATTGTTGTGCCCATTGCATTTAATAAAGGCTCAACTTTTTTAAAAGCATCTTCATTATCACAACCAACCATAAAAAGTGAATCACCTGAAATTGCATGGCTTACTAATCTTCCAACCGGGGCATCGATGAATGACACATTTTTTTCCTTGCATTTTCTATTGACTTCATCAGTTCCTGTTGGTGCTATTGTGCTCATGTCTAGAATTATAGTATTAGGTTTTGCAAATGATAAAACACCTTCATTGTCTATTATAACTGACTTAACATTCTCAGTAGACGGTAACATTGTTATAACTATTTCTGCATTTCTAATAGTATCTTTAAGAGATTTACCTGGTGTTCCACCAACTTTTACTACAGGATCCATTTTCTCTGTTACTATATCGTAGACTGAGACTTTTGATCCCTTCTTAATTATGTTTTGAGCCATGGGGCCGCCCATAGCTCCTAATCCAATAAAGGCAATTGATTCAGTCATAAAAATCTCCCAATAATACTGCTAAGAATTTAATCAACATTAAACTTAAACTATAATAATTTACAATAATTTATGACAATAAGAGTTAAAATAAATTATTATTATTCAACAAATATGAGTTGTCATGATTCCTGAAAAATCAAATATTGTTCCAAGTGAGTTTATTATTGTCGGAGGAACTGGAAATCTTTCAAAAAATAAGATACTTCCTGCTCTATTTTGGAGATTTTTAGACAAGCAAATAGATGCTCAATCAAACATAATCTTATGTGATAAACATTTAAAATCTAACAAGGACTTTTTTCCAGAGCTACAATCTAATTGTAGTGAAGCAATCAAAACTGAAGACAATAACTTAGAAAATTGGAATAAATTTATAAAGACTGTAAAATTAGTTGAATTAGACGTTGTGTCTGGTAATGGGCATTTAGATTTAGTTAAAATATTAAAAGAAAAATTTGATGAAAACAGACCTATCATTTTTTACTTGGCAATAGCTTCGAATCTATTTGGTAATAGTTGTAAGTTTATTAGAGATTCAGGTTTAAATGTTCCACAAAGTAGACTTGTAATTGAAAAGCCTATTGGAAAAAATAAAAAAACTGCAATTGAAATTAATAACGAAATTTCAAGTGTTTTTAAAGAAAGTCAAATTTACAGAATTGATCACTATTTAGGAAAAGAAACTGTTCAAAATCTTATGGCATTAAGATTTGCAAATACATTTTTTGAAAATCAGTGGAACAATAATAATATTGATAATGTGCAGATTACTGTTTCTGAAACAATAGGAGTTAAGGAAAGGATTTCCTATTATAATGAGTATGGTGCAATTAGAGATATGTTGCAAAATCATCTGCTACAGTTGATTTGTTTAATAGCAATGGAGCCTCCATCATTTTATGAAGCAGATCAATTAAGAGATGAAAAACTAAGAGTGTTAAAAGCACTGAAACCTATAGCTGAAGATGAAGTACAAACTGGACAATATCGAAGCTTTTCTGATGAATTAGGTAAAAATTCTAATACTGAAACTTTTGTTGCACTTAAAGTTGTTATTAATAATTGGAGATGGGCAGGGGTTCCTTTTTATGTCAGGACTGGTAAAAAATTATCTTACAGAGCAAGTGAAATTATTATTACATTTAAAAACAAGCCTCATGACATATTTTCAAAGTTTACTAGAGATGCTCATGATAACCCAAACAGATTAATAATTAGAGTTCAACCCGAAGAAGGTCTAAAATTAAAGCTAACTTCTAAAGCTCCTGGACCAGGTGGAATGCGGTTTTTCCCATCAGAACTTAATTTATCTTTTGGCGACACGTTTACTGACAGACTTCCAGACGCTTATGAACGCCTCCTAATGGATGTAGTAAGAGGTAACCAAACTCTTTTTATGAGATCTGATGAGGTTCTAGCAGCATGGGATTATATTGACCCAATAGTTGAAATCGCAAAAAATTATGAGCCTCAACTCTACAGGACAGGGACTATGGGTCCAGAAGACAAAATACTTTGTGGAGATGGACATAAATGGATTGATACAAAAGATGATAAATCATGAATATTGTCACTTTAATTTCAGATAAACTAAAATACGCTATAAATAAATTTGGAACTGCTAGTTTAGTCGTGTCTGGTGGAAGTAGTCCAATTAAGATCTTTAAAGATTTATCTCAAATTGAACTTAATTGGTCGAAAGTACAAATAACCCTGGTTGATGATAGACTAGTTGATCCTCAAAATGAAAATAGTAATCAAAAACTTTTATCAAAGTATTTGTTCATAGACAAAGCTAAAAATGCCAATTTTTTTCCTTTATCGGAGGACTTAATCTTTAAGAAAAAGTTAAAAATTCCTTTTGACGTTACTTTAATTGGTATGGGTGAAGATGGTCATTTTGCCTCTTTATTTCCTAGCATGATTGGGAATAAAGAGAGTTATAGTATACATGCAAATCACAAAATATTTAAAACATCGCCTCAAGGTGATCCTTTTCTTCCAAGAATAACAATGAATTTATCTTTGATCATGAGTAGTGAAGTAATAATTTTATTAGTTAAAGGTAAAGTAAAACAAAACATTTTAGAACTTGCTAAAAATGATGAAACATATCCTATTCATCATTTATTAAAAAACAAACATAAAAATTTTATTATTGAGAAAATCAATGAGTAAATTGCATCCAACAATTCTTAATGTCACAAAAAGGATAATTGAAAGAAGCAAATTAACTAGACAAAACTATTTAAATAATATTCAAGCTATGGAAAGAGATATTGATAATGATAGAAGTCAAGTTTCATGCTCTAATATGGCTCACGCTGCAGCTGCAGCTCCAATAGATGAACAGTTTTCAATATTAATGAATTCAAAGCCGAATATAGGAATTGTTTCTGCTTATAATGATATGCTTTCAGCTCATAAACCACTAGAACATTTTCCTAAAATAATTAAAGCGGCTGCAAATAAATTTGGTGCTACTGCACAAATGGCAGGTGCCGTACCTGCAATGTGTGATGGGGTCACTCAAGGAAGACCAGGCATGGAATTATCATTAATGTCAAGAGACGTTATTGCTATGTCCACTGCAGTGGCATTAAGCCATGGTGTATATGATGCTGCACTATGTTTGGGTGTATGCGATAAGATTGTACCTGGACTAGTAATCGGATCTTTGTCATTTGGTCATCTACCAATAATTTTTGTACCAGCTGGACCCATGTCTACTGGAATTCCAAATGAAGAAAAAAATCGGATAAGAAATGAATTTGCTAAGGGTAAAACTACTAGAGAGGAATTACTAAAAGTTGAAATTGCTGCTTATCATGGAGAAGGGACTTGTACATTTTATGGGACAGCCAACTCAAATCAAATGTTAATGGAAATTATGGGTTTACACCTCCCTGGTTCTGCATTTATACATCCTCACAGTGATTTGAGAAACGCTTATAATGTAGCCGCAACTCAACAAGCAATTTTAATATCAAGGAAAGGAAATGATATAAGGCCTATTGGAAAAATTATTGATGAAAGAAGTTTTGTTAATGCGATTATTGGTTTACTTGCAACAGGAGGATCAACTAATCATACTTTACACTTGCCCGCAATGGCTGCTGCAGCTGGAATTAAATTATTATGGGAAGATTTTGCCGATTTGTCAGAAGTGATACCTTTGTTGGCTAGGGTCTATCCAAATGGCAGCGCGGATGTAAATCAATTTCATGCTGCGGGTGGTATGAGCTTTATTATTGGAGAACTTTTAGACGCAGGTTTGTTAGATGGAACTGCTAAAACAGTGTGGGGAACAAATATTTTTAATTATGTTTCAGAAGCTACTCTGGGAAAATCAGAATTACTTTGGAAAAAAACAAAATCAAAATCGTATGATAATAAAATTTTGAAATATGTAAAAAAACCACATCAAAAAAATGGTGGATTAAAAATATTAAAAGGTAATATTGGTAAAGGGGTAATTAAAATTTCTGCTGTTGATTTTGAAAATCAAAAAATAAAAGCCCCGGCAATGGTTTTTAATAATCAAACTGATGTTAAAAAAGCATATGAAAAAGGTCTATTAAACAAGGATGTTGTTGTTGTTGTTCGTTTTCAAGGTCCAAAAGCTAATGGAATGCCAGAACTCCATGCTTTAACTCCAATTTTATCAAATATTCAAGACTTAGGTTTCAAAGTGGCCTTATTAACTGATGGAAGGATGTCTGGGGCATCTGGTAAAGTTCCTGCAGCTATTCATGTTATTCCTGAAGCTTTAGATAATGGTATAATTGGAAAAATTTTAGATGGAGACATCATTGATATTGATGCTACTTCTGGAAGAATTGAAGTTAATGAGACCGTTGCTAAAAGAGATATTAAAGTGCCTTCAAAAAATAATCAGAATAATACATTTGGAAGAAATTTATTTTCATTATTAAGACAAAATGCCAGTAGTGCCGAAAATGGAGCTGGCCTTGATATAATTAATAATTATTAATAGCTCTAAGTTGCTGAAGCAATGGCGGCATGAAGCATTACATTGGTGCTTGAAGATGCCCATTCAGGCTTTATTTCTTCTGCTTCATTATGGCTTAATCCATCAACGCATGGACACATTATCATTGCTGAGGGAGCAACAGTGTTTATCCAACAAGCATCATGTCCTGCACCTGAAACAATATCTTTATGAGAATATCCGAACTTATTGGCACTATTACGAATGTTATTAAGACACTCTTTGTCAAAAGCAACAGGATCAAATCCTCCAATTTGATCCATTTCAAATTCAATCTTATATTTTTTACATATATCTGTAGTCATTTGTTTTAATTCATTTTCCATTTTTACTAGTTTGTTAATATCTGGGGATCTTATATCAACTGTAAAAAGTGAATTGCCTGCAATAACATTTCGTGAATTAGGAGACACTTCAATATGACCTACGCTACCAAGAGCATTTGGTTGATTTTTGTTTGCAATATGATTGACGGCTAAAATAATTTCAGACAATGCAAGTGATGTATCTTTTCTAACGTTCATTGGAGTAGTGCCAGTATGTTGCTCAACTCCAGAAAGTTTAACTTCCAACCATTTTAGACCTTGACCGTGCGTGACTATACCTATGTCAACTTCTTCCGTTTCAAGAATAGGTCCTTGTTCTATATGCAATTCATAGTAACAATGGAATTTTTGTGATCCAACAGTTTCAGAACCTTTCCATCCTATTTTATCAAGCTCATCTCCAAAGATATTTCCTTCAGCATCTTTTGCTGAAAGAAGAGTATTAACCTCATATATTCCTGCATATCCTGCAGATGCCATCATTGCAGGAGGAAAACGGGAACCTTCTTCATTAGTCCAATTTACAACTAAGATTGGATGTTTTGTTTGAATATTTAAATCATTAAGAGTTCTAACAATTTCTAGTCCAGCTAAAACTCCGAGAACACCGTCATATTTCCCGCCAGTTGGTTGTGTGTCTAAATGGCTTCCAATGACAACTGGAAGTGCATTCTTATCTGTTCCTTCTCTTTTAAAAAACATTGATCCAAGCTCATCTACTTTCATTGTCATACCAGCATCTTCAGACCATTTTTGTAATAATTTTCTTGCTTCTCCATCTTCTACAGTAACAGTTTGTCTATTATTACCTCCAGCAATTCCAGGCCCAATTTTAGCCATTGTCATTAAGCTATCCCATAGTCTGTCACTATTGATTGAAATATTTGTTTCTTTTACCATTAGATTATCCTTTATATTATAACTGTTAACTAGCTTGAAAATTATGACAATGTAAAATTAGATTAAATCAATAGGAATTTGAAGTGTTTAAATTAGATAAGAGATTAGAAAGTGACACAATACTTGTAAAAGAATTAGAAAGTTTTCAGGTAAGACTTATGAATGCTAGACAATTTTTTTGGATTGTTTTGATACCTAACAAACCTAATTTAACTGAATTAAGTGATTTAAATATCAATGAAAGGAATTACTTGATGAATTTTGCTATTGATTTAGGAAAGTTCATCAAATCTTCAGAAAAATATGACAAAGTAAATATCGGAATGTTGGGTAATGTTGTCTCACAATTACATTTACATATTGTTTTAAGAAAAAAAAATGACGCTGCTTGGCCAGGACCTGTTTGGGGTAGCGACTTTAATAATCTTGATGAAAAAACAAAAGAATATAGATTTAAATTAATAAATGAATTTTCAATTTGATTATTTAATCAAACTTCTTCTTTTTTGACCAATCGTATAATCCTTGATCTCTTTCTCTGACCGCTTCTTTCCAGCCTTTTTCTTCCACTCTTTTTTGAAACTGAATTCCTTCTGGAGAGTGTCTGGAAATACCATCAAATATTGTTGATAATCTTTGCATTTGAGTAATTCCACTTGTTTCCATATACTGATTTATTACCATTTTCTGCATTGCAAGTTGGTTTATGGGAACAGTTTTAATTCTATTGGCTAATGTTTCAACTCTTTCATCTAAATTCTTAGGTGACACTGATTCAAGTACTAAACCAATTTTTTCCGCTTCTTTTCCATTTATTTTATCTCCTGTAAACAGCATTTTCTTTGCTTTTTCTGGGCCTATTCTATGTACCCACATTGCTGTTGTAGGAGTGCCCCAAACTCTGGATGGCATATAACCAATTTCAGCATTATCCGCCATTATTATCATATCTGAACAAAGGGCAATGTCTGACCCACCAGCAATTGCAAAACCATGAACTTTGCAAATAACTGGCTTAAGCGATTTCCATATAGACATGAAGTGTTGAGTGTCATTCCACATAGTTTGATAGTCTTTAATAGGATCCCAAGGCATTTTTTGGGTAAATTTATTCGATTCACTTCCTTGAGCGTATTCAGATAAATCGTATCCACTACAAAATGCTTTTCCATTTCCTGATAATATTATTACACTTATATCTGGGTCGTCATTCGCAAGAGTTATTGCTTCTTCTAAATCTCTAGGCATGTCATCATTTATAGCATTTAATTTTTCAGGTCTATTCAGCGTAACCCTTCCAATAAGGCCATCTTTTTCATATAAAACTGTTTTCATTTTTTATTCCTAAAATTTTATATTATTGTATTTCATTAAAATTATTTTTATTTTTTAAATAATTATTTTTTAAAATAAATTTTTGTATTTTTCCTGATCCGGTTAGTGGAAACTTATCTACTGAAAACCACAAATTAGGTGTTTTTTGAGGTGACATTCTAGATCTAAAAAATTTAATCATCTCATCTTTATTAGCTTGAAAACTGTCTTCAAACTTTATGAAAGCTACTATTAATTCCCCCCATTTTTTGTCTGGTATACCAACAACTGCTACATCTGAAATATTTTGATGTTCTCTTAAAGCGTTCTCAATTTCTGCTGGAAAATGATTTTCTCCACCTCTAATAATCATTTCTTTAATTCTACCTGTTATCGTTACATAACCTCTATTATCCATTCGACCAAGGTCACCTGTGTGGAGCCAATTATTTTTATCAATTGTTTCAGAAGTTGCTTCTTTATTTGCAAAATACTTAAGCATTGTACTTGGTCCTCGAACACATATCTCTCCAACAGTATTACTTGGGCAAATTTTGTTATTATTAATACTTCTTATAGACACTTCTGTATGTGAAATTGGTTGACCAATTGTATTGCATATATCCTCAATACTATCATTGTTATGATGTTGTGTTATCACTGGACAATATTCGGTTTGCCCATAAAGTGTTGAGAACTTACAATTGAATTCTTTCTGAACTCTTTTTACCATTTCAGGAGCTACATTGGATCCACCACAACTAACTAAATTCAAAGAATTAATTTTGTGCTTTTGCTTTTCTTGTTGTTCTAAAATAGATAAAATCATAGTTGGGACACCTAAGATAATGTCTACATCAAAATCTTTTATATGATTTAAAATTTTTTCTGGATCAAAAAAAGATGTTAATATCATCCTACATTTCGAAGTTAAACATCCTAGTGTAACCATGCCACACCCGCTAGTATGAAATAATGGCATGATATTTATCCAAGAAGACTTCTGTCTTACCTCACAACGATTTGAGTAAAAGAAGGCATTATTTATTAATCCGGAGTGAGTAAGAACTGCACCTTTAGGAAATCCAGTTGTACCAGAGGTATATTGAATTTGAGCTGGATCGCTTGGATAAACATTTGGTAAATTATTATTAGTATCATTTTTAAAGTATAATTCACCTTCGTTTTCAAGATTTACTATTTTCTTGATTTTTTCATTACCTTCAATTGCATCTAAAACAATTTTTTTCATATTATTGCCTCTAAAACTGTTTACGTAAAAAACAGCTTCAGATTGTGACTGTTCAATTATATATTTAAGCTCTTTTTTTTGCAGGGAAGGGTTGGCTGTTACAATTATTATTCCAGATAGTGCTGCTGCATACTCTAATAATACCCATTCAGGACAATTTGGTGACCAGATTACTACTCGTGAACCTTTTTTAAACTGACCTGATAAAGCAATGGCTAATTTTAAACTATTATTATAAAGTTCTTTATAGGTCCAATTTCTATTTGCTTTATTATTTTGGTCTATTTCAACTAAGGCTTGATTGTTAGGGTTGGTAGTTGCAACATCTTTTAAAAACTCACCTATTGTTTTTTTAATGAGCTTCATATCTTTTTGAGCCGCAAAATAGGAGTCTTTTATTTTGACTTCATACATAACTTAATCCAAAAATATAGTCATTATTTTGGCAAAGAAATTTTTACTTGGTCAACTAAAATATACCAAGCAAGACTTAAAATTACGATAACTCCTCCAAAAATCATAAAGATATTTGGCGTTTCATTTGTTCCTAACCATACCCAAAATGGTCCAAGAGCAGTTTCTAACAACATTAAAAGGCCAATATTTGAAGCTTGTGTATAACGTGTTGCAAAAGTCAAGCAAGCAAATGATATTGGCAGTATGATTAATCCAGATAATGAAATTGATAATATATCTCCTTGGAAAAGCAATCCGGGCGATACTATCAGTAAGCCAATAAAACCATTACCCAAAGCACTTATGCCTGTAACTGTCATAGCAGGAATTTTAGGCTTATACCTAAGTAGAACTAAACTTAAACCTAATGTTGCTGATGCTCCTACTCCGCATATTGTACCTACTAAAACGCTACCTTGAGGGGCATTCAAAACCTCATCACCGTTGGCAACAGAAATTCCTACCCCTATTAGAGCAAAAAAAGCTGTAATCCATGTTGAATTAGTTGTTTTTTCACCAAGGATAAATATTGAAAAAATAGAAGCAAAAATAGGAGAGGTTGCTAAACAAAATAGTATCAGAGAAACTGACGTTTCGGCTACACCATATGTAAAGAAAAAAGAGCTTACAATTTGACTGCAAATGGTACCTAGACCGACATTCGAATAGACATACTTAAAGTTTTGTCTATAAATTTTAAAACAACTTGAAAAAAAAACTAAGATGACACCCATCTCAATTCCCCTCCAAGCTAACATAGACCAAACATCCATTTCAGACCATCTCATGAAAAGAGTATCAGGTGATAAAATTAAAGCACCTATACTCGCTATTCCGATACCCTTGAAAAGATTTCCAGATATTGAGAAAGTCAAATTTCTACCTAAAAATTACTTATTTTTGTAAAAGTTTAATAATGTTTCAGCTACATCATTAGAGTTTTCTTGTTGCACCCAATGTCCTGCATTTTTAAGAATATGTCTACCATAATAATTAGTACATAATGTGTTTTCCATTATATCTAAAGCACCTGGTTTTTGAAAAATTCCCCAGTCTTTTTCTCCAGCAATAAAACATGAAGGTACATCAATTTTTTTATTTGAAAAAACTTTCAAATCACTATTTAGATAAGGTGATGTCATGCACCTATACCAGTTAAGAGCTGGTTGAAACGAATTGGAATGAAAACTATTGGAATATATCTCCAATTCTTTATCATTTAGCCAGTTTTCGTAACAATTATCTTTTGGATATTGGGACATAACTGCTTCTACCATTGTCTGATCTAACTTCATAATGTAGTATTCGGGCATTTTAGCCAAATTTATGGCTGTCCATGAACCTAATTCATATGGATTGTTTTCTTTCCAGTCAGCACTTTTCATATGATAGTAAGCTCTTAGGAACTTATGAAGTCCTTCTTTATCCAGATGCATGTCTTTATTAGCCTCAGGGGTAGAGTAATACCATTGATAGTGTTTTCTTGGAGGATTTAATTCTTCTAAGTCTTTATGTATTGGATCTTGATATGATAAATTACTATCTATATTTGGTGCGCCAGTAAATGGAGCACTCATCATTACAACTGACTTGAATATGTCAGGTCTAATCAAAGCTGACGTTCCTGCGACTGATGATCCAGCATCATGTCCTACTAATAAATCAACTTTATTGATTTTAAGTGCACTGATCAAACTAAGTATGTCTGTAGTCAGGTTTAATAATCTGTATTCAGATATGTTTGTATCATATTTTTTAGTGCCTCCAGATGTGAGGCCATACCCTCTCATGTCAGGCGCTATAACTCTAAAGCCTTCATAAGCTAAAATTGGTATTATTTTTCGCCAACTAAAACTTAACTCAGGAAAGCCATGAAGTAAAAGAGCAATAGGCTGATTATTATTGTTCTTGGAAGCTTCTAGATAGTGAACATTAAGACCCGTTGAAATATCAACCTTGTTACTACTAATTATTGGATCTATTAATTCAATCATTTTATAATATCTTAAAAATTACATTTATATTTGTTAACTGTGTCTAAATTTATTTCAATACCTAAACCAGGTTTTGATGAAACATTGACCATGCCTTTGTCTAACACAAGAGGATTTTCTAGTAACTCTCTTCTGAAAGGATGACTTGATTGGTCATATTCTAATATTGGAGATCGAGCATAAATTGAATGATGCGTAGTTGGAATAGATGCAATAACTTGGATTGACGCAGCCTGAGCAACCGCAGAGCCCCATACATGTGGGTTAACTTCTACACCAAAACTTTGAGCTAAATTAATAATGTGTCTTACCCCAGAAATACCACCACAGGATCCAATGTCTGGTTGAGCAATATCAACAGCTTTAGCCTCAAATAGTGTCCTAAATCCGTACAGAGTATGTTCATTTTCACCACCTGCAATAGGTATGTTAAGTTTTGATCTTAACTCTGTATAACCTTGAATATCCTCAGGAGTTACTGGTTCCTCATACCACCGTAAATTATAATCTTTAAGGGCTTCTCCTAAAGTGAATGCTTCTGATCTTCCATAAGCATGATTAGTATCAATCATTAATGTTACATTTTTATTTTCCAATACGTCGTATATAGCTTCCATACACTTAATATCATCTTGAAGACCAAATCCCAGCTTAATTTTCATATGATCAAATTTATTTTCAAAATGTGATAGAGCTTCTTCTGCTAACCTTGTTGCTTCTCCTTGACCTTTAATTCGATAAAAACCAGTTGCATAAGGTTTAATTTTTTTTCTAAATGCACCTCCCAGTAATTGGTGAATAGGCTGATTAAGAAATTTTCCTAAAATATCCCACAATGCAATATCAACAGCGCTTATCCCAGAGATTACTGACCCTTTTCTTCCAAAGTCTCTAGTAGCATTATACATTTTGTGCCAAAGAACCTCTATATCCAATGGTGATTCTTCTAAAAGTAGGGGTTTAAGCGCAGTTTCGATAACAGCAGCAGAAATTTCAGGAGGTTCTAATCCTTGACAAAAAGCTTCTCCCCAACCTGCAAGCCCATCATCAGTTTTAATCTCTACAAGTGTAGCAGATCTTTTTTTTACCCAACCTTGTGAAAAAGCGAAAGGGATATCCAATTCTGATTTAATTACATGAACAATTATATCTTTGATTTTAATACTCATTAGATCCCCCATTTATTTAATTGGATATTGTAATCTATTTTAATTTTATGGATTATTTAACTTTAATTCTTCCCCTTAAAGTAAGTGGTAGTTGAGCAAGCATAAATACTCCAATCAAAGGAGTTAATATAAAGACTTTTATAAAAACCCAGTCGTCGGTTTCTAGGTTTCTCCAGGCAACTTCATTTATTATTGTAAGAAATAAAAAAAATAATCCCCATCTCAAACTTAATTTATACCAAGTATCGTCATTTAGGAAAAACTGAGAACCAAAAAATTGTTTCATCATTGCCTTTTTATTTAAAATTCCTATTAATAATACTGAACTAAAAAAACCGTTAAATATCGTAGGTTGTATTTTTACAAAATGATCATTCTCAAATAAATAAGCAAATAGTGTAAAAAGAGCAGACATACAGATTGCAAAAATTTGAAATTTAGAAATTCTTTTCTCTACTAAATAAAAAGTAGCCATTACAAACAAACTTAATAGTAATGAAATAAAAGCCGCTATAATTAGATCATAATACTGCGATCCAATAAAAAAACCAGATATAGGCACAATTTCAAAAAAAAATGCACTTAAACGCATAAAAAATTTCCTTTAATTATCTCTACCTAAAAGTGACTTTGTAAAATTAGGATCTTCACTATCTTCTCTAAGCCAGATGTTAAAAAACAAATTTAAAAAATCTATATTTTTTGTTTCTAAAACTTTTTCATCTTTAAAATAGAATATACCCTTTTCTTTCAACTTCATGGCAATAAAGATGTCATTTTTTTTAATAGGTCTAAAAGTTTCATTTAATAATTCTTTAAGTTCAAATAATTCTTTATCACTATATTGTTTTTGAATTCCTAGTTGTTTAATAGTCTCTTCAACAACGCTTTTTTTTGTAAAATCTCTATTATACTTTAAAATAAGAGCAAATTTATCTGAAGGGTAATGACCTGTTTCAGAAATTAACTTTGCATAATATATATCTAATAAAAGAAATTTATAAGTAGCTTCCCCAACCAATTTATAGTTTGGGATAAACTTTTCTACTATAGTTTTGGAAATTTTATTGTTAAATACCTGATTGTGAGTTTCAGACACTGCTATGTTTGTATTTAACAAAAGGAATAATAAAATTATAAATCTCAAAGTTATTCTAACCCTACCATTTTTGTAAATCCAAAGGACCAATTTTATTGGCAGTATCTCCTCTCAGAAATACTAAAGTTACAGAACCAATATTAATTCCAAACTTACTGACATAGGCTCTATTAATAGCTAAATCCTTACTTTGTTTATAAATCCAATCATTAAAATGAACTTTTATATCACTTCCTTTAATGTTCAAGTAAATATCATATGACCAGTTGAGAGCATTACCAGAAATTGAACCTAAAGCTTTACCTTCAACATCATCAGCTTGACCTTCATAAACAATTTCTTGATTATTATCTATTTTCTTTTCAATTTTCCATATTCTTTTTGCCTGCTCACCATCATCGTATAAAAAATCTTCATCTAGTGTAAGAATTTGATTATCAACTTTTCCATTAATATTTACACGAAATTGTCTCTTTAGATTACCGAATCTGTCTTCAAATATTCCATATGCAATTGTATCTCCTTCAAAAAAGGAAAACAAATCTAATTTAGGAGTGTTATTTTGAAATTCTTTCATGTCAGTTTGAGAACATCCGGTAAATAATAATATAATAAAAAGAATAAAAAATGACTTAAACCTATTTATAATATTGTTAATAGATGACAAAAGAAACTCCTAAATCATATGTAAAATATAGCTACTTATATTTGATTTTTAATTATTAACAAGTTTTTTGAAGAGATTTTTTTGCCTTTAATTTAAATTGATCTGCAAATAATTCATATGATCGAGTTCTCGCTTTTTCATCATGACACCAAGTCAAAATCGTAATTTCATCTACATTATTGGTTTTTACTAAATTTGTGATTTTCTCTTTGGTGTTGCTAGTTTCGCCAACGATTGAATTTTTAAACATAAAATCATATTGTTCTTGCCAATTATTTTCGTTAATTATATATAATGCATTGTCAGGATCAGTTATTGATCCAAGGTGACCATAGTTTCTTCCAATTTTCCACGCTGCTCTGGAAGCAAAAAGATATTTAGCTTCTTCTTCTGTTTTAGCAGTTAAAGCCCACAGGCAAACATTAACAATTGGTCTATTAAAATTTTTGCTTGGACGAAATTCTGATTTATACAGATCGATAGCATTCTTCATTCCTTGGCCACCAGTTATGAAATGGGCAAAACAATATGGAATTCCAAGGTATGCAGCAAGTTGGGCTCCATAGTTTGAAGTTCCTAACATCCAAATTTCTGGATGTGTTTTAGATTCAGGTTGAGCAACTAAATGTCTAAACGGATGTCCTTCTAATAATTTTTCATTAGATACCCAAGCCATTAAATCTCTAACGTTACAAGGAAATTGTTCGCTATCTTCTCTGCTATTTGGATTTAAAGCTAGAGCAGTTCTACCATCGGAACCTGGAGCTCTACCAAGTCCTAAGTCTATTCTGCCGGGCGCTATAGCTTCTAAAACTCTAAATTGTTCTGCAACTTTAAATGGAGCATAATGAGGCAACATAATACCAGCACTTCCAATTCGAATTTTTTTCGTTTGAGTTGCAATAGCAGCCATTAATACTTCGGGGGCACTTCCTATTATCGTTGGATGATTGTGATGCTCTGACACCCAAAATCTTTTATAACCGAGTTGTTCTGCTTTTATAGCGAGATTGATACTATCTTGAATAGTGTGTGTCTGCGGCTTTCCTTCTACTGAAACAGATTGTTCTAGAATAGATACTTGCATTTGATTAACCCCAATATACAATAATCATAATTTTATTTTATATATTCTGGAAGCATTTTTATAAAATAATTTACTTTTTTCTTCTTCTGACATGTCTTCAGAAATTATTTTAAACGCGTTCCATAAAGATCCATAACTACAAGACCCTTTATCAACAGGAAAGTTGCTTTCATACATACATCTTTCAAATCCAAACATATTAATTGTTTCATAAATCCATGGTTTCCAAATTTCTGATAAATGTTTTGAGTGTGGAGGCTTAGAATTCAAATGAAATTTGGCACCATTTACAGCCATTCCCAAACCACCTAATTTTACATTTACATTTGGTAATCTAGATAATCTCATCATAGCTGATCTCCATTCTCTATGGGTTAGGGCTTGCTTTCCTTCATACTCCCCAAGGTGTATAGGACCACCAATATGATTTAAAATTATGTTTAAATCTGGAAGCGCTCTGGCTATTTTTTCCATTTCATTAAGTTGTGTGTGATAAATCCAAAAGTCTAATGACAAACCCGCGGATTGAAGACATCTTGCACCTTCAATAAAATTTGGATGTAGCATAAGATTGAGATCTGATTTCACTGCACCTGACGTTATTTTTGTATCTGCATGGGAAGCTAAAAGCATTCTTATCCCTTTAAGTCTTCCTTCGCTAATATCTAATGCTTTTTCAATTACAGGTTCTAACTTTTTTCCAAAAGTTAGATCTAGTGAACCAACAATTGATGAGTTGACTTTAACGTTATTATTGATAATAAGATCACTTCTTTTAGCCTCCTTAGTTGCAAATTCTATCTCAGTTAGGGGCTTGAATTCATCTGGACCATCTTTGCAGTACATTATTGTATTTGACGAACTCATAATGTATACAGTTGCCCTAATATTATGACCCGATGACTGTATATCTTCTAATAGTTCTTCAACATAATATCTACCAAACCCTGCATTCCAAAGATGGTGATGTGGATCAATAATAGGCATATTAGGTGAGATTGGTTCTTCTATTAGTTGACTTAACCAGTCCTCTCTAACCTCAAGATGTGGAGATATTATTTTTTTCATTAAAATTACTTTGTAATAATTGAAATAAATTTATTTTAATTTATCATCTAAATTATTGCCGTTAAATTTTTTTAGTGCAAATAATTTCTTTTGAGTTTCTCTATTTTAAGGAGATCGTTTTACAATATGAATATACATTTTAATACAAAGAAAGATTTCCAAAATATTGAAGTTTTTCCTACTGCCGGAGCATTAGGGGCTCAAATAGAAAATGTAAATCTTTCAGATGACTTATCTGAAGATGTTGTCAATGAGATATATGATGCTTTATTAACCTATCAAGTAATATTTTTCCGAGATCAAGAATTTGATCCTAAATCCCAGAAAGCTTTTGCAAAAAAAATTGGAAATCCAATTGTGTATCCATTTGTAAAAAGTTTAGAAGATTTTCCTGAAATTACTCCAATATTAAAAAAAGAAACAGATGTAAATAATTTTGGAGGAATTTGGCATAGTGATACTACCTATCAAGCAGAACCTCCAATGGGTACAATGTTGTACGGAATTGAAATACCTAAATACGGCGGAGATACTGAGTGGTCAAATCAGTACCTTGCTTATGAAAGTTTATCAGATGGCATGAAAAAATTTTTAGATACATTAGAAGCGGTAAATATATCAGGAAAGGCCAGAGTTGCCAAAACTAGATCTGATATTATGAAACATGCTTCTGTTGGACTTAAAGGTGACGAATTAAAAGCAATTCATCCAGTAGTAAGGACACATCCAGAAACTAAGAAAAAATCACTTTATGTAAATGAAGCCCATACAACTAACTTTGTTGGAATGACTGAAGAAGAAAGTACGCCTATTCTAGAGTTTTTATTCAAGCATCAAATTAAATCTGAGTTTACATGTAGATTTCAATGGAAACCTGGTTCTGTAGCAATATGGGATAATAGATGCACAATGCACAATCCAATTAATGATTATCATGGCCAAAGAAGATTGATGCATAGAATTACTTTTGCAGGTGATAAACCAATGTAATTTTTTTTATGGAGAAAAGAATGTCACAGAAAAAATATTTTAATAACGTTAATAATAAAAACAGTGGAATCAAAAGAATTTTAGGTGAGGGTATTTCAACAAGAATATTTTGTGGGGATCAAGCAATGTTGTCAATTGTAACAATTGAACCCAACGCAAAAGGAAAAATTCATTCACATCCCCAAGAACAATGGGGGTTTTTAATAGAAGGATCGGGAATAAGAATTCAGGGCAATGAAGAAATTAAGATCAATAAAGGAGATTTTTGGCAAACCCCTGGTGGGGTTGATCATGGTATCATTGGAGGACCAGAAGGGGCTAAAGTATTAGATGTATTTAGTCCACCTAGAGATGAATATAAAGTTGAAGGTTCAGGATTTGGTAACTAATTATAATAAGGTAAAAGATGATAGAAATTGATTATTTTATGAGCCATGGAAGTCCGTGGACTTTCCTTGGTCATGATCGTTTGAAAAAAATTATAAAACAATATAATATTAACCTTAAAATGTATCCCGTGAATTATGGAGAAATATTCCCTGTTAGCGGAGGTCTTCCAGTTTTTAAAAGACCTTTGCAAAGACAAAAAATACGTTTACAAGAATTAAAAAGATGGGGCGAATTTCTTAACATAAACATTGTTACTGAACCGGCGTACTTCCCATCAAGATCATTGTTACCTTCTTTATTAATTATTGCTGCTCAAATGAGAAAAACCAATAAAGATTTTCAACTAGCAGGTGATATAATGAATGCTTTATGGGTTGAAGAGTTAAACGTTGATGATGAGAATATTTTAAAAAATATTACAGATAAATTAGAATTAGACTCTAAAGACCTATTATCGCTAGCAAAAAGTCAAGAATGTGAAAATGTATTAAAAGAATATACTAAAATCGCGATCGATAAGCATGTTTTTGGAGCCCCAACATATATATTAGAAGATCAAATTTACTGGGGACAGGACAGATTAGAATTCATTGAGAGGCATATATTAAAATTAAATAACTCTCAATAAAATGATGGATTTATTTTTATACATTGGCTATATATGAAAAAAATAAGGAATTATCATGGACTCTACTCTCAATACTAATGAAAAGAATGTTGTTGATTTAAAAAATACAAAAGCTTCCCAACCTAAATTTAATTGGGAAGATCCTTTGTTATTGGACACTCTTATTTCTGAAGAAGAGAAACTTGTTAAATCAACTGCACATGATTATGCACAATCAAAACTTTTACCTAGAGTAGAAGAAGCTTTTTTAGACGAGAAAACAGACAAAGAAATTTTCAAGGAAATGGGAGAGTTAGGTCTTTTAGGCATTACTATACCTGAAAAGTACGGTTGTGCAGGAGCTTCATACGTATCATATGGTCTAGTTGCAAGAGAAATTGAACGTATAGATTCAGGATATAGATCTATGATGTCTGTTCAATCTTCATTAGTAATGCATCCAATTTATACATATGGAAATGAAGATCAAAGACAAAAATACTTACCTGGTTTAGCATCAGGAAAATTAATTGGTTGTTTTGGTTTAACAGAACCAGATGCTGGTTCAGATCCAGGATCTATGAAAACAACAGCAACAAAAGTTAATGGTGGATATTCATTGTCAGGCTCTAAAATGTGGATATCTAATTCTCCAATAGCTGATGTATTTGTTGTTTGGGCTAAGTCTAAAGAACACGGAGATGCCATAAAAGGTTTCATTCTAGAAAAGGGAATGGATGGATTAACAGCTCCTAAAATAAAAGGGAAATTATCGTTACGTGCCTCAATTACAGGTGAAATTGTTATGGATAATGTATTTGTTCCAGAAGATAATCTGATGCCTAATGTAAGTGGTCTTAAAGGACCTTTTGGTTGTTTAAATAGGGCTAGATACGGTATAGCTTGGGGAGTTATGGGTGCTGCGGAAGATTGTTGGTTTAGAGCACGTCAATATACACTTGACAGAAAACAATTTGGCAAGCCACTAGCTGCAACTCAATTAATACAAAAGAAACTAGCAGACATGCAAACTGAAATTACTTTAGGCTTAGGTGCTGCTTTGCAAGTCGGTAGATTATTTGATCAAGGTAATTTGGCTCCAGAGTCTATTTCTCTTATTAAAAGAAATAATTGTGGAAAGGCTCTTGATATAGCAAGAATGTCCAGAGATATGCATGGCGGAAATGGTATTCACGCAGAGTATCAAGTTATGAGACATCTAATGAATTTAGAAACAGTTAATACCTATGAAGGAACTCACGATGTTCATGCATTAATTCTTGGTAGAGCCCAAACTGGTATACAAGCATTTTTTTAAATCGAAAAATTGTCAAAATTGATATCTAAACAAACTTAAATTGCTTTCTTAATTCTTCCAATTCTATTGTTTTTAAAACTTGAAGTGTCATATCATTAAACTTAACGTTTATATTAACTTTAACAAATGAAGCATTTTGATCATCAAAATAGTTTATTATCTTTGCTTTGGCTCCAGTTTTTAAGCAGATCAAGTTTTTATTTTTGTATTTTGTAATATCCATTTAATTTTTCTATTTTGTATTATAGAATAAACTTAATATGAAAATGTTTATTTATTTTGTGTCTAATTCACGAAATGAGATATCTAAATTATAATAATTAAATTGTTTAAATTGGATTTGAAAGTTGTCTCAAGTAAAAAGAAAATTAGCAACCATTTTAGCTACAGACTGTGTTAGTTTTAGCAAACATATGGAAGAGCAAGAAGAAAAAACTCTTGAGAGCTTAAAAGCATGTCGTGAGATTATAGATCCGTTAATTTCAAAATATTCTGGAAGAATATTTCATACCGCAGGTGATTCAGTGATTGCAGAATTTGATAGTCCTGTTGGGAGCGCTAATGCAGCAATTGAATTTCAAAACGCTATAAAAGATAGAAACAATAATGAAGAAGTTAACCCAAAGCTTTCATGGCGAGTTGGTATCCATCTAGATGACATTATTATTGAAGGAGACAACATTTATGGCAATGGTGTTAATATCGCTGCTAGATTAGAAAGTCAGTCTCCAGTTGGTGAAATTTTAATATCTGACGTAGTTAACCAACAAATTAATAAAAAAATTGAACAAAAGATACATTCATTAGGAAAAATTGAATTAAAAAATATTTCTAGTGACTTTGAAGTTTTCTCTATTTTAGGTGATGGTAAAAATAAAATATTTAAAAAAACAAGCCCGTCAGTAAATAAAAAGCCCAAGTTTGCAATTTTGCCATTTTTAAACACGGGTAAAGACGAAGATAGTGGTTTTTTAGTTGATGGAATAGTTGAAGATCTAATTACTGAATTTTCAATGATGCGAGAATTTGAAATACTGTCTAGACAAACGAGTGTTAATTTTAAAGATGAAAATCAAGATATAAAAGAATTTTCCAAAAAATTTGATTTAGATTTTATTGTTACTGGCGGTATTAGAGCATCTGGTAAAAGAGTTAGAATAAATATTGAATTAAGTGATGCGAATGACGAAAGCATTATTTGGAGTAACAAATATGACAGAGTCCTTGAAGATATTTTTGACCTACAAGATGAAATAGTTAGGAAAATATCGATTGCTTTACTTGGTGAGATTGAGATTAATTCATTGCAACGTTCAAAAAGAAAACCTACAGAAAATATAAGTTCATATGAGTATTTGCTAAGAGGTAAAGAGAATCATCACAAATTTACTAAAGAAGCAAATCAAGAAGCATTACAAAACTTTGACAAAGCCATAGAAGCAGATGCTGGAAACGCTCAAGCTTATGCATGGAAAGTTTGTACTCTAGGTCAAGCAATGTTTAGAGGATTTTCTGAACGTAAAACGGAAGAAATATTTGCTGATGCAAAACAAAATTTAGACAAAGCTTTAGAGTTAAACGAAAATGATTTTGAATGTCATAGAATGTTGTCAGCTGTTTATCTAAGTAATCATGACTACCTACTAGCCGAAGATCATGGAAGAAAAGCATTCAATATGGTTCCAAATGACCCAAGAGTATTATCAGGATATGGTGAAGTTTTAGTTAGAATAGGAAAAGTTGATAAGGGTTTGGAATTACTTAATAAAGCATTTGAGCTTGATCCCATTCCTCAAGGACAATCAACTTCAGATAATAGAATCAAAGATTTAATACTTGGATATTTTTTTGCTGAGGATTTTAATAAAGTAGTGGAACTGAGTTTTGATATCAGGGTAATGGATACAAGGTCACTTGCTTTAATTCTTTATTCTAGGTCAAAATTAAATCAAGATATTAAACTAAGTAGTGAATATCAGTCTCTTAATGGTGAGTTTAAAGATACTGATTGGGAGCAAACAATTGATAGATTTCACATTCAAGACAAAGAAATTACTAAAAATCTTGTTGTTTTTATGAATACAATTTAATTGTGAAGTTTTGTATTGAGAAAAAGTTTACTTTGATCCAAAACCACCACCCCCTGGGGTCTCCATTACAAATAAATCATTCACTTTTACTTCGCAGCTATCATTACCTTCAAGTTCAATAAATCCGCCATCTTCTTTTTCAAGCCATTCTTTTCCACATTGCCCAGGCTCTCCACCATCAACACCAAAAGGTTTAACTTTTCGATGAGAACATAATGTTGTTACTGTCATTGGTTCAAGAAATCTTAACTTCCTTGTAACACCGTCTCCTCCATTATACTTACCTTTTCCACCTGAATTTTCTCTTATTGAATACTCTTCTAAACGAACAGGAAATCTGGCCTCTAAAATTTCAGGATCTGTACTTCTTGTGTTAGTCATATGGGTCTGAACAGCAGATGTTCCGTGAAAATTTGGGCCTGCTCCAGTTCCACCACAAATAGTTTCATAATTTTGAATTTTATCATTTCCCCAAATAAAATTATTCATTGTGGCTTGACTACCTGCTATGACTCCAAGTGCACCAAATAGGGCGTTGCACGTCAATTGACTCACTTCAGTGTTTCCTGCAATTACAGCAGACGGGTATTTAGCGTTTATCATTGAGTTATTCGGAACAACTATATTTAAAGGTTTAAAGCATCCCTCGTTTAAAGGAATATTGCTACCTACTAAAGTTCTAAAAACGTATAATATAACAGCATGACATACTGCCATTGGAGCATTATAATTGAAAGGGTTTTTCGGAGCAGTGCCTGTGAAGTCAATAGTGGCTTCGCGTTTAATTTTATCTATTGTAATTTTTACTCTAATAAATTCTCCATTATCTAATTCGTACTCATATTTACCCTCTCTTAAATTTACAATTGCATTTCTTATACATTCCTCAGCATTATCTTGAACATGGTTCATGTAAGAATGAACAGTTTCAATACCAAATTGCTCAATCATTGAATTAATTTCAACTATACCAGTATTATTTGCAGCCACTTGAGCTGCAAGATCAGCCATATTATGTTCTATATTTCTACAAGGATATCTTCCAGATGATAAAATTTCTCTGATTTCACTCTCACGAAATACACCTTTATCAAACATTTTAAAATTATCTATCAGAACACCTTCTTCATCAATATGTTTGGAGTCGGGAGGACCTGAACCCGGTGTTTTACCTCCTATGTCCGCATGGTGTCCGCGTGAAGCTACAAAGAATGTAATTTGTTTTCCATCACTATCAAAAACTGGAGTAATAACTGTAACGTCAGGAAGATGAGTTCCGCCATTAAAAGGAGCATTTAGAACAAATACATCTCCGGGAAATATATCATTTTTATTTAATTTTATCACTGTTCTAATAGCTTCAGACATGGACCCAAGATGAACAGGCACGTGAGGAGCATTAGCTACTAGTGCGCCGGAGTTATCAAAAAGAGCACAAGAAAAATCTAATCTTTCTTTGATGTTTACTGAATATGCTGTGTTGGCTAATGTAGCTCCCATTTGCTCAGCAATATTCATAAAAAGGTTGTTGAACACCTCTAACATGACTACATCAACAGAGGTGCCTAATCCTTTCTCTGACTTTTTTTCTTCAGCTCTACTGAGTATTAAATTATAATATTTATCTAATGATCCCAACCAACCTCTTTCAATTACATTTGTACCAGTTGCTTCAGATATAATAGCAGGACCAATTACTTTTTGTTCAATCTTTAAGTCTGATCTCTTATAGATAGGAACACTATTTTTATTGTTATCAACATACATTGTTTTGTGAGCTATTGGAGCAGCTACTTTTGATTGTGAGGAAACATTTAAAAATTTGTTATTGTCTGTGGTTTTACCTATGGCTTCAACCGTAAGCATTTCAACAAAAATTGTTCTGCCATCAACAAAAAATCCAAATCTTTTTTTATGTTCTTGTTCAAAAGCTTCTCTCATTTTTTCAGCAGTATCAAAATTAATTTCTAGGTTTTGATGAGAACCTTGATAATGTAGAAACGCAAGTTTAACTAATTTTATCGAAGAATTTTCAATTCCTTGTTTTGTTAAATCTTCTTTCGCTTTTAATGATAATTTATTTATTAAAGTTTTAGCATTTTCAATTTCTTCAATATTTTGTTCTAGATGACCTTCTCTAATACTTCTTATTTCGGCTAGTCCCATTCCATAAGCGGATAAAACGCCTGCGTATGGATGAATTAAAACTTTTGAAATTCCAAGAGAATCTGCAACATGGCAAGCATGTTGACCGCCTGCACCACCAAAACAGTTCATTGTATAATTTGTTACGTCATAACCTTTTTGAATAGATATTTTTTTTATGGCGTTAGCCATATTTTCGACAGCAATTTTTAAAAAACCTTCAGCCATGAAAATAATATCCATTTCTGGTTTTTTTGTTTGAGCGGAAATTTCTTTGGCTAATGTTATAAATTTTGTTCTTACAATTTCAACATTAAGAGGTTTATTACCAGTTTTGCCAAATACATTAGGAAAATGTTCAGGATGAAGTTTTCCAAGTAAAACATTACAATCTGTTACAGTCAATGGCCCATCTTTTCCGTAAGAAGCCGGTCCTGGTATTGCTCCTGCGCTTTCAGGTCCAACCTGAAATCGACCATCCTTAAATGAAAGTATTGAACCACCTCCAGCTGCTACCGTATTAATTTGCATCATAGGTGCTCTAATTCTTACACCGGCTAACTCAGTTTCAAATGATCGTTCATATTCTCCTGCAAAATGACAAACATCTGTGGAAGTGCCACCCATATCAAATCCAATTAATTTTCCATATCCCGCTTGTTTTCCAGTTTGCACCATACTGACTACACCCCCAGCTGGACCAGATAAAAGAGCATCTTTACCTTGAAATAGATTTGCATCGGTCAATCCACCATTTGATTGCATGAACATCAACTTTGTGGATTTGTCTTCTTCAAGTTCTTCAGAAACTTGATTGACGTATCTACGAAGTATTGGAGATAGGTAAGCATCGACTACGGTAGTATCTCCTCTACCAACTAATTTTATTAAAGGAGATACTTTATGACTAACTGAAATTTGATCAAAATTTTCTTTTTCAGCAATTTTAGCAATGACATTTTCATGACCAGGATTGATATATGAGTGCATAAATGCTATTGCAACGCTATTTATACCATCATTTTTTGCTTTTTTTAGAGCTATCTTGACTTGATTCTCGTCAAGTTTTTTAACTATTTTACCGTTTGCATCCAACCTTTCAGATACTTCAACCACTCTATCATATAACAATTCCGGTAGTTGAATATTTAGGTCAAATAATAGAGGTCTATTTTGATAACCTATTCTTAATAAATCCCCAAAACCCTTAGTTATTAATAGAAGTGTTCTATCTCCTTTTCTTTCTAGTAAGGCGTTTGTTGCAACTGTAGTACCCATTTTCACAGAAGCTATTTTATCAGTGGGAATTTTATCTTCATTTTTTAATTTAAGAATTCTTTTTATACCTGCAATCGCTGCATCTTTATACATTGACACATTCTCAGATAAAAGTTTGTCAATTAGAATTGTTCCGTCAGGTTTCCTAGCTACAATATCAGTAAAAGTTCCACCTCTATCAATCCAGAATTGCCACATTATTTCATCACCATTATGTAATTGATAAGTTAAAGTTTATTTTTCTAAATCGTCTTCAATGTAGATTTTAATTATTTCATCAAAATTACTTTCAGCTTTGAAACCTAAATCAATAGATCTTTTAGTTTCAAAATCTCTTGCCCACCCACTTACTATTTTTTCAATGACAGGATCTGATTGGTGTTTAATTAACTTTACTACATCGCTACCGGCAACTCTCTCTAAGGCCTCAATTTGTTCTTGAACTGTTACGGATAATCCTGGCATATTTAGTGTAATTCTATTATTTAAATTAACCGTATCTATTTCTGCTGCATGAACTAAAAAACCTGCAGCTGATCGAGGTGTAGCGTGCCAATGTCTTACATTTTTACTCACTGGTAAAATAGCTTCTTTTCCATTTAAGGGTTCTCTAATAATACCAGAGAAGAAGCCAGATGCAGCTAAATTAGGTTTTCCTGGTCTTACACATATGGTTGGAAGTCTTATTGAAATACCGTCAATCATTCCTTTTCTGGAATAATCAGCAAGTAAAAGCTCAGAAATTGCTTTTTGAGCTCCATAAGAAGTAAGGGGAGTAGTAAAAAAATTGTCAGGTATTTGATCTGGAAATGGTGCACCAAAAACAGCAATTGAACTTGTAAAGACAACTCTAGGACAATAACTTTCACCTTTGTGTCTTACTGCATCAAATAATCCCCAACTTCCCGTAGCATTGATATTCCAGCCTAAATCAAATTCCTGTTCAGCCTGTCCTGAAACTATGGCTGCCAGATGAAAAATAATGTCTGGTTCAGACGAAACGAGATCACTACTAACTTTAGGATCTGATATGTCTCCTGTTTTTGTTATAATAGAAGTTGAGGTGTCTTTTGGGTAAGGTGCATCTAAAATATCAAATAATGTGATTTCACTTATTTTCTGACCTCTTAATTCTCCTTTATTTAGAATAAGATTAAGCAACTTTTGCCCAATCATGCCAGCTCCACCCATTATCAAAATTTTCATAAAATCACCTTATATTTAATTAATTGTTGAAGATTTTTGTATAACAACATATTTAGTAGAAACTTAAAATAAAAAAATATTTTTAGAAAACATATGCACCATTCTATAAAATCCATTCTTTCAATGTCACCAGTTATGCCTGTATTAACTATCAATAAGGTTGAAAATATAGATTATTTATTCGAAGCATTAATAAAAGGTAATCTTAAAACAGTTGAAATTACATTAAGAACTGATTGTGCTCTGCGGGTGATAGAAGTTGCATCTAAAAAGTTTTCTAGTCTTCAAATAGGAGCGGGCACTGTTTTAAATGAAAGTGATTTGCAATCGGTAAAAGATGCAGGGGCTTCCTTTGCAGTAAGCCCGGGCACGACAAATGAGTTAGCAAAAAAAGCAATTGAAATGGGTTATCCATTTCTTCCTGGAGTTTCTAATTCAAGTGAAATAATGAAATTACTCGATTTAGGATATAAGTCGTTTAAATTTTTTCCAGCCCAAGCAGCTGGTGGTATAAATTATTTAAAATCGTTAAGTGGTCCTTTCCCAGATATATTATTTTGTCCTACTGGTGGAATAAACGAGGAGAATGCTTCTCAATGGATAAGTCAAAAAAATGTAATATGTGTAGGAGGAAGTTGGATAGTTCCCTCAGAAGCTCATAATTATAAAGAAATTACAAGAAGAGCATTGTCCGCTTCTCGATTAGGTAATTAAATTTTATACTTATAATTTAATAAATATTTGTAGTGATAAGTTTATTATTTACATTAGATCAAAAATCTTGATTAAAATATAATTAATATTTTATAATACTTTTTAATAAGTTAAGCTTTATTTTTATTAAACATAGTTCATTTACAAACTTATTGACTACTTTGAGAGAGCTGAGGTTTAAAATGATTACTTTTGACAATATTGAAAGAAATTATGAAATTGCAAGCAAGTCTTTCTCACTTGATATTCCGGAATTTTTTAACTTTGCATATGATATTTTGGATGTACGAGCTCAACAAGCTGATAAAGTAGCTTTATTGGCTATCGACACAGTCACAGGATATAAAACATCTGTAACATATTCAGAACTATCAAAAGCTTCATCGCAATTTGGAAAGGCTCTTTTATCACTTGGCTTGAAACGAGGTGATGCTGCTTGTGTTATTATTGGCAGAAACCCTGATTGGCATAAAGTACTTTTTGGATGTATGAAAGTTGGTGTAATCTCTATGCCTGGAACTAATTTGCTAACCGCCAAAGATATAGCCTATCGTGTCAATGAATCTGAAGCCAAGGCTGTTATAGTTTCGCCAATGCATGTTGAGAAGGTAAACCAAATAATTGATGAATGCCCAACTCTTAAACACTTGATTGTCACTGGAGATGCATCAGATAATTGGCTATCTTTTAATGAGCTTTGTGAAAAACAAGATACTAATTTGAATATAGAAGATTTAGAGCCTTTTGCATCTAATGAAACTATGATGATATATTTCACTTCAGGCACAACAGCATTACCAAAAATGGTTCCAAGAGATTTTGGTTATGCATATGCACATGCTGCAACGGCATTTTTTTGGATGGATCTTAAAGAAAACGATATACATTGGACTTTGACAGATACAGGATGGGCAAAAGCTGCTTGGGGCATACTTTTTCCTCAAATGATGATTGGTTGCACAACTGTCTTGTATGATACTCCTGATATGGATCCAGTGGAACATCTTAAAGCAATCTCTGAGTATAAAGTAACTACTTTTTGCGCGCCTCCAACTGTATACAGGTTGTTCGTTCAGCAAGACCTAAAACAATTTAATCTCAAATCGTTAAGGAGATGTCTTGGTGCTGGTGAACCTCTTAATCCAGAGGTGATAAGATATTGGTCTGAAAATACAGGAACAGTTATTGCAGATGGTTATGGTCAAACTGAAACAATTAACATTGTAGGCAATTTCCCTGGCGTAGAGACACGTTTTGGATCAATGGGTAAACCCGTTCCAGGATTTGATATAAACGTTGTTGACGATAATGGTAAAATCTTACCAGATGGTGAAGTTGGGCATATTGCTATTTGTACAGAAAAAAAATGGCCTCCGGGTTTATTTCATGGGTATTTACAAAATAAAGTTATTGTAAAAGATTCTTTTCGACATGGTTGGTATTACACAGGTGACACTGCGTCTCGAGATAAGGATGGCTACTTGTGGTTTGTAGGTAGATCTGATGATTTAATTTCATCAGCAGGTTATAGAATTAGTCCCTTTGAAGTCGAAAGTGCTTTGTTAGAGCATGATTTGATTGCAGAAAGTGCCGTGGTTGGAGTTCCAGATGAGACGAGGGGTCAACTAGTAAAAGCATACATTGTTCTAGTAGAAGGTTACAAAGGATCAAATGAATTAATTAGAGAAATTCAAGATTTTTGCAAAAATTTAACTGCCCCATATAAGTACCCAAGAAAAGTTGAATTTGTTGCTTCTTTGCCTAAAACTATATCTGGTAAGATTAGAAGAGTTGAATTACGTGAAATTGAAAATAAATGAGGAAAAAATATGAACAATTACTCAGTTGAAAATTATATTAGGGACATACGGAAGGTAGTAAATGAAGAAGTTGCCGAAAAGTCTATAACAGAACGAATAAAGCCATTAGCTCTTCGTCTTGCTGAAGACAAAAGCTGGATTAAACCTGAGTATTATAATGTAAATGAAGAGCAAGGTTTTGGACTACATCTTCTGCATGAAGAAGATGATCATAAATTAGCTGTTTTTGTTATTGCATGGGCACCAGGAAAAGGCCTTGCTCCGCATAATCATAAAACTTGGGCAGTAGTTGCAGGAATTCAAGGTCAAGAACATGAAACTAATTATAAAAGATTAGATGATGGATCTAAAGATGGATTTGCCGATTTAATAAAAACTAATGAAGAAACAATTTTTCCGGGAAATGCTACTTGTTGCCTACCAGAAGATATACATAGTGTGTGGAATAATGGAGAAGATGTAGCACTTTCTATACACACCTATGGCATGCATTTAAACCACACTGGAAGATCAATATTTGATATCGAAACCAAAACTGAAACTCCATGTATTGTTCAAGTCCAAAATTAAGTTATTGTACGCACATTGATTTATCAAAAAATATTTAGGGAATTAATACAGTTGCTCCAGTTGTTTCTCTGTTCTCTATTGCACGATGAGCTTTACCAACCTCGCTCAAAGGGTATGTATGGTTGACATTTGATTTTAAGTTACCTTTTTCAATTACATTGAATAGATCATTTGCACTCGATATTAAATCTTCTCTTTTGGCCATATAATGCATTATAGCTGGTCTGGTAAGAAACAGTGATCCTCTTGTACCCAATTCCACAACATCAACTGGGTCTGGAGCACCTGAGGCATGACCATATGCAGCAAGCATTCCCATGGGTTGCAGGCAGTCCATGGATCTTCTAAAAGTATCTTTTCCTATTGATTCATAAACAACTGGGCATCCTTTACCATTTGTAACCTCTAAAACTTTTTTTACAAAATCTCCTTCAGAATGAATTACAAGATGTTCTGCTCCAGCTTTTTTAGCTTGTTCTGCTTTTTGCTCTGAACTCACAGTTCCAATAACCGTGGCACCTAGATACTTAGCCCATTGACATAATATAAGACCCATTCCGCCAGCAGCAGCATGCACTAAAATAACATCTCCTGGTTTAACGGAATATGTTCTTTTAAGAAGAAATTGAGCTGTTAATCCTTTCAACATTAATGCAGCAAGATCTTGATCAGAAACATCAGATAATGAATGAGGCACCTTTATTAATTTGTCAACGGGATACACTCTTTCTTCACTGTATGCCCCATGTGGAGGAAGAGCGTAAGCAACTCTGTCACCGATTGAAAACTCATTTACATCAGCACCTAATTCTTCTACAACACTAACTCCTTCAATACCTAAAACAATAGGGAGCTCTGGAACAGGCCAGGGATGAGGCATGCCTCGTCTGTGATAGGTGTCTATATAATTTACACCTATAGCAGTATTTTTCAAACGCACTTCTTTATTAGTCGGATTAGGAACTTCAACTTCTTCCCATTTAAAAACGTCTGGAGTACCTTTTTCATAAATAATTGCAGCCTTGGTGCTATTGCTTAATCTGTTCATTAACTATTTTTATCCTTGAATACAAACTTGGTTTTGTTCACCAAGCCCTTCAATACCAAGTTTCATTTTATCCCCAACTTTTAAAAATACTGGTGGTTTCATTCCACCACCTACTCCAGGAGGAGTTCCAGTAGCAATAATATCTCCGGGATTTAGGCTCATAAATTGAGATAAGTAATATACAATGTATTTAGCTGAAAAAATCATAGTATTTGTTGAACCATCTTGCATTCTCTGTCCATTAACATCCAAATACATTTTTAAGTTTTGTACGTCAGTTATCTCATCTTTTGTAACTAAGTAAGGTCCTGTAGGTCCAAAAGTGTCGCATGACTTCCCTTTAGTCCACTGACCTTCTTTTTTTAATTGAAATTCTCTCTCAGATACATCATTTACTAGACAGTAGCCAGCAATATAATCATCTGCATCATTCTTGTTTATATATTTAGCTTTTTTTCCAATAATTATACCAAGCTCTACTTCCCAGTCAGTCTCAACCGAATTTCTTGGGATTTCAATATTATCATTAGGACCGACAATTGCAGAAGTGGCTTTTGAAAACAGGATAGGTTCACCAGGAACAGCCATGCCGCTTTCCGCTGCATGATCAGAATAATTTAATCCAATACATAGAAACTTGCCAACATTACCGACACATGCACCTATTCTTGTATCATCAGATACAATTGGTAAAGAAGATAAATCTATAGAAGAAATTTTTTTTAAACTATTTTCACTTATAGTTTCTCCATTAATATCTGATAAATGTTCAGACAAATCCCTTATAGATCCATTTTGATCAAGAATTCCTGGTTTTTCATTTCCAAACACACCATGACGTAATAATTTCATTTTATTCTCCTCCTTTTAACAATTAATTCTTTTTCTTAATATGACATTTTCTTAAGTACATATTCCACCATCTATAATATGAAATTGACCGGTTGTAAAAGCTGAGGCATCGCTTGCTAAATAAACTGCAAGGTTTGCAACTTCCTCTGCTTCACCAATTCTTCCCATTGGTTGTCTTGCTACAAATTGTTTCCTGGCATATTCATAATCCCCCATATCAGACAATCTTTGCTCTAATGAAGGACTCTGAATTGTTCCAGGACAAATCGCATTACATCTAATTCCAGATGCAATATAATCTGCAGCAATAGATTTTGTAATTCCTAAGACTGCTGCTTTTGATGCACTATAAATAAATCGGTTTATTATACCTTTTGTCGATGAAGCTACAGAAGCAATATTAACTATCGATCCACCTCCATTTGTTATCATTATGGGTAAAACTTCTTTGATCATATGATACATTGCTTTAGCGTTAAGGTTAAACGCCATATCCCAATCATTATCCGAGGATTCTAAAATTGTTCCGTTGTGAACAATACCAGCACAATTGAATAATATATTTGGTTGTTTGATTGAAGTTACTAGATTTTTTATTGCATTTTTATCAGTTACATCGAGTATATGCGTTTCATTAACAACATCAGATAAACTAGACAGACTTTCATTGTTAATATCAGTTGCGATAACATAGGCGCCAGCTTCAGAAAATGCTCTAGCAGTGGCTTCACCAATACCCTGACCAGAAGCAGTTAAAAGAGCTGTTTTGCCTTTCAAATTAATCATAAAAATTCCTTACATTGTTGCTCCAATTTGCCAAGGTACAAACTCTAAGTCCCCAAGACCTTGATATTCAGACTTTGATTTTTCACCTGAAGCTACTCTAACTATTAAATCAAAAATTTCCTTGCCAACGTCTTCAATACTTTTATTATCAGTAATTACTTTTCCCGCGTTAACATCCATATCTTCAATCATATTATTATACATCTCTGTATTTGTAGCTATTTTTATAGATGGAGAAGGTTTACAACCAAAGCAAGAACCTCTTCCAGTTGTAAAAGTAACAACATTACAACCACTTGCTATTTGTCCAGTAACAGACGCAGGATCATACCCAGGACTATCCATAAATAAAAAGCCTTTTTTTTCAGCTTGTTGGGCGTATAAAAGAACATCGTTTAATGGAGTTGTTCCCCCTTTAGCAGCTGCTCCTAGTGACTTTTCTAATATTGTGGTCAAACCACCAGCCTTATTACCAGGTGATGGATTATTATTTAAACTTCCTTTATTTCTTGTAACGTAATCTTCCCACCATAAAATTCTATCAACAAGTTTTTGTCCAACTTCTGGAGAGATTGCCCTTCTAGTTAACATGTGTTCAGCGCCATAAATCTCAGGTGTTTCAGCCAAAATAGCTGTACCACCATTTTTTATTAATAAGTCTGCGGCATGACCAAGTGATGGATTTGAGGTTATTCCTGACCAAGCATCAGATCCTCCACATTGAAGCGCAACGCTAAGATGTTCTACTGATTGTTCTGTTCGTTCTATAGAATTTACTTCTGGAAGCATGTCATCTATGCATTTTATTCCTGCCTTAATTGTTTTTCTAAGTCCACCCATATCTTGTAGTGTCATTGTTTTAAAAAATGGATTTTCATGTAAATTAAAAGTATCTAAAAGAAACTTTATTTGATTTGCTTCACATCCTAAACCAATTAACAAAATTCCAGCTAAATTAGGATGTTGGATATAGCCTAAAAGAACTCTTTGAAGGGCATCAAAGCCATCACCAGAATCTGCCATTCCACAACCAGTACCATGAGTAAATGAAACAACTCCATCAACATTTGGATATAGACGTAATTTGTCCTGTGTAAAAACTCTTGCAATATTTTTTGCTGCAGTCGCAGAGCAATTAACTGATGTAAGGATACCTATATAATTTCTTGTTCCAACTTTACCATTTTGTCGTTTGTAACCTTTGAAAGTAGGTCTTTTTTCTGGTTCAATCATATTTGGTAATTTGATAGACGTTGAAAATTCATAATCATGATCTGTTAATTTGAAGTCAGTGTTATCAACATGTACATGGTCTCCAGCTAGAATTTCTTTGCTAGCAATACCAATAAGTTGATCATATTTGATTATTTTCTCACCTTTATTAATTTTTTTGAGAGCTATTTTATGGCCTTTTGGGATTTTGTTAATGCTTTCAAGGTTTTGTGTGGTTTCACCTACTCCTATCTCCCTTAAAGCAGTAGCAACATTGTCATTATCATTAAGTTTAATAGTTAACTTCTCACCATTAGACATTTTTATAACCTCCCACATTATAAAAAATAAAAACTGAAATTACCTTTTCGATTTTTTTAAAATCAAGTATAATATTTTAAAATCTAATATTAAAATTAAATAATGTAAAATATACATACTACTTTAGAATAAATTTATAAACTTTTATTATTTATTAAATTTGACTTGGGAGAAAGTTATGTCAGATAAAAATTTCAATCCAAAATATAGAAGTCAACAATGGTTTGATAATCCTACTAATCCCGGAATGACTGCTTTATATCTTGAAAGATCAATGAACTTTGGACTTACACCTGAAGAGTTAAGATCAGGTAAACCTATTATTGGAATTGCACAAACGGGTTCAGATATATCTCCTTGTAATAGAATACATATAAAGTTAGCAGAAAGAGTAAGAGAAGGGATAAGAAGTGCTGGAGGAATAGCCTTTGAATTTCCAGTACATCCTATTCAAGAAACTCTCAAGAGACCAACTGCTGCAGTTGATAGAAACTTGGCATATTTGGGATTAGTTGAAATACTTCATGGTTATCCTTTAGATGGCGTGGTTTTAATGACAGGATGCGATAAAACAACCCCATCTTGTTTAATGGCGGCAGCAACGGTTGATCTTCCTGCAATCGTTCTTAATGGTGGTCCAATGTTAGACGGATGGCATAATGGCAAACTCGCAGGTTCTGGTACGGCTGTTTGGGAAAGTAGAGTTGAACTAGCAGCAGGCAGGATAGACTATGAACAATTTATAGATATTGTAACAAGCTCAGCTCCATCAGATGGACATTGTAATACAATGGGAACTGCATCAACAATGAATTCTCTGGCTGAAGCATTAGGAATGAGTTTAACAGGAAATGCTAATATTCCTGCACCATACAGAGAACGTGGACAGATGGCATACAAAACTGGTCTTAGAATTGTTGATATGGTTAAAGACGATTTATCGCCCTCACAAATTATGACTAGAGAGGCTTTTGAAAATGCTATTACTGTAAACTCAGCAATTGGGGGCTCTACTAATGCCCAAATTCACATTACTGCAATTGCAAGACATATAGGAGTGGAATTAGAAACTGACGCATGGCAAAACGTCGGTTACGATATACCTTTAATGGCAAATATACAGCCGGCAGGCGAGTATTTATGTGAAAGCTATCACAGAGCTGGAGGAACAGCGGCTGTAATGTCAGAGCTTTTAAGTTATAACAAACTTCATGGAGACGTGATGACGGTAACGGGCAAGAAATTGTCTGAAAATTTAAAGGGTATTAAAATAAAAGACGAAAAGGTTATTACTCCTTTTAAAAATCCAATGAAACAAAAAGCAGGCTTTATTGTTCTAAAAGGAAATCTTTTTAATGCAGCAATAATGAAAACATCTGTTATTTCAAAAAGCTTTAAAGATAAATTTTTAAACCACCCTGGTAAAGAAGGGATACTAGAAGGTAAAGTTATAGTTTTTGAAGGTTCTGAGGATTATCACGACCGTTTAAATGATAAAAGTTTAGATATGAATGAAAATTCAATTTTAGTTATTAGAGGTGCTGGACCTGTAGGTTGGCCTGGGTCTGCAGAAGTGGTAAATATGCAGCCATCTGATGAACTTATTAAAAAAGGCATAACCGAATTACCTTGTATTGGAGATGGAAGACAATCTGGAACTTCAGGAAGTCCTTCAATCCTAAACGCTTCTCCAGAGAGTGCAACTGGAGGTGGATTGGCTTGGTTAAGAACTGGTGATACGGTAGTAATAGATTTAAACAAATGTACAGCAAACATGTTAGTTAGTGACGAAGAAATAGAATTAAGAAAAAAAGAAGGTGTTCCGCCATATCCTAAAAGTCAAACGCCATGGCAAGAAATTCAAAGAAAATTTGTTGGAGAATTATCTGACGGAGGCGTTCTTGAAAACGCTGTTAAATATCAAAAGGTAAGAAAAAATTTACCGAGGGATAATCACTAAACAATTTTATGGATATTAAAATTAAAAATATCTTAGTTGTTGGTCTTGGATCAATGGGTTTTGGAATAGCTCAGTCTCTGATACGTGCAGGGTATTATGTTTATGGACAAGATAAAAATCTTAAGCAACAGAAAAAACTTATCGAAGAAGGTGGCTATGATAAAAATATACCATTTAATGATTTACAAGCAGTAATTATAGTTGTTTTAAATGAAAAACAAACAAGGGAAATTATCTTTGGCCAAAATGGTATTTCAGAAAAATTAAAGAAAAATACTCTTATCATGGTTTCTACTACAGTAGCCCCAGATTTTGCTAAAGAAATGGCATTTTCTTGCAATGACAAAGGACTTTTATATTTAGACGCTCCCATTTCTGGAGGATCAAAAAAATCAGCTGAGGGTAAGTTATCCTATATGATTTCAGGTAGCAAAAAAGCTTTTGAGGTAGCTAAGCCTATTTTAGACTGTACCTCAGAAACAGTCTTCGAATTTGGGGAAAATGTTGGATCAGGTTCTGCTATGAAAGCAGTTAATCAAATGCTTGCGGGTGTTCATATTGCTGCAATGGCTGAGGCTATTACATTTGGTATAACGCAAGGAATTGATCCAAAAAGATTTTTAGAAGTTATTTCGAAATGCGCTGGAACCTCTTGGATGCTTGAGAACAGAACACCTCATATTATAGATAATGATTATTCTCCAAAATCTTCAATCAATATTTGGCCAAAGGATTTAGGTATAGTTCTAGATATAGCAAAAAATTCAAACTTTTCTGCTCCTTTGACTGCTGCAGCATTACAACAGTTTGTTTCTGCCGCAGGTTCAGGTTTAGGACAAGAAGATGATGCAGCTGTTGCAAAAATATATGCTAGAAATGCTGGAATAAAATTACCCCAAAATTAAAATATTTTTAGACTACTTCTGATATAAGAGATTTATTTTGAAAATAATTTTTTATATTATCAAAAACTAATTGTCCCATGGCATTTCTAGTTTCAACTGTACCTGAGGCGACATGAGGTAATAAAACAGTATTTTCAAGCTTTATTAATTTTTCTGGGATATTAGGCTCATTGGTGTAGACATCTAATCCCGCTGCTAAAATAAAATTGTTTTCAAGGCTGTGAATCAGTTCATCTTGATCAATTACTGACCCCCTAGCTACATTAATAATTACGCCATTTTTGCCAAGGCTACTAAGAACTTCTTTATTAATTAATTTTTCTGTTTCTTTTCCACCTGGTGTAATAACACATAGGGTATCAACTTCTTTAGCCAACTGATTTAAGTCAGTGAAATATTTATATTTAACATCTTTTTTGTTTCTAGAGTGATAAGAAATTTTGCAGTCAAAGGCTTCAGCTCTTTTTGCTATCGCTTTTCCTATTCTACCCATTCCAACAATACCTAATTTAGTTCCAGTAAATTTTTTTGTTAATGGAAAATCTCCATTAAGCCAAGAGTTGTTCCTAGCAAAACTATCGGCATCCACAATTTTTTTATATACACATAGCATTAGTGCAATAGCTGTGTCTGCCACTTCGTCATTGAGTACTTCAGGGGTGTTAGTCACTTTTATGCCTAAAGTTTTAGCATAATTTATATCTATTGCGTCATAGCCTACACCATAACAGGCAATTATTTTTAAATTAGGCATACTTTTCATTAACTTTGATGTAATTTTATAACCTCCCATAACGGCAATCGCATCAACGTCTTTTTTAATTTCAGATAAGTAATCATCTTCATTTTTGTTTAACCACAATTTATAAGTATTGAAGTTTTTATCTGCCAGACTTACAAAATATTCTGGCATTTCTGTCATTATAAGTAAGTTTTTGTCCATTTTATTTCTTCCTTATTTAAGTGTTTATTTTAGGCATATTTTCATTGGAAATAATAGCGCCTTTATGCTTTATCACTTCTCTAGTAACAGAGTGGGACTTTAATATATTGTCTTCTATTGAAATATTTTTATTGTTATTTAGTAAAGCAAGGAAAGATCCATTGAATGCGTCGCCAGCTGCCGTTGTATCAACCACCTTTCCATGAGGAACTTTAACAGTTTTTATTTCTTGTTGTTTGTTTTTAAAAATAATTGAGTCCTTATATCTCATAAGAATTAGATTTTTTTTGTCATTTAATATCTCAAAAACTTCAAGTGGATTTTTAAAATCAAATAACTCTTTAACGTCATCAAAAGACACAAAGTTAATATCTACATTTTCACTAATCTCTTTAAATAATAATTGTGACACTTTCTTATTATTATGAACTTGCGATCTATAATTAAAATCAAATCCACATATAACCGCAGTTGATCCTATTTTAATTAAATCCTTTTTTTGTTTTGCATCAAGAATACCGGCAGAAATACCAGTATAATAAAAAATATCTGAATTTTTTATTTCTCTAGCTAGTTTTTTTCCTTTTGACCCTAAAAAAATATATTTTGATGGTGATTGATCTCTCCAATAAGAAAAACTTCTTTCACCTATTCCATTTATTTCTATTGAATATAAACCAGGAGGGTTTTCTCCATCGGTCCTTACATAATCACATTTAATTTTTTCATTTTTAAATCTTAAAATCATTTTTTTAGAAAAGCTGTCATTTCCGAGTGCTGTTGAATAGAAAGTATTTGTTTTATTATTTGCTAATCTTGAAAAATATATTGCAGAATTATAAGTGTCACCTCCAAAATTAATTTGCATTTTTGAACTTTTATTTTCCAATGAAGAAATATCTCCATTGAGTTCAATCATGCATTCACCTAAAAAAATAGCTTTTTTATACATTTTTTTGTAAGCTTTCTAACAAGAAGTTCAAAACTATAACAAATAAAATTTTTATTAAAATGTAATAATTTACTCAATCTTTATTTTGAAATATATTAATACGATATTAAAGAAAAACTTATGTGAGGTTAATTAGTGACGATTTTAGATGTAAGAAACAACTCTTTTTACTCAAAATTTGATTACAACACAAATAATGCGGTAGAAGCATTGAAAAAAGAGTTTGGACAGCAATTCTCAGTTTCAAAATCAGTTCGTGAGCAGCATACAAGTACAACAACAGTTCATAAGCCAGAATTGCCTGATGGTGTTGTTTTTGCCTATAACAAAGAGGATGTTAAAAAAACAGTAAAAATATGCCATGAACATGGATGTCCTATAATACCTTTTGGAGTAGGTTCTTCTCTTGAAGGTCATTTAAATGCTAATTTTGGTGGTATCTCCATAGATATGAATAATCTGAATAATATAATTGAAGTTCATCCTGAAGATTCAACTGTTGTTGTACAACCAGGTGTAACTAGAGAACAATTAAATACGCACCTTAGAGATACGGGTTTATTTTTCCCTATTGACCCAGGTGCCAATGCCTCAATAGGAGGTATGGCATCCACTAGAGCCTCTGGAACTAACGCCGTTCGTTATGGAACTATGAAAGATAATGTAATTTCATTAGAAGTTGTAATGCCAAATGGAGAAATAATAAATACGGCTAGTAGAGCTAGAAAAAGTTCTGCTGGATATGATTTGACAAGATTAATTGTTGGATCTGAAGGAACGTTAGGTGTAATAACTGAAATTACACTTAAACTTTATGGTATTCCTGAAGAAATTGGAGCTGGTAGATGTACTTTTCCTTCTGTTCAGGATGCAACGGATGCTGTGATTATGACTATACAGGCTGGAATTCCAGTTGCCAGAATAGAACTATTAGATATTGCGCAAGTTAAAGCTGTAAATAATTACTCAAAGTTAAACTTACCTGAGTCACCGTTATTATTATTAGAATTTCATGGAAGTAAATCTTCTGTACAAGAACAATCCGAGTTATTTAACGAAATTTCCAAAGATTTTGGTGGTGATAACTTTGAGTGGAATGCAAATATTGAAGAAAGAAATAAACTTTGGAAGGCTAGGCATGATGTTTATTATGCTGTTAAAGCTTGCAGGCCAGAGGCAGATTATATCGCTACGGATGTTTGTGTGCCAATATCAAGATTGTCAGAATGTATTACTGAAACGATAGATGACATGGAAAAAAATAATTTGTTTGGACCTATTGTTGGTCATGTTGGTGATGGTAATTTTCACGTTCAGCTAATGATTGATCCTAAAATACAAAAAGAAGTTGATGTTGCAAACGGGTTTTTAGAGAGATTAGCTCATAGAGCCATTAGTATGGATGGAACATGTACAGGAGAACATGGAGTAGGGCAGGGTAAAAAACAATACTTAGTTGATGAATTAGGCTCTGCTGTTAATTTCATGAAATTAATAAAAGAAGAAATTGATCCAAAGGGTATAATGAACCCAGGAAAAATTTTATAAAAATTATAGAAAAGGTTTTTAAAATGGATGGTAGTGTTTCTGTATGGTCTGAGGAGGATTATGATAAAGAGAGCATCAAATTATGTATAAAAAAAATTCAAAAAGAATTTGGGCAACAATTCTCTAGTAGTAAAAGTATACTTAAACAACATACTCATACGATGACTATTCATGAATCAGAATTACCCAATGGCGTTGTTTTTGCCGAGAGTAAAAAAGATGTTCAAAAAGTTGTAAGAATTTGTAATGAATTTAAATGTCCTATAATTCCTTTTGGCGTTGGTTCTTCATTTGAAGGACATCTTAATGCTCCATATGGTGGAATTTCTATTGATATGAATAATATGAATAAGATCTTGACAGTGCATCAGGAAGATCTTTTGGTTGTTGTACAACCTGGGGTTACCAGAGAACAACTAAACACCCACTTAAGAGATACTGGGTTGTTTTTTCCAATTGACCCAGGTGCAAATGCATCACTTGGTGGAATGACAGCTACTCGAGCTTCTGGAACAAATGCAGTGCGTTATGGAACAATGAAAGATAATGTAATTGCTCTTGAGGTTGTTACTCCTGATGGTCAAATAATAAAAACAGCAAATAAAGCAAGAAAAAGTTCAGCAGGTTATGATTTAACTCGGTTAATGGTTGGTTCAGAGGGTACATTAGGTATAACTACAGAAATTACACTAAAGCTTTACGGTATCCCGGAAGTCATTGCAGGAGGTAGAGTAAGTTTTCCATCAGTTAAGGATGCAACTGATGCAGTTATAATGACTGTACAAGCTGGAATTCCAGTGGCAAGGATTGAGTTTTTAGATGTTGCTCAAGTAAAAGCAGTTAATAGTTATTCTAAGACAAATCTTCCTGAAGCTCCTTTATTACTATTAGAGTTTCATGGCAGTGAAAAATCTGTAAAAGAGCAATCAGAATTATTTAGTGAAATAGCATCAGATTTTGGAGGTAACGATTTCGAATGGACGTCTAATAATGAAGAAAGAAACAAATTATGGAAAGCAAGGCATGATGCATATTGGTCATGCAGGTCAGTAAGGCCTGAGGCAGAAATTTATTCAACAGACGTTTGTGTGCCAATTTCCAAATTGTCTGATTGTATTACAGAAACGATTGAAGACATGGAAAAGAACGAATTGATAGGTCCAATAGTAAGTCATGCAGGTGATGGAAATTTTCATGTTGCATTACTAATTGACAAAAACAGCAAGACTGAATTAGACAAACTAGATAGTTTTTTAGTCAGAATATCCGAAAGAGCTATTAGAATGGATGGTACATGTACCGGAGAGCATGGTATTGGACAAGGAAAAAGAAAATATATGTTGAAGGAATTAGGAAACGCTGTAGACGTTATGAAAAAAGTTAAAAATGCTTTTGATCCAAAAAAAATAATGAACCCAGGAAAGATTTTTCTGTAATAATGTGATTATCAAAATCTTATTATAATTATGTTTTCAAAAATAATCCCATTGATCCAAGGTATAGATATTATCTATAGATTTAAATGATTGCTTACATAATTATTAGTTTTTTAATGATGGTTACTCCTGGTCCAGGCGTACTTTCTTTAGCTGGTGTTGGTGCTGGTTTTGGATGGAAAGTTGGAATGATGTATCTCATTGGGTTGTTTTTTGGAACTAATGGGGTAGCATTACTAGTTGTGCTGGGCTTTAAACAGTTTCTGTTTGAAATTGAAGGAGTTGAACTAACTTTTTTATTTTTATCACTATCCTACTTATCTTTTTTATCTTGGCGTATAGCTACATCTGAAAATAAAACTGGTTTTAAACAAAGTTTTAAAGCTCCAAAATTATACGAAGGAATTTTTTTACAATTTGTCAATCCAAAGGCTTATGTAGTCCAAGGACATTTGTTTGTAGTGCTGTCACTTGGAATGGCTTCGTATAATGTTGAGATACTAACTAAATTTATTATAGTAAATTCAATTTGGATACCTATACATTTATTTTGGCTGTGGTTAGGGATAAGTCTAAAAAGATGGTCATTAGCATCTAACAAGCAGGTTTGGGTAAATAGGGGAATGGGACTTTCTTTATTCGCAGTTGTAATACTTTCTGCAGTCATGGAACTTAATACAGCAGTTTTAAATGATTAATTATTAAACAAAAATTATAAAAGAAAGTTTTTTGCACAAATATATAACAAATTTTAAGGTTTAAAAGTTTATTTTTAACTATCGCAAGACAAATTTTGAAAAGGAATCAAATATTGAACATGTTCAATAAAACTCCCCCGTTTAATTGTACTAATTCTAACTAATAAGTTCCTCCCCCGATTATTAGTTTTTGAGTTAAGGTGCAGAGGATCTCCTAAAAATCCTCACCAATTAATAAGTAGCTCTACCTCCTGAAATATCAAAGACACCAGCCGTGGTGAAACTATTCTCTTTACTCGCGAGAAAGGTAATAAGAGATGCAACTTCTTCAACAGTAACAAATCTATTTCTTGGAATTTTTGAAATCATATAATCAATAAATTCCTGTGATACTTGATCAAGAATTCTCGTTTTAGCAGTAGCTGGTGTTATACAATTAACAGCGATGTCTTTATCTGCTGTTTCTTTACCAAGAGATTTTGTTAAACCTATAACAGCTGCTTTAGATGCGGAATATGCAGGAGCATTAGGATTACCTTCTTTGCCTGCAATTGAGGCAATATTGATAATTCTACCATAATTTCTTTCACGCATTGATTTTACAACATGCTTATTACAGTAAAATACACCATTTACATTTATGTCAAATACTCTTGACCATTCTTCAACAGGATAATCCCAAGTTGAATAAGTTGGTCCAGCAATACCTGCGCTACAAACTAGAATATCAATTTTATTAATTTGTTTAAGAGTTTTTTCTGTAACTTCTTCGACTAAGTTATTATTAGTTAGATCAACTTTTAAAAAATGACAATTTAGCTCTTTTGCTGCCTCCACACCCATTTTCTCATCTATGTCCCAAATCATAACTTCACAGCCATCGTTAATAAAACTCCTTGCAGTCGCTAAACCAATACCTTGTGCTCCCCCAGTAATTACTGCAGTTTGTCCATTAAAATTAGCCATAAATCTCTCTCCTCTAGTTTTTATAGTTTCAAAGTTCATCAAAAAAATAAAATACAATAGATATATTTTAAAGATCCCTTATATTGTTTTATATTGTTAAAGAGTTCATTGCTATAAAAATTTAAATATAAAAAGGGCTTTTAATGGAAATATTGAACATTGTAATTATTGGGATTATTTCATGTCTTGCGATGGATATTTGGCAGAGATTATTAAAAATTATGTATGACATAAATCCATCAGACTGGGCAATTGTTGGAAGATGGTATATATTATTAATATCAAAAGCAAAAATATATAATCCAATAATCGAAGAAGTGCCCCCAATAAAAAATGAATTAAGAATTGGATGGGTTGTTCATTACACTGTTGCGATTATGTATTCAATATTTTTCTTTATATTATTAAAATATAATATTTGTAATGCTTCAATTTTTAATGGATTTGTTTTTGGTTTGCTAAGTGTTGCTGTTCCTTGTTTTTTCTTTATGCCTGTTTTAGGTAAAGGTTTTCTGGGATTAAAAACGCCATCACCCTTTTTGTCTTGTACTTTAGCTATAGGCAGTCATGTAATTATTGGATCGTCTATAGGTGTTTTATACCAATTATTTGGTTACTGAAATTAATATTAATAGGTTATATTTTATAAATGAACGAAAATAAATTAAGAGAACAAATCTGTATTTTAGCGTCTTCAATGTTTGATAGGGGTATTACTCATGGATCAACAGGTAATATTTCAGTTCGTTTAGATAATGATGATTTACTGGTTACGCCTTCAGGATCTTCGTTTGGAAGGCTTGAACCAAATGATATAGTTAAAGTGACAAAGTTTGGTAAATTTATAGGATCCTTATCACCAACTAAGGAACTACCTCTTCACAAAGCTTTTTATGAAACAAGAGGCATGAAATCTGGTGCTGTAGTTCATCTTCATTCCACTCATTCTGTGGCTCTTTCTATGCTACCTGGAATAGATGAAGATAATGTATTACCATCTTACACACCATATTCAATAATGCTGTTAGGGAAAGTTAAGTTACTTCCCTTCTTTGTACCTGGTGACCCCAAAATGGGCGATGCTATCAAAGGTCTTGCAGGTAAAAGGTCAGCAGTTTTGTTAGCTAATCATGGACCAGTTGTCTCAGGCAAAGATTTAGAATCTTCAGTTAATGCTATTGAAGAATTAGAGGCTACAGCAAAATTAGCTCTAATCTTAAAAGGTGCAGATGCAAAAGCATTAGATGTATCTCAAATAAACTCAGTTATAAAAAAATTTAATGTAGAATGGGATTAATATTATGTATAAATTTTCTGCAAATTTAGGCCTTTTATGGAATGAATTTTCCCAGATAGATGCTATTTATAAAGCAAAAGACAATGGATTTGATGCGGTTGAATTTCAATTTCCATATCAATATGACTCAAAAGACATAAAGAAAGCTTTAGATGAAGTTAATTTACCAGTAATCGGTATAAACACTATAAAAGGTAATATTGAGGAAGGTGACAATGGTTTACTTGCAGTTCCTTCAAAAATATCTGAAGCAAGAGATGCTATAATTCAATCTTTTGAATATGCTAAAGTTATTAAATCAAAAAATATTCATGCTATGGCAGGTGTAACCGATTTATCAACAAAATCTCTTGTGACTTTCATTGATAATTTAAAGTTTGCTAAGGACTTACTAAAAGATAGTGGTATAGGGCTAGTTATTGAACCTTTGAATTTAAAAGATAATCCAGGATACTTTTTAACTAAAGTAGAGCAAGCAAAAGAAATTTGTGAACTAGTTGGGTCAGATTCTGTTAAAATTATGTTTGATTTTTACCATGTTCAGATAAATCAAGGCAATGTCCTTAAAAGATTTAAAGAACACTTACCTTTTATTGGTCATGTTCAAATAGCATCAGTACAGGATAGAGCGGAACCGGATAGTGGGGAATTAAACTTTAGTTATATTGTACCTGAAATATACAAAGTTGGATATAAAAGTATAGTTGGAGCTGAGTATAAACCAAAGACAACTACTGAAGCCGGGCTTACCTGGATGAAAAATTTTAAGAATAATTAAGAGGTTTGATTATATGAAAGTTATAAGAGAGTTTGGACCTAATAATTTAAAAAATTCATCTTTGTGTTTTGGTACTATGCAATTTGGTGATGGAGCAAACGAAAAAGATAGTCAAGAAATGTATGAAGCTTGTCGTGATAAAGGTATAAACTTTTTTGATACTGCTTATGTATATACGGGAGGTAAGTCTGAATGTATTCTTGGTAATTTGATTAAAGAAGAAAGAGATAAGATAATTTTAATTACTAAGGCTGGATCAGTTGGTGGGTCTAGTGGTAAAAATATAAGATCACAGTTAGAGGAAAGTCTTAAAAGATTAAAGCAAGATTATGTAGATGTTTTTTTCTTACATCATTGGGATGATAATGTTCCATTAGAAGAAACATTTGAAACTCTTCAAAAACTTAAAGAGGAAGGAAAATTTTTTCAATTAGGTGCTTCAAATTTTTCTGCTTGGCAAGTAATGAAAGCTCAGTTAGTTGCGGAAAAAAATGGGTTCCCGTCAGTTGATATACTTCAACCCATGTACAACATTGTTAAAAGACAAGCAGAGGTAGAAATTCTTCCTATGTCACAAACTGAAAATATTGGCGTTATTAGCTATAGTCCATTGGGTGGCGGACTTCTTACTGGCAAATATAACTCATTTGATTCATCTAACAAAAATAGTTTAGGTAGACTTCATGATAATTCTAAATATAAAAAAAGATATGGACAAGATTGGATGTACGACGCAGCTAATTCACTCGTTAATTTAGCTAATGAATTAGATTATGACCCAATTGCTTTGGCTGTTGCTTGGGTATCATATAATGATGCTATTACTGCGCCTATTGTAAGTGCAAGAAACTTAAAACAATTAAAACCATCACTCGATTCAATGGAAATTTCTTTAGATGAAGAAACATATAATTTAATATCGAATATTAGCCCTACACCCCCTCCAGCCACTGATAGACTCGAAGAAGTTTGATCTTTAAAGGAGAAATTAAAGTGGATACAGTTTTAGAGAAACAATGGGAAGTATATGCTTTAAAATATGCAGAAAGAACAGATAGGACCAGAAAAGAAAGCTTCATATTTGATGATCATTCCCACGAAGCTCATACGATTGATTATTTCATATGGGCCCTGAAATCAAACAAAGATATTATTATAGTTGACACTGGTTATGATTATGATGAGGCCAAAAGAAGAAATAGGCCAATTGATAGGTCACCATCTGAGGCTCTTAAAGCAATAAATATTGATGCCAGTCAAGTGACTGATGTTATTATAACACATTTACATTATGATCATGCAGGGGGATTAATTGAGTTTCCTAATGCAAAGTTTCATTTGCAAGAATCAGAAATGGCGTATGCAACTGGACCTTGTATGTGTCACGAAACAATAAAAATACCCTTCACTGGAGAACATGTATGCCATATGGTAAAAAATGTTTTTTCAGGAAGAGTTATATTTTATAATGGAATTGGAGCAATTCAACCTGGAGTAACCACTCACCTTATTGGAGGACACTCAAGAGGATTACAGTCAGTAAGAGTTAAAACTGAAAACGGATATATGTGTTTAGCATCAGATGCCACTCACTTTTATGAAAATTTTCTCACAGGTAAACCTTTTCCGATTGTTGTGGATCTTGAAAATATGCTCAATGGTTTTAAAATCATCAGAAAGTTAGCTTCTAAGGACGAACTGGTAATACCAGGTCATGATCCACTTTTAAGAAAATTTTTTCCAAACGAAGGAAAATCAGGTTTTGTATGGCGTTTAGATAGAGGACCAGATAAGCCTATGATTTTTTAAGATCCTTTTCCATTTTTCTTCTGTATGAAATTGCAGGATCATTTGATGAAAAATCAACATCATTCCATGTAATTATTTTATTTTCTTCAATTTCATTTTTAAGTTTAATTCCATGAGCTAGTCCAATAGGAAGAGCTTCCATAGATAATGATAGTTTTGATGGTACAAGTTTGCCCCATACAGTTGCTCCACCTTCTCCATCAAGAATTTCACTTTTTTTCAAATTTTTCTTAGTTGTTGATACAACATCTCCAGTAAACTTTTTGGTTTGTCCCGTTGCCTGATTTAACAATGCAGCTGAAAAAACTGATATATTAAGCTCCATCCCTATGAGGTGAAAAGGTTTATACATCGCAGAATATTTTCCAGTATCATCAGTATTCATTCCATATTGTTTGAAACAAGACGCTGCATAATCATTTTGGGCTTCTAACACGGCATACACGCCCCAACGTAAATCTTTAAATACAGGTCGACCATCTCTTTCAAGTGAAGACACAACTTCAACTTGTCCATTCTTTTCTAACAAACCACCAAATTCTAATGGTTTTAAAATATTTGCAAGATCGTCCATTCCACATGGAGGAAATAATAGACCATCAGTAGGGACTTCTAGATCACATGCATTAGCTATGGCAGCCATTTCCAATCCAGATTTAGTTCCATCTAAAAATGAGTTGAACATTTTTGGGTTCATTCCTGCTTTTCTTGCTTCTTCGTGGGTCAAGCCGTAGTAATCCCATACCGTGTCAGGTGATGATTTGTGGTATATTGGTTGATATCTGGTTCCTTTACCTGCGCTAGTTACATTAAAGCCAGAAGCTCTTGCCCATTCAACTATTTCTGCAGTTAGGGCAGGTTGATCTCCATAAGCCATAGAATAAACAACTCCTACAGAATGAGCCTCTTTAGCTAAAGCTGCTCCAGCCAAGACATCTGCTTCAACATTTACCATTATTATATGTTTACCATTTTGAAAAGCTTGTCTTGCATGTTCAATACCTGCTGCAGGAAATCCTGTTGCCTCAATAACTACCTCTACTTCATTTAATTTTATCGCATCAGCACCTGTATCAACAAATTTTGTTTTGTTAATTAAATCTTCACTCCAACCAACGTTTTTACAAGCTTTTACGGCATTGTCAGGTTTTAGATCTGCAATTACTAAAACTTCAATTCCCGTAGTGCTTGGAACTTGACTTAAAAACATTGAACCAAATTTACCAGCTCCTATTAGAGCTACCTTGACAGGGTTATCATTATCAATTCTTTTTTTAATCGCATTTTGTAAAAACATTTTCTACCTATCAATTGGAATATTGTTTTTTTAATTTAGCAATATCATTTCTATCAAAATGAAGTTCTTTTATAAAATAATTTTCTAAAGTTTTATATTTACTTTCAATTTCATTAATTGCTGATAATAAGTATGTTTTTTTTACTTTTCCAAGAGTGCTTAACATAGTTTTTGTTACCTGAAGGTTATCATAACTAGAAGTGGTTGTTTGTTCAGCTGTGGCAGCTTTCGTAGTCAATAATTTATTTGATAATAAATAGTTTTTATAAATCAGTTCCATAGAACTGTTTAATATTCTTTGAATAATAAAACTTGCTATACCAGTCCTATCTTTTCCAGCAGAGCAATGAAAAACTACTGAGTTATTATCAGAATTTAGCAAAATCTTAATAAATTCTTTCCATACATGTTTGTGATTATTTATATATAATTTGTAACTCTCTTCCATAACTTTTTCATAGGTTCTTACATTATCACCGTCTATTTTTTTTTGTGTAACCATTCTACTTAGAGTGCTAGCTGATATTGGAAGACTTATATATTTACTTAGTAATGTTTTTGATAAATTATCTGGAGCTTTATTTATTTCCTTAGGATCTCTAAAGTCAATAATAGCGGATGGATTTAGCGTTTCTAAATTAATAATATCTTCTTGATTTAGAGTGCTTAACTTTGCACATCTAAATAATAAATTTGTCTTCATATTGGAGCCAATAGCTACATCTCTAAAATTTGCAACTGAGTTTATTGTTAACAAAATTAAATATTCCTTGATAGAAAGTATTAATGTTTACTCAGCGGCACTAACGTTTTCGCTTATTAATTCGTTTAAACAATTGTCACTAAGTTTAGAAATAGGTGCAAAGTCTCTGTGAGCTATCCATTCGTCACGCTTAAATTTTTGTATATGGTTGTCAACATGGCATAATGAGAGGTAGACAATACTTCTTCCAAATGGAGAAATATTTGGTGGACTTGCATGCACTAAAAGTGAAGAAAACATAAGCATGCTTCCTGCAGGTCCTGTCGGCGCAACACAGCCGCCTCTTTCAGCTAACTCAAGGACTTTTTTATTATCTAAAGTCCATAAAGGGTAACTGGTTGTCTCGAGGTCGTGACCTGCGTCTATAACGCCAGACTTATGACTTCCAGGAATAAATAACAACGGACCATTTGCAGCCGTTACATCATCTAAAAAAACTGCTATATTCATAGCTCTTGGCTCTGGCATACCATCATCTCTTTTCCAGGTGCCATAATCTTGGTGCCATTGCCATACAGCTCCGTCAAATGCAGCTTTTGCATTTAACTTAAACTGATGCATATAAATATCTCCTTGCAATACTTGAGAAACAGGATCAATTAATCTGGGATGTGCACCTAATCTTCTAAAAGCTTCATTATATTTATGAGCAGCAAATGCTGTACGTGCAACTCCAGAACTTTCTTTCCAAACTTCTTTTCTATCTTGTAAATAAACTTTTTCTGCTTCCTCTTTTAAAAGTAAAGCTTCATCTTTGCTAAACATTTCTGGAAAAAACAAATAACCATCTTCATCAAATTTTTTTAAATCAGTGTCATTCAAAAACATTTTTATCTCTCCCATCTAATAATTATCTTTAATCATATAAAAAAAATAAGTTTATGTAATTAAAATAATTGAAGAATTTATTATTAGCGTGTTAAATGATTATTCTATTTTTGAATAAAACATAGGAGACAAATTTGTCACTTCTTCCTCCATTAGATAAACTTAAAATACCAGTAATAGGTTCCCCACTTTTTATCATTTCAAATCCTGATCTTGTGATTGCTCAATGTAAAGCGGGTGTAATTGGCTCATTCCCCTGTTTGAATGCTAGAGAAGGAGAAGGTGAACCAAACATGTTAGAGATTTGGTTAAAGAAAATAAATGATGAATTAGACAAGCATAACCAAAAAAATCCAGATAATCCAGCAGCGCCATATGCAGTAAATCATATCGTACACAAGTCTAACATAAGATTAGAAAAAGACATTGATATTTGTGCAAAATGGAAAGCTCCTGTATGGATAACATCTTTAGGTGCTAGACCAGAAGTGAATAAAGTTGCACATGAAGCTAATGGTATAGTTTTGCATGACATTATTAATAATTTTTTTGCAAAAAAAGCAATTGATAAAGGAGCTGACGGTTTAGTTGCTGTAGCCGCTGGTGCAGGTGGTCATGCTGGAACTTTATCACCTTTTGCATTAATCCAAGAAATTCGGGAATGGTTTGATGGTCCTCTTTTATTATCTGGTTCAATAGCAAATGGTGGAGCTGTTCTTGCAGCACAAGCTATGGGAGCTGATCTTGCGTATATAGGTTCTGCATTCATTGCTACTAATGAAGCTAATGCGGATCAAAGGTATAAAGAAATGATTACTCAATCAAACGCTGATGATATTGTTTATACAAATCTATTTACAGGAGTTCATGGTAATTACTTAAAGGGGTCTATTAAGGCACAAGGACTTGATCCTGACAACTTGGAAGAGAGTGATTCAAGTAAGATGAATTTTAGCTCAGGTTCATCAAAGCCAAAAAGTTGGAAAGAGATTTGGGGTTCTGGTCAAGGTATTTCTGCAGTTAAGAGTATTTTACCAGCAAGTAAGTTAGTTGAAAGAATTAATAACGAATACATGGAAGCAAAAAAAACATTAATATAGTGAGGTTAGAATGACAGTAGTTAAACATAATATTTTAAATGATATAGCCGTTATTGAGATTTCTAACCCTCCAGTTAATGCTATTAGTGCTTCGGTAAGAATTGAACTTCTTGAGACAGTTAACAAACTTTCAGTAGAAAAAAATATTAAATCAATTGTCATAACTGCTCCTGAAAGAACGTTTCTTGCAGGAGCTGATATTAAAGAATTTGGTAAAGATGTTGATGCACCAATTTTAAGTGAAATTTGTGATAAAATAGAGAATTTAGATAAAATAGTTGTTGCGTCCCTTCATGGTACTCCTCTAGGAGGGGGGCTGGAGGTGGCAATGTCAGCTCATTACAGGATAGCTGCTCCAAAAACTAAAGTTGGATTACCAGAAGTTTTACTTGGTATTTTACCTGGCGCAGGTGGAACTCAGAGACTGCCAAGATTGTGCGGTGTTTCAATGGCTTTAGATATGATGCTTACTGGTAAACATGTTCCTGCTGAAGAGGCGTTTGCAAATGGTATTATTGATGAAATTGCTCCTAATGATAAAACTGTAGAAAACGGAGTATCTTATGCTCGAAAATTAATTAGTGAAGGTTTTGATGTAAGGCCAACTTCAAAAATCACAAGTAAAGTTAACAATCTTGAAGAGATAAAAGAAATAATTACTAATGCAAAAGCTATTGCTTTAAAAAAATATAAAAATTTATTTTCTCCACATAATATTATTAAGTCTGTTGAAGAAGGCTTAAATTTAGATTTTCCAGCTGCCATAAAAAATGAAAGAAAACTTTTTAAAGAATGTATAGAAAGTCCACAGAGACAGGGGCTGATACATTCGTTCTTTGCTGAACGAGCAATTACAAAAATACCTGAATTAAAAAATGGTAAACCCTCTGAACTAAAAAAAATTGGTATCATTGGTGGTGGAACTATGGGTACAGGAATTTCAATGGCTGCTATGAATGCAGGATTTGATGTGATTATGATTGAGCAAAATCAAGAAGCAATTAAAAAGGCTTTTGATAAAATTAACTCAACATATGACAGAAATGTAAATTTGGGTAGAATGACGACAGATCAAAAAAGCCAAATAATTAATTTATTTAAATCAGATACTGACATGAATGTTTTAAATGATAGAGATTTAATAATAGAAGCTGTTTTTGAAAATATGGATGTGAAAAAAGAAGTTTTTATTAAACTAAATAAAATATGCAATCAAAAATGTATTCTAGCCTCAAATACAAGTTATTTGGATGTAAATGAAATTGCGAAAGTAGTTGATAATCCAGATAGAGTGATAGGCCTTCATTTTTTTTCACCTGCTAATATTATGAAATTGCTAGAAATTGTCGTAGCAGAAAATACTTCAGAGAATACAGTATCAACTGCGTTTATGTTAGCCAAAAAAATGAGAAAAGTTCCGGTACGTTCTGGAGTTTGTGACGGATTTATCGGTAATAGAATCCTTTCAAAATACTTGGTAGCTACTTATCACATGGTAGAGGACGGAGCAAGTCCATTCCATATTGATAAAGTGTTGAGAAAATTTGGATGTGCAATGGGTGTTTTTCAAGTTATAGATCTTGCTGGAGGCGATATAGGCTGGGCTACTAGAAAAAGAAAGGCCCCATTTCGTCATAAAGATGATAGATATGTAGAAATTGCTGATAGAGTATGTGAGAGAGGGTGGTTTGGACAAAAAACTTCAAAAGGTTATTACCTTTATGGAGAAGGTATAGAGCTTTTTACACCAAACCCAGAGATAGAAATTATATGTAATGATGAAAGAAAAAGAGTGGGAATAACTCCTAAACATTTTTCTGATCAAGAAATATTAGATAGGTATATTGCTGCAATGGTCTATGAAGGAACCAAAATTTTACAAGAAAAAATTGCTATCAGGCCTTCTGACATAGATGTTGTTTATACTAATGGCTATGGTTTTCCTAAATGGAGGGGAGGACCAATGAAATATGCTGATATGATTGGTTTAGATAAAGTACTAGCAAATATTGAAAAGTTTTATCAAGAAGATAAAAGATTTTGGTCTCCACCTCAATTACTTAAAGATTTGGTCTATAATGGTAAAAATTTTGATAGCCTTAATTAAGGCTATCAAGAGGTAACCGATTAGATTGTTGGGTCAGGATTTACTCTAACAACTAGTTTCCCAAAATTGTTTCCATTTAATAAACCAATGAAAGCATTAGGAGCATTTTCGAGTCCATCCACAAAATCTTCCTTATATTTAATTTTGCCCTCTTTAATCCAATTAGACAAAGCTATAATTGACTCTTCTCTTTGATCATAATGGTTAAACACTATGAAGCCTTTAATCATCATTCTTTTTGTTAAGACTTGTCTAAATAATAGTGGTAAACGATCTTTTTCACCACCCGGCATACTTGTAGCATTATACAAGGAAATTAAACCACAGACAGGTATTCTTGCATAATCATTTAGAAGTGGCATTACAGTATCAAAGGTAATACCACCAACATTTTCCCAATAAATATCCACACCATCGGGACAAGCTGATTTAAGTTGATCTTTAAAATCACCGTCTTTGTAGTTTATACATTCATCAAAGCCTAATTCTGATTTTGTAAACTGACATTTTTCATTAGTGCCTGCAACACCAATCACTTTGCATCCATAAATCTTCCCAATCTGACCAACAGTCGATCCAACTGCTCCTGAAGCTGCAGAAACAACTAAAGTTTCACCTCTTTGAGGCTTTGCAAAGTTATGCATACCAACATATGCAGTTGTTCCAGGCATGCCCAATACTCCAATAGAGGTTGAAAGTGGCGCCATATTTGGATCAATTATCCTTAATTTTTTTTCATCAACAGTAGGATTATCTTGCCAACCGGTTCGACCTTCTACAAAATCCCCAACTTTAAAGTTTTTAGATTTACTTTCTATGACTTGACTTAATGCGCCTGCTTCCATTTCTTCGCCAATTGCAACAGGTTTAGCGTAGCTTTTTGTATCATTCATTCTACCTCGCATATATGGATCTAAGGACATGTAGATAGTTTTAAGTAGAACCTCACCTTCTTTTGGATATCTAATTTTTTCTTTTACAGTTTTGAAGTTTTTAAGAGTTGGTTCACCATGCGGTCTTTCATTGAGTAAAATTTTGGTGTTCATGTAATTTTCTCCGTTTGTTAAATATTTTTGCAATTAATTTATTATGACCTCTTTTTTTATTTAAGCTTTTGATAGATAATACTTAAAACATAATGTTGAAAATAAAGACCCTAATCCTAAACATAAAAATGATAAGAACCAAGCTAAATGACTTGTTTGTCCACCAAAATTATCTAAAACAAAACCAATTATAGGGCCTCCCAAAGCTCCTCCAAAAAATCCGACCATAGAGTGAAGGGCCAGTCTTACACCTCTATCTTCTGGTTTACCGTTAATTACAGTTCCAGTAGTTAAAGATCCTGAATCAAGTACTATAAGTCCATTATAGATTAAAAGCATTATAAGGGCTAACCAGAAACTAAACCAAAAAGAAATAGCAGTCAAAATTGAACCTATGAAACATAATGATCCCATTGTACTTACTATTCTTGCTCTGTCTTTTCCTATACAATATTTAGCACCATAGATAGATGCGAAAATACCCAAAAAACCCATTAAACCAATACAATTAGCAATGAATGCGTCACTTACTTTGGTGTTAAAATAATTTGAAAGAAATAATATACATGGAAATGTCCAACTTCTAAAGCCAAATAACTCATATGTATGTCCCCCATAGCCAAGTATAAATGGCAATGCTTTTTTATTTTTAAATGTAGTAAAAATAGGAATAATTACTTTTATAATACCTTGATATGGTCTTTTTTGGCGTTCTTCAATTTCTTCTCCTGAAAATAACAACAAAGGAAAAGCAGAAATAAATAGAATAAATGAGGCAAATAAGAAGGCTTGCTCCCATGAAATTTCATAACTCTTTATGAAACCAAATAGAGAAAACGAAAATGCGACACCCAATCCAAAAAAAGAGGTATAAACTGCAACATATTTCTCTCTAGAAATTTTATTGAGTCTTGAGTTAAGTATTTGCAGTCCAGGCATATAAGTGCCAGCAAGACCTCCACCAACAAGACCCCAATAGATTGAAGCATTAATTACATTGCTGGCAAAGAAAGAAAATAATAATAAACCTAAGCAACCAAGTAGAGAAGAAAAGCAATATAGTTTTCTTGCATCAAAAGTGTCGGTCATGCTCACTAAAAATGGAGTTGCAATAACATATCCAATATAGAATGATCCACTTATCCAACCAGCTTCACTATTTGACAAATTCCATAAGGTTTGAAGGTCTAATAAATAGATAGGCCATACAGCAAATCCAGTCATAGAAAACATCTGTATAAAGCAACTTAAAAAAACAATTCTAGGCATTATATTTTTGAACAATCTGACTAATTATATTTAATATTTCTTTTAACAAGTTTATTATTTAATGTAGATTATAGACTGTTAAAAACTTGTCTATTAATTAAAGGCTAAACATGACTACTCTACAAGAAATTATGTCACCTAAATCAATCGCTATTGTTGGAGCTTCAGATAATAAAGCTAGGATTGGAGGACGTCCATTAGCCCATATGATTGAACAAAAGTTTTCAGGAGGGATTTTCCCAATTAACCCAAATAGAGATAGTGTTCAAGGTATTAAAGCTTACTCTTCTTTATTAGATGTAAAAGAAGATTTAGATTTTATTTTAGTCGCAGTTCCTTCTCAAATAGTTGTGTCTGTCCTTGAACAGGCTGTAGAAAAAAAGGCAAAAACAGCATTAATTTTTTCTTCAGGGTTTTCCGAAATAGGTGGTCAAGGACAAATCTATCAAAACCAAATTAAAAAAATTAGTAAAGATAGTGGTTTAAGAGTAATAGGCCCAAATTGCCTGGGACTTTTTAACTCAGCTACTAATTTTTATCCAACATTTACATCAACCATAGACAGGGCTACTCCAAAGCCAGGTGGAATATCAATTGCCAGCCAATCAGGCGCTTATGGAAGCCATATATATATGGTAGCTCATCAAAGAGGTTTAGGAATAAGATATTGGATGACAACTGGAAACGAAGTTGACTTGTCAGTAGGAGAAACAATCCAATTAATGGCTGAGGATCCAGATGTTCATTCAATTATGGCATATGCTGAAAGTGTAAAAGATGGAGAGCAATTTACTAAAGCTTTAGACACTGCAAGATCTGAAAAAAAGCCAGTAATTTTTATGAAAGTAGGTAGATCAGAAGTTGGTGCTGCAGCAGCTAACTCACACACAGCTTCTTTGGCAGGTGAAGACGTTATTTACGATGAAGTGTTAAAAGCTCATGGTGCCTATAGAGTAAGAAGCACAGAAGAAATGTTAGATGTAGCTTATGCAACTAAACCAAAGATATTTCCTGCGGGAAAAAATTTAGGTATAGTAACTATATCAGGAGGAGGTGGTGTATTGATGGCAGATGCTGCATCCGATGAAGGTCTAATAGTTGGTCCCATGCCAGAGGATGCCCAAGATGAATTAAAACAACTTGTACCTTTTGCATCACCGATGAACCCTGTAGATGTGACAGCTCAATTTTTTAATGATTTATCGTTGATACCTAAGTTTACGGACTTAATGCTCTCAAAAGGTGGTTATGATGCATTAATAGGTTTTTGGACATCTGTTGCAGGCTCTCCAGTTTTATCAAAACCCCTTTTATCATCTCTTAAACAGGCTATGAAAGGGTATGAAGATAAATTGTTTATAAATTGTATGGTTGCGCCTGAAGAATACGTTAAAATGTATGAAAAAGAAGGGTTTCCATGTATTGAAGATCCTACAAGAGCTATTATAGCAATGTCTGCATTGATGTTTTTTGGAGAAAAATTTAATCTAAATGAAGCTAAACAAGATTTTAAAAAAAATGATTATGTCATAAAAATACCTGAAAAGAAATTAAACGAAATCGACTGTAGTGAAATTTTAAGGGCTGCTAATTTACCAGTTGTAAAATCTTTGCAGATTAAAAACTTAGATGATTTATCCTCCCTTTTTAAAAATGATGATACCAAATATGTAATGAAGATTTTGTCATCAGATATTCAACATAAAACAGAAGTTGGTGGTGTAATTTTAGAAATTAAAAATATTGATCAGGCTAGAGAAGCTTTCAAAGAAATTCATAAAAATGTTAATGAAAAAGCTCCTAAGGCTATAATTGACGGGGTCATGATTTCACCAATGATAAAAGGAGGAATTGAATGCATTTTAGGTGCTAAAATTGACCCAGTATTTGGACCAATAGTTATGTTTGGTCTTGGTGGAATATATACAGAGGTAATGAAAGATATCTCTTTTGCTGAAGCTCCAGTATCTTCTGAGAAAGCTGAAAAAATGATTTTGTCTTTAAAAAGTAAAGATGTTTTTTTTGGTACTAGGGGTCAACCTTCTGTTGATATAAAGTCTTTAATAACTGCGATTGTTAACTTATCTAATTTAATTGCAGCTAATTTTGATCGGATTGATCAAGTTGAAATGAACCCAATTTTAGTCAGTGAGAATAGTGTTATTGCGCTTGATGCATTGATTGTAACTAAATAGAACTTTAAAAAAGGAAGAAAAATGCCAGAAAACTTAAAAGGATTGGTTGGCCCAGAACAACAATTTAAAAATTATTTGTCTGAAGGAAAATTTATGATCCAAAGGTGTAAAAGTTTAGATAAATTTTTCTTTCATCCGCGAGTTGCTTTTCCAAGTACTGGTGAAAGGGATTTAGAGTGGGTAGAAGCATCTGGAATAGGAACTGTTCATAGCACCACTTGCAATAGGAGGTTACCAGAAAAGGGTGGTGATTTTAATTTGTCTTTAATTACTTTAGATGAAGGCCCAAGAATGATGGCAAGGGTTGAAGGTATAGAGCCAGATAAAGTTCAAATAGGTCAAAAAGTAAAAGCTAGAATTTCAATTCTTAATGGGGAACCAGCAGTAATTTTTGATATTTTACAAGGATAATTATAATGAACCAAAATGATATTAATAATTTAAGAGGTAAAACTGCTGTCGTTGGCCTAGCAGAAAGTGGTTGTGGAATGGCATCAGGTTGGAGCGCTATGGAGATAATGGCAAACTCTGTTCATGACGCTTTAGATGATGCAGGAATAAAATTAAATGAAGTTGATGGAGTTTTTGCTGCAACAGCCTTTCATTCCATGGCGGCGATGTCTTTATCTGAATATCTTGGTTTAAAACCGAAATTTGCTGATGGTTCTCAGATTGGTGGATCAAGCTTTTTATCTCATATTTTGACAGCTGCTTTGGCTTTAGATGCAGGATTGATAAATGTAGCAGTGGTTGCATATGGCTCTAATCAAAAAAGTATTGGAGGATTTAAAACTATTTCAGAAGCAATGCCATATGAAGCACAATATGAACCTAGAATGCCAGTTACTGCATATGCTTTAGCTGCAAAAAGATATATGCACGAATTTAGAGCATCTCGCGAAGATTTAGCAAATGTAGCAGTATCTGCAAGAGACTGGGCCTTACTTAATCCAAGAGCTTACACTTATGATAAGGGTCCCTTGACTGTTGAAGATGTTCTTTCAGCAAGACCAATTGTAGATCCCTTGGGTAAACTAGATTGTTGCCTAGTCACTGACGGAGGGGCTGCGGTCATAATGACAAGGTCTGATAGAGCTAAAGATACTAAGAATACTCCTATTTATTTGCTTGGAGCAGCAATGGAACACCATCACCGAATGGTTTCTGAAATGCCAGATTTAGTTAGAACATCGGCAATAGATAGTAGCCAAAGGGCGTTTAAGATGTCTAGTTATAAAGCCACTGACATGGATACAATACAATTATATGATGCCTTCACCATAAATACATTGTTATTTCTAGAAGATTTAGGTTTCTGTAAAAAAGGTGAAGCTATTGAATTGGTTAAAAACAATAATATTGGGCCCTCTGGATCCTTAAAAGTTAATACTAATGGAGGAGGGTTGTCCTGTGTACATCCAGGAATGTATGGTCTTTTTGTAACTTTAGAAGCTATTCGTCAATTAAGGAATTCTGCAGGAGACAATGTAGGTGAAAGATCGGGTGGAGGATGGATTGACAATGCAAAATTGTCAGTAGCTCATGGTAATGGCGGAGTTTTATCAAGTCAGGTTACAAATGTTTGGGGTGTTTCTGAAACTCTTTAAATTATGATTTGAGAGTTTTTAGATAATAAAAAGTTCCAGTTTCTTTATTATATTTTACCTCAAGCCTACCTTTTATTGTTATAGGATCAAAGGAAAAATCAACTGCCTTTTCTGAACTGATTTCGATAACTTGAGACGGACCAACGTGGTAGTGAAATGGACAACTCAAAGGATATGGTCCAATCAAAAATCTTTTTTGTTTTTCTGATTGCTCGAGAGGAAACATAAAGCCCATTACAGTAACTGTTTTTCCATTATATTTTTTAACATTATCATCATAAATTGGTTTTATAAGACAATAATCAAACCCATCTTTATCAATTGTACAATCTTCAATCTCTTTGGTTTTTTTAAATAATTGCCAAGGTATTGCATCACCAGTTACTTCAAGTGGCTCAAATAAATCCTCAACTATAATATTTTCAGATGGATCAATATCATTAAGGTTAAATTTTTCATAACCAAATACCTCAAATGGAAATAAAGAACAAATGAGTATAATTATTAATTTTTTATTCATGTTTTGATCTTTTCATATCTCACTATACGTCTGTAAAAATAAATAATTAACTATTTAACAAGGTGTTTCTAATATTTTGTTTATATACTTTGATGCAGGGTATAAGACAAGTAAGAAAAGAAATAATCAGAATAACAAACCATATTATTAAAATTTCATAAATAAAATCAAGCTGTCCTGTAACTATATTTCTTCCAAGTAATGAAAAAAATTCAATGCACTTGTAGACTATACTTCCTAAGATCAACCCAATAAAACTTCCTAAAATTGAAATAGTCATTCCCTCGATTAAAATTATAGAAAAAATTCGTTCCCTAGTAAAGCCAAGTGTTCTTAATATTGCCAGGTCATATTTTCTTTCGTTTATGTTATTTAATAATGTGAATAAAATCCCTGCAAATGATAAAGATACAATTATAATGCTCAAATAATTAATAATTTTATGGGCTCCGCCAGTTAACTTAAATAATTTAGAAATTTCAAGATTAGGACTAGCTGCTTGCATACTTGTGTTTTTGTTAATTAGTCTTGGAAAAGAAAAGACAGAGGTTTTATTTTTATATTTTAATAATAATGCTGTTACTTCTAAGCTATCACTTTTTTTCAAAATGTCATTTTGATTTGAATGTAAATTCCATACACTATTCAAGCTGGTGATAATTAAATTATCTAATATAGTACCTGTCTTTTTTAAGATACCAACTACTTTATAAGGTTGTTCAGAATGAATGTCGCCTGTATCTATTAAACCATGAGATCCCACAAAAAATTTGTCAATTTTTAATTTAGTGAAATTAGCTACATTGGAACCAATTACGGATTGCATAGGCTTTTCCCACATAGAACCTATTTCTAATTCTGCATCATATAGTTTTAAGAATTTCTTATCAGTACCTACTATCCTGTAATTTTGGAAATTATCACCTAACGAAATTGGAACTCCAAATTTAATAGCAGGATGTTTCATAATTTTTTTAGCATTTTTGTAACTTATATTTCCCGTTGGAATATCAATGTGATGAATAGATGATAAGACTAATTGAAGAGGGCTTCCCTTGGCTCCTACTACTACATCCAAATTAGGATTATTTTTGGTAAAAGTATTCTTAGTAATTTGATTAACTAAAACTGACAATGTAATTATTGTGACACCTAATATCATTAAAAGTATACTCATTATGAAATTTAATGGCTTAGATTTTAAATACAAAAATGAAATTAAGAATATATTTATAATACTTCTCCTAATCTCAAAATTTCGTTGAAATTAAGAATTGATTGAACACGTTTGTCGTGAGTTATTAAAATTAATGAGGCTTTGTGTCTTAAGCTTTCTTCTTTGATTAAGTTTGTAATAATATCTGTATTCTTATCATCCAATGATGATGTAGGCTCATCACAAAATATCCATTTCGGTTGCCCTATAAATGCACGTGCTACCGCAACCCTTTGTTTTTCACCAATACTTAAATTTGAAACCTTGATATGAGATTTATCAGCCAATCCCACTCTTTCAAGGAGGTCGTAAAGATGATCAGTATCTTGGGAACCTTCCGCAGTATTTGCTATTTGAAGATTTTGCTTAATTGTAAATGCATTAATTAAATTAAAACTTTGAAAAACTATTCCGAGTTGTTTTCCTCTAAATTCGTCAATTTTGTTTTCAGATAAACTATAAAGGGAAATATCATTATAACGAATACTTCCTTCAGTAGGTATTTGAAGACCACATAAAACACTTAATAATGTTGTCTTTCCTATACCAGAAGGACCTGTAATTAACAGGTCCTTTTCTTTTTTTATTTTAAAATCTATGTTTGAGAATAATTTGTGACCATCAATTGAAAATGAGAGATTTTCACAGATTAACATAACTCATTTATCCTAAACATTCATTTAAACTTTTAGCCATATTTTTAAGTAATTGTATATAAAAATTTTCTTTTCCAGAAATGTTCACGCCTAATGGATCTAGAGTTCCAATTTGCGCATTAGTTCCTTCAACAACAATTTTTACTAATTTACTGTCAAATTGTGGCTCTTGAAATACACATGAGGCATTTAATTTTTTTATTTTATCTTTAATAAAAGATATCTGTTTTGGTGATGATGCGACATCACCTTCTAGTGCAACTGAACCAACGGCATTTAGCCCAAATGCTTTTTCGAAATATTGATACGCATCATGAAAAACCACATAAGGTGTGTCTTTAATTGGAGCTAGATCTTTTGTTAACTCACTTTTTAAATCACTTATTTTACTAATAATATTATTTGAATTTTCTTTATATTGACTAGCATTGTCTGGGAAAAGCAAACTTAATTCTTTATTCACTTTTTTAACGATTTTGATTGCATTATCTGGGCTTAACCAGATGTGAACATCATCTTTACTTTGATGATCATCGTGATCGTCATGCTTTTTAGCATGTTTATCATGGTCGTGATCGTCATGTTTTTTAACATGTTTATCATGATCATCGTGGTCGTCATGCTTTTTACCATGCTTATCATGATCATCGTGGTCGTCATGCTTTTTACCATGTTTATCATGATCATCGTGGTCGTCATGTTTTTTACCATGCTTATCATGATCATCGTGGTCGTCATGCTTTTTACCATGCTTCTCGTGGTCGTCATGGTCTTCATGTCCATGATGGTCGTGACGTTCCCAAGCTTCATTATCCCTAATAGCAAGATGTTCAATCCCTGTCTCTGCTAATAGATCTATTATTTTAATATTTTTAGGCAAATTTTTGAAAACTTTTGTAACACTACTTTCTAAATGGTTTGAAACGAAGAAAATAATATTCGCTTCTTGCATTTTCTTTGTATCAGAAGGTTTTAATTTATACTCATGTGGAGAAATTTCTGCTGGTATTAATGCAATAGTTTTGCCAGTATTACCAATTACTGCACTAACAAGTGAATTTATAGGCTGAATTGTTGTGATAACTCCCTTCGTCTCGCTGGCAAAAACAGTAGAGTTTGAAAATATTATCAAAATTATAAAAGAAAGTATTTTATTCATCATTTGTCCTTTAAATATTGTAATGTTATAACGTAACATATTTATGTATATAACCTTTAAAAGTCAAGATTAATAAGTTATAAGAAATTATAAAAATTTATAAAGAATATTAAGAAAATTAGTTAAGTTTGAATGTTAAACAATTTATTAATAATGATTTATTAATATTATTTAAAATTAAAAGTTTAAAAAAGATTGTCACCAAAAAATGAAAACTACAAATGCATTAATATCCGCACAAAATATCAGTGTAGTAAAAAATGAAAAGGCTATATTAAAAAATATTGATATAGAAATAAAAAAAAACGACTTTCTTACAATTATTGGACCAAATGGTGCTGGTAAAACTATGCTATTAAAATGTTTAATGCAGTTCTACAAGCCTGATAGTGGCCAAATTATAAAAAAACCAAATTTAAAAATGGGATACATGCCCCAGTCCATAAATATCATTAATACAATGCCTATGAGTGTCCAAAATTTTATAACCGTAAGAAAAAAATTTGATGAGATTTCTTTTAGACAAGTTGTGTCAGAAACTCAGATTAAGAAAATAATTAACAAGCAACTTTCAGTTTTGTCTGGTGGTGAAATGCAAAGAGTATTGCTTGCAAGAAGTTTGCTGAATAATCCTGAATTACTTATTCTTGACGAACCAGCTCAAAATTTAGACGTTTCTGGTCAAATCTACTTTTATAATCTTTTGCAATCTATATATCTAAAAAGAGGTTTAAGTATTTTGATGGTGTCTCACGATTTACATCTAGTTATGGCTTCAACAAAAAAAGTATTATGTCTTTCTAATCACATATGCTGCGTCGGTAAACCTCAGCAAATTACCAAAGATCCTGAATTTATATCTATGTTTGGTAAAGATATGGCAGATATAATGGCAGTTTATCAACATTCAAACGAGACTGAAACAGTTCAACACAATAATATTATTACTGGAGAATAAAATAACTGATCCTTTCATTATAAGAGGTATTTTAGCAGGTGTTGCCGTTGCTCTAATATCTGGTCTAGTAGGCTGTTTTGTCGTTTGGAGAAGACTCTCATATTATGGTGAATCAATTGCACATAGTTCCTTACTAGGTGCGGGAATAGGAATATTACTTGGTGTCGGCATAAATATAGGAGTTGTTTTTGTCTGTTTGGTCTTTGGATTTCTATTTTTATGGTTACAACAAAGTAAAGCTCTCTCATCTGATACCCTATTAGGTGTATTGGCCCACGTAGCCCTTGCTATTGGGATTATAGTAATTTCATTCAATAAAATTAAAATAGATCTACATGCTATTTTATTTGGTGACATTTTGACAGTAAGCTCAAATGATATTTGGGGAATGTATATAGGAGTTTTTTTAGCTATAATTCTTATATTATTAAATTGGTCATCTTTACTTTTAGTGACAGTGGATGAAGATTTAGCAAAAGTAGAGGGAATTAATCCTCTATACATGAATTTGTTATTGACATCAGTTTTAACCATAGTCGTTGCGTTGTCATTACAAATTATTGGACTTTTATTAATTACAGCAATGTTAATAATACCTGCTGCAACTGCTAGAAGACTAGTTAATTCACCAGAAATTATGGTAGTAGCTTCAACCCTAATTGGTATTTTTTCAGTTATAATAGGAATTTTTATATCTGTTGAAACAGATGTTCCATCTGGACCTTCCATTGTTGTTGTAAGTGCAGTTTTATTTTTTATTTCCCATTTTTTGGGGAAGTTTTTAAAAAAAGAATAAAAAATTTTATAATTTTATATCAACTAAGGTTTTAAAATTATTTTACCCTTAGCACCTCTAGCAAGAATTTTTTCTAACACTTTTGCAGCCTCTGATAATGGATAATTTTCTTCTATCAAAGGTTTAACTAGATCTTTTTGATACCAGTCAAATAGTTCAATCATATTCTTTTTATATTCTTCAGGTTCTCCTCGGGTAAAAGCTCCCCAGAAGACACCTACTACGCTAAATTCTTTTACTAATGCTAAGTTGACTGCTAATTTTGGTATAGTACCTGATGCAAATCCAATAACTAATAATCTACCGAATCTAGCCATTGTTCTAGCTACTGTATCAAATATATCCCCTCCGACAGGGTCAAAAATAACATCGACACCTTTGCCATTTGATATGCTTTTTAATTCCTCTTTAAGATTATCGTATCCAATAGAAATATCTGCTCCATTATCTTTGGCTATCTTTTGCTTCTCAGGATTTGAAGATACAGCAATTACTTTTGCTCCTATTATTTTACCTATTTGAATGGCTGCTATTCCAGTTGAACCTGAAGCTCCTAAAACAACTAGTAACTCATTTTTTTGTAATTGAGCTCTTTGTTTTAGTGCGTAATGGGATGTCCCATATGCACATAAGAGTGCACATGAATCATCAAACGACATTTTAGTAGGTATTTTGAAAACAGATTTTTCTTGAACAACAGCTTGTTCGGCATATCCACTTAACTGAGAAAGAGCTGCCACCCTATCACCTATTTGAAAATTTTTAACACTTGATCCAACTCTAATAATTTCACCAGCTACTTCCATACCGGGAATAAAAGGAGTTTCAGGTTTTAATTGATATTTACCTTGTACTAATAATCCATCTGGAAAGTTTACACCCACAGATTTTACATTAATGATTACACTTTTATCCTGAATAATAGGTTTTTTTACATCTTTATATTCTATATTCTGGATTGGTCCAAAATTGTTACAAACAATTGCTTTCATTTATAGGCCTTTATATAATTTTTATTTATGGAAATACTAATGAGATTGTCTCAGCAATAAATGCTGGCTTAGTTTCATTTTTAATTTCTAATTCACATTTGTTAACTACTCTATATCCCCCATTACTCATTTCCTCACAGGAAATTATCGTTTTGTTAAGCCTAACATGTGATCCAACTTTTACCATGTTAATAAACCGTACTTTATCAGATCCATAATTTAATGTTTTAGATGAATTTCGAACTTGTGAGTTTTGGGCAGCTAGTTTTGGAAGCAAAGATAACATAAAATAACCATGGGCGATTGTTTTTCCCTCAGGCATTTCTTTTTTTGCTCTTTCTTCATCTACATGGATCCATTGGTGGTCAGATGTTGCTTCTGCAAAGTTATTAATTTTTTCTTGGGTTACATGGTACCATTTGCTTGGTGTCAGAGGTTTATCAACAAAATTTATAATTTCAGAAGGGCGTTCTATAATTACCATTTTCTTCTCTCTTATTTTCTATTTAAATTTCAGAATAAATGATAGTTTATTTAATATTAAATAAAAATAAAATTTTGTGGAGATTTTCGTGTCTCATACTAAAGAATTTAAACTAGAAGGTGTAATTCCAGCAACATTACTAGCCTTTGATAAGAATTTTCAAATAAATGAAAAAACTAGTAGAAAACATATAAAAGAATGTGCTTTAACAGATGGTATATCAGCTATAACAGTAAATGGACATTCTTCTGAAATACACGCATGCTCTTTTGAAGAGCAAAAAAGAATATTAAGTTTTTCACTTGAAGAAGTTGGTGATTTTATACCATTAATTAATGGTGTTTATGCAGATGGAAGTATAGAAGCAGCAAAAATTGCTAAAATGTCTGATTTAACTGGTGCTTCAGCATTATTATGCTTTCCTCCACAAAGTATGGCTATGGGTGGTCATTTGAGGCCGGAAATGGCATTAGAACATTTTAAAAGAATTGCAGACGCTACAGATTTACCTCTAATATGTTTTAACTATCCGTCTGCAGGAAATTTAACGTATCCATTTGATACATTATTAAAATTGTTTGAAACTGTACCCACTATAAAAGCCATAAAAGATTGGTCAAACGATCCTATGATTCATGAAAAACATATAAAAACATTTCAAAATCTTTCTAATCCGGTAAATGTTCTTACCACTCATAGTTCGTGGTTGATGTCGTCTTTGGTTATGGGAGCCAAAGGATTATTGTCAGGTGCAGGTAGTGTCATTGCCTCCTTACAAGTGGAATTATTTAATGCTGTTAAAGCTAAAAATTTAGAAAGTGCCCAAAAAATTAATGATCAAATTTTTCCTTTAGCTCAGGCCTTTTATTCTCCTCCATTTTTAGATATGCATAATAGAATGAAGGAGGTTTTAGTATTAACTGGAAAAATGGAAGAGGCTATAGTAAGACCACCATTAATGAAGTTAAGTTCTGAAGAAATTAATAAATTAAAAAAAGCAATTGAATTATCAAAAATTTAAAAATTAAACCTTAAAATTTAAGAATCATGAATTTTTACATATTCAAAATCACCAGGTTTATTATCAATACCTAAATCAGGTGCGGATATCCAATCAGCATATATTCCAGGTTCTGAAACTGGTTTCATTAAAGATTCAATAAATAAGTTATCATCGTTTGTTGGTAAAAACTTACATTTATCCTTATCCCAGGTATCTTTTGTTAAAACATCTCCTTTAGGTGATATATTGGCACTCATAAATGTACCAATTTTTCTATTAAAACCTTCAAAAGGTAATTTCATCTCAAAGTTTATTTTTGCTTCTTCTATGGTTCTGTTCCACCTTTTTATACTTACTGCAGTATCTTTTGTGTAATCATCCCTTAATCTCATATTCAGTGATAAAAGAGCAGGGGCCTTTTTATTAATAATTATTCCATCTGTAAATTCTAATATTGGATAAGTGTCATTTTTTAGAATATGGTCATCTTTTATTTTTGTTTCCCAAAATCTTCCTTTAACTCCAGCTGTATAGGTGTTTGCAGCATTTGTAGAAATTTCAGACCCAAACAAATCTAATGATAATGAGTAGTGTAGGTTTATTTTCTTTTGAATGGTTGGTAAATCAATAACACCTAATTCTCTTATTTTGGAAATATCATAAGGATCTGAAATACCTGCTTTATTCATCATTTCGCATGTTTTTTTTATTACTCTTCTTACACCATTTTCACCAACGAACATGTGGTGAGCTTCCTCTGTAAGCATAAATCGACAAGTTCTTGAAAGTGGATCAAACCCGGATTGTGCAAGGGCTTCCAATTGCATTTTCCCGTCTCTGTCAGTGAATGCTGTAAACATGAAAAATGAAAGCCAATCTGGAGTTGATTCATTGAAAGCTCCTAACATTCTTGGGGCATCTTCAGATCCTGATTGACGTTTAAGTAATTCATTAGCTTCTTCTCTGCCGTCAGAACCAAAATATTTTTGAAGCAAGTAAACCATTGCCCACAAATGTCTTCCTTCTTCAACATTTACCTGAAACAAATTTCTCATATCATAAAGGGATGGTGCCGTGCTGCCCAAAAATCTTTGTTGTTCGATTGAAGCTGGTTCAGTGTCACCTTGTATAACAATTAACCTTCTTAACATTGATCTATATTCACCTGGTACTTCTTGCCATACTGGTTCGCCAATGTGATCACCGAAAGGAATTGTTCTTCCTTCTTTTTGTGGAGCTAGTAATATACCCCAACGATATTCTGGCATTTTAACATAGTCGAAAGTAGCCCAACCATCTTTGTCAACATTTATGGCAGTTCTCAAATAAACTAGCATGTCTTGAAATCCAACAGGTCCTAAATCTTTCCACCAATCTATATATCCTGGATGCCATCTTTCAAGAGCTTTAAGTACTTTTTTATCAGAAGATAAACTCACATTATTTGGTATTATTGTATCGTATTCTACTTGACTACTATTTAACATTTTTTCTCCAATTAAGTTCTTTCTTTAGTATATTGACCTTTGTTACCGGTACCATATTTTTTTAAAGCACCATTCTCGCCTACAGCACTTGGCCGCTGAAATATCCAGTTCTGCCAAGCAGATAGCCGACCAAAAATTTTTGTTTCCATTGTTTCTTTTCCTGGAAATCTTAAGTTAGACTCCATACCAACCATAGAATCAGGAGAAAAACTACTTCTTTCTTCTAAAAACACTCTTATTTCGTCATCCCAATCAATGTCATCAAACTTAAAAGTTATTAAACCTAAATCATGAGCCTCTTGGGCTAAAATATGTTTTTCAAGATTTTGTTTTGCTAACAAGATTTGTTCTGGAGATCCAATAAATCTTGTGTCTAATCTGGGCATATCATTTGACATTAAGAAATTTCCAAAATTAGAGTTTGATAAGATAATTGATGCTTGCTTATCATCATATTCTTCAAATTCTCCTTCAGCCATGTAACTTCTGTCAGCAGCAAAAATTAATTCAGATAAAAATCCTGCATAACAAGAATTTGGTTCAATTAAACTTATTAACGTTCTTGATGTAAGATCAATTCTTTTGAAAATTCTTGTCCAAAAAAATGATATTTCTCTGATAAACCAATGATTTTTGTAAAGTTCAAAAATTTTATCATAGGATAAAATATTTGAAATTTCGCCGTAGGTTTTGAAAATAATAATTCCTATTTCTAACTCGTTAAATCTTAAATTTAAAATTGCATCATCTAATTCTCGTGCACATCTTAAAAGCCAAAACTGATCACCTTCAGATACAATATCATTGATATCTTTTGGAGCCCTTTCTAGAGGTGCATTAATGGAAATAGTAGCAGACTTTTTTTCTCTATCTATTACAACTGATAATGTTGAATAAATTATATTTTCATTGTTGACATTATTTTTTTGTATATTCTTTAGTTTAATACCAACCAAATTATCAGCTTGTTTTTTATTGGAAGATTTTTCCTTAATCAGTAAATTAAGTTCATCATTTAATGAAGTTTTTTTTGTGATTGTATCGACCAAACGCCAGTCTTTCGCTTTTTTAGCTTTTACACCTTCCTCCATAGTACAAAACACATCGGCAAGATCTCTTCTTATTTTTCGCTTGTCTGTAAGTCTAGTTAAACCACCTGTGCCTGGAAGGACAGCTAGAAGTGGGACTTCAGGTAATGATATGCTAGATGATCCGTCGTCTACTAGAATAATGTGATCGCATGCAAGAGCAAGTTCGTATCCACCACCTGCACATACACCTTCAACTAAACATATAAAAAATTGGGATGATTCCTTAAAAGAATTTTCTAAAAAGTTTCTAGTTTCATTTGTAAACTTACAAAAGTTTACTTTATGAGCATGATCTGATGATGCAAGCATTTTTATATTTGCCCCGGCGCAAAAGGCTTTATCATTCCCAGATTTTATTATAACAGAATTTACATTTGGATGTTCAAACCTTATTCTTTGAACAGCGTCTGCAAGTTCTATATCTACACCTATGTCATAACTGTTTAATTTTAATTTATAGCCCTCAAAAAAACCTGCATCTTCATTTACCTTCATTATTAGAAAAGCACAACTACCCTCAATCAATAACTCCCAATGTTTATAGACATTAGGATTAGTCTCAAAGTTAATTTTAGGTTTCATTTCTTTCCTCAGTTTAGGCTTCCAATATATATCTTTAGTAAAATCGCTAGTCTACAAAAGATTAATAATAAAATCATGTATAAATTTCAATGTTATATCTGGATATTTATTTAAGGGGTTATGACCACAGTCTTTTATTGTTTTTTTTGTAAAAGGTACCTTGATGTTTTTTTGAATAACATTGAGCTGCTCTATTGATCCATAAGGGTCATTCAAACCTTGAATTCCTAAAACTGGGGTTTTAATTTCTGAAATATGATTAGTTATATTCCAATCTTTAAAGTTTTTATCTAACCAGACATCGCTCCAGCCATAAAACGCATTGTCAACGTCAATATGATATTTTTCCAATTTTGAACGAAGTGATCCATGCTCATATTGATAACGTGTTTTTTCAATTGCTTTGAGGTTATCATCTTCTATAAAAAAATGAGGGGCTAAAAGAACAGTGCCTATTAAATTATTTATTGTTTTACCTCTACTACCTAATGCTGCAATTGTTCCACCATCACTATGACCAATTAAAAAGTAATTTTTAATTTTAAGTTTTTGAATAAGAATAGGTAAATATTTCTCTGCTTCAATTGTCATATAATTAAGTGGTCTTGGCAACTCAGAATTAGATGATTTTCCATATCCAAATCTAGAGTAGACCACTACATTTAAATTTGTTTTTTCATAAATTAATTGTGGAATTTGTCTCCACATAGCTACAGAGCCAAGACCTTCATGTAACAAAATTAAAACTGGAGAGTTATTAGAAAAGTCTCCGTAGGTTAAATATTCTAGCCGTTTGTTATTGATTTTTAAAAATGATGATTTAATTTTCATTACTTGATTAACTATCTTAATTTGAACCGTTGAACTTTACCTGTAGCTGTTTTAGGAAGGTCATCAACGAAATTTATCCATCTTGGATATTTCCATTTACCAATTTTATTTTTTACATGTTCTTTTAAAATATTTTCTTTATCACTTTTTGTTACGTTCTCATTTAAAATAACAAATGCACAAGGTTTATCTAATCCCGCAGTATCTTGTTTTACAACAACAGCAGCTTCCAGGACTATTTCGTGTGATACTAATGCTTGTTCAACTTCAAATGGTGAAATCCATATTCCACTGACTTTGAACATGTCATCCGTTCTTCCGCTGTAGATAAATTTTCCGTCTTCTAGTTTTTCATATTTATCTCCAGTTCTTGTCCATTCTCCTTCGAATGTTTTTCTGGATTTTGTAAGTTTGTTCCAATATGCGATTGCGGAGGAATTACCTTTTACAAGCAATTCGCCTATTTCTCCTACATTAACCTCTTCGTTTTTTTCATTAACTAATCGTAATTTATATCCTGGAACAGCACTACCAGAAGTTCCATAAACTATATCATCAGGCTTGTTAGATAAAAAAATATGTAACATTTCGGTTGATCCAACACCATCTAATATGTCTACTCCTGTAATGCTTTTCCAATCTTGACCAATTTGAGAAGGAAGTGCTTCACCAGCAGACACACATATCCTAAGGTTTTCAAAATTAGTGTTATTCTCCTTTCTTAAACTTACTAACATTGCTGCGTAAATTGTAGGCACGGCAAATAAAATTGTTGGTTTTATTTTATTCATTATATCATTAACACTATCTGGGGTAGGTCTTAATGGGAAAAGGGCGGTGGTTGCGCCAATACCCATAGGAAATGTCATGGCATTACCTAAACCGTATGCAAAAAAAAGTTTAGCTACAGAAAAAACTATGTCTTTTTCTTTTATTTTTAAAACTTTGAGAGCATATGTTTCAAATGTTTCTAACAAGCTTTTATGAACGTGAATAGTTCCTTTGGGTTCTCCGGTCGAACCAGAGGAATAAAGCCAAAAAGCTGGTTCATCTCCAGAAACTTTGATTATTTCTTTTTCAACACATAAATCTAATTCGGTAGTAAAATTTTTAACATCTTTGTTGTTATCACTTTTTCCGATTACAAATATATTATCTATTTGGTTATATAAATCTGGTATATCAAAAATTAAGTCTTTGATTTCTTGAGATACAAAGATAGTTTTAGCTCTACAGTCATCTAATATAGTTTTGATGATATCTTTAGACAATAATGTATTTATTGGTACGGGTATAACACCAGCTTTTATACATCCCCAAAAAATTATTGGAAATTCAATTTGATCTAGAACTAACATTAAGACTCTTTCTTCTCTTCTGACATTTAATTTAGAGAGAAGGTCTATCATTTTATTTGTTTGTATCGACAGATCTTTATAGGATATTGATCGACCAATTGACGTTGCTTCAAAAAAAACTTTTTTATTTTTAATTTTAGTATCTAAATGTCTATCTATAAAGTAATATGCGGCGTTATTCTTTTTATCTATTTTATATTCTTCCATAATTGAAAGTTCCTTTAATTCATATCCATTCTCTTAATGGCTAATTCTATTGTCTTAAGTCCTAAATTTCGAACAATTTCTCTTTTATATCTAGCAGAAGTATAGTGATCTGTTTTAGTGTTTAAATCCCATGCAAAATCGTTTAAACTTTTCTTAATTTCTTTTAAATTATTTGTGCGCCATTCTATAGCTGTAAAATTATCACAAACTCCTCCAACAACAAACCTAACATGATTTTCTTTTGCAATAGCAGCAAATGATGCCATGGCGAAATCACCATACTTTTCTGAAATTTCTTTGAAAGCGTATCCTGTATTTTTTGTTGCTTTTGGAAATATAACAGATGCAACAATTTCATTATCTTTTTTTGAATTTAATAAGGGGCCTAAAAAAAAGTCTTCGGCATTTATTATTCTTTGTGAAGAATAATTCCTTAATTTTACTTTACCTTTTAAGGCTAAAAAACATAATGGAATTTCAGAGCTAGGGTCTGCATGGCATAGTGAGCCAATTATTGTTCCACGAGCACGATGTTGTTGATGACCTATATAAGGAAGGCATTGTGCAATAAGGGGTAAATCTTTTTTTGTTTTATTTCTTATTTCAAGTTCTAGTTGTCTGTAAAGGGGACCTATTTCTATGGTGTCTTTATGATCAATTAAGTCAATATCATCTTTTATTGTATTTATATCAATCAAAACTTTTGGTTTTGCTATTCGCATATTCATCATAGCAATTAATGATTGACCTCCTGCTAAAATCATTGCATCTTTATCATAATTTTTTAGGGCATTTAAGGTTTCTGACCAGTCTTGTGGTTGAAATAAGTCAAAAGAAGCTGGTTTCATAGTCGAGACCTAAAAAGATTGATTAAAAAAGCCCAAAAACCTAATTTTTTATTTTTAGGAGACACTGCTTTCGCTAGTTGATCCAAAACTTGATTTAAAATTATTTTAGCTGCTACGTTCAAAAACCGATTACCAATTGCAGCAATTTTTCCAGAAACTTCTACTTCGTAATAATAGTCTAAAATAGTTCTGGCTTGTTCGGTTTTTTTAAGTGTTATTTTACCTTCACCTGTTGCAGTTCCTAGACTTCCTGTTGCACTTCCTTTTAATTTAAAACTAATTGGTTTTACTAGATCTGATAACTCAACTAAAAAGTCATATTTTCCTGTAATTGGACCAAAATTGATATTAATTTCTCCTGTATATAAGTTTGGTTCTTTTATTTGTATATTTTTTGATCCTGGTAAAGCTTTAATTAATGTTTCAGGGCTTAAAATGTTCTCCCAAACTAATTTATAATTCATATTTACAGACTTTGAACCTTGTCCATTGATTAAATGATTTTTGTCTACATTTACAACTAATTTTTTTGAAAAACTTGACTTAGATCTCTGTTTTTCTTTTTTATGATCTGTTAAATATGTATATATTTTAGAATGTGTTAATGGCAGTGTAATATTTTCTATACCCAAAGCATCTGAGGCGGCATTTGCAATAGCAACTGGAGTAGACATACAATTTCCTTCACCTAAACCCTTGGCTCCTAATGGTGTAAATGGACTAGGGGTTTCAATATGAATAATAGTAGGTTTTATAATTTCACAAGTTGAGGGAAGTAAATAATCTGTAAACGAACCACTTAAAAAAGATCCATCTTCATTATATTTAAATTCCTCATACAAAGCTGCACCAACGCCATGAGCAAAAGCTCCATATATCTGGCCGTTGGCGAGCAAAGGATTTAAAATTTTTCCAGCATCATGTCCTGTAATATATCGATCTATTTTTGTTTTTCCCGTTGTAGGATCAATTTCAAGGCCACAAACGTCAAAAACAAATCCATACGCTAGTGAACCGTTGATTTGATCGTTTTGATTTGGTGGTTTTAATTCTTGAGGAGACCATTGCACAACTTCTTGCAATCCATTTTTTGAACTTTCATTAATTGGACTTGGAGACCAATGTTCATTACCTCCTAACCTGTTAAAAGGAATTTTATTGTCAATATTATTTTTATCTAAAACATAGTTGTTTTCAAAAACTAGGTTTTCGGTTTTGCAGTTTAATTTAGATGAAGCAATTAAAGCTAACTTAGTTTTTAGTTTTTTAGCTGCTAAAGCAGCAGTGCCTGCTACAGCTCCTGCAAAACGGCTTGAATAATTTCCTGCAGCAATTGACCAAGGGTCTTTCTGGGTGTCTAGTTCAGTATTTACATTAACGGTTTCAAAAGAAATACCAAATATATCTGCCACAACTTGAGCAATGACAGTTTTGTGTCCTTGACCTTGGGGTAAGCTATCACATGTTACATAGACTCCTCCCATTGGCCCTATTGCAACGCCAGCACTTGCTATCGCACCTCCCTTGTGCCCTGATTTTTCTCTTTCTTCATATGGAAGGGCTGTCGTAATATAACCCATATTAGAAACAGATGGTTCAACTACAGCTGTATATCCAATCCCGTATAGTTTACCATTCTTTATAGCTTTTTCTTTTCTTAACTTCATTTCAGAAAATTGTTTAGAACTTATTACTTTGTTAATTAATTTTGAATATTGTCCTGAGTCAAGTAGGGCTCCAGAAGCAGACTGGTAAGGAAAGTCCTTATCTTTAACAAGATTTAATTTTATTACCTTTAAATGATCTAAATTTAAAACGTTTGCTATTTTATGGACTAGTCTTTCCAAGGCATAATAATGCTGAGGACCTCCAAATCCTCGATTTAATCCAGTTGGTGTTTTATTAGTAAGTACAACTCTATTTCTACAAAAAATGTTATCTATTAAATAAGGACCAGATAAGTTACCATGCATTCTATATAAAGATGCAGGTTCAGGTGCTCTTAAATATGCTCCGACGTCATCTATTTGATCATAATCAAGTGCTAGTATTTTACCGTTCTTTTTAACTGCTGCTTTGATGTTTGTCACTCTATTAGTCGCTGATGATGCAGCAGTTAAATGCTCTATTCTATCTTCAACCCACTTTACGTTTTTTCCTGAAAGTCTAGAGGCTAAACAAGTAAGAACTATCATAGGGAGTATGGCTTGCTTAATACCAAAACTACCACCAGAATCTTGATTGGAAATTAGTCTTAATTTATTTTCATTTACATTTAACGATCTAGTAATTACTGAATGCAAGCTAAACGGACCTTGAAAATTAGAACGCACAGTATATAGAGATTCTTCAGAATTATAATTACTTTGAACAACAAAACCTTCTAATGGTGTACAACTATTTCTTGGATATTTTATCTGCAAGTCAACTATTTTATCGGCTTTTTTAAATGCTTCCTTAGGATTTCCATAAGAAAACTCTCTGTCGCTTACAACATTATTTACAAGATTTTGATGAACTAACGGAGCATTTTTTGAGGTGGAAATTAAAGTATCAATAACTGGATTAGACTTTTCGTAAATTACCTTTATATTATCGACGGCATCTTCTGCAATATATCTATTTTCTGCTAGAACTAAAGCTATAGGTTCTCCAACATATCGAACATATTCAATTGCACATGGCCATACTTCAATTTTTGTTCTTAATACAGAAAGTAAAGGTTTAGATATTTTTTTAAAATCTTTACCATCAATTATTAGATTAACTCCAGGGATTGAAGTCGCTCTTGAAGTCTTTATTTCAATTATTTTTGCGGAAGCATGTTGAGACCTTAATACTGCTACATGTAATGTACCAGGAGGTTGACCAAAATCGTCTCCATAAATACCTTTGCCAGCAATTAAAGTATCATCTTCTGATCGTTCAATTCCAAAACCAATGTTACATTTAGAATTTTTGTTTAGGACATCATCCATTCAAATTTATATCCTATTAATTACCTTTATAAACAGGTTTTCTTTTCTCAACAAAACTGCTCACTCCTTCTTTAAAATCATTGGAGCTTCTTAACCTACCATAGGTTTCACCTTCTAATTCTATGGCAACGTGTAAAGGAGCATCCTGTGAAGTGTTCAGGACAGTTTTAATTGCTCTTTGGGCAAGTGGTGAAACAGAACAAAGTTCTTTAACGAGTTTACTGGTAGCTTCCTTTAATTTTAAACTTTCAACAACTTCAGACGCAAGTCCCCATTTAAACGCTTCTTCACCAGATATTCTTTTACCTCGCATAATCATATCTTTAACACGAGATAAACCAATCATTCTTGCTAATCTAACAGAGCCACCCGAGCCTGGTATCATACCTATTTTCATTTCTGGAAGCGATAATTGAGAATTCCTTGTAACAATTCTAAAGTCACATGCCAAAGAAAACTCTAAACCAACACCAAAGCAGTAACCTTGAATAGCTGCAATCACAGGCTTTCTTAATTTTTCGGGTGTCATAACATTTTGAGCAAGCATTGTAAGTGTTTCAGGTGTTTCTTTCATAAACCCTTCAATATTTCCTCCAGAAGAAAAATTTTCACCTTCAGCACGTAATACTATAACTCTCACATCTTCGTCATTATCCAAGTTTCTCATAGCTTCTGCCATTTTTATTCTTTGAGAGTATTCAATTACATTAAGCGGAGGTCTTGATAAAATTACGTCACCTCTTTTATTTTCAGGTGAAACTTTTACTTTAAAACCTTCAAACTCAATTAATTTTTCAGACAATTATTACTCCTATTGTTATTTTTCATTTGGCAAGTCATAACTTTCCATTAAATCATCAACAACACCGTCAAAATAATCCCAGGGTGTTTCTCTATAACTGTGGTTTTTAATGATAAATGAAGCGCCAGCATAAAATTTTTCATATTGCTGTTGTCTACCAGCAAACTCTGATCCGACCACATCCCAAGCTAGCTTAAAAAGTTTCATTCTAGATGTAGCATCCATCTGAGGAGTTTGAAAATATGTTTCAAATTCTTTTTTAAGTTTTTTATTTTTTACTACATTTATACTTGCAGGCATTTGAAAAACGCCACCACCACAAAGGGTCCGCAATTCATCAATTATAGCAGTATAGTTTTCTGTACACCAGTTAAGAGCTGCATACATCATTCTTCTATTAAAAGTCATATGATTTTCTGGCCAACTTTCTGCTGCTTCAATTTGACCATGGATCATTCCTGATAAGTTGGCTTCTAAAGATGACATTTTACCAAGAGTTTCTCTTACTGCAGGTATTTGATCAGCTCCAGTTGCTTTTGCAACTTTGTTGCATAGTCCAGTAATTAATTCCATTTTAGACCAATATCTTACATTTGCTTGGTGATTGCCATAACAATGAGCAGGTGTTTTGATATATATTTCACGTGCTAGAATTGCATCATCCATTACAAATATTCTTTCCCAAGGCACTAGAACATTTTCACACATAACTAGAACATCTGTCTCATCCATATTCCAAGATAAAGGTGAATCAAATTGGTTGTCATAATGAGTTGATAATGGCTGGCGCATCCATAAAGAAAGTCCTTTAATATTGCAAGGAATAGCACATGTTATAGCTTGTTTTACTTGATCAGGTGCTAGTGGAACGAGATTTCCAATCCAAATTTCATTTGCAAAAACTGCACTTGTTGCAAGCATTTTCATGCCAGATATTACGACACCTTCTTCGTTCTCATCTACTACAGATAAAGTTGGGATAGGTAGGTTTTGCTTTTGATAAAATTCTGGGTTTCTTGCTGCTTGTGGAGGAACAACAGCATAAGATGCAAAAATATCATTAGTTTTAATATGATTATAGTAGTTAATTAAATTTTTTTTAAATTTAAATTTTCCACTATCAAAAATATCAGGGTTTGTTGACATTCCTGTTACAAAACTAGCTACATGATCCATTGAACGGCCCATCATGCCTGATGTTTGATCAGCTATAATTTTGTGAGCCTTTGATCTTCTTCTAAGATCACTTTTGTTTTTGGCTTGTAAAAACCATGTAGAAAATAGTTCCCCATCTTCTTCATATGATAAATCATTCTTATATTTATTTTCGTGTTTAATATCATACAATTTTGCAACTGTTTTAGCAGCCTTTTCAAATGCAGGATGACACGTCACATCATCTATTTTTTCGTCACCAATATAGACTGTTCGTCCATCTCTTAATTGTTCTAAATGTTGATCACCTGTTTTAATCATTTTTAAAAACCTTTACCTTTAAAAATTTTCATCATTTTTATAATAATGTAATTCAAATAAAATACATCCGTTTTCTGATTTAAAAGGGCCATGATAAACACCTGGTGGCCTGCAAGCATAAGTAGATTCAGTAAACTGCTCTCCACCATTACCGTTTTTATCATTTCCTACTATCAAATCTCCAGAAACTAAGTAAACTTCTTCCCAATGATCGTGAATAAATTGGTCAGTAGTAAAAACACCTGGTTTGAAACGAAGCAACCTTGACCTGCTTCCAGTTTTTTTAAATTCATCAATATCAGATGCTAAAATTTGTTGTTCTATTCCAGAAGGATATCCTTTCGGTGTATGCCAGTTTTTTTCAGGTGACAATTTTGTAAATTCAATATGTGGTTTATTTTTTGACATTTTTCCCTCGTTTCTGAAACTATTTTTTAATCTAGTTCATATTCTCCAGCCACTAATTTTCTTCTTAAAATTTTACCTGTTGGAGATTTTGGAATTTCTTTGACAAATATATACTCTTTAGGTCTTTTAAAGTTAAGCATATTTGATTTGATGCAATATTCATCTAACAATTGACTATTTAAATTTTTATTACGAACAACAAATGCACAAACTTTTTGACCCCATTTGGGATCAGGTAATCCGACAACAGTTACTTCTAATATATTTTTATTCAATGATAAGATATTTTCGATTTCAATAGGAGAAATATTTTCTCCACCTGTAATAATCATATCATCTACTCTACCGGTAACAAATAAGTCTCCATCTTCATCAAAATAACCTAGATCTCCTGTAAAATACCAACCATCAATAATTGATTTTTTGTTTGCATCAGGTCTTTTTAAATATCCTGAAAAAGCTTCATCAGAATTTAAATTAGCAATTATTTCACCTTCAACTTTTTTCCCTAATAATTTTTTAGTGTTATATGCCCCCATTTCAACAACACGTATCTGTTGATTTATACCAGCTTTACCTGCGGACCCTGGTTTTAAATTTGCATTTTGATCAACTGTGAAAGTATAAATTTCTGAAGAACCATAATGATTAACTAAATTTTTTGGTTCAAACCCTTCCATTACTTTTTTTATTAATCCATCATTCATTGGTGAGCCTGCAAAACCTAATTTTTTACAAGTTTTTACCTTTTCTTTTGAAAAATATTCATTTTCTAATAAATCATAATAAAGAGTTGGAACAAGGTATAAACTTGTTATTTTAAAATACTCAATTAATTCTATAGCTTGCTGAGAGGAAAATTTTGGTTGAGCAATAAATGTTCCATTAAGCAAAACCATCGAAATCAAAGATCTAACACCCATAGTGTGATAAAGAGGCATTACACCTAATGTTGATTCATTTTTTTGGTACATATTTTGAGCAATATGAGCTATTGCAGAAGATCTTTCAGCAAAATGTGTTCTAGGGACACCTTTAGGTTTTCCCGTGGTTCCAGATGTATATAAAATCAATGATAAAAAATCACTTTTGGCCGTAGGGCCATTTCCAGATTTTCCATTTTTTAATAAGTCATTAAAATTTATTTTATCCTTTTTTGGTTTTCCAACAAAAATATTAATTAAATTTTGGCATGTAATTGAGTTTTTAACTGAAAGGTAACTTTCTTCTTGGTAAATTATACATCTAGCATCAGAGTCTGATATACAAAAATCGATTTCTTCAGACTTCATTCGCCAATTTAATGGAACTATTGTAAGACCGGTAATTTGGCATGCCCAATGTATTGTTGCAGCCGCTATATTATTTTGAAGTAATGTAATTACTTTATCTTTTGATCTTAGACCAACAGATTTTAATCCTCCACAAAGTTTATCAACTTCTTCAAACCATTCTTCATAATTAATTTCATTATCTATTTCTGCAATAGCAATTGTTTTTGGAGATTTTTCTATAGATGTAAAAAAGGATGTCCCAAGGTCAAGCATTTTTTTTATGTTCATTTCTTTTTTTTATTACTTCTAATACTGCATCTACAATCCCAACATATCCAGTACATCGACAAACATTTCCACTAAGTATTTTTCTAATTTCTTTCTCATCGGCATATTCTGGGTTTTCGTTAAGATAAGAACTTATTGTAATTAAAAATCCTGAAGTACAAAAACCACATTGTAATGCATGATGTTTCTTAAATGCGGCTCTTAAGTCATCTAAATTTTTGTCTTTAACTATACCTTCAACTGTTGTTAATTCATGTCCATTAACCTGAGATGCCAGCATTAAACACGATCTAATGGGTTTTCCATTAAATATAATTGTACATGCTCCACATATCCCATGCTCACACCCAACATGGGTACCTGTTTCTCCAATTGAATACCTTAAAAAGTCACTTAAAAGAGTCCTTGGATAAATATTTTTACTTAATTTAATTCCATTTAACGTAAAAGTTACGCTAATTTTTTCGCTTGATTTTATTAATGGCATAAGACTTCTCTATGTTAATAAATAAAAAAATAATAACTAAAATTATTTTTAAATTTTAAGTTGATATCGCATAATTTTACCTGAGCCTGTTCTAGGTATATTATCGACTAGTTTAAAATCTTCAGGAATTTTATACTTAGATAGGTTGATTTTACAAATTTGATTTAAAGTTTCTTTATCAAATTTATTTTTATTTTTTAAAACAATGAATGCTATTGGAACTTCACCTAAAGTATCGTGATTTTTTCCTACTATAGCGCAATCCAAAATCTGATCATCTTTTAGAATTGCTTCTTCAATCTCAGCAGGAGATATATTTTGGCCGCCCCTAATTATTAGTTCCTTTAGACGACCTGTAATGGTTATAAATCCATCTTTGTCACGTTTTGCTAAATCACCTGTATAATACCATTTATCTTTAATAACTTTTTTCGTTTCATCTTCTTTATTATGATATCCAAGCATTAAATTAGGCCCGTAGCAAATCAACTCACCTTCTTCGTTAGGGCCTGCTTCTACATTTTGTGAAGAAATAATTCTTACAGACATTCCAGGAATTGGAATTCCACAAGAACCTATTTTTCTGTTAGATTTCCAGTTCATTGTAACCATGGTTGATGTTTCTGTAATACCGTATCCATCCAATAATAAATTATTGAAATACTTCTCATATTCACTATTTAGAGTTGCAGGCATTATTGCACCTGCAGAAACACACCTTGTTATACTTCCTAAATTAGAAATTTTATTTTGTTTTGCAGTTTCAAGAAGATAATGAAACATTGTAGGAACACCAGGTAATACTGTAAAATCCTTACTATTTAATAAATCTAAAACTATACTAGGTGAAAATTTTTCTAATATAAACTCAGAACAACCAGAGGCTATTATGCTTAGAATACTAAAATTAATTGCATATGAGTGAAACAAAGGAAGGGGAGACAATACTTTATCTTTACTATTGAGATTGACTATAGGCATCCAGCAACTTGCTACTACCCACAACATACTTCTTGTTGTTAAAAGTACACCTTTGGGTTTCCCTGTAGTTCCTGAAGTGTAGATTATTTGGTTTGGGGCGTTAATATCATCATCATTTATTTTAATGTTTTTGTTATTAAATAAACACAAATGATTAAAGGATAAATTATTGCCTTCAATAGAACTATCTGTAAAACAAGTGAAATTATCCAAATTAGGAAAAGATTTTAAACTTTCTAAAATTTTTTCATTTATTATACTAGTTATAACAAATTTTGTATTCGAATCATGTAGCTTGTAATTTATTTCTTCTGTAGTTGAATCAAAACTTATTGGAACAATAGTAAGGCCTGCCCGTAATGTTCCTAAAAATGCAATGACCCATTCAACAGAATTAGGAAGTATTAATGCTACTGCGTCACCTTTAGATAATCCTAAACTAAGAATATTACTTGCAAGGTTTAATGTTTTGCGTTCAAGTTCATAGTAATTTATTTCTGAATTAAAATCAGAAAAGGCAATTTTTTTATTTTGTACTTTTGCTTGTTTTAGTAAAATTTTATTAATTGGTTCTATTAAATTTGTTTTGATCATTTTTGGTCCTAATATCCTAATTAAACCATACAAAATCCGCCATTAATACTTAAAACCTGACCAGTTATCCAATCAGCATTGTTTGAACATAAAAAAACTACCATTGGAGCGACATCTTTTGGTTTTCCAAGTCTTTTTAAAGGATAGGATTTTAATATTTTTTCCTTATTTTTTTCTAAAAAAGATTTGTCTGTATGAGTGGTTTCTACTAATCCTAATGAAACTGTATTAACGGTTATGTTAGATCTACCAAATTCTTTGGCCAATGATTTTCCTAGAGCAATAGTTCCACCCCGTGCTGCTGCCGTTGCAGACAAATTAGCCTCACCAATTCTTGAACTGTCACCGACTAAATTAATTATTTTACCAAATTGCTTTTCAATCATGTCTGGAGCGACAGCATGACAACAATTTATAGCCCCTTTGAGAGATGTATCAATTTGCTTGTCCCAGTCATTTATATTTGATTCAAGAAATCTCTGAATCTTAGTATATCCAGCATTATTTATTAAAAAATCTATTGAACCTAAGTCTTTTTTAATGCTTTGAACCATTTTTAAAACTTCATTATATTTCGTTATATCTGCCTTGAAAATCTTTGCAATACCTCCTTTAGAATTAATTTCTTCAGCTGTCTGTTCGGCATCTTTTGAAGAATTATTAAAGTTTATTGCAACTGATGCTCCTTCATTAGCAAATGTATTAGAGATTTCCTTACCAATATCTCTTCCACCTCCGGTAACTAATACTACTTTTTTGCCAAGGTTTAATTTCATCTAATTTCTCCATTTTTTAATAGTTGAAAGAGATATTCTTGATTAACAGGTAGTTCGTTTATATTAATATTATAATCAGATAATGCATCGGCGACTGCATTTGCTATAGCTGCAGGAGCTCCAATTGTTCCTCCTTCTCCCATTCCTTTAAACTGTCCTAAGTTTTCAGGTAAAAAATGTTCAGTATGAACCACATCTATCTTAGGTATTTCAGACGCAGTAGGTATTTTATAATCAACTAAGTTTGCAGTTGTTAATTGACCTTGATTATCATAATTAATTTTTTCTAGTAAAGCTACTCCTATACCTTGTGCAACACCACCATGAACTTGTCCATCGACAATCATAGGGTTTATGACTTTTCCACAATCTTCTGAGACAAGATATTTTAAAACTTTAACCTTAAGTGTTTGTTTATCTATTTCTACTAAAGCAATGTGTGTCGCTGTAGTAGTTGCTCCAAAAATGGGGTCATAGCTTTCTTTAGCATACAAACTATCTCTTAATTCAACTGGAAGAGTTTCCATATCTGAATAAACAGAATTAGCCAGTTCAGAAAAATTTATAGATTTATTAGTATTCAATGACGATATTATACCATCTATTATTTCAATATTATTAGGGTCAGTTTCAAGTAAATAGGCAGCCACTTTTAAAATTTTTTTTCTTAAAACTCTTGCAGTTTTAATAGCAGCACCTCCTCCAATTACAGCACTTCTACTTGCATATGTCCCTGTTCCATGTTTAGCTTTTGATGTGTCGCCATGAGTTATTTTAATATCCTCTGGTTTTATACCTATTTCATCAGCAATTATCTGAGCAAGTGTGGTTTCAAGCCCTTGTCCATGAGAGGCGATAGCAAATATTCCAGAAACAGATCCTGTGCCATCAATTTCAATAGTTGCAGTTTCAGAGCCAGTATTAATAGGCATTCCAGGGGCAACAGAAATTTTTGAACCTATACCAGTTAACTCGGCATAGGTCGAAATACCATATCCTATCCAAGTACGATTACATTTTTTTTTATTTTTAATATCTATAATTTCTTTAAAAAAATTAGAATTCTTTGATTTTTCAAGGCATTCTTTAAATCCTGCATCATTCCAAATTATTCCACTACCAATCCTGTATGGCAAATTTTTAGTATCGATTAGGTTTTTCATTCTAATCGTGAAGGGGTCCATTGAAATCGATTTTGCAGCCATATCAACAAGTCTTTCTAAAACAAAAACTGCTGCTGGTCTTCCAACACCTCTATATGGACCGGTAGGTGATTTTGAGGTAACTACACATTTAACATTGCCATGAAAATTTTTAATGTCATAAGGCCCTGGTAGAAAGCCTATTACTTGAACAGGTTCTAAGGCACCCGTCCAAGGAAATATAGAATAAGCACCTATATTGCCAATTACATCTCCCTCTAAAGAAATGAATTTACCATCATCGTCAAAAAAAAGTTTAGCCTCAATGATTTCTTCAAACGCCTGACTTGTCGTTAAAAAATCTTCTAATCTATCGCTAGTCCATTTAATTGGTTTTTTTAATTTTTTTGATAAATATGTCACTATGATTTCTTCTGGATATAATGAACCTTTCCCTCCAAAACCTCCACCTACATCAAGTGCTTTTACATTAATTTTATTACCAGCTATTCCTAATATTTTTGAAAGTGCGTCTCTAATTACTCCTGGTATTTGAGTGGAAGAGTACAATGTGATATTTCCAGAACCAATATCGTAGTCACTTAAATAACATCTATTTTCTATTGCTATTGGTGATTTTCTGCTAAGTTTAAATTTACCTGACACAGATTTTATATTTTTGGACTTAATGTAATCTTTAGTTCCATGGGAAAAACTTCTTTCCAAAATCACATTTGAACCAATATTCTCATGAAGTAATATTTTATTATTACTGGCAGCTTCTTCTGGATCTATAACTGGATCCAGACTTTCATAATCAACTTCTATTAGCTCTAATGCATCCTCTCCAACGTATCTATTTTTTGCAACTATTACCGCTATAATTTCACCAACATATCGCACTTTATTTTTTGCAACTACATCTTGATAAGTTGCAAAATAATTAGACATTCTTGATGGTGAGGTGATTTGGTTTAATTCACTGAAATCTTTAAAAGTTAAAACATCTATTATACCCTCTAATTTAAGAGCTTCTTTATACTCTATATACTTAATTTTTGCATGTGACTCGTCACTCCTTACAAAAACAAGTTGCAACATTTTATCAATATTGATGTCTGAAGTGTATTTTGCATTTCCACTCAAATACTTTGAGTCTTCAAATCGTTCAATAGGTTTACCTATATATTTTGGTCTCATTAATATTTTTTTATCTTTATTCATAGTATTGTTCTGTTTGTTTTAATATTTCCCATTGATCATAATCATGACCATAAATTAATTGAAAACCTCTATTTTCGAGCTTCCTTAACTCTTGATAAGAATTTAACATAAGGTCTCCATCCCAAGCATTTTTTGGAATTTCATCATGTTTAATATTCCTTTCTAGACTTATTGCATCAGACGCAATAATAAATGATCCACTCTTATCTGTATTAACTTGGAGACCTATACTTCCTGGTGTGTGACCTGGTAATGCTATAGTAATTAAACGATCATCGTCAAAAACATCATAAAATTCTTTAATTCCTTTTAATGGCATAGGATGTTGCCATTCATGAGATATATATCCTTTTGTTTTTGCATCTAATTTACTTGCAACCTCAATTTCTTCAAAAGAACAAAGAAATTCTGCATTTATAAAAAATTCATTACAACCACAATGATCAGGGTGTAAATGTGAGTTGATTACTAAATCAATATCAGTTGGCTCTATGTTATTTTTTTTTAAATTCAAGATTAAATTATCATTAAAATCACCAATAGGTTTCATTATTTTTGCCAATTGACCCCACCGTTTTTCTGGTTCTATATAAACATTTGGATGACAGCCAGTATCAAATAAAATTTTAGTACTTTTATGTTCAATAAAAGTTGAAATGACAGGGAGTGTTATTTTTTCTTCTTTATTTGAGTTCGGAACAAAAATTCTTTCGTTCATTTGTAATTTACCACCACTCAAAAATTTCATTTTCATTTATTAAGACTTTCTTGTCTGTATTAATTCTTTTACAGTTTTAATTATATTTTCGTATCCAGTACATCTACAAAGATTTCCAGATAAACCTCTTCGAATATCTTCATCTGTTTCTAATTTTTCTGTTTCTAACAATTCTTTTACAGTTATAACAAATCCTGGAGTACAAAAACCACATTGTAGTGCATGATTTTTCTTAAAGGCTTCCTGAATTCTATCTAGTTTTTCTATAGATCCAAAGTTTTCAATAGTCTCAACTTTTGAACCATTAAGCTGAACAGCAAATTTAAGACATGATCTAGTTGTTTTTCCATCTACCAATATCGTACATGCTCCACATACTCCATGTTCACATCCCACATGTGTGCCTGTAAGTTTTAGCTGTTCTCTTATAAAATCAGAAGCTAACATTCTAGGTTCTACAACTTCGCTAAATCTTTCTCCATTTACTGTAATTGTAATTTCACTTTTATTAATCATTTTTATTATCTTTATAATTTTGAATAGAATTAATTAGAACATTTCGTATTACTTGAGGACCAATATATAATCTATATTCCATTGATGCATGTTCATCACTAGTTGGATTTAATAATGAGAGAAATTGATCATTTGTAATGTCGAAATTGGATTCAATATTTTTTCCTTTTATTATAGCTTCAATATTAGACAATCTTATCGGCGTTTCTCCAGCACCACCGACACATAGTTTAGAATTTATAATTATATTGTGATCAATTTCTATAATTGATCCAGCTGAAAATAATGCAAAATCACCAGATCTTTGAACTATTTTTTCAAAACTCCAACCATAATTCTGTTTAATTTTAGGAAAATTAAATGATTTAATTATTTCATCTTCTTTTAGATCAGTAGTCAATTCTGATATAAAAAAATCTTTTGCTAATATAGTTCTACTATTTTTATAACTAATAATGTTAATGGAACAATCTAATAACATTATTAAAAGAGGCCACTCTGCGGATGGATCTGCGTGGGCAGCACTTCCACCTATCGTGCCTGAATTGCGAATAGTTTTATGCGCAGTGTGTTCTAAAGCAAATGAAATTATCGGTAAGAATTTAGTAATATCTTTTGAAGTTATTGCTTGGTTATGTGTAACTAATGATCCTATTTCTAATTTATGATCTTGAACAGATATTTGTGAAAGTTCAATGATAGAACTTATATCGATTAAAGTTGAAGGTTGGGACAATCTATAGTTAATAAGAGGTACAAGTGATTGCCCTCCAGCTATTATTTTTGCTTCTGGTTGTTTTAATGATAGAAGAGCCTCATCTAATGTTTTAGCATTCACATATGCAAATTTAGAAGGCTTCATTTTTTTTACTCCAATACACGAATAATGTTAGTGAAAGTAAATATTTCTTAATTAATTTCTCCACGTTCTATTACAAAAGATTTATCGAGCATTCCCTCATAGTGTCCTGCATTACTTTCTGCAATGAGGGTTGTTACACCTTCTTTTTTTAAATCATTTAATATATCGATTATTCTTTTGGCTAATGCTGGTGCAATTCCTTCAGACGGTTCATCTAATAATAACAATTTGCTTCCAACCATTAGAGCTCTAGATAACGCTATAAGTTTTTGTTGACCACCTGATAGACTTGTTGAAGGCCTGTCTTTTAGTTCTAAAGCTTCAGGAATAATTTTATAAATCCATTCTAATCTGTTTTTCCAATCTAATATGTTAGTTGCCCAAACAGGTGTTAAAATATTTTCTTCTGCAGACATAGATGGTATCAACTTTCTATCTTCAGGCATATATCCAATTGAGAGGTAGGCTCTTTTTTGAGAAGGAAGTTTTATTAATTCATTTTCTTCAAATATTAATTCACCAGATTTAATTGGAAGTATACCCATTATTGCTCGTAACAACGTAGTCTTTCCAGCTCCATTTCTCCCAATCAAACCAACCATTTGGCCTTTCTGCAGGTCTAAAGAAACATCTTTAAGGATTTCAATTAGTCCAATATTTACATTTATTTTATTAATTTTTAACATAATTAAAAAATCCCAGTATCGTATCCTTTTAATGTCCTAAAACGTATTCAATAACCTTTTTATCCGATAATGCTTCCTTCGGAGGTGCATCACATATAATTTCTCCTTGATAGAAAGCAATAACGCGATCTACATATCTTTCAACAATTTCCATATCATGTTCAACAAATAATACAGAAGTTTCAGTTTGTTTTAAGGCAGCAATTACGATATCCATGATCCCAAACTTTTCTTCAACTGAGACACCTGAGGTTGGTTCGTCTAGTAATATGACTTTAGGATTTCCAACCACAGCCATGGCAATATCTAATAATTTTCTTATTCCTTGAGATAGTGTACTAACTATATTGTTACTTTGATCCAAAATTTTATATAATTCTAAAATTTTATCACATTCTTTAGAAATTTCATCATCAGCTATTGGATCTAACAGTGCTTTTCCATTTTTCTTTGATAGAGACATTGCTATCATTAGATTTTGCTTAACTGACATTGTCATAAAAACTTGACTTATTTGAAACGACCTACATAAGCCAATATGAGTTGCGTTTCTAGGCTCTATTCCTGTTATATCTTCTCCTAAAAACTCTATTTTACCACTAGTAGGTTTCAAATAACCTGTGATCATATTTACAAAAACAGTCTTACCAGCACCATTTGCACCAATTATACCTACAATCTCACCTTGATTAATTGAAACATTAATATCTTTAGCAGCAATAATTCCAGAAAAAGATTTGTTTAAGTCAGAAGCTTTTAATACCGTATCATTTGACATTTTTTTTCTTTCCATAATTGAAAACTTTTTCGATGACGGACCATATACCTCCTGGAAAAAAGAAAATGATTGCAAGCAATGTGCCTCCCACAATAGCAGCCCAAGCCTGTGGTGCCCATTCAAAAGCATAAGTTCTTATAAATTCAAATATAATAGCACCTATAAATGGGGCTAAAATATTTCCCCATCCAGACATAATTGTAATAAACACTAACTCACCAGAAACATTCCAGTTAACCATAGAATCAGGATCAACTTGACCTAAACTTGCTGCCATTAGTCCACCAGCGCCACCTGCCAAACAGGCTGACATTACATATTTAATATGAATCGCTTTTTGAACAGAATAACCTAAGTATTCAACTCTTATTTCGTTGTCTTGAATGGCAGTAGTTAGATGTCCTAGAGTTGACCTTAGATACGCTTGTATAGAGATCGCAGCACAGATAACAAAAAATGTAATTAAATAAAAGAGGTATTGCCTAGTTAATTCCATCCCTAAAAGTGTAGATGGAGAAATTGACATGCCGTCTGTAGATCCAAGAAACTCAGCTTTTGCTAACAAACCATACAAAACCATTGAAAAAGCAAGAGACAACATTGCAAAGAATATTTCTCTATATTTTCTTAGAATAAATCCAAGACAAAAACCTAATATGCCTGCAGCAATCACTGCAATTGCAAACCGAAGTAAAATGTCAGTGATACCAAAATATTTTTGACATAACGCTACTGCATATGCTCCAAAGCCATAATAGAGCGCATGTCCAAAAGAAACTAAATTTGTTCTCCATAATAGCATAAGACCTAAAATTGCCAATCCTCTGGATAAACCATACATAAAGTTGTTTTGCATCCAGTCAGGAAGAACCAAAGAAGATAAAACACACAAAACTATCATAAATGTGATTAAAATTCTTACACTTGTATCTTTAAAAATACCTGTAAACATTAAATTTTCCTTGGTTTTGGTGGTGCAAACAATCCCTCTGGACGAATAATTAAAACAATCGCCATAACGGCAAAAACAACAAAAAGTTCTAATATAGGAGCTTGATGAACTGCAAAAGCTCTTAATATACCAACAATTAAAGAACCTATTAGAGCACCTGGAATAGACCCCATGCCTCCGATAACCACTACCGCAAAGCTTAAGACTACTAGATCAATAGCAAAGCCAGGAGATACAGATGTTGTTGGAGCTACATAAGCCCCTCCTAGAGCACCTAAAATAGCACCACCAATGAAAGTAACAACATAAACTTTAGTTACATCAATACCCATTGCCACGCTTATTTCCCTGTCGTATATAACAGATTGAAGAAGCTTACCCCATTTTGTTTTTGTTAGGCCATACCAACATGCAAATGCAACTATTGAAGCAAGAAGTATAAGAGTAAGCTGGTAAACACCTCTGTTTAATCCAACAATGTCAACCCAACCAAGCATCATTGCAGGTTGGTAGGGAAGATAAGGGTCAACTCCAAAAGTAATAATAATTAAATCTTCAAAAATTAAAAAAACTCCAAAGGTCGCTAAGACTATCAGATGTATATCTTGATTATACATTTTTCGAAGTATAAATCTTTCAATTATGTATCCTAGAACTACGCCAACTAAAATCGCAGAAATTAAAATGGCTGGCAAGAAAAGAGCCTCTGACAGTTCATTGTCTGTAATAAAGCCAATAGCAAAAGCTGCTGTGTATGCCCCCCACGCATAAAAACTTCCGTGAGCAACATTTAAAATTTTCATTACTCCAAATATAATAGTAAGGCCTAAGCTTACTATAAAAAGGTATGAAGCATAGGTTAGACCATCTAATAAAACGGTTGCCCAAAATTGCATTTTAAAACTCCAAAATGGCAATAAAAAAGGATGCTTTAATTAGCATCCTTTTTTATAAAATTTATTTACACTTTGCTCCAGGCATTCCAGCATTTATCCAGTCTTCGGACTTAGTGCCTGCAGGAGGATAAATACACTCAGGACCGTACATTTTTACTTTTTCAGCTCCAGGTGTTTTACCTTTCTTATTATATTTAGTGAGACCATAGCCGACAGAGTGAACTGCTTGATGACCGCCACCTCTAGCCATAGATATGGTCTCTGTAAAAGATTTAAATTTAATATTTTTCATAGCAGCAATCACTTGATCTTGTGTAGGAAACTTGCCTGCTTTTTTCATAGCTTTGTCCATAGCAAATTTATAAGCTAATATTGATCTAGCATATTGGTATGATGGACCTAAAGGAAGTGCGTTAAATCTTTTTTTGTATTCACCAATGAACCACAAGTTAAGAGGGTCTTTATTATCTCTAGCTAAAAGTCCAACATTACCTCGTGTTCCCATTACAATACCATCAGGAAATTTTTTACCTAGGGCGTCAACAGCTGAACCACCAACTGACGACACAAAGATTTTCTTTTGGAAAAAACCTCTAACCATAGCTTGCAATGTAAATGCTTCTATATCTCCATTCCAGAAACTTGAGTGAACAACTTTTGCTTTATCAAGTGATAATGCAGATATTTCAGTACCATATTGACCAACAAAAAGTTTTGGAAATTGCGGCTTGTCAGATCCTTTGCTATCTGGCGACATTTGTTTCATACCTAATTCAAAAAACTTGTATGAATCTTGTCCCCAAGCATAGTTCTGATTAATACCAGTATAATTTTTTTCATTTGGGTACATGTCAACTATGTATCTAGCTGCCGCTAAACTGTCACCAACGGCATTTGCTTGAGTTCTAAAAACATGACTTCTTAATTTTTCTTCATATAGTCTTGGAGTTCCACATGTTGAGAACACTGTTAACATTTTCAATTCATCTGCAATAGGACCAATTGCCATACAGTTTCCAGAAGAAATATAGCCAATCATTGCATCTACTTTTTGCTTTTCTACAAAATCTCTAAATAGGCCAACTTGTTTAGTACCACCTCCAGATTCATCGCTGAAAACAGGGTTCATTTTAGCCCCTGCGAATCCTTGAGTATTATAAGGTGCTGGCATTGTTCCATTGTTAATTGCATCAATAACAATTTGTGCACCTTGTTTTGCAGGAACACCAAAAACACCTGCTGCGGGTCCAGTTAAAAAAGAGACAACACCAACTTTAACAGAATCTTTAGCCATAGCTGCTCCTGCAAACAAGCAAGAAGCAACAAGCATTGAAGCTGATGCTATCTTAGTGGTTTTGTTAAATATTTTGATTTCCATAAATACCTCCCATCAAAAAAAATATAACAGTTTAATTTAAACTAAGATTTATCAATGGGTCATTCCAAAAAAATAGATAAATTAATACCAATTTAATATTTCCCCACAGTGATTAGATAAAATTGAACACAGCGATATTGTTAAATCAAGTTAAATTTTCTAATTTCTATTAACACATTAAGTATTGTTTATTCATAAAGCAATCATAATTTCTGTTCTTTTTTTTCATAGATTTTACAGATCAAAAAACCACCCACTAGCCCCCAAAAAGAAGATCCAACATTTAGAAAAGTTAAGTCTGACATTGTGATTAGAAAAGACACTAATGCTCCAAATGAAAAGCTTCCTGAAAAAGCAGAAATAAAAGTGTTTTTTAACACTATTAATAAGGCAATTCCTCCTAGAGAAGCTATAAAACCTGGAGGACAAGATGAAATAAAGCCTGTAAAGAAAGGAGAAAATGTTCCAAAAGCAATACAAAGAAAAGCAAATATAATTCCACTAGTATAGTGTCCATTAATTGCTGATTTTTTTTTAAATTCTTTAATACCTTCTATAAAGTTTTCTTTACCGTGTTTTTCAATTAAAAGCTGAACTCTCTCTTTCCCAATTAACTTATTTGCATCAGCAACCTTAACATTATTTTTACTATCATCGTCAGAAACTATAATACCTGTCACAGGACCAGTTAAGCAAGATGAGACTGTACCAAAAAAAGAATTTATTATTGAGCCAATACCACATGCAACTGTATATGGCTTGATATAAGTTTTATGCCCAGCAGATCTAAGAATTGCTAATCCTTGACCATTTTGAATAAATAATACTGTTATTGCTAATGGGATAACTAGTTCAATGTTTGCTTTTAAATTAAATTCAGGAACAAAAATTGTCGGGATTATAGGGCTGAAGTTCAGGTTATTAAAAACTTCTGGTTGGTTAGAACTAAAAATTATAATAATCCCTACAATTAGAGAGCCAAGTAGAGGAGGGATTATCCTTTGTAATGAGGGTATTGCATAAATAATAAAATAAGTGATTGTCATTGAGCCTGATAATATGGGCGTTTCTTTTAGAGAATATAACCAGTTTAAACTAAATTGAAGAAAAATAGCAGCGACCATTCCCATAACTATTTCAATTGGTATTTTCTTATTTATCCAAGTTAAAATGTTAGTTAATCCAAGAAATGTTAAAAAAATACCGGTAACGATATAAGTGCCAACAATTTCATTAAACGAATAATTTTCTATTGATGAACCAATTAATATTATTCCTGGTATACTCCACATAAATACCAATGGTTGTTTATACCAAAAAGAAAAAAAAATACTTATTACGCTATTAATTGCAAATGCTCCAAACAACCAACTTGAAAGTTCTTGATTTGTTAGATCGGTCTTAGTGCCTACAAGAAGCATTATTGCTACTGGACCAGTAACTGCAAAAAGAAATGCTACGAAGCCATTAGTAATATTTTCTTTAGTAATGTCTTTATAAAAATTTTTGACTAAATTCATAGTTAATTTACTCAATTTTTAGTTAAAACTAATTTGTTTTAAACTTGATTCATTCATAATATTTAAATCAGTTGAGTTTTTTTGTACAATACAAAAACAATCTGACAATTGTATTAATGCTGTATTAATTAAATCTTTTTGAACATAATCTATTGCTGTTTGGTAGCCATTTTTAAGAGCCTCTTTTATTTCAATTTTTGTTAATTTTCCGACTTCGACTGTAACCGGCAAATTGTTTAAATCACTGTCTTCATATATAAAATTAGCAGGTTTTTTTTTTATATTTGGATGATCATATATGTCAACCGCGTTACCTATCATTGTTGCGGCTGCGTCTGCTATAGCAGCATTTTTGGCTAATACAGTTACAGAATCAGCGATGCCTCTAGAAAAACTTTTCCCTCTCCATCCAGATGTGGCGATACCTCTTGAAGAATTTTTATATTTTATTTCTGTAATCATATTTGGAATAGCCGCTAGACTACCTTTCATTGTTTGGTTTTCATTTAAATAAAATGATATATCTCCTCCATTGTTAACATATGCTTTTTCTAGATGTGTGTCGTCAATTAGAACTTTTAGAATATTATCTGCAATTGAACCAGCGACAGCGGCCATAGGTGTTATATAAGAGGGTATGAATCGTTCTGCAGCATCTTGCATGCTTTGAGAAATCCTATTATTAAACTTTCTGTTAAGAACTACTTCTTTTTTCAATAAAGTCAGGTCTAATACAAGTTCTTCTAAAAGTGTTTCAAAATAATTCCTAGCATTCAGATAAGCTAAATTTTTGTCAATTCCTAAAGCTTCAATAACTATATTTGTAGGACCGTGTTGAAGAAATAACCTATTATCTTCTTCTTTAATTAACATTAATTAACTTTATTACAGAAATGATTTTTTTGAGCCATATTCACCACCTTGTTCTATTACATCTTTTTTTGATCTAATATTATCTGAATGTCCTCCAATTGATTTATATTGATCTTTATCAATTGTAAATTCCAACGGAGCAACAATGGCGGGGGTAGGTACATATCCAAATGAATTGTCGGGCATATCAAAAACATCAACCATAAAAGTAATTCCTCCACCAGGCCAAATATATGGTTTTGCTCCCCCACAAGTTATATTCGTTTTTTTATTTTTGACTGATTTTGTAAGTTTAATGGGGTTTTTTGTTACTCCTGATCGCAATGAACCACCAGCTCCACCAACAAACATCACAGTACAGAGAGCAGGCTCACAATTTTCTTCAATCAACTTAACACTAGGTTTTAGATTTTTAGGAATTATTTTTTTCTGTGGCTTTAAATTTTTATCTAACTGATAGTAAGCAAAATGTTCACCAGTTGTTGAAACCATTAAAATTGTAAGACCAGGAAAAGCACCTTTTTTTTCATTCCAGTCTCCTAATATTGTTAATGGATCATCTATGTCGGTTCCACCCCAACCAGTCCCTGGATTTGCAACTTGAAAATATCTTCCGGGTGTGGATCGTCTTCCTTTAATTGAAATTCCAGTACTTTTCCAGTTTAAAACTTTGCCAGCTTGATGCTCAGATACAACACCAGTAATATGGTCATCTACAACAACAACTTCGTCCACAAGGTCTTGCCATTGTGAAGCAAACATTCCAATAGTAGCTGATCCGCATCCAACTCTCATTTTATCTTCTTTCACACCTTCAATTATTGGCGATTTTCCTGCTTGAACAATTATACTAAGACCTTCATCAATAGACAATTCGACAGCCTCTTTGTTACACAGTTGCATTAGAGCATTGCAAGTAAGACGGCCTTCTAATTTTGATCCACCAGTTAAATGGTCAACTCCACCCAGAGATAACATTTGTGATCCATATTCACTTGTCATAACGTGACCTATTGCTTCACCTTTATACCTAACTATTGACCTTTCAGACCCCAGATGTCTATCAGTGTCAATTTTAACCTTTACTCCACAATATGAAAAAATAGCCTCAGTAACGACAGTTACAAAATCAGTACCTTCTACTTTGCTACTAAAAATAAAGGGGGCAGGTTTATAATCAGGATAGGTGGTACCTGATCCTATTGCTGTAATGAAAGTATCATCTTCATGGGTTGTTTCTCCATTCCAATCTGCTCTCAAAAAAGGTTTAACTTTTTCTCCTTTTTCGATTTTATTATTTAAAATTATTAGGGGATCCAGCCTTATAATTTTACCGTCTTGGTTTGCATATCTATCGCAGGCACCTGACTTGCCATCTGCAATAAAGCATAATATTGGACATGCATCACACCTAATTTTTTCAGGTTTCAATTTCAGCCTCCGAAATAGCCTCTAGTACTCTATGTGGAAGTGCTGGGAGTTTTTTTATTATTGCACCAGTGCAATTTCTAAGGGCATTTAGAATTGCTGGAGTAGTAGGTATTAAAACATGCTCCCCCAATCCTTTAGCGCCCATAGGACCCTCGGGATCAGTTTTTTCTATAAAAATACTTTCAATTTCAGGCATGTCACCAATAGTAGGTATTAGATAATCGTGTAGATTTTCTGTTCTATCTGGAATATATTCTTCCATTAGAGCTAAACCTAAACCTTGGGCAACGCCTCCTTCGATTTGTCCTTCTGCTAAGAGTGGATTAACTACTTTACCTAAATCGTGAACAGCTGTAATTTTTTCTATCTTTATAGTTCCAAGCTCCTTATTAACCTCAATCTCGGCCATTTGGACGCCATATCCATATACAGCATAAGGTTTACCTTGTCCGTTATCGTCTAATGGGATAGTGGGAGGGTTATATGTTTCAATTGCAGACAAAACATAACCGTCTTTGTTTTTATCCATTTCATTAAGATTGATAACTTGTTTTTTATCTTTATGTTTAACGACAACAGATTTATCTTTAAATTCAATTACAGCATCCAAACCCATATTACTTAATCTTAAAATTTGTTTTCTTAAGCTTATTCCTGCTAATTCAGCTGCTTTTCCTGAAATATATGTTTGTCTAGAAGCAGATGTTTTTCCACAATCTGGAGTTAAATGTGTGTCAGGTCCTATTAAGTTAAATACGTTAATTGGAACACCTAATGCATCTGCGCAAATTTGAGTTATTACAGTATTTGAACCTTGACCAATATCAGTAGCACCTTGGTGCAGAAAAAGCCGACCAATATTATCTATCCCAATCTTAATAGTTGAAGGATTTGGTAAGGCTGTATTGCCGCAACCATACCAACAAGATCCTAATCCAATACCTTTTTTTATAACATCAGAAGATTTATTAAAATTTTTAGTTTTATTGAGACCCACTTTCCACTTATCTGAAAGAGCGTCTAAGCATTCTAATATACCAACTCCATGAAGTTGTTGACCGCACACAGTTTTTTGACCATCTTGAAGGGCATTAATTTTTCTAAATTCTAACTGATCAATATTACAAATGTCAGCTAATTGGTCGTAAAGAGTTTCTTGAAGAGCTGCTGCTTGAGGAACACCAAAACCTCTGAATGCTCCTGATATTGGGCCATTACTGTATAATGCGTTACCTAAAGCTTTATAATTTGGTGTATAATACGGTCCACTTGCATGTATAGGAACTCTTGTGGCAACTGTAGGACCCCAACTTGCATAAGCCCCCGTATTGAAATTTCCATCAAAAATCATTCCTACAATTTTACCATTTTTATTTGCTGAAATTAGTGCATTCATGTCAGCTGGATGTCTTTTAGTCGTTGACATCATGGATTCATTCCTGGTGTAAGCAATTCTACATGGCTTATTAGTTTTTAAAGTTACCAATCCTAATAATGGTTGAATTGAAACATCTAATTTTGAACCAAAACCACCACCAGCTGTTGCAGGTATTATTCTTACTTTTTCTTTTTCTAAACCAAGAATATTAGCGGTATCGTCTCTGTCCATAATTGGAGCTTGAGTACAAGCTTGAATTACTAGTATACTCCCATCCATCCAGCTAGCTCCAGCTTCAGGTTCAATGTATGCGTGTTCAACATAAGAAGTTTGTAAAGAGCCTGAAACTTGAAAACCAGAATTTTCTAATACAAGATTTGGTTCTCCTGAGATAACTTTGCCAACAGTTAGTACATTGTCATCTCTTTCAGAATGAATGTTTGCTATATTTTTTTCTTTCGCAGAAGAAATTGTAAGACTCTCCTGTACAGGTTTCCAGTAAACAGGAAAAGAACTTATATCTAATTGACTGATAGAGTTATAATCCCCCGCAACTATAGCTATTGCTTCTCCTTTAAATTTTGCCTCTGAAATTGCCAAAGCCGGTTGATCAGCAAAGTTTGGGATTACTCCAAATTTGTTTTCTCCAGGAATATCTTTTGATGTAAGTATAATTTCCAGGCCATGAATTTGTTTTTTCCATTTATTTAAATCACCAAACTTAAATTTTGCTCTATGGTAAGGTGATCTAATAATCTTAATTAACAGCGAGTCTTTTGGCCAATAATCAGCTCCAAAAATTTCTGTGCCTAACACTTTTTTAAGACCATCTATTCTAGGAATTCTCTTACCGACAGCTTTTTCATAAAAATCTTTTTTATCTTCATTGGGATTAACGTCCATAACGGCATTAATAATTTTTTGATAACCAGTACATCTGCATAAAACTCCTGATAATGCTTCTTCTACTTCAGTTTTACTTGGCTTAGAGTTTTTTTGAAGAAGGGCGGTTGCAGAAATTAGTAGACCGGGGGTACAAATTCCACATTGAGCAGCTCCGTGTTTTAAAAAAGATTTTTGTAAATTACTTACACCACAATTACTTAATCCCTCTATTGTTTGTATATCTGTATTTTGTGCTTTTGCAGCTGTCATAAGGCAGGAACAAATAGGTTCTTTATTTACAAGAATTGTACAAGAGCCACAATCACCAGCATTACAGCCAACTTTTGTCCCTATCAAGCCTAAATCTTCTCTTAAAACCTTACTTATTCTATCTGAAGGGTTTACATTCAAAACTTGTTTTTTACCGTTTAGAATAAAATCTAATTTGACTTTTATCGCACTCATACTAATCTTCGAGGTTAAATTTACTAAGAGTTTTAATTATTGCATTTTTTACAAGCACTTTTGATACTTTTAGCCTGTAAGAATTAGTTCCTCTAATATCATTAATAGGGGATAGGTATTCTTCATAATTAAAATTTAAAATAAGTGTAGATAATTCATCTTTTATGCTTTTACCTATCAACATATTTTCTAATGACTTTATTCTTTTTGCAACAGCGCTACAAGAACCAACAGAAATGGCAATATCAGATATGATATCTTTCTCTAGATTTAATTTGCAAGCAATCATAGCAATTGAAATTACTAAATATTTACGTGCACCTAACTTCAAAAAAGAGGAGTATCCTATTTCAGCTTCTTTAGGTATTAGTATAGCTGATAATATTTCATTATTCTTTAATTCTGTCTTTCTAGATCCTTTTATAAAATCTTCTAACTTTAACACTCGTTTGCCATTGACAGATAATAATTCAATTGATGCATCCAGAGATAAAAGGCAAGGAACACCGTCAGCTGCGGGAGAAGCATTGCATAAATTTCCTCCAATAGTTCCTAAGTTTTGAATTTGTCGTGAACCTATTTCAAGACTGCATTCTTTAAGCATATCATAGCATTTGGGCAAATTATTGTTTTCTACAATGTCTGTCCAGGTAACTCCAGATCCTATTCTTCTGAACCCATTTTCAAAATCTACATTTTTAAGGGATTTTATACCTGAAATATCTAAAATATTATCACCAAGATTATCTTGTTGGGTTGAAGGAAGTAGGTCAGTACATCCAGCAGCTATGGTTAGTTTCTCTCTTGACAAACTATCGAGGGCCTCATTTATTTTATCTGGTCTATAATACAATTGTCAGCTACTAAATAAATTTTAAACTTAATTAAATTTTCTACAAACGTTGATGAAAAACATAATATATGATCTAACATTTTTTTGGAAAAAATTTAAAGTAAAAATTAATCTTATCTATTATGCATTGGCAATGACATATGAAACAAGACAATCAAATTTCAACAAATTTTAATGTTTTAGGTATAGATGTAGGAGGAACATTCACAGACCTCATTTATGTTGATAAGGAAAATAATATTATAGAGTTTACTAAAGTTCCAACTTCCCCAAAAAATCAAGCGTTTGGTGTCATGGATGCTATTAGAAAAGCAGATTTAAAATTAGATCAAGTAAAATTAATTGTCCATGGAACAACCACTACAACAAATGCATTATTAGAGAGAAAGTTATCAAAAACTGGCCTTATAACTACAAAAGGTTTCAAAGATGTCATTGAACTAGGCAGAAGAACTAGGCCAAATTCCTATGGAATGCATGGAAAGTTTGTCCCAATTATATCTAGAGATTTACGTTTTGAAGTAAGTGAAAGAGTTGATGCAAAAGGTAATGTAATTACGCCTCTTAATGAAATAGAAGTTAAAAAAAATGCTGAAAAACTTCTTGAATTAGGATGTGAGTCAATTGTCATACATTTTCTACATTCTTACGCAAACAATAATCACGAATTGAGAGCTTTTGAAATAATATCAGAATCTTGGCCAAATAATTATATCACAATGGGCCACTCATTATTATCCGAAAATAGAGAGTACGAGCGAGGGGTCACTGCTGCTATTAACGCAAGTGTACAGCCAATTCTTGAAAAATATCTTAGAAAGTTAGAAAATGAACTTTCGATATCTAATTATAAAAATGAATTGCTCGTAATGAATGGGAATGGAGGAACTATTTCCTCAAAAATGGTTGTCAATGAAGCAGCTAAAACTGTTATGTCTGGACCTGCTTCTGGTGTAATTGCTGCAGCTCATACTGGGCAGTCAACAGGAATTAATAATATTATAACCTATGACATGGGAGGGACTTCCACAGATGTTGCATTGATTATTGGTAACCAACCATCTGTTTCAAGTGATCTTGAAGTGGAATACGGTATGCCTGTCCATGTGCCTATGGTAGATGTTAGAACCGTTGGTGCTGGAGGTGGTTCTATAGCTAAATTGAATTTAGCAGGCTTGTTAGAAGTTGGGCCTGAAAGTGCAGGTTCTTTCCCAGGTCCAATTTGTTATGGAAATGGAGGAACTATCCCTACTATTTCAGATGCTAATCTCCTTTTAGGTAGATTAAATATATCAAAAATTATTTCTGATAAAAATAAAGTTTCTATAGTTGATATTAAAAAGATATTTCTTAAAAAACTAAGTAAGAGTTTGCATTTGGATGAAATTAAAACTGCTGAAGCTGTAATTAAAATTGCAAATACAAAAATGGCAGGGGCCATTCGCATGGTTTCAATATCACTAGGTGTTGATCCTCGAGATTTTACTTTATTTGCATTTGGAGGAGCAGGGCCGCTTCATGCTAGTGCTCTAGCAAAAGAATTAGGAATTCCAAAGGTATTGGTTCCAGCACGTCCAGGAATAACCAATGCATTAGGTTGTGTTGTTGCAGACTTAAGACAAGATTTTACAAACACTTTAAATACGCCCATAGATAAAGTGAACATTCTTGATTTACATTCCCTTTTTGAGGAACAAGAGAAAAAAGGAGTTGAATTAATAAAAAAACAAGGACTTAAGCTCACTAGGATTAGCTCAAATTTTAGCTTAGATATGCAATTTATTGGTCAAACTCATATTTTAAGAATTTATTTACCTAATTCTTACCCAGACTTAGATTATTTACAAAAAAGTTTCGAAAAATCGTATCTAAATAGGTTCAAAGTAAAATTATCAGAAATTAAGGCCAATATAGTAAACGTAAACACTACAATTCAAGGACATAAAGCCCCTTTTGATATTTCTTTGTTAAACAATAAGTTAGATAAACGTTTGGATTTAGATGATGCATTATTAGAATATAGAAATGTCTATTTTAAAGATAAATTTTTGAATACTCCAATCTATTCTCGCGATAGAATGCCATTTGAATTTCAAATGAAAGGACCTGCTATAATTGAACAAATGGATACAACCACACTCATAGAACCCGACGATAAATTATATGGAGATTATTTAGGGAATATGTTTATTGAAGTTGGAGATTTTTCATGACTATCGATAAAATAACATTGTCAGTAATTCAAGCTGGTTTACAGCAAGTATGTGATGAAATGGATTTAAGTTTTTCTCGTGCTGCTTTTTCTCCAGTTATTTCAGAGGCAAATGACAGATCGGATGGTATCTATGCAGCTGATAACGGTGATTTAATTGCTCAGGGTATAGGTGGATTACCTGTCTTTGTTGGTACAATGGAGTACTCTACTAGAGAATTAATAAGATTAATTAATGAAGGAAAAGTTGATCGACCTAATGAAAAAGATATTTACATAGTCAACGATCCATATATTGGTGGCACTCACTTAATGGATGTTAGGTTTGTCAAACCTTATTTTAGAAAAGGTAAAATTTTTTGTTGGCTATCTAATACTGGTCATTGGCCTGATATTGGTGGGAGTGTTCCAGGAGGTTTTTCAGCCTCTGCTACAGCAGTTGAACAAGAAGGCTTAAGATTGCCGCCAGTAAAACTTTTTAAAAAAGGTAGATTAGATAATGAGATTTACTCAATAATTTGTTCTAACATAAGAGTTGCTGATCAAAGAATTGGGGATGTAAAGGCCCAAGAAGCGGCTCTTTTAGTTGGAGAAGAACGGTTAAATTTTTTGTTAGATAAGTATGGTGATGAGGTTGTTCAAAATAGCATATCATTTTTAAGACAAACAGCTTGTAATCAAATGAAATCCTTTATACAAGAAATTCCAAATGGTGTTTACAAATCCTCTGCTTGGGTTGATTCTGATGGAGTGATAAACGAGCCTCTAGAAATTAAATTAGTAATCACCAAAAAAGATGAAGAGTTAGAGTTTGATTTTTCTGGTTCATCTAAACCTTGTAAGGGGCCAATGAACTCAGTTTTAGCCACTACTTTGAGTTCTGTCTATTTAGCTATTAGACATATTTTTCCTGAAGTACCCATAAACGGTGGTGCTTTTATTCCTCTCAAAGTTAAAAGGCCATTAAATACATTTTTAGATGCTCATTATCCAAGACCTGTTTCAGGTTGCGCGGCTGAGGTGTCACAAAGGATTGCTGAAGCAATTTTTATTGCATTAGTTGAGGTTCTTCCTTCAAGAGTTACCGCTGCACCAGCGGGCACTAGTGGGAATTTTGCTTTGGGTGGTTTTAATGAGGAATCGAATAGTGATTTTGTAATGTATCAATTGTCGGGTGGAGGTTATGGTGGTAATGCAGATCATGATGGCTTAGCCAATGGATGCTCAACAATAGGCATATCTAAAGCACCTCCTGTAGAGATAATGGAACAGAAGTTTCCAGTATTATATCACCATTATGCACTTCATGAGGGTTCAGGAGGAGCAGGGAAGCAAAGAGGTGGCTTTGGTTTAGATTACAAGTTAGAGATTTTATGTAAAAATGCTCAAGCAAGTTTTGTCATGGATCACGGCAGATACGGTCCACAAGGAGTTATGGGTGGGATGGATGGTCAAGTCAATGTTGTAAATGTTGATCAGTCTAACAAAGTTTATACACCTATCCATTTATCCAAAGAGCAAGATATTCAACTTACCAAAGGTGATACAGTTCACGTAAAGACACCAGGAGGTGGAGGTTATGGTTCTCCATATGACAGAGACGAATTATTGGTACTGCAAGATGTAAAGGAAAAAAAATACTCTATAAAAGAAGCAATTGAACTTTTTGGTGTAAGTATTAAAGAAAATGATTTGAAAATTAATCAAAAAGAAACAAAACTTTTGCGTCAAAAAAAATGAATCTGTATATAGCATATATTAGAATTAAACTTTGGAGAGAATGATATGTTAGGTTTAATGCAAGACCATCCATTATTAATTTCAAGTATTTTTGAACATGCTGTAAGTAATTATGGAAAACAAGAAATTGTATCAAATACAGTTGAAGGTGGCATCCATAGATACGATTATTCAAGCTGGGGTAGGAGAACAAAGAAATTAGCTAATGCTCTTAAATCACTGAATTTAGAGCAAGGTGATAAAGTTGGAACTTTAGCTTGGAATGGTTATAGACACTTAGAAATATACTATGCGACATCGTCTAGCGGCCTAATCTGTCATACCCTCAACCCTAGGCTGCACCCTGACCAGATATCTTATATTGTTAATCACGCAGAAGACAAAGTCTTATGTGTTGATTTGAATATTTTACCATTAATAGAAAAGGCATCAGAAAATTTTAAATCAGTTGAAGCTTTGATAATTTTGACTGATGAAAAGAATATGGTTAAACCTGATATCAAAGATGGGATTAAGGTCATATGTTATGAGGATTTTATAAAAGATCAGTCTGATGAATTTATTTGGCCACAATTAGATGAGAAAACAGCTTCATCCTTATGTTACACCTCTGGAACAACCGGCAATCCAAAAGGAGTGCTTTATTCACATAGATCAACAGTGTTGCATGCATATGGAATGAACTTAAAAGATGTGGTTCCTTATGGAGCGAAAGACGTAGTACTTCCTGTAGTTCCAATGTTTCATGTTAATGCTTGGGGAACACCTTACGCCGCTCCAATGTGTGGAACCAAGATAGTTTTTCCTGGTGCTAAATTAGATGGCAAAAGCTTAACAGATCTTATGAATGCTGAAAATGTAACTATTTCTTTAGGAGTTCCTACAATTTGGCTTTTATTATTAAATTATTTAAGGGAATCTGGGAAAAAAATAGATACGGTAAAAAGACTTGTTATTGGCGGATCTTCATGTCCTAGAACTTTATTTGAGGGTTTCGAAGATGAATTTGGGGCAGAAGTAATACATGCATGGGGTATGACCGAAATGAGCCCGTTAGGAACTGTTAATATGCCTGCATTAGCTGAGGAACCAAAAAATAGAACTGAATATTATGATCAAAAAATTGCACAAGGTAGGACAATTTTTGGTCATCAAATGAAATTAGTTGATGATGAAGGTAATGATTTACCTGAAGACGGAGAAACTCAGGGCAGATTACTTTCAAAAGGTTTTTGGGTTCTTAAAGAATATTATAAAGATACTTCGGAAAAGGATAGGTTTCTTGAGGGAGGATGGTTTGATACTGGGGATGTTGCTAAGATAGATGCAGATGGTTTTATGACAATAACAGATAGAACGAAGGACATAATCAAATCTGGTGGGGAATGGATAAGTTCTATAGATTTAGAAAATATTTGTGTTGGTCATCCTGAAGTAGCAAATGCTGCAGTTATTTCTGTTCCTCACGAAAAATGGGAGGAAAGACCAATAGTTATTGTTCAACCTATGCCGGACAAATCACCTTCAAAGGATGAGATTCTAAATATGTATGAAGGTAAGATAGCAAAATGGATGATACCAGATGATGTAATTTTTACAGATAATATTCCTTTAGGAGCCACTGGCAAAATATTAAAAAACAAACTCAGAGAACAATTTGGTGGTCATAATATAAGTTAAAATATTTAATTTATTCCATATGTCTTCTTGCAATTAAAGAACCACCATCTACAGGGATAATTGAACCTGTAATGTAAGAACTTGCTTTTGAACAGAGAAATATAGCAGTTCCGGCCATGTCTTCAGGAACACCAATGCGGCCTCTTGGAACAGATGATTTAATTTGTTCGCCATATTCTTCAAGAATATGTGCCATCATATTACTTTGAAAAGGTCCTGGAGCGATAGCATTAATATTTATGTTTCTGTGAGCTAATCTATTAGCCAGAACTCGAGTAAGTTGATGTACTGCAGCTTTTGAAGCTGGGTAGGAATACGTCTCTGCTCTTGGTATACCTATTCCATCAATGGAACCTACATTTATTACCCTTGATGGATCAGAATTATTTCCAGATTGCTCTAATATTTTTGCTAACTTTTGAATTAAAAAAAACACTGATTTTACATTAGTATCCATTACTTTATCCCAACCATTTTCAGGAAATTCGTCAAGGGATGCACCCCATGCTGCTCCAGCATTATTTACTAAGAAATTAAATTGTTTTTCATTCTTTTTAATATGTTTAACTAACTCGTCCATTTCATTCATGTCAGTTAGATCAGCAGGTATAGAAATACACTCCCCAAATTTAGATAATTCATCAGCTTTAAGATTACATTGTTCTGATTTTCTTGAGGTAATGTAAGTTTTTACACCATTTTTTACAAACCCTTCAGCTATCATGGCGCCAATACCCCTTGATCCTCCTGTTACAAGAGCTACTTTACCCTTAACATTAAATAAGTCTTTCATGTTATCCCTTAAAAGTATTAAGATTTGTTATAATATTTACTAGTTATCCTTTTATTTAACTCTATAAAAAGTTATAAAATTATCATAGCATTTTTATATTTAAAATTATTTAGAAATATATCGTAAATTATTATGGCTTATAAAGAACAAGAGCTTATAGATGTTAGAAAAGATGAACAATTAGACTTAGGAAATGTTCGTTCATATCTAGAAAATAATTTAAAATTAGCATTTAATAATTTAACGTCTCTTCAGTTTTCTGGAGGGCATGCTAACTTAACTTATTTATTAAAATTAGACGAAAAAGAATATGTTTTAAGAAGACCTCCGCTAGGGCCTATTGCTCCATCTTCACATGATATGTATAGAGAGCATAAGGTTCAATCAAGTTTGAATACCTTATTTCCTCTAGCTCCAAAAAGTTTATACTTTTGTGATGACGAAACAATTATTGGGTCAAAATTTCATATTATTGAAAGAAGAAATGGATTTGTCATAAGAAAACAATTTGAGCCTTATATTTCTCCATTAGAAGAGAATTTGAGAAAAATTAGTTTTAAAATCATCGATATTCTCTCAGATTTACATAAAATTAACCCAGATGAAGTTGGTTTAGGTGATTTAGGAAAACCTAATGGTTTTGTTTTAAGGCAATTAAATGGTTGGGAAGAAAGATGGAAAAAATCTACTGACAACGAAATTGTTAAATCTAGGTTTGATAAATTAATAGACTTTTTAAGATCAAACTTACCTGAACCACAAGCAACGACTATTTTACATAACGATTTCAAGTTAGATAATATTATGTGGAGTAATTCAGACCCATTTGATCCAATTGCAGTATTTGACTGGGATATGTGCACTAGGGGTGATCCATTAATGGATTTAGGTCATATGTTAAATTATTGGATAGATGAAACAGATAATGAAGACTGTAAATTAATAACTTCAATGCCTGTAGATAAAATCTCATATCCCACAAGAAAAGAGATTATAGATTATTATTCTAATAAAACTGGCTTTAATGTTGAAAATATTAACTGGTATTATGCTTTTGGAGCATTTAAACTTGCTGTGATATTACAACAAATTTTTTATAGGTATCAAAAGGGACAGACGCATGATGAGAGATTTTCCAATTTTGGAAAAAGAATTGATGCTCTTATAAAAAGAGCAAATAATGTATTTTAATAAGCCTAGAGGATGAAATGAACTTTGAAAATTCAGAAAAAGTAAAAGATTTACAAGAAAAAATTACAAATTTTATGAATGAAAACGTCTACGAAAGCGAAGAAATTTATAAAAGTCAAGTTGAAGAAGGAGGTAGATGGTGTATTCCTCAGATAATGGAAGATCTAAAGTCTAAAGCTAAATCACAAGGATTGTGGAATTTATTTTTGCCAGAAAGTGACTTAGGTGCTGGTTTAACAAATACAGAATATGCCCCTTTATGTGAAATTATGGGACGCTCTCCAATTGGAGCTGAAGTTTTTAATTGCTCTGCTCCAGATACCGGTAATATGGAGGTTTTAGTTAGATACGGAACTGAGGCACAAAAAGAAGAATGGTTAACACCTTTGCTTAATGGTGAAATTCGTTCTTCTTTTGCCATGACTGAACCTGAAGTCGCATCATCGGATGCATCTAACATCCAAGGAAGCATTGTAAGAGAGAGTGATCATTACATCATAAATGCAAAAAAATGGTGGACTTCAGGAGCAATGGATCCTAGGTGCAAAATAATGATTTTTATGGGTAAAACAGACCCCAATGCTGATAAATATAAGCAACAATCAATGATTTTAGTTCCTTTTGATACTCCTGGTGTAAAGGTGCTTAGGCATTTACCGGTTTTTGGTTATGATCATGCGCCGCATGGTCACGCAGAGGTTGAATTCAAAGATGTATCAGTTCCTGTTTCTAATATTCTATTGGGTGAGGGTAGGGGGTTTGAGATTGCTCAAGGACGATTAGGTCCCGGAAGGATTCATCATTGCATGCGATTGATTGGTCAAGCTGAAAGAGCCTTAGAGTTAATGATTTCACGTGCAAAATCTAGAGTTGCTTTTGGAAAGCCAATTGCTCAACAAGGTGTTGTTATGAATGCTATAGCTGACAGTAGAGCTGAAATCGAGCAGGCTAGATTGTTAGTTCTTAAAACTGCTCACATGATGGATACAGTTGGAAATAAAATTGCAAGAAAAGAAATTTCTATGATCAAAGTTATAGCACCTAATATGGCTACTAGAGTAATTGATAGAGCTATACAAGTTCATGGTGGAGGTGGAGTGACCTCTGACTTTCCTTTATCTTATGCATATGGTTACGCAAGAGCATTAAGATTAGCTGACGGTCCAGATGAAGTTCATAATATGAGCGTTGCAAAATTAGAGATGAGAGACAAAAATTAGGAAATTTCCTATTAATAATTATATTATGAATACTCAACAAATAGAAACATTTAAAGGTCTTGTTAAATCTAATGATATCAGTGATTTAGGGTTTTTAAAAAGATCTAGTTCTACAAAATTTTTTGAAGACGCAACTCATTTTACAAAAGCAGTTTTGAAAGATTTAATAATAGATAGCGAAAAGCATTTAGAAACTGAATATTTTGATACATCAATATTTGAGCATAATACAATATATGTTAGTTCAGATCTTAAATTAGAATCTCAAGATAAAATTAAAATAACTCACAGTTTATTTTTATTAAATATAGATAATAATAGTCAAGATCAAATATTATCGAAGCAATTTCTAGCCTTAATTAGTAAAAATATTGATAAATCATTTAAGATTAATCTAAAAAATTCAAATGGTATTTACACTGCTTTTAAGGATTTGGTTAGAAAAGAAGATTGTGATCAAATGTCTCACATGAATGTCCAATATTATTTCGGAAAACATGCAGACGCAATTAAATGCCTTTTTAATAAAATTAATAGCTTCTCTACAAAAAAGATTAAATATAAAATTTTAAATGAAAGATGTATTTTTAGTCGTGAAGTTCGTTTAAATTCCGTGCTAGAGATAGTTTTCAAAGTTAAATCTATTGAAGATAATGAACTTTTATTATTAAGCAAAGTTTACAGCATAGATCATGAAAACGTATCAGCTTACTTTGAGACGTCTATCTCGTTGGTTGTAAATAAACAAATTAAAGAAATAATTTCACATTTATTTTCTTCAAGTCATTCTACATTTTTGAATGAATTAGATTTTTCAAATTTAAGGCCACTAACTGATAATAGACCGTCGCAAAATTATTCTAAAAATGCATTTATTAGCTGTAAAAGTGCAGTTAACACTTGGGACTTAGACCATGAGGCAATGGGATCAAGTCAATTTAAAATAGGTTGTATTTCTGATGCAGCAACTCACTTATTTACATATTGTGGAGCAGATTTTAATTGGAGAAATGAATATGATATTGGATCGGCTGCATTAGATTATTCTGTAAGATATTTTAAAGATGCTTCACTTGGAATGGCAGTTACAATGCATACCAACTTTACAAAGATAGGAAACAAATCACTTAAATTTATTCATCACATGGTAGATGATAGTACTGGCGATGTAATAATGGATATTGAGGTTGTTGCAGTTTTATTTGACTTAAAAAAAAGAAAATCAATCGTTGTCCCAGACGATTTTAGAGATAAAGCTTCTAAATTGTTAATAGATAACTAATTCGAACTTAATAACTTAAATCTGTCTCTATGATAATCTGCATCGCCCATTAAATGATCAATCATAATGAGTCTCTTTGCGTAATGTGCAACAGAATACTCCCATGTCATTGCTATTCCACCATGTAGTTGTATTGACTCCTCAGCTATAAGTTTACCAACTCTTCCTACTAAATTTTTTGCAGCAGATATATTCTTATCTCGTGTAGATGAATTAGTTTCAAATGTTGAAGATGCTAACATTACTGCAGACCTTACTTGTTCAATTTCAAGCATCATATCTACCATTCTATGTTGTATACTTTGGAAAGACCCAATAGACTTGCCAAATTGTTTTCTAGTTTTCAAATATTCGAGTGTTAAATCAAAACATACTTGCATTATACCAACAGCTTCTGCCGAAAGAGCAAGTGCACCTGTAGAATTTGCTTTGATAATACACTCAAGAGCTAGATCATCTTTACATAATAATTCAGCGTTTATGTTGTCAAAGTTTAACTCAGCAGATCTATAACCGTCTATTGTATTATAGGATCTATTATTAATTTGATTATTATCAACTAAAAATAAACCAATACCATTTTTATCGTTAATTTTTCCTTCTATTCTGGCAGAAATTATAACTTTATCTGCAGAATCACCATTAATTACAAAAGATTTACTCCCATTTATTTTCCAGTTTTCATTTTCGAAAAAGGCTTTGCTTTCTACGAAATGGTCGTCATATCTATTATTCATTTCCATATGAGCAAATGATACTAATAATTCTCCGTCAATAATTTGATTTATTAATTCAGTTTTAGGATTTTTTATAGAAGACAAAATTGTACTTGATAACAAGCCAGAGGATAAAAATGGTTCAATGCATAATGATTTTCCAATTAATTCAAATATTATGCTGATATCCTCACCTGAGCCTCCTAGACCTCCAAAGATTGGCGAAATCAAGCCGCTTATTACACCTAAATTTGAACTTTCTTTCCAAAATTCCCTAGAAAAGCCGTCATTCATGTCAAGGTTTTCACTTCTTTTTTTGATATCTTTATAACTATTTTCAAAAAAACGAGCTACGGTTTCCTGAAGCATTTTTCTTTCTTCAGATAATGAAAAATCCATTCTTATTTCCTATAAACCAAATGATGCTTTTGCGACTATATTTTTTTGGATTTCATTAGATCCACCATAAATAGAAATTTTTCGCATATTAAAATACTGCTTTGCAATAGGGCCCGCATATTCTGGTCCAATTGGCATTTCATTCCATCCTTCATCAAATTGTTCGGGTAAATATGGTAAAGCTTGCGGTCCAAGAGCCTTTCTAAGTAATTCAGTTGTTTTCTGTCTTACAAGTGTTCCTTTAATTTTAAGTAAAGAACTTTCCATTCCCGGTGCTTTGCCTTCCGTTGCAGCGCTGACCGTTCTAAGGTTAAAAATTTCCATGGCTAATAGATCTATTTCTAATTCAGCAACTTCTGAAGAAAACATAGGATCTTCAATTAATGGTTTTCCATTTTTCATTGATTTTCTTGAAACCATTTTTAAGTGATTTAAAGCCGATTTTGAATTGGGAACACCAGCTATTCCGGTTCTTTCAAAAGTTAGTAAATATTTTGCATATGTCCAGCCTTCATTTTCTTTTCCAACCAGATTTTTTTTAGGAACTTTAACATCAGTGAACCAAACCTCATTAACTTCATGTTCACCATCGAGTGTAATTATTGGTTTAACTTCAACACCTGGAGAGTACATATCTATAAGAAGAAAAGAAATTCCTAATTGGGGTTTAACATTAAGATCAGTTTTAACAAGACAAAAAATCTTATCAGCATGATGACCTAAAGTTGTCCAAGTTTTCTGTCCATTAACTAAATAATGGTCACCTTTATTTATCGCTGTTGTTTTAAGACTTGCAAGATCAGAGCCTGCTCCAGGTTCAGAATATCCCTGAGCCCACCAATCCTCGTTATTTAAAATCCTTGGAAGATAATAATTTTTTTGTTCTTCTGATCCAAACTCAATCAAGACTGGACCTAACATATTTACACCAAATGGTACAATTCTTGGTGCTGATGCCTTTACAATTTCTTCTTCAAATATGTGCTTTTCAATTGCATTCCACCCAGTTCCACCATATTCTTCGGGCCAATGCCAAGCAATCCAACCCTTTTTACTTAAATTATTCATAAATAATTCATAATCTTCTTTTGTGAGTCTCTGGTATTTTCTTACTTTTTCAGATAAGTACTTTGGAAGCGTCTCTTTAAGCCAATTTCTTACTTCTATTCGAAATTTTTCTTCTTTTTTAGAATATTCAAAATTCATTTTTAATTACCATTCAGTTTGATACAATTTTAGTGTATAGGTTTGTTATAACATTCAATAAAAAAATACAACAATATGAAAGGTTAGAATGCAAATCAACAAAATAAAGAAAGATATGACCGAAATTTTATCAGATGTATTTGATGGAGCAACAATAATGGTTGGCGGTTTTGGTGAAGCGGGAAGCCCAATTGAATTATTGCACGGGTTAATTGATAAAGGTACGAAGGATTTAACAATTATTGCTAATAACTCAGGAAATGGAAAAGTGGGTCTTGGTGCGTTAATTGGTCAAAGACAGGTCAAAAAAGTTATTTGTTCTTTTGCAAGATCTGCTAAAGGAGTTACTTTCCCAGAATTGTATAATAAAGGTGAAATCGAATTAGAAGTTGTTCCACAAGGGACATTGGCGGAGAGAATTAGGGCAGCTGGGTCAGGTATACCTGGATTCTATACTGCAACTGGGGTTGGTACTCCTTTAGCCAAAGGTAAAGAAGAAAAAATTTTTAATGGAAAAAAATATATACTTGAACAAGCTTTAAAAGCAGATTTTGCATTTGTTAAAGCAGAAACGGCTGATAGATATGGCAACCTCACATACAATAAAACTGCTAGGAACTTTAACCCAATAATGTGTATGGCAGCAGACATATCATTAGTTCAAGTAAAAAATATTTTAGAACCAAGCGAAATAAACCCTGAACATGTTATTACACCAGGTATTTTTGTTCAAAGTCTTATTAATATAGAAAATCCTATTATTGAGACCAATGCTATCGAGGAAGGGATGACATATCCATGACAAATATAAATACAAAGGATTTAATTAAGGGATGGGATAGAAATACAATTGCATCGAAAATAGCAAATGATTTGCCTCATTCCTCATATGTAAATCTTGGTATTGGCATGCCAGAATTAGTATCTCAATACATTAAAGAAGATAGAGAAATAATTTATCATTCAGAAAATGGCTTATTAGGAATGGGACCATCACCAAATGAGAACGAAATTGATTTAGACCTCATAAATGCTGGTAAAAAACCAGTTTCTATCCTTCCAGGAGGGAGTTTTTGTCATCATGCGGACAGCTTTTCTATGATAAGAGGAGGGCATATTGATTACTGTATACTTGGGGCAATGGAAATTTCAGTTACAGGAGATCTTGCAAATTGGTCAACTGGTAAAGGCATACCTGCAGTAGGCGGTGCTATGGATCTAGTTGCAGGAGCTAAAAACGTGTTTGTAATGACACAGCATTTGACCAGAGAAGGAAAGCCTAAACTGGTTCAAAAGTGTACGTTACCACTTACAGGAGCAGGCGTTGTTTCTAGAATTTATTCAGATTACGCAGTGCTAGATATAACAGATGACGGTTTTAAAGTAATTCAGTTAAATGAAGATATAACAATTGAATATCTTCAAAGTGTAACGGACGGAAATATATATCAGTAATTTAATCCTCATATATAACCTGATCAGTGTTGATATAGTTTAGAGCTTTTTGAGAAATTTTTAGCCCATTTCTTACTTTTTCATCCATGGCATTTTCTAATTCAATAATTCTATGTAACTTTTCTATAACTTCATCAATTTTGTTAAACGGAACTACAGTAACTCCGTCAGCATCAGCCACAATGATATCTCCTGAGTGAATGGTTTTACCACCGATTTCAGTTGGATATCCAATTTTTGCTGGACCACTATTATATGGAGAATTTGGATTTAATCCTGTACAAAAGCAACTAAGGCCAGTTTTTACAATACCCTCTAAATCTCTCATAGGACCATCGGTTACAAGACCTACTCCTCCATTATTTTTAATCATTCCTACAATTCTATCACCAACTGCTGCAGAGCCTTGAAAACCACTAACCCCATTTACAATAATGTCTCCTGTTTGTATTTCACTTAGCGCAATTGACATTCCAAGTACATCTGCTGCACCAGAAAAAACTGTTAATGCAGGTCCAACAATATGTTTAACATTTTTACCTGGAAAATGAAGAGGTTTGATATTTGTATCCAGAGCTGCATAACCGTTCAAAGCATCACATATAAATCCCGTTGGGATATCTTTAAAATTTTTAAGCTGTTTTATTGAAGGTCTATTTCTACTAGATGATTTTTTTATTTGTATTAGGGGTGGGTTTTCTATCATTTTTTCTCAATAATCTATTTATTTAATTAATTATTCATTCATAACATGTTAAATTAAAAACTCTAATAAATTTATGGAGTACATTTTGTCTAGTTTGGTTGATAAATTCCCAAGAGTGTCTGACATGGTAAATTTAGCAAAAAGAAGAATTCCTCATTTTGCTTCCGAATACCTATTTGCAGGAACAGGTTATGATGAAGCTCTTGAGAATAATAGAAAAGTATTAAATAAAATTTTTCTCGTTCCTAAGTACTTAAAAGGAACGGTTGATCCTGATTTGAAAACAAAATTATTTGATTATGAATATGACGCACCGTTTGGTATGGCCCCTGTTGGAATGACAAGCCTTATGTGGCCTGGTGCAGAAGTATCATTAGCAAAAATGTCTGTTAAAAATAATATCCCCTTTTCTTTGTCAACTGTTGCATGTGTATCTGTAGAAAAGGTTGGAAAATATTTAAACGGTACAGGCTGGTTTCAATTATATCCACCAGCAGATAAAGCTATTAGAAACGATTTATTAAAAAGAGCAAAAAATTCAGGATTTAATACGCTAATTATCACTGCAGATATTCCTGCTTCAAGTAGAAGAGAAAGACTTAGAATGGCAGGTGTTTCTGTCCCTCCCAAAACCAATCTAAGAACATTTTTCCAAGCTGCAATTTGTCCTTCATGGTCTATCAATACACTTATAAACGGAATACCTAAATTTGGAACAATGGATCAATATAGCGACGGTACTTGGCATGGTAATGCTAAATCTAAAGCTGGTTTTGCTGGTAGTCAAATGCAAAGATATTTAGACTGGGATTATCTTAAAGAAGTTCGTGATATCTGGAATGGTCCAATAATTTTAAAAGGCTTAATGCATGTAGACGATGCAATCAAAGCTTCAAAGATTGTAGATGCAATTTATTTATCTAATCATGGTGGTCGTCAAATTGATATTGCTCCAAGTCCTCTTCAAATTTTACCGGAAACTCGAAAAAAATTAGGACCAAAATTTCCTATTATAATTGATTCAGGTTTTTACTCAGGTCAAGATATTTGCAAGGGGTTAATTCTTGGAGCAGATTTTGTAATGACAGGAAGACCATTTATAATTGGACTTGCTGCTTTAGGAGATAAAGGAGCAAATCATGTTCATGATATTTTAAAAGATGAACTCGCAAATGTCATGGAACAAGTTTGCGTTAAAAATATCGAAGAATTAAAATCTGAAGATGTAGTTTTGGAAGATGATTTTACCTTAAATAATTTTAAATTATCATCATAATGAACTAAATCTTTTTCCAGGTAGAACCATTTCAGAACCAGTTTTAATATGCAATAACGATGGTAAATTATTTTTATTTGTCCATTCACTAGCTTCATCATAAATACTCATAAAGTCTTCCGTTTTTTCAACAGTAAATCCTTTTCCTCCCATAGCAACTGCTAATTTATTAAAGTCAGGATTTATTAATCCTGTATGTTTATATTTTCCTTTATAATTTTTGTGTTGATGCATCCTAATAGTACCATACATTTCATTGTCTACTACAAATACAATTACTCCAGCGTTGTATTGCACTGCAGTAGCAAATTCATTTTCTGTCATTTGAAAACAACCATCGCCTGCAAGTGCTATAACAGTTTTATTAGGGTTTCTTAATTTTGCAGCTATTGCAGCCGGTAAACCATATCCCATTGATCCAGAAATTGGTGCTAGTTGGGTTCCAAAATTTGTAAATCTAAATAATCTATGACCCCACACAGCATAATTACCAGCGCCATTGGTGATAATAGTGTTTGAATCTAAATTTTCTCTTAAATGTCTGAATATGGTAGTAAGGTCAACTCCTGAATTTGGTGCCTCAAGCGGCATGTTTCCCCATTCTAAATATTCCTCGTGGGCTTGATTTGCTAAAACTTGATTTTGAGATGATGGTTTTGTATTCAAGCCCTTCAATGCATTATTAAGTGCATTCACAAAAGATATGGGGCTACACGCAATACCCAGATGTGGTTTATAAATTCTCCCTATTTCTTCAGGACCTGGATGAATATGAACAAATTTTTTATCGTGTTCAGGTATGCCTAAAAGTGAAAAGCCTTGTGACGGATTTTCACTTAATCTACCACCTAATAAAACTAAATAATCAGATTTGTTTATGCGCTCAATTAGCTTTGGGTTTACGCCAAGTCCTAGATCCCCTCCATAATTAAAGTGAAGATTATTATAAAAACTTTGTCTTCTGTGAGAAGTTAAAATTGTTAATCCCAGCATTTCAGATATAGATTCTAAATCTTTACCAGCCTTACTTGACCAAACAGATCCTCCTAAAATAAGAATTGGATTGTCAGCAGATTTGATATCTTCAATAAATTGAGCCAAGTCACTTGTAGAGGGAGCTGATGATAAATTATTAATGTAACCAATTGGTTTGTTTTTAGTTTTTTCTGTTAGCATATTTTCTGGTAATGCAATTATAACTGGGCCAGGCCTTCCTGACATCGCTGTATGATAAGCTCGTGAAACAATTTCTGGTAATCTGTCAGCTTGTTGTACTTCGACAACCAGTTTTGCCATGCCACCGAAAAATTGTTGATAATCAACTTCCTGAAATGCGTCTCTTCCATACATTTCTTTACCAATTTGTCCAACAAAAAGTATCATTGGTGTACTGTCTTGTTGAGCAATATGTATCCCAGAAGCAGCATTTGTGGCTCCAGGTCCTCTTGTAACAAATGCTATTCCAGGTCTTCCGGTCAATTTTCCATCTGCTTCAGCCATTATAGATGCTGCACCCTCATGTTTGCAAAGTACAGTTTCTATCGAAGTTTCTTGAAGGCCATTCATAACTGAGAGATAACTTTCTCCAGGGACACAAAAAACTCTATTAACTTTTTGATTTTCAAGTATTTCAACTAGCAGTGATCCAGCTTCTTTCATGATTTTAATCCTCAAATTTATTAAGATACGGTGACTTTAATGGTAATAAATCTTCAGATACTGGTATAATTAACTCATGAAGTAAGTATGAAGACAAGGTTTTCCCATGTCTATCAAGCCTTAATGAACTATTTACACCTCCACCAAGTGCACTGTGAATAACGAAATTTAGTGCTTTTAAATTTGGTAGCCTATATCTGTCTACTTTTGTTGCACCCATATGTTTAAAAATCTCAAGAACTTTTTCTTCAGTGGCTAATTTTTCAATAACAGGCCAACCACTTTCTAAATAAGCTATTAGAGAGATATTAGACACATCACCTTTATCCCCTGCTCTGGCATGTGCAATAGAATGTACTGGCAAATTTAACTTGATCATAAATATTTCAGCTTAATTATCATAAAATTTTGACTTGAACATTAGGACTAACAATTTCTCTATTAACTAGTATTGATGCTGTTGATGACTGAGGTGTTATATATCCACGACCACCTCCACCAGCAGCCGGCCCACAACAGTATAGAGACATTACTTCATCAACCATTTGTTGTGCTTGATATCTTTTAGGGTAAATTGCTGATGTTCTAACTCTATAATCACCATTGTTCGGCAATTCATAAGATGATGATTCATCCATGGAATAATGAACCGAACCAGCACCAATAATTTCAACTCTTATTTGTCCTTGAAGCCCAAGAATTTGAATTCTTTCCCTTATAACTTGACCTGCGAGTTTTGCTCTTTCTAATGCATTTGGTCCAGCATAACTAATTTCTGCTTCACCCATAAAACCATTGTCACAGCATATAGTTGCTTTTAATTTTTGTGGTGCTTTTTTACCTTTTCCACCTTTTACAAGGATTCTATTTTCACCATCATCTTTTAGCATAAGCCCTGACATGTCAGCAGTTACGTCAGGGACAAGATAATTCGATGGATCATGTGTCTCATACAATAATTGTTCCGTTATTGTTGCTTTACTTACTAACCCTCCAGTATCTTTTGGTTTAGTAATTACAAAAGATCCATCTTGGTAAAACTCTGCGATGGGAAAGCCTACTTTAGCTAAATTTGGAACGTCTTTAAAGCCAGGATCTGCAAAGTAAGCTCCTGTTACTTGAGCTCCACATTCTAAAAGATGTCCACAAATAGTCCCAGAACCTAACAAGTCTAAATCTTCATTTTTCCAGGTATATTCATAAATAAGTGGCCCAAGTGCTAAAGCACTATCAACAGTCCTTCCAACAACTACAATATCAGCTCCTTTGGAGAGAGCTTCAGCTATTGGCTTTGCGCCTAAATACACATTTGCAGCTGTAATTTGATTGTTAGAAAAATCCAATCCTTCCATAGTCGGGCTTTCTAAAATTTCTTTATTCGACATATATTCTAAAAGGTCATCACCAACTACAACTCCGATCTTAGGCTTCCTTGTCTTTTGTTCTTTTGCAATTTGAAGAATTCTTTTTGCTGCCCCGAGTGGATTAGCTGCACCAATATTTGAAATTATTTTAATGTTATTTTCTAGGCAATCATCAATTATGGGAGCTATATATGAATCTAAAAAAGGAGAGTATCCTTCTTCTGGGTTTTTAATTCTATATTGTTGAGCAATAGCTAGAGTTCTTTCTGCCAAAACTTCAAACATCAAATATTTTGGTTCATTTATATGTTTAAATTCTTTTACAATCGGTATTGAAGCATCAAATCGGTCACCAGAAAAACCTGCTCCACAACCTATAAATACTTTTTTTTGCATAGTTATGATCTAACTTTTTTGTTAACCTATCAATAATTACTTTAATCCTATAACATAAGTATTAATTTATGTAGTTAAAATTTTTGTTAAAAAAAATAAGGGGATACAATGACAAAAATAGCAATGGTTACTGGTGCTGGAACTGGTGTAGGTAGAAGAGTTTCAGAGATTCTATCAAAAGATGGTATAGTTGTATATCTTATAGGAAGAAGAAAAGATAAGCTAATAGAAACTCAAAAATTGTGCTCGGGTCCAACTGAAGTTTTACAATGTGACGTAAGTGATCCATTTGCTGTTAAAAATGCATTTGAAATTTTAGAAGGGAAGCATAATAGAATAGATGTTCTATTTAATAATGCTGGTATTGGTGTGCCTGCACAATCCATAGATGAAATGCCATTTGAAAATTGGAAGAGTGTTGTGGATATTAATTTGAATGGGATGTTTCTCTGTGCAAAATATGCATTTGCTTTAATGAGAAAACAAACTCCACAAGGTGGAAGAATTATTAATAATGGAAGTGTTTCATCTGTAACTCCTCGACCTGGATCTATACCTTACACAGCTTCAAAACATGCAGTAACTGGGATGACCAAGACTATTTCTTTAGATGGAAGAAAATATGACATTGCTTGTAGTCAAATTGATATTGGCAACGCAGAAACACCCATGACCGAAAGAATGAAGGACGGTGTACCTCAAGCTACAGGTAAAACAGAAGTTGAACCAGTTATTGACTCAATTCATATTGCAAATGCAGTTTTATACATGGCAAATTTACCTGTTAATGTTAACGTTTTGAATATGACTGTCATGGCAAATAAAATGCCTTTTGTTGGAAGAGGATAAACTAACTAAAGTGTTTTTTTAACACTGGAAAATATAAATCTTTGTCTCCATTTTGAATAGTCCTTTCAAGAAGTTTTTTAACTGATTGAGCACCTGGTAGATTTATACTATGTGTCTTACCTAAATCTATTGCGTAAGAAAGATCTTTAAGAGCATATTCTGAGGAAAAAGCTGGATTAGGGAAATAATCTTCTGCGATACTTTTAAGCCCGTGATTTCTTAGTGCAAAGCTATCACCAGAACATTTTGAAATGTTTTCAAATAAATGTTTAACATTCATATCATATTTTTCTGCTATGTTTGCAGCTTCTGAGAGAGCAACAACCGTTTCAAATAAAATCATATTATTTAAAATTTTTGTCATTTGACCTGTTCCTACATCACCACAATACATGATGTCCTTTCCCATGTATTCTAGAACTGGAAGTATCTTTTTATAAATGTCCTTATCTGATCCTACCATTATTGCAAGTGTACCATCCTTAGCTGCTTGTCTAGTCCTAGCGATTGGAGCATCTGCAAAGAATGATCCTTTTTTTTCTATTTGATTTTTAAGTTCAATCATTAAGTCTGGTTGAGATGTAGACATATCTACAATTAACCTGTTTGGCTTTAATTTAGAAATAATTTGTTGTTCACCAAAGTAAATCTCCTTTACAAAATCTCCTCCAGGTAAACAAGTTATAATCATGTCTGCAATTTCATACAACTCATTTACATCTTTAGCAATTAATGCCCCATTATTTTCCAAATCTTTTTCTTTAAGTTTATCCAAATCCTTTACAAAGATATTCCAGTGTGTGTTCTTAAGTAAATTTTTGCACATAGGACTTCCCATAACTCCTAAACCAACAAAACCAATATTCTTAATTTCACCTAAATTCATAATTTGACACTTCATTTGTTATAAAAATTTATTCTATACTTTTAATCTATATTGTTTATTTTGTTTGTAACCATCTTATTTTACTGGAAATACCAATGCACTACGATACTATTAAAAATGAACATAATCTTCCTCATGATCCCTTCAAAGCAATAGTGGCTCCAAGACCTATTGGTTGGATTGGAAGTCGTTCAAAATTTGGTATTTATAATTTAGCACCATACAGTTATTTTAATGCCATAGCAGATAAACCACATTTTGTTATGTTTTCTTCAGTTGACATAAAAGACTCAGTTAAAAATATTGAAGAGACTGGGGATTTTACTGTTTCATTAGCAACAGAAGATTTATTTGATCATATGAATGGTAGTTCTGTTCCCGCGGGATCAGAAATTGATGAATTTGAATTAGCTGGACTTAAACCACAAATTGGTAAATTTGTTTCTGCTCCATTTGTGTCTGAAGCGGCAGCGGCTCTTGAGTGTAAGCATTGGAAGACAATAGATTTACCCAATGTTGATAGGGAAGCTGGCAAAGGCAATTATGTTATTTTTGGACAAGTTGTTGGTATTTACATAAATGATAAATTTATTAAAGATGGACTATTTAATGCATCTGCAGCTAGACCCCTGGTAAGACTAGGATATATGAATTATGGAGTTGTTGGATCAGAAAACACTTTTACAAAAAATAGACCAAAATTAGGTAAGGATGGAAAATTAGAAGCAGTAAAGGAATGGGATGGAATTTATAGATAGTGATGATATTGATAATTTCAGAGGAGATGGAGCAATATTATGCAAAGGTATTTTTTCTGATTGGATTGAAAGTTTAAGAATAGGTGTTGATAAATTAATCGCAAGCCCAAGTATTAGAGAACGGTCATATGTTCCAGAAGATGGAACGTCTACTTTTTTTCAAGATTTAGTTAACTGGAACAGAATACCTGAATTTAACGATTTTATTTTTAATTCAAAGATAGGTTATTACGCATCCCAATTAATGAAGTCTAACATTTCAAGGTTTTTCCATGACCATGTCTTAGTTAAAGAACCTGGTTCATCTATAAAAACGCCATGGCATCAAGATAAACCATATTATTGTGTAGATGGAGAACAATCAGTAAGTTTTTGGATAGCACTTGACGATATCTCAAAAGAAGGATGTTTAGAATGTATTGCAGGATCACATTTATCAAATGTTATTCATAAACCCAAAAGATTTAATGGAAATGATTTATATGAAAATGACAATGCAACCGAAGTTCCAGATATAAATTCAAATAGAGATGACTATAAAATCTTAAGCTGGGAAATAAAAGCTGGTGACGCAATTGCATTTGATTTTAGAACACTTCATGGTGCATCTGAAAATGTAAATAAACTTAGCAGAAGAAGAATTTTTTCTGCTAGAATTGTTGGAGATGATGCCTTTTTTGTAGATAGAGGTGGCAAAGGATCACCACCTTTTGAAAATATCAAACTAAAAACTGGTGATAAACTTGTAGGTAAAGAGTTTCCAATAATTTATCAGTAAATCCTTTCGCATTGATGATTTTTATCATTATTCAATATAACATCCCGAAGTTGTTCAGCTCCCTCTAAAATTCTTAAGGATGGTCTGCTAAAATAAGAATTAGAATCAAATGCAAATACTTGCTCATTTTTTATGGCATCTAAATTATTAATCCTAGTATCTTCATACACTTTTTTTGCAAAGTATTTATTTTCTTCCAAATTATAACCGCAACAAATTAGACCAATATAATCAGGATTTAGATTGTTAATTTCTTCTACGCTTAACTCCACTGATTTTGTTCCTTTTTTTCCTAAATAAACCTCAAAACCTGCAATCTCAATTTGCTCAGGGATCCAATGTCCTGGACTAAAATAAGGATCAATCCATTCCAAAAGTAAGATTTTTTTATTTATTTTTCTTTGCAAAAGATCATTTTTTCTTTGATAAGCTTGTCTAACCAAATTTTTAGCAGTTTTTACTTTATTAACTTCTTTTCCTATCATAATTATGTCTTCACATATTTCTTCAAACGTAGTCGCGTTTAAAGACATAATTTTAGTTTTATTTGACAAAGTGCATAGGTTGTTTTTTAAAGTTGCTTGAATTTGATTTTCAGAAATTGAACATACTTCACATAGACCTTGCGTGATGATTAGATCAGGATTTATTTTTAATAGGCTGATGTTATCAATTTGATATAATGAAACATTATTTTTTATTGCATTTTTCACTAATTGATCAATCATTTTTTGATCATTGCTCTTGGGTATAATACTTTTTGTAACTTTTGCTTTCTTATTTAGTAAAGGTGGAAAATCACATTCATGACTTACTGCGACAAGGTTGTCTGACAACCCTAAATTACATATTATTTCTGATCCTGCAGGGAAAAGACTTACTATCTTCATTTCTTATATTTAAACCACATTATATATTTACGAGCATCTTTATAAGCTTCTTTTTGGTTCTTATAAATTTTATTACTATAATTTTCAACTTTGTACCATCCATCAACATTTTCAGGATCTTTTCTATATTCTTCAAAACTGAAAGTATTATTTTCTCGGATAAATATATCAAGGCATAAATTACCTTCATCATTATTAACAGATAATATTACGGCATTCTTCTTCAAAATAAGATAACTCTTCAAACAAAAATTATTCAATCAAATGTCAAAAAAGTATAAGAATAAATTATCTTTAAATCATTTAAATTAAACAATGCTTGAATTATCTATTTATGACAATCTACTTCTTACCTTGCTTTCATTTTTTACAGCAATGATGACATCTATTGCTGGAGCAGGTGGTGGCACAGTGCTACTAGCTGCAATGTTGCAATTCATGAGTCCATCTGAAGCAATTCCAGTTCATGGTGTAATTCAATTTACTTCGAACATCGCAAGGACATGGCTTTTAAGAAAGTTTGTAAAATGGGGCATAATATTGAAATTTTCACTAATGATACCTTTAGGGCTTGAGATTTTTCAAAGTTTTGATGAAGAAGATATAAAAAAACTTATTGGTTTATTCATCGTAATTGCACTCATATTGCAAAATATTAAATATATCAAAAATTTAATTATATCTTCAAACTGGTATTACATTGTAGGTCTTTTTACAGGTATTTTAAATATCCTTGTAGGTGTTATTGCTCCTCTATTAGCAGTAATTGTAAAACAAAGTATCAATAAAAAAATCAATAGTTGGAACATTAGGTTACTTTGGATTAGTTGGAAATTTTACAAAAATTATTGGTTTCTCATTGATTGGGTTTTCGTTTTTAGAATATTTAGATACTTTTTTGTTAATGATACCTGCCACACTTTTAGGTAGTAGAATTGGGCAGTATTTACTGGATAAAATAAGCAATAAATTATTTTTTTATATTTTTCAGATTATTTTAATATCTTTAGCATTAAGGTTACTAATTATTTAATTTATTCGCTATAGATAAAATTCTATACATTTCTCTTAACACTGGTTTTTCAATCAATTTGCCATCAATTACAACGAGCCCAGTATTTGCTTCTTCAAATGTTGATGTGATTTGTTTTGCTCGTTCTATAACTTCAATAGAGGGAGTGAAAACATCATTTAATACAGAAATTTGTTTTGGATGTATTGATCCTTTCCCACTAAAACCAAGCTCTTTTGCTTTAATTGCTTCCTTTTTCATACCATCTAGATCATCTAAATCAAGATAAGGAACATCTATTGCATCAATACCAGCGGAGGCTGCTGCATGTACTATTCTGGATCTTGCATATAAAAGGGGTTCCCATTTATTTTCACATCTTAACTCTGCAGACATATCTACACCTCCAAAAAAAAGTGCATCTATTCTTTGTGAACAATTCGCGATCTCAAAAGCATTTTCTAATCCGTCATTAGTTTCAATTATAATATGAAGTCTACAGTTATGTTCTTTTTCACTGAGTAAATCATCTAAAAGCTTAACTTCTTGAGATGTTTTTACTTTTGGGATCATTAGAGCTGGTGGAGGATTTTTAGTTGACAAAATAGCCTGAACATCTTCTATTCCAAACTTTTCTCTCAAACAATTAATTCTTAAAATTCTTTCAACTCCGTCATTTTCTTGCTTTTCTTGAAATAATTTTAGAGCCAAGTTTCTTGCTATTTCTTTATCATGTGGGGCAATACCATCTTCTAATTCAATACATACCATATCTGTGCCAGATTTAAGAGCTTTTGGATACATCTCCGGCTTCAGACCAGGAGTAAATATAAAACTTCTTCTTGGTTGTATATTTGAATTATGGTTCATTCTTATTCTTTCTTAAATAAATTGCATGATATTCTTTTTGTGTATCATTGGATTTAATGAATTCTGTTTTAACTCCAAACCCAGCTTTTTCAAAAGCTTTAACTATATCTTTCAAATTTTTATTTGGAGAAACTTTGTCATTAAAGTTTTTAATACCCTCAAATTTGCAAACTAAAACACCTAATCCATTTATTTTTAATATTCTGAAGAATTCTCTAGCATATTCAATTATAGGGTGTAAAAAATAAACCACATTTACTGCTAGTAATTTATCGAAAGAATTATCTTTAACAATATCAGATAAATTTTTTGCATCATTAGATAAGATTGTAACATTTTGATTTTTAAATTTTTGAATTAATTTATTACGAAATGTATCGCTGACTTCTATTGAAATAATATTTTTGGAAGTGAGATTTAGTAATTTTTTAATTCCCTGTCCATTACCAGATCCAATTTCTATAACATTATCATTTTTTTTAACATTGAGTTTTTTAATTGAGTCATTATAAACAAACTCGTTAAATATGATCATCAGTTCTTTAGCAATATTTCCTAAAAAACCATTTCCTGGACTTCTCATGTTTTGGGTCATAAGCTTTGTATGCTTTATTTGTGAATAGATTAATTGATAAATGTATAGTTTAATTTTAATTAACTTCATTTAACTATCTAGAAATTCTAACAATTTTTGATTGAATACTTTTGGATTTTCAATATTTGATAGATGACCAGCATTAGGAATAATGCTTAATCTGCTATTTTTTATTTCTTTCATAATTTCATTAGACATGGATACTGGCGTTAAAGTATCTAACTCACCAACCATGATAAATGTTGGCACATCGATTGTTCTAAAGATATGACGATGTTCAGTTCTCATTGACGTTTCAATGGTTTTTAAATAGCTCTCCTTATGCAATAGCTCCATTGAGTTAACTAATTGTTCATAGGCTGATTTATTTTTAACATCTCCAATAAGTGTTGAGGCTACGATTGGAGCAATATCTCTTGGTTCTTTGCCATTTATAAGAGGTTCTTTTCTTAAGTTTATAAATTTATCAATTTCTTGTGGTCTTAGATTTGATAATCCAAAATGAGTATCGCATAATATTAAAGATTTTACATAACTTGGATGTTTTTCATAAAATAAAGTTGCGATTTGTCCACCCATTGACAGTCCTACAATGTGAGCCTCATCTTTGTTAAAATGTTTAAAAATTTTTACTAAATCATCTAATACGTCCTCAAAATCTAGATCGCCTTCATAATCATCACTTTCTCCATAGCCTCGAGTATCCCAAGCAACTGAAAGAAATTTATGAGAGAAAAAAGTAAGATTTTCTGTCCAATTTTTTTTATTGCCACCAATACCATGCAAAAAGACTATCATTTCGCCTTGACCTACATAATCAATTGAAATACTTGGACTATTTCCAACTTTTGTATTATTAATTTTCATTGTATTTAAAATTTACTCCCACGTAATTTTAAAAATTCTAATTCTGATTTTGTTGATTTTCTAACTAAAATTTCATTTCTATTAGGATATCTTGAAAAAGTTTCTATCACTTTTTTATGCCTTAATGCTGAATCATAAGTTTTTTTATTTGTATATTTTTTAAAAAAGGGAAGACTAGATTCATGATCTGAGAGTTTTTCACTATGCATAAAAGGCATCAAAAGAAAGCTATTATAGTTATATTCCATAGATTTAAGAAAACTTTTCTTTATTGAGATTTTTGATAATTTTAGAGCTTTTTCATCTGCAGCAAATGATCTAATTTGGCTTCTATATATATTTCTACTAAATTGATCTAATACAATTATCCACGAAAGACAATTTTCTCTAGTAATAGGAATTTTATTGATTTCATTTTCTAGGCAATATTCAAGTGTTTTTTGAAATCTATTTTTTATTAATTGATCAAATTCTGTATCTTTTTTAAACCACATTTTTGGAGTGCAATCTCTAAACCAAAAATCTAAAATCATTGCAGAATTAATCATGATCAATTTTTTTTAAAATTTTGCTGATTTCTCTTCCCATTTGTTTTTGACCAAAAAAGGGTGCTTTTTCACATGCTTGAGCAAGATACTTGACGTCTTTTGTTTCAAGATATTTTTTCCATAAAACAGACATTAATTTTTCTAAATCCATCAATCATTGTTCCTTTTTGAATTTATATAAACTAAATATAGATAAAACATTATAGAGACATTTATGATATTCCAAAATATTCCATTTAAAAATGCCAATTTATATGAATTAGTATAGTCAAAAATTTCTCCTGACAACCAACCACCTAATGACATTCCAATTATAGTTGCGAATATGAGTAACCCAACTCTTTCAGCAACTTCATTAGAAGGCAAGAATTTACTTATGATCACAGTATAGATAGGTACTATTCCTCCTTGGGATAATCCAAAAAAAACTGCAACAATGTACAAAGATAATTGACTATTAAAAGGCAAAAACATTGATAGAGAAATAGCTTGAAGACTTGATCCAAGAATAAGCGTTTGAATAGGACCTATTTTGTCTGATAAAAAGCCAAACAATATTCTACTTGTTACAGCTGCAAATAACATAAATGATAATATTTCGGTTCCAACGGTTAGACCATATCCATAATCAATGCACAAAGGCACTATGTGCACCTGTGGCACAGACATAGCAACACAACAAAAAACACCAGCAAACATTAGTAAATTTTGAATTTTTTTATTACTAACTGGTAATTTTATAGTGGAATTTACATTTTTGTTTTTGTTAAAATTTTGTATATTTTCTTCTGCTTTTGTTTTCTTTTCTCCTAGAAAAAAAAATAATATTGGGATGCAAATGCTGCATACTACAGCAATAAATAAATGTGCACTCTTCCATTGGCCGTCAATTAAAAAGTCTTTGATTAAAAATGGCCATATTGCACCACATAAATGTTGACCACTTGCGACTAGAGAGACAGCAAGACCTTTTCTTTTATAAAAAAATTTAGATATATCTGCCATCATTGGACCAAAAAAAGCAGCAGCAGAAAACCCTAAAAAAAACTGAATTATAGACAGCCAAAAAACATTTGTTGCTAAAATTGAAAATAAATAAGAAGAAACTAATAAAATTAAAGCAAAAATTATTGGTTTTCTAATCCCAATTTTGTCCAACATACGACCAATTATTACATTACCTATACCGTAACCAAACATGGTTGCAACATATGGATAGGTAGAAGCTGCTCTATCTAGTTCAAACTCATTTTGAATATTTGGCATTATTATAACAACAGACCACATGCCTGCAGTTCCAATAACACTCATAGTAAAGATAATTATTAATCTTAGCCAAGCTTGCTTACTGTCTAGCTCTATAAAATTATTCTTCATATATTGTTGCTCTAAAAAATTATTTTATTTAACATATAATTTACAAATGACTAAAATTATTATTACTTTTCTATTTTTTAGGAGGTATGGATGGCATTATCTAAGGATGAAATAAATTTTTATAATGAGCAAGGTTATTTACTTGTTGAAGATGTTATTTCAGAAAATCAACACAAGGAAATGTTGGCTTTAGTAGATGGATTTTTTGAAAAATCAAAAATGATCAGAGAAAATGATAATATTTTCGACCTTGAAGATGGTCATTCATCTGATAACCCCAGACTTAAAAGAATTAAACAACCACACCAACATTCTCAATTTTTTTGGGATATTATAAAAAAGTCAAAAATTGAAGAAATTCTCAAAAATCTTCTTGGTGATAATGTATCTTTAAAAACAAGCAAATTAAACACCAAAGCACCTGGCGGGGGGGCCGCTGTGGAATGGCACCAAGATTGGGCATTTTATCCTCACACAAATGATAATGTTCTAGCTTTGGGTTTGATGTTAAATGATGTTGATATAGATAATGGACCATTAATGGTAATACCTGAGAGTCACAAGGGCCCTGTGTTAAGTCATTTTAACAATGGTGTTTTTTGTGGTGCAATTGATCCAGATGATTCAGATTTTGATATGAGTAAAGCAGTAACTTTAACTGGAAAGGCAAGATCTATGACCATTCATCATGCGCGGACACTTCATGGATCGTCGCCTAATAACAGTAATAGAGATAGATTAGTTTTATTTTATGAATGCAACTCAGCCGATGCATGGCCATTAGTTGGTGCAGGTGCGTATATGAAAAGCACAAATCCTGTACAATTGTGCAATCAATTAGAAAAGCAAATGGTGTGTGGAAATGTAAGTTATCAACCTAGAATGGAGAATGTCCCGGTTACAATTCCTCTTCCTCCAGCACCAGATTATGGATCTATATTCACTTCTCAAAAAACAGGTGGTGCTAAATCGGCATTTTAAATTTTATAGTCTGGCGAGTATCTCTCAAGTTTTCTTAGCAATGCTGGCCAAGCCAACCTGTCTTTTCCAAAATCAAACATACCTGTAGATTGTTGTTGGGTAGTTTTTATGGCTTCTTTTGATGGTAAATTTATTTTACCAGCTGCCTGTGCTCTTATCTGAGCCGAACAAGCTTTTTCAAGAAAATATATTCCCATAAAAGCTATTCCGCATGTTTGTCCAACAGATAAAGTTCCATGATTACGAAGTATAAATAGATTTTTATCTCCTATATCTTTAATTAATCTTTCTTTTTCACTATGATCTAGTGCTAGGCCTTCATAATCATGATATGCAATATGAGGATGAATCAGCATAGATGTTTGGCTAATTGGTAGTAATCCATCTTTTTGTATAGAAACAGCAACACCATCATTAGTATGCAGATGTAAAACGCAATGAGCATCTTCTCTAGCAGAATGTATTGCACTATGAATAGTAAAACCAGCAGGATTTACTTCATAAGGTGTATCTATAACTGCATCACCATTAAGATCAATTTTAACCAAGCTAGATGCGGTAATCTCATCAAACATCAAACCATAGGGATTGATTAGAAAATGATGTTCTGGTCCAGGTATTCTTAAAGACACATGTGTATAAATTAAATCATCCCATCCATACATGGCTATTAATCTGTAAGTAGCGGCTAGATCTAGTCTTAGTTGCCATTCTTCTTGGCTTATCTTACTTTTTAGCTCATTAGTATCGATCATATAGTTCATAACATATTACCCCCTCAACTTATTTGTATCTCCAATTATTTAAGAATAAACATATAATATTATTATTCTTCTATAATTTCTATTTCTCTCTTTAATTTTGTTTTCATTTCTTTTTTATGTAATTTAATTTTAAGTATTCCATTTACTAACTCTGCCTCATCAACTTCTATATTTTGTTCTAACCTAAACCTTTGTTTAACTGAGTTTGTACGAATACCTTTATGAATAACACCTTCAAAAGATGTCTTTATTTTATCTTTTACATCTAACATCAAAAAATTATTTAATTGTTCAATAGTTATTTGATCTTGAGTTACACCAGCTAGAGCAATATTTATTTCATAATTATTATCGTCATACTTTAGAACATCGAAAGCTATATTGGTTTGAGTTTTAATATTAGATAAATTTTTTATTTCGTTAAAAATATCGTCATAACCAACATAAAACTTAAATATTTGTTTTTGTTCAAGGCTCATATCATTGATCTATTCTAAAAACTCTTTCACCTTCAATTAATTTAATCTTAGTATTACCTTTTACTTCGTTAAGTTCGTCGGCCATTATTTTCATAACTTTGGTAGCATCATTTTTGTTTTTAAAGGATGAAATAACAAAACCTGTAGTATCCGAAACTCTGTAGACCTCACAACTCAACTGACCATTTTTAATATTTCTAGGTATCATAACATTTTGAAAAAATGCTATTATCATATCACAATTTACTTTAGAAGTTGACTGAAATTCTGCTATTCGAGAGTACATTTTTACCTCTTGTTAATTACATAACTAGTATGTAATTGTATATTATTAATTTAATTTACAAAAAGTAACAATATGAAGATTTTTTATTTTTTAATTTTTATTTTTATTTATTCTCAATCCTATGCTCATGAATGTGTCTTAAAAGGGACATCTGCTAAAGACATAACTATTTATAATACCTGTAAAGCTGATGCCAAGAATAAAAAGCCTATTAACAATGATTTAAATAATACCTTATTAAAAGCAAAAATTAAAAAATTGAAAAATGAAAATAACAATCTCAAAAATCAATTATTAGATATTAAAATTAGATTAAACTCATTATTAGCAAGAGTTAATTCATATATTAATTAACAAAAAAGGCATATTATATAAAATGAAAAAAGCTTTAGTTATAGGTGTTGGACCTCTTAATGGTCTCGGAGGACAACTTTGTAAAAAAATTGCTCAAAACAACTTTGAAGTATTTGTAGCGGGTAGAACAATTAATTCATTAAATAAAGTGGTAGAAAGTATTATTGAAGAAGGTAATCAAGCTAAACCAATAGTTGTTGATACAACAAATGAAAATCAAATTAAAAAGATGATTAAAGAAATTGGTTCTGGTTTAGATTTTGCTGTCTACAATGTTGGGAATAGTACACCTGGCAAAATAATTGACATGGAGCCAAGTTATTTTAGGCAGAGTTGGGAATCTGGATGCTATGGTGGATTTTTGTTTGCCAAAGAAGTCATAAAAGTATTTTTAAAAGAGAATACCCCTGGCACAATTTTGTTTACAGGTGCTAGCGCGTCTTTAAGGGGTAAATCAAACTTTGGAGCATTTAATTCAGCAAAAGGTGCTCTTCGTAATTTAGCCCAAGCAATTGCAAAAGAATATGCTGAAAACTCAATTCACGTAGGTCATATTATTGTTGATGGAGGTTTGGCAGGTGAGAGGATAAAACAAAGAGTGTCTGATTTTGATGAAAGAGTAAAAGATGGAAAATTAATAGATATAAATAGTGTCACTGATGCTTACATGTATTTATATAATCAAAATAAAAATGCGTGGACTTTTGAATTAGATATAAGAACATCTAAAGAAAATTGGTAATAGGAAGGAATTTGAAATGAAACTTTTTGATCTAACAGGAAAGGTTGCTCTAGTTACTGGTGGAAATGGAGGTATCGGTTTAGCGATGTCAAAAGCTATGGGAGAAGCTGGAGCTACAATTATAATAGCTGGTAGAAATGATGAAAAAAACACCCAATCAATTAGAATTTTAAATTCTCAAAATATAGAATGTAAATCCTTTCATGTTGATGTTGTTGACGAGAACTCATGTAATAAACTGATTGAGAATGTTGTTAGTAACTTTGGCAAATTAAATATATTAGTAAATAATGCAGGGACTAATATTAGAAAGAGACCCGAGGAATACGAACTTGATGAGTGGAAAGGAATAATAGACACAAATTTAATAAGCATGTTTACATGTTCCAAAGCTTCTTTTAAGCATTTTAAAGATGCTAATGGTGGAAAAATTATAAATATTGGTTCAATGCATTCTTTGTTTGGTGCCCCGCTCGGTAGTGCCTATTCTGCTAGTAAAGGTGGAGTTGTTCAATTAACAAAAAGTCTTGCTAATGCTTGGGCAAAAGATAATGTTCAAGTAAACGCAGTGCTTCCAGGTTACATAGATACATCACTAACTCGACAGGCGAGGATAGATATTCCAGAACTTCAAAGTAGAGTTGAAGAGAGAACACCAGTAGGTCGATGGGGAGAACCAGATGATTTAGGTGGCATAGCTGTGTTTTTATCAAGTGAGGGATCTAATTATATTACAGGAACGGCTATACCCGTAGACGGCGGTTATTCTATAAATGGATAAATTTTTAATTATTAAAATTTTTCTTTAAAAAATAGTTCTTTATGTTACGAGGATAAAATGAATAATGTGTTCAAAGGGTGTATGCCAGCGCTTATGACACCTTGTAATAATGATTATTCTCCAAACTTTGAATTACTTCTTAGTAAAGCTAAAGAATTAATCGACACAGTAATGTCAGCAGTGATTTACTGCGGCTCAATGGGTGATTGGCCACTCCTTTTAGACGAGCAGAGGCAACAAGGTGTTGCTAAATTAGTAAATGCAGGTATTCCCACAATTGTAGGGACAGGAGCTATTAATTCAAGAAAAGCAACAGCTCATGCACAGCACGCCCAAGATGTAGGAGCCCTTGGTCTAATGGTTCTACCAAGAGTACTCTCACGGGGACCGTCATTAATAACTCAAAGATCTCATTTTGCTTCGATATTAAGCGCAGCACCAGACCTACCAGCAGTAATCTACAATAGCCATTATTATGGTTTTTCAACAAAAGCAGATCTATTTTTTGATTTGAGACAAGAATTTCCCAATTTGGTTGGATTCAAGGAATTTGGAGGTTCAAAAGACTTAACCTATGCAGCAGAAAATATTACATCGCAAGATGAAAATATATCATTAATGATAGGTGTTGATACAACAGTTTTTCATGGTTATGTCAATTGTGGTGCAGTAGGTGCAATAACTGGCGTTGGTAATGCTTTCCCGAATGAAGTGTTGCATTTAATAAATTTATGCGAAAAAGCAGCATTAGGTGATCCTGTTTCAAGATCAAAAGCTAGAGAACTTGAAGATGCGTTGGCTATTTTATCATCTTTTGATGAAGGACCCGACTTAGTTCTTTATTATAAATTTTTAATGGTTCTTAACGGGGATAAAGGTTACGATTTACATTTTAATCCAACAGACAAATTAAGTGAAAGTCAAAAAATGTACGCAAAAAAACAATATGATTTATTTGTAAAGTGGTATTCGAGCTGGATAAACAGTTAAGTTAAAAATGTATTTTATTTGTATTATTTTTCGTCAACACCATTTAACTCAGAAGTGTCTGCTGTTGAATTATTGTCAATTGTATGATTTTTTTTATTTTTCATTTGTTTACATGCTTCTTTTATCACCAAACCAATTACGATACCACCAGTTAACCCTATTGCTGTTCCTTTTAATAAACCTAAACCAAACATTAAATCACCTCAAAAATAAATGGTGAACGCGAGAGGATTCGAACCTCTGACCTACTGCTTAGAAGGCAGTTGCTCTATCCAGCTGAGCTACGCGTCCATATTAATAGATTTATTTTTTATTACTTAAAAATAATTAAGTCAAAACAAATGTATTAAAAATTTGTATAAATTAAATGTAAAAACTATCAAAAATTAGTAATAAAATATTTTTTGCATACAGGTCATTGGTTTAGGTATCTTATCTAATTTTTCGATCCCAAGGCCAACACTTAGTACTATAGATGACAGCTTCGAGGTAACCTTGTCAAAAGTCCATGCAAAATCAGTTGTTTTTAAGAAATCTTTATCTTCCCAAATCACATAAGCACCTTGTTTTTCAGCTAAAAGATTTCCTATTTCAATAAACTTACCATTAATTCGTCTATATACTTTTGGATTATCCATATCTTTTGATCTATCAAAAAGAAATTCAAATTTATAATTATCATCACTGCAGTCAAAGCCAGCTGATGGTAAACTTATATCATTTGCTATTAATTTAGAGGGAAATAAAAAAATAATAAAAATTGCTAAAATAAAATTAAGTTTTAAAAATTTCATAAATTATACTTTCTATTTATTTCTAAAAGTTATTCTATTAACTTAAAATATTATGTAAAATATTTTATTGTAAGAAACTAATGACCCTTTTTTATTGATTACGTTGTAATAACAGTAAATGTCATAAATTTGTCTATAGATTTTTACACTAATATATTAGGAATGGAACTAAACAAGTGTACATCAACTTCTGATAATATCATAAGAAAATCACTCAAGTTTGGTAAACCAAAAATTAATTTACATGAAAATTTAAAACCATTTGAAACGAATGCGTCGAATCCAACACCTGGATATATTGATATTTGTTTTGTGAGTATGAAATCATTAGATAAATGGATGAAGATTTTTAAAAACTCACAAATTCAAATTGAAGAGGGCCCAGTAATTAAAACAGGAGCAAATGGCCCAATAAAATTTATTTACATAAGAGATACTGATAATAATTTGATTGAAATCTCTACTGAAATTTAAAATTAAAGATTTATATAATTTGAGTTAAACTAACTAATTCACGTGTTCTGGTAACTTTAAAATCCCATTTTTTATCAAATTTTTTTTATAAGTGATTGTAATTTTTCTGAATCCATTGCATTTTTAGCCATAAACTGTTTCTTAGCTTCATATAAATGTTCATTTTCATACCAATAATCAAAATCTTTACTATCTATCTCACTAGTATCAGATTTAACAATAAGGTAAGCTGAAATGTTTTACTCCTCATAAACTACAAAAACTTTAGTAATATTAATTTATATCAACTCAATATTAAAAAATAAAATTATTGACAAAAACTTATTATAGTTCTGTTATAATAATAAGATGTTTAGGAATTATATATGAACTTTAAAATATTTGGAAAGCAAGTTAAAGTTGGTGAAACTTTTTCCAAATATGTAAAATTAAATCTTTTAGTATCAATCCAAAAATATTTTCCTAATCCAATCTCATCAATAGTTAGTGTTTCTAAAAATAATAAGTTATTTCATATAATAATTGTACTTCATATTAATAAAAAAATGGAGTTTACAGCTCAATCCTCTGGACAAACTGCAAAACTAGCATTCAATGAAACCTTAGAAAAATTATCAAAACAATTACGAAGATATAAAAGAAAAATTAAGAATTATAAAAATAATGAAAATAATAAAATTAATAATAAAGCAAACTCCTTAAATGCTCAATTTCACATAATTAATGAACCTCCTACATCAATTTCAAAACAAAAAGAAACAAATTATCAAGAACCACTTATTTTTGCAGAGTTGGATACTGAAATTGAAGAATTGACTGTCATAGACGCTCTAGAAAAAATGAAAATGGGAAATATTTCAGCTTTAATGTTTAGAAATAAAAAACATAGTGGATTAAACATGGTTTATAAAAGAGATGATGGTCTAATTGGTTGGGTTGATCCAAGAGGCAATAGAAATTTAGCAAAAATATAATTTATTCAGTTATTGAGCTGTTCTAAGCGTTTATCACGTCTACACATGAATCTATAGTATTCATATTTGTAACTTTGCTTTTTATAATAATCTTGATGTTCTAATCTAACTGGATAAAACCTAGTCTCTTTTTCTATAGGCACTATAGATGTTTTTGGAGCTAATGATGAGATAATTAATTTTTCTTCATTTGTTTTATAATAAATAGCCGGACTATACGATCTTCCCCTGTCGCAAAACTGTCCGTTATTATCTTCATAATCAATTGTTTTAAACACATGAACCACTAACTCTTTAAAACTAATTATTTTAGGGTTATATTTAACTAAAGCAGCCTCACGGTGATCGCCCCATTGTCCAGGTATGTATTTGGGATCTTTTGTAGTACCTGCAGTGAATCCACTTATTACCTCATTAACCCCCTTCAATTTTTCAGTATCTGCTTCTGTACACCAAAAACAGCCTCCAGAATAAACAAAGGTCTCAGCTAATGATGAAAAACTGGAAAAAATTAATAAGTTAAAAAAAAAGAAAACTTTGATAATGATTTTATTCATTGTTTTATATTAGTTTATAACCAAAGTTTTACAATAAAATATATTACATTTTTTAAAGGGTTGAATTGAAATGGAGAAATTTAAATCAAATATAGATAATAAAGCTTTAGAAGACTTAAATTTTAAAATTACGAATGGTAGACTTTTAGATTGGGGATCGGATTATAACAATGATGCAGGTATTTCATTTAAAAAAATATCATACATAATTGACTACTGGAAAAATCAATTTTCGTGGAAAAAAGAGGAAAGTAATCTAAATAAATTTAATCAATTTATTTTTACTAAGGATAGTGTAAAAACACATTTTTTGCATGTGAAATCAACTGAAGAGAATGCTCTGCCTCTTCTTTTAATTCATGGATGGCCTGGTTCAATTTTTGAATTTTTAGATATAATTCCTTTACTAATAAATCCTGAAAAAAATAGTCTCAAAGGTAATCAACCTTTTGATTTAATAATTCCTACTTTACCAAATGTAGGTTTTTCATTTTCTCCATCGCAAAAACCATTGAGCTTACAAGAAATTTCTAGCCATTTAATTGACTTGATGAATGCCCTTGGCTACAAAAAATATTTCATACAAGGTGGTGATTTAGGATCATTTATAGCTTCGATTATGGCTGTTAACGCTCCAAAAAATATTTCAGGTGTTCATTTGAATATGCTACCGCTACCTAGAGGTCTTGATAAAGAAGCTAATAATTCAGAAGAAGCAATATATTATGAAAAGCTCAAACATTTTATGAAATTTGAGACGGGCTACCAACAAATTCAGGGTACTAAACCCTTTACATTAGCCCATGCTTTAAATTCATCTCCTGTAGCTTTATGTTCATACATAGCTGAAAAATTTTATACTTGGACAGATAATGATAATGATCTGTTTGATAAAATTAATATAAATACTATGTTAGCTAATATATCTTTATATTGGTTTTCTGGATGTATAGGTGCTTCTTTTTGGCCATATTTAATGCGTCACAGATCGGTTGATTGGCCTATTGATAAAAATTCACCAATCAATGTTCCAATGGGTTATAGTGAATTTCCAAAAGAAATATTTTCACCACCAATTACTTTGGCATCTCAATTTTATAAAAATATTGTATTATGGTCATCTCATGCTTCAGGAGGCCATTTTGCAGCTATGGAAAAACCAAGAGAATTAGCAATTGACATAAATAAATTTGTAAATAAAACACAATAAATTTTGTTTATTAGAGCTGAGTAATATGTGAGGCTCTAATGGATAATTCTATAAAGGGGGCAGATAATGAGTCTAGATTTTTTAACTGATGATTTGTTGATTAAAAATAATAATTTCGACAGGCCTGTAATTGTTACAGGTGCTGGTGGTTGCATTGGAGCATGGATTCTTACAATTCTACATAGATCTAACATTCCTTGTGTAGCTCTTGATTTGTCCAATAATAAAGATCGACTTAAACTTCTTCTTGGTAATGAAGCATCTAAAATTAAATGGCAAGTGTGCGACATTACCGATCTTAAAATGCTAAAGAAAACTATCATAAGCTTTAATCCAGGTGCTATAATTCATCTAGCGGGCCTGCAAGTACCATTTTGTGCAGCAGATCCAGCATTAGGTGCTCGTGTCAATGTAGAGGGCACAATTAATATTCTTGAAATTGCTAGAGAAGCAAATATTAAGAGGACTGTTTATGCTTCGTCGGTTGCTGCCTTAGGAATGCCTCCTAAAGGTACTTGGAAAGAAACTTTATATGGTGCATATAAACTAGCTAATGAGCATACAGCATTTGTTTATTGGGCTGACTGGGAAGTTCCATCTATCGGTATTAGACCTAATATTGTATACGGTTTGGCTAGAGATCAAGGAATGAGTTCAAAAAACACTCTAGCTATTCAAGCTGCAGCTCTAGGCGAAAGCTTTGTAATACCATATACTGGAAAATATAGCTGGTTATATGCAGGTGAGTCAGCTTTAGCATTTATCACATCTGTAAACAAAGACATGGTTGGCTCACACGTTTTTAATCTTAATGGTCCATGTGAAACAATAGAAAATGGGTTATCTATAATTAAGAAGTTAAAAGAAAATGCATCTGTAAGCTGTATTGGTCAATCACTACCATTTCCTCCAGATTTAGATGATGTGCCTCTGAGAAATCATATTGGTGAATATCCTTCCATTTCCATTGAAAAAGGGATTAAGAATACGTTAAGAGCCTTTCAAGTACTTAAAGCTGAAGGAAGATGTCCGCCTATGCCCATTTAGATTTTGTTTTAGTGATAACATTTCGAAAAGTTTAGCCAATGAAAAATAATCTTGATATGATTTTAAACGGTCCTGTTTTAAAAATGATTTGTAAACTTTCATTGCCAAATTCAATCACTGGAATTTCAATGGTGTTAATAATAATAACAGATGCCTATTTTGTCTCACAATTAGGAAATGTCCCTCTCGCAAGTTTAGCTTTAGTTTTTCCATTTTTAACACTTATGCAAATGATGTCTGCTGGTGCAATTGGTGGGGCAAGTACGTCATCTATTTCAAGATTTTTAGGAGCAGGATTAATTGAAGACGCTAATTCAGCTATTTGGCATTCTGTTCTAATATGCATTTTTATGTCATTAATTTACACAATAATATTTGGATTTTTACCTAATCACATTTATTCATCAATGGGTGGTAGCAATGATGTTTTGGATGGAGCTGTTGTTTTTTCACAGATTGCTTTTGGAGGAGCTATCTTCACCTGGTTACTCTATATTTTTTCAGCAATTTTAAGAGCTATGGGAGAATTTGTTGTTCCTGCAAAGGTACAAATTTTAGGTTGCTTATTTCAGATCTTTTTAGGTGGGGTTTTTACACTAGGTTGGTTTGGGTTTAAAAGTTTTGGTATTATTGGGCCAGCAATTGCCATGGTTGTTTCACATTTCCTTATGATGATATATTTATATTTTTATATTAAATATAAACAAAAAATCATAAAGCTCAGAACTTACCCTCTAAACAATAAATCCTTTTTAGATATAATGAAAGTAGGGGCTGGAGGCCTAATCAATAGCATTACAATTGCAGGAACAGTTGCCGTCGTAACAGCTTCAGTAAGTCATTATGGCATTGAAGCTCTTGCTGGTTACGGTCTTGGAAGTAGGTTAGAAATTATAATTACTCCATTAGTATTTGGTATCGGATCCGTTCTTACAGCTGCAGTCGGTATTAATGCCGGTGCAAATCAAATGAGCAGGGCAAAAAAAATTGCTTGGGTTGGTGCAATAATATCTTTTATTATTATCGGCGTCATTAGTATAGCAGTAGCTTTTTTTCCAGAACTTTGGTTAGACAATTTTGAAACAAATATTTTATCTAAAAAATATGCTATTCTTTATTTAATAATAGTTGGTCCATTTTACTGCTTTTTCGCAGCAGGACAAACATTATATTTTGCTAGTCAGGGAACTGGTAAGATATTTTTTCCAGTGATAGTAGGTGTAATAAGATTTTTGACTGTATCTGTTGTTTGTTATCTTACTATTATATTTTCTTGGTCTTTAAGTCATATTTTTTATGCAGTATCATTTGGACTTGCTATTACTGGCATTGGTTTAAGTTTATGTATGCTAGGACCAGATTGGAATAATGAAATTAACCAAAAAAAGATAATGAATACATAGCTATGTTTAAAACACAAAAAAATAAAAATATTCCTATAATAATCTTCATAAGACATTTATATCACAAATTAAAATTATAAGTAGCAATATGAACAAAAAAATTCAAATTCCTGAAGAAAAAACTACTCTTTTTCAAAATGAGATAATTAGTATGAGTGATGAAATCTACAATCAACAAAAAGAGATACAAGAACTTATGTTGCAAATTAAAACATTAAAATTAGATATAGAAAATATGCAAAATAATAACCCAGATAAATTAAATATTTCTGATGATATTCCACCACATTATTAAATTTACTTAGCTTGCTTGACTTCTATAATATAAAATATCAAGTTAATGTTATTTAAAACTTTTAAACTGATCAATGGAAAATTCAACAGCTTACATTTATTTGATTTTAGGTCTTGGTTGTATATTGCTTTATAGAGTTCTAAAAAAAAGATGGAAAATTCAAGATAAAAAAAAAACATTATTTAAATTTTTATTTAATAATCTAAATAATAAGAAATAGATCATAATTATCATTGGGGTGAATTCTTATGAACAACCTTAACTATCTTATAAATCTTCTTAATTATAATAGTTGGGCTAACGATGAATTTTTTAAAGTTATAGTTCAATTATCTCCTGATGAAATTAATAAACAACGTAAATCTTTCATGAATAGTATAAGAAATTCTTTAAATCACTTATTGGTTATAGATAAGGTTTGGCTTGCTAATATGAAACAAGAAAAACATGCTTTTGATCACCTTCAGACTATATTATTTGAAGATATACAAGAGCTCTGGGAAGCAAAAAAAAAAGAAGAAACATCAATTAAAAATTATACTGCTAATTTATCTGATGATGATTTACTTGAGTTAGTTGATTGTGACTTGATTGGTGGGAACAAGGTTTCTATGTCTAGATCTATGATTATAACGCACCTTGTAATGCATGGTGGTTATCATAGAGGTATAATTGCAGAAATGTTTGGTCAAATTCCTTTACCTCCTATTGCACAAGATATAACTACTTGGGAAAAATCTAAGAAATTAAATTAACACTCTTTAAGGACTTAAATTATGCATGCAGCTGAGTTAATTTGGAACAGTTGGGAAAATGGCCAAAAAATTCTATCTTTGCCCAAAAAATTAATTCCAAGTTCACGAAAAGAAGCTTATAAAATTCAGGAAAATTTAGAAAAATTTAGTAATGATATCATTGTAGGTTGGAAGATCGCTGCAACTAGTAAAGAAGGGCAAAAACATATTGGTGTTGGAGGACCTTTAGCAGGTAGAATTTTACATAACAAACTTTATAAACCAGAGGACACTCTTATTTTTGGTCATAATAAAATGGCTGTTGCAGAGCCGGAATTTGCTTTTAAAATAGGGGAAACTTTAAAACCTACAAAAACATTATATAATCCTGAAGATGTCATGAAGTTAGTTGAATCATTGCATCTTTCAATAGAGTTACCTGATTCTCGCTTTAAAAATTTTGCAACTGTTGGAGAGTTTAACTTAATTTTAGATAATGCATGTGCACACCAGTTTGCAATCTCACAAGGAATAGACTATCCTTGGCAGTCACTTGATTTATCAAAACACAAAGTCAAAATATATAATTCTGCAAATCTTCAGCATGACGGCATTGGAGCGAATGTTTTGGGAGACCCAAGAATTGCCTTAACTTGGTTGGTAAATGAATTGTCACAAAATGATATTACCATTCATAAAGGTATGATTGTTTCTACAGGAACGTGTTCAATGCCACTACCAATAAAATCTGGAGATAAAATTACAGCTGATTTTGGTGATTTGGGCTCTATTAGTATTAATACAAAATGATAAAATTCTTATTTATTATTGTAATAATGGTTGTACTTATCTTTTTTTTGAAAAATCATTCTAGAAAAATTATAACTTTTTTCAAAAGATTGTTGAGTAATCCAATGATTAGGGCTCTAGCATTCAGAGGCCTTTGGAGAGTTTTAAGATTATTAATTTTTAGAAGATAATTAGTTTATTAGACTTTTATAAAAACGTAGAAAGTATGGAAAAATATTTTCAACAATTTTAACAACCCCTTTTTTATTCGGGTGAATCATATCTTTTTGATTATAAGAAGGCTCCAAAGCTACATCTTTCAAAAAGAATGGATAAAAAAAAAGATTGTATTTTTTAGACAAGCTTGGGTAAATGGCATTAAATTCATTTACATATTCCTTTCCAAAGTTAGACGGTGCTTTCATACCGATAAGCATTGTAGGAATTTTATTTTTTTTTAAATGTGTTAAGATATTTTCAATATTTCTATAAGTTATTATGGGATTAATTCCTCTCAATGCATCGTTGGCACCAATTGAAATTATTACTGCGTCATACTCTTCTTCTAATACCCATTTAAATCTATTCAATAAACCGGTAGAAGTTTCACCAGAAACTCCAGAATTAATC
>CACNRW010000003.1 GCA_902622875.1 uncultured SAR116 cluster alpha proteobacterium
TTTATCATTGACGGACTCACTGTATTTGCTAAGCTATTGATATTATTGGAGTTTAGATAAAACCATTGCTCTGGTTAGGCATCACACCTCATCTCGAGCGCACCAAAAACATCCGTGAACCATGGTTAAGTGTCTGACTTCCTTGAATGACGTTTCACGGACCACTGACCTTTAGTTAAATCTTATTCATCCAATCATATTTAACTTCTAACGTATATCCAGATCCATAAGATTGGCCTACAGTTTTTGTTGACCAACCTCCAATCGCATCAACAATATCAGAAGGACATTGGACGGCTCTAAGTCTATCTCTTAAGCTATGTCTAAAAGAATGAATTACGCAATCATCTGGTATTCTTGGCTTCAGCCATTTGTTAAGTCCATTACTGGCTGAGTTAGCATTGCACTTTTCATCGTTTGCGTACCTTGGGAAAGCAAATTGGTTGTTATCACTTATGATTTTTTTTGCTGCCCATAGAGATGCTCCTACAAGAGGAATAGTTCTATTACTCCCTTTCGTCTTAAGTCGTCTCCATGGGTGATTGATAATATTTACATGAGGTATTTCTGTACTTAATATTATATCACTTGTGAGTAAACCAACTGCTTCTGATAAACGCATGCCAGTGTCACTAATTAAGGCAATTAACCACCTGTTGTCATCGTTTAAGTTTTTACATTCAGTTTGAATATCTCTTATATTTTGAATTGGAATAGGGAGTCTAATCTTTTTCTTATTATCGTCTGGAATGAATGTCCCTGAAAATGGATTTTTCATATTAATACCAAATTCATTTACAGTGATGTTGATCACTGCGTTGATAGACGAAAATATACGTTTAACAGAAGAAGTGGATAATCCTTTTTTAAATAAGAAATCTCTGTACCTTGCAGCATCAATAGACTTTAAGGAGGTGATATCTACGTCACCAAAGCATTCTATTGTATAAGATATATTTCTTAAAGCAGTTCGATGAAAAAGCTCACCTTTACCATTACCTTTTAACTTGATGTAAGTGTCTAATGCTTTACTTAGTTTTACTGTTTCTGTTTTTGATTTTTGGTTATCAAGAAAACTAAGTTTTAATTCTTTGGTGTGGAACAATTCTAATCTTAGTGTGTTCCAATAAGTTTCAAGACGATCAGTTAATTTATTAGCAGATTCTATAGCTTTTTGTTTTGACGATGTTCTTAGAGAAATTACAACTCTATTCTTATTAAATTTTGTTTTTAAGTCTGATGGCACCTGTCTTGTAAAGTAATAAATACCATTTCTTTGATATAAATAATGTGGTGATCTTGTATACATCCTTGTCTACAGCCTCCGAGCTCCTAAAAATTAATTCAAGGAATTCAGACACTTAACCATGGTTCACGGATGTTTTTGGTGCGCTCGAGAGGATTCGAACCCCTGACCCCTAGATTCGTAGTCTAGTGCTCTATCCTGCTGAGCTACGAGCGCATAAAGTTTATTGACTTTTTTAGATAGTAGGTAGTTTGTATTTAAAATTGACTAAAAAAAACATTAAACACCCTCTATTTAACACAAATCAATTATACTTCAAACAATCGAATAAATAAACAATCTCTCAACTGTTATACCAAATGGCAATTCTAAAAGTAATCAAATCCAACTTTTATTTATTTTTAATAGTAAATTAAAAAATTTTACTAAATTAAAAATTTATTTTGTTCATATGTTCCTTCGTTTATTATAAATTATTTAATCAAAGATAGGAGAAAATATGTCTGAAAGTGACACTAATTTACCTTCTAAATCTAAGCTAAAAAAATTGTTATCACTCTATCAAGAATCAAAATTTGATGAGGCTTTAAATTTATCAAAATCTATTACTAATCAATTTCCAAATCATCAATTTAGTTGGAAAGTTTTAGGTGCAGTATATCATCAAAAAGGAAATTTAAAAAAAGCAATATCCGCTAACCAAAAAGCGGTTATTATTAATCCACAAGATCCAGATGCGCATAACAACTTGGGAGTTGGATTACAAGAAATTGGTAGTTTTAAAAAAGCAGAACTAAGTTTTAGAGAGGCTTTATTTTTGAAACCTGATTATTCTGAAGCTTATACAAACTTGGGCGTAGTTCTTCAAAAGTTAGGTAAATTTGATGAGGCAGAAAAGCATCATAGAAAAGCAATTTTTTTTAGCCCTAAAAATGTATCTGCTTATATAAATTTGGGCGTGACTTTAAAGGAATTATACAGATTTGAAGAAGCGGTAGAAAATTATAACATAGCTATAAAGATAAATCCAAATTCTTCAACAGCCTACACAAATAAAAACTTTTGCTTAAACTACTCTGCAAACTTTTCTCCAACTTTTATTTACCAACAACATCTTGAATTTGGTAAACAATTTGGAAATAAACAAAACAATAATCTCTTTCCTTTAAATAAAAGCATTATTTCTAGAGAAAAATTACGTATTGGCTACGTATCTGGTGATTTTAGACAACATTCAGTGGCATATTTCTTCGAACCCCTTTTGAATTATCATGATACTAATATGTTTGAAACATTTTGCTACTATAACAATAATATATTCGACAACTATACTGATATAATAAAAAATAAGACTAATAATTGGCGTAATATATTTTCTCTCTCAGATGTTGACGTTTCAAAGATTATTAAAAATGATAATATAGATATTCTAATTGATTTATCAGGACACACGGGACAGAATAGATTAAAATTATTTGCCCTAAAGCCGGCACCTATTCAAATTACTTGGTTAGGATACCCAAATACGACTGGTTTGTCAGAAATTGACTATCGTTTTACTGACGTAATTGCTGATCCAATTGGTATAACGGATAAATTTCATACTGAGAAACTTTATAGGCTACCATCCGGTTTTCTTTGCTATAAGGGAAATAACTCGATTTCCTTGCCGAATGATATTCCTCAAATTGAAAATAGATTTGTGACTTATGGTAGTTTTAACAATTTTTTAAAAGTTACACCTGAGGTAATAAAAGTGTGGTCAAAGATACTTAAATCTTCACCAACATCTCGATTGATTTTAAAAGGTTCTGATATTAATCAAAATGCATCGCAACAAATTGAAACTTTTGCAAAAGAGGGTATTTCCGAAGATCGTTTATCAATTTATCAAAGTTTACCAAAAATTAGTGAGCACCTAGATTTATATAACTCTGTTGACATTGCTTTAGACACCTTCCCATATAATGGTGTTACTACAACATGTGAAGCTTTATGGATGGGAGTACCAGTTATTACACTACTAGGTAAACAACATGCTAGCCGCGTTGGTGCGAGTATTCTGACCAATGTTGGACTTGAGGACTTTATCGCAAATGATATTGATGGTTATATCGAAATGGCTTCTACATTTGCAAAAGAAATAGATTTACTCGAAAAAATGAGAAAAGAACTTAGAAAGAAAATGCTGAAATCTTCATTATGTAATGGTTCAATATTTGCTAAAGAAATAGAAAGAGCCTATAAAGAAATATGGTCTAAACACCTAAATAGTTAAGTAATAATTATATATTATAATTTTAGTAAATTTGGTGTATTTGATATTAGCCAAAAATTTAGATGAGTAGAATGAGTAATATGAGTATATATGATAAATCTTTTCCGGTTTCTTGGGAAGAACTGCATCGAAACAGTAAAGCTTTAGCTTGGCGTCTATCCGAGATGAAACCATATAAAGGTATTATAGCAGTCACAAGAGGAGGTCTAGTTCCTGCAGCTATTGTTGCCAGAGAATTGGATATAAGGTTAATTGATACAGTTTGTGTATTATCATATAATCAAAAAACAAAAGGTGATGTTAAGGTTTTAAAAGAATCTAATATTGCAAATAACGGAGAAGATTGGTTAATAGTAGATGATCTTGTTGATACGGGTGAAACCATAAAAGCTATAAGATTAAATCTAAGTAAGGCACATTATGCAACAGTTTATGCTAAGCCTAGTGGAAGACAACAGGTGGATACATTTATAACTGAAGTTTCACAAGATACTTGGATATATTTTCCTTGGGATATGGAAATGAAGCCAGCACCAACTATTTCTGAACGGACCCAAAAATAATCATATTGACTAAAGAAAATAAAGAGTTTAATAGAATATAAATTAACTTTAGAGGCTGTTTAAAATACAGTGTAATAATGAAACGTACTTTCCAACCAAGTAATTTAGTCAGAAAAAGAAGACATGGATACAGAAGTAGAATGTCCACTGTTGGTGGTAGAAACGTAATTCGTAATAGAAGAGCTAAAGGTAGAAAAAAGCTATCAGCTTAATATTACTTTTTAGGTAACAATTATTTATTTTATTTAGTTAAACTTTTTAAAGAGCTGATAAAATGAAAATCCAAACTTTAAAAAAAAGAAGAGACTTTGTTTTAGCTAACAAGTTTGGAAAAAAAATTTTTAACAAAAATTTTATTCTCCAAAAATTTAGCTCATCATATAATACTAGTTTAGATCTAAAGTTTGGATTCACTGCTACAAAGAAAATTGGAAATGCTGTAAAAAGAAATAGAGCCAAGAGAAGGATGAGATCATTAATATCAATGTTTTTAAAAGAAAATGCAAATTTATTTGATCCTCCTAATATTTATATTTTAATCGCTAAAAAATCTTTAATTAGTGCCTCTTTCTGTGACCTAAAATTTGAAATGAAAGAGTGTCTTAATAAATTATGATAAAAAAATTTTTAACATTTTCTGTGATTGGGGTAATAAATTTTTATAAATATTTACTCTCACCATTGATAGGAAATAATTGTAGATTTTTACCCACTTGTTCAGAGTACACAAAAGATTCTATAATAAAATTTGGATTAATTAAGGGTATTAGTTTAGGTTTTAAGAGAATTATTAAATGTCATCCCTGGGGGAAAAGCGGTCATGATCCAATTAAATAATTTAATTTTTTCATTTCTTTGAATAATATGAACTTTAGGTTAAACAAGTGTAATTGAAATATTTAACCTATTTTAAATTGATTATAAATTAAGTGAGATAAAATGAATCCAGAAACTCGAAATTTAGTTGCAGCGATTTCTCTATCTATGGCTGTGTTGATTGGTTATCAACTATTATTTGTTGAACCTAAAAAAGACCTATCTCCACAAGAGATTATTGTAAAAGAAAGTGATGATAGTTCCAATATTCCTATACCTCAAAACTTGGATAACGGCATCATAGCCTCAGATAACATAGAACCCAAAAGTTCTAATAAGCCTGTGCCAAGAATTTCAATGATAAGTAAAGAAGTTTCAGGATCCATATCTTTAAAAGGTGCTAGAATAGATGACATAACTCTCACACAGTACAGAGAGACTTTACAACCAGAGAGTGAATTAATAAAATTATTATTAAAATCTAATGGCAATTCGCCCTATTTTATTGAATTTGGATGGAGTAGCCCTAAAGGTGTTAAAGTTCCAAATGGTAAATCTTTATGGAAGTCATCAAGTAATATTTTATCACCAGATAAAAATATTACTCTTAAGTGGGATAATGGAGAAAACATTACTTTTTACCAAGACATCAGTGTCGATGACAGTTTTATGATAACAGTAAACCAAAGGGTAGAAAATAATTCCAATAATTCTGTAACATTATACCCATATGGATTGATAAGAAGGGCAGGGGAGCCAAAAACAATCGACTTTTTTGTGTTGCATGAAGGACCTCTTGGGGTGTTTGATGGTACTTTATCTGAAAAAAGTTATGGAGATCTGACGGAGGCAGGAAAAAAAGGAATCAACATTAAACCAAGTGAAACTGGAGGTTGGATTGGACTAACTGATAAATATTGGCTGACAGCTCTATTGCCGGATCAAAATGAAAAATATAATTTCACTTACAGAAAATTGAAATCTAATGGAGGTCAATATCAAACTGATTTTCTAGGTAAAGCAGTTACTATTCCATCAAAATCAAAAGGTGAATTTTTATCAAGAACTTTTGCCGGAGCCAAAAGATTGGCTCTATTTGACGACTATGAAGAAAGATTTAATATAAAGCACTTTGATCTAGCAATTGATTTTGGATGGTTTTATTTCCTTACTAAACCCTTCTTTTATTCTTTGTCTTGGGCAAATGATTACTTGGGTAATTTTGGTTTAGCAATTTTGGCAATTACGGTAATAGTAAAATTACTATTTTTCCCATTAGCTAATAAATCTTATAAAAGCATGGCTAAAATGAGGATACTTACTCCACAAATTCAAAAATTGAGAGAAAGAGTTGGAGAAGACCGTCAAAAATTAAATCAAGAGATGATGAATTTATATAAAAAAGAGAAGGTTAATCCAGCTGCAGGATGTTTACCCATTTTAGTACAAATACCTGTATTCTTCGCACTTTATAAAGTTTTGTTTGTATCTATTGAAATGAGACAAACGCCTTTTTTTGGATGGATTGAAGACTTATCTGTTCAAGACCCAACTAGTATTTTTAATTTATTTGGATTATTACCTTATAGTACATCAATACTTCCAGATTTTTTAAATATTGGGATATGGCCTTTGTTAATGGGAGTGACAATGTTCTTACAGCAACGTTTAAATCCAACACCTCCAGATCCAATCCAAGCAAAAATTTTTGCATGGATGCCAGTTGCTTTTACATTCTTATTAGCTACGTTCCCAGCTGGATTAGTCATATACTGGACATGGAATAATCTACTTTCCATATGTCAGCAATGGGTAATAATGAATAAGATGAATAAAGAGTCTAAATAAGAAAGTTTTAAAAACTTGTTGTATGAAGATGCAGAAATTGAAAAAGCTAGGAAAATTTTTTCTGGTGAATGTAAGTTTATTGCTGCAGCTCTTAATTCTAATGCTATTCCGCCTGAAGAAGGTAATGAAGTCGCTTTTGCAGGAAGATCTAATGTCGGGAAAAGTTCACTTGTAAATGCATTAACAAATAGAAAGACATTAGCAAGAACTAGTCAAACACCAGGAAGAACAAGACAATTAATATTTTTTGATCTTATTTACCAAACTAATAGGCTTAGATTAGTAGATTTGCCAGGATATGGTTATGCAAAAGCCCCAAAGAAAGATATACAATCTTGGACATCCTTAACAGTAAAATATTTAAAGGGTAGGCCTTCTCTTAGAACAGTATGTTTATTGGTTGATTGTAGAAGAGGAATTGGAGATTTCGACAAATTAATAATGAGTGAATTAGATAAGGCTGCAGTTAGTTGGATTTTGGTACTTACTAAAACTGATAAAATGAATATAGAAGAAATTAATAAAATTAAAGATGAATCTAATAAAGTTATATCTAAACATCCAGCTGCTTACCCAGAAATTATTATGACTTCTAGTCTTAAAAATGAAGGTGTCGAAATACTTAGGACTTATTTAGCAAGTTTTGCATAAAAAGGATAAAAATAATAATTGAACTAGAAATTTTATGATACTAAGTATAATTATAAATTTAACAAATGGTTAATGCATTGAATAAAAATAAAGTTAAAATCCAATCTGAGTGGTTAAAAAAGGCTGATTTCCTTACTGAAACGTTACCTTTTATGAAGCGTTATTCAAATAAGGTAATAGTTGTAAAGTTTGGTGGTAATGCAATGGGCAAAAAAGAATATGTTAATAGTTTTGCTAAAGATATTGTTTTATTACAACAAGTTGGCATGTTACCAATTGTTGTTCATGGAGGTGGTCCACAAATAGGTGAAATGTTATCTAAGTTAAATATAAAAACCGAGTTCATAAATGGACTAAGAATTACAGATGCAGCAACAATTGATGTGGTTGAAATGGTTCTTAGCGGAGTAACAAACAAATCAATCGTTACTGCTATCTCAAATTCTGGCGCTAAGTCAGTTGGAATTTCAGGTAAAGATGGGAATTTGATAACAGCTAAAAGGTTACTAAAAGTAGATGATAAATCTGATTCGAATGTAGTAAAAGCTGTTGACCTTGGTTATGTTGGTGAGCCTGAAAAAATTGATCCTAAGGTTATTAATGCTCTTATTAATGAAAAAATGATACCAGTTATTGCTCCTGTCGGTATGGGCTTAGATGGAGAAACTTATAATATAAATGCTGATACTGCTGCAGGAGCGATATCTGCATCTATGAAAGCGTCTAGAATGATAATGCTAACGGATGTTTCGGGTGTTCTTGATCAAAATGGTAATTTAATATCAGAGCTTACAATTAGCCAAGCTGAAAATCTTATAAAAAATAAAATTGTTGTTGGAGGTATGATACCTAAACTCAGAACATGTATTGAGGCAGTTCTAGGAGGTGCTGAAGCCTCAGTAATTATAGATGGAAGAATGTCACATGCATTGTTATTGGAATTATTTACTGAGCAGGGTGTAGGTACTATTATACGAAAAGATTCAAAATAAATTAATGAATAATTCACAGTTTATAAATTTTACAAATAATTATGATAATTGGATTTTTGACCTTGATAATACTATTTATGATTTTAAGTTAGGATTGTTCAGACGAATTTCACAAAGGATGACAATTTATATAAAAGAATTTTTTAATCTAAACCATGCTGATGCACTCAACTTACAAAAAAATATGTATAAAAAGTATGGTTTGACTTTAAGGGGTTTAATTATAGAAAAAAAAATGGATCCAGAACCATTTCTAGAATTTGTTCATGATGTAGATTTTGATGATTTAAAAAAAGATCACGAATTAAAGAGATTGCTAAGTAAAATTAATGGTCAAAAGATCATCTATACCAATGCATCATTCAATCATGCTAAGAATATATTGACTTCAATGGGTATATTTGAAGAATTTAAAATTATTTTTGATATAAAAGATTCTAATTATATAGCAAAACCAGATCACAAGTCTTACGTAATGATGAAAGAAAAACTTGGATTAAATGACAAAAATATAAATAAAAGTATTTTTTTTGAAGATACCCCAAAAAATTTAAAACCTGCTAGTGAACTAGGTATGATTACAGTTTGGATAGAAAATGATTTCAATAGAGAAGAGGCGAACATTTTAAAGGAATATATCAATTTCACTGGATCAGATATAAAATCTATCCTAAGTAATATGCTAGATTCTTAAAACTAAAAGCTATTTAATCTTAAATTGAGGGACAAGTGATGAACATTGAAAAAATAAAATCAGTAATTGATAGAGTATTTGACAATAATGAGGATGTAAATCCAAAGACATCTGGAGAAATTAGAGATTCTATTGAAACAGCTTTGGATTGTTTAGATAAAGGTGAGTTAAGAGTAGCTGAACCACTTGGTAATAGTAAATGGCAAGTTAATCAGTGGCTTAAGAAGGCTGTTTTATTATCTTTTAAAATAAATGATATGAATGTAATTTCAGGTGGTCCTCAAAGTCTTAATAGAGGCCCAACAAATTGGTGGGATAAAGTACCTTCTAAATTTTCTGGATGGAATAAAGAAGAATTTAAACAAGCAGGTTTTCGTGCAGTACCAGGAAGTGTTGTAAGACATTCTGCTTACATCGCACCCAGTGTTGTATTAATGCCTTCTTTTGTAAACATAGGTGCTTATGTAGATACTGGGAGTATGATTGATACTTGGGCAACTGTTGGGTCTTGTGCACAAATAGGTAAAAATGTTCATATATCAGGTGGCGCTGGTATTGGTGGTGTATTGGAGCCTATTCAAGCAGGACCAGTCATAATTGAAGATGAATGTTTTGTGGGTGCAAGATCTGAAGTTGCAGAGGGTGTTGTAATTGAAACTGGCGCAGTTTTATCAATGGGAGTGTTTATTGGAGCTTCAACAAAAGTTGTTGATAGGAATACAGGAGAAGTTTTTGTTGGAAGAGTACCAGCATATTCTGTTGTAGTCCCAGGTACGCTCCCAGGAAAATCTTTGTCAGATGGTTCACAAGGGCCAAGCTTGTATTGTGCTGTTATAGTCAAAAAAGTGGATGCGAAGACACGTTTAAAAACATCTGTTAATGAATTGTTAAGGGATTAGATATGGATTTTTATGTCTAATATAATAAATCCTGTAGAATTAACGTCTGAGTTAATTAAATGTAAAAGTATTACTCCAAAATCTGCTGGATCCATTGATCTTATAATTTCTTTTTTAGAACCTTTGGGATTTAGTTGTAAAAAAGTTGATTTTGGAGAAGGTACTGAAAAAGTTGAAAATTTATATGCAAGATTTGGTAATTCAGAGCCTAATATTTGTTTTGGTGGACATGTAGATGTGGTTCCAACAGGAGCTATTGAGAACTGGTCTATAAACCCTTTTGGTGGGGAAGTTAAAAAAGGTAAAATATGGGGTAGGGGTGCTGCTGATATGAAATCTGGAATAGCAGCATTTATAGCTGCTGTTTCAGAGTTTTTAGAAATCAATAAAGATTTTAATGATATGGGAAGCATTTCTCTTATCATTACAAGTGATGAAGAAGGGAAAGCAATAAACGGAACAAAAAAAGTAGTTGATTGGCTAATAAATAAAGGAGAATCTATATCAGGATGCATCGTTGGAGAACCTACTAACGTTAACAAAATGGGTGACACAGTAAAAATTGGAAGGAGAGGAAGTTATACTGGCTCTTTAGTTGTTAGAGGTATTCAAGGGCATGTTGGATATCCACATTTAGCAGAAAACCCAATAAATTCATTATTAAAAATGTTACAACCTTTATCAAAAATCTATTTAGACGATGGGACTAAAGAATTTCAACCTAGCTCAGCGATGATTACTAGCATTGATGTAAATAATGATGCCAGCAATGTCATTCCAGGAGAAGTTAAAGCCAAATTTAATATAAGGTTTAACACTTTGCACTCTATTGATACACTCACCGCAATGTTAAAAAAACATTTTGATGCTATTACACCAAAATATGAATTTGAATTTTTTTGTAATGCTGAACCATTTCTTACGAGTGATGAATTACTCCGATCAACACTTCAAAAGGCAATTGAAAAAGTTGTAAAACTTAATCCTCAAAACTCCACCTCAGGAGGCACTTCCGACGCTAGATTTATTACTAAAATATGTCCAGTGATTGAGTTTGGCCTAGTTGGGAAAACAATGCATAAGGTAGATGAAAATGTTGAGGTAAATGACATTATAAAACTAACAAATATTTATAATACATTCCTATATAATTATTTTGGAGTAAAAAAAATTGATTAATTCACCTCCTAGTCCTTTTGTTGTAAAAGATGGTTTTGTATCTGCTTTTAAATTCATGTCAAAGAAAGACAACGTAAGCAATGTTTTTAAATTAAATAATAATGGTTTTTGGGATAGTTGTTGGATTGTTTTTTTTGTTAATGCAGTTGTTTCTACACTTGCTTCATACGGTATTAAAACTAATCTTGATGGAGATGTTCAAAGTGGAATATTGCCAAGATTACTTTTAATTACAGTCATAGATATTTGTTTATTCTCAATAATAGTAAATACAATTTTTGAAAAAATTGGTAAAGGTGAATTCTTTTATAAATTTATTATTCCTTTTAACTGGATACAGTCTTTTCAAGCAATTTTAATGCTATCATTTGCTGTTTTAGGATTAATCTTACCGCCATCAATCTTTGTTTTTTTTGGGATTAGTGTTGTAATATGGGTAACTTTCTCTCTCTGGAGGATTGGCAAAGAAGAGGTTGGTTTATCAGGATGGGGAGCAACAGGAATGATTTTTTTATCAGTTGTTATTGAAGCAAGTTTAGGTATGTTTTCTAGATCATTATCAATGACTATGTAAAAGCTAATCATATTGTTGGTTGTCATATATAATTGGCCACTTATCATTCAGTAAGTTTTCAGGATACTTTACTTTTTCTAAATAAAGACCATCTGCTGGTGCAGTAGGACCTGCTAAATTTCTATTTTTACCCTTAAGAATATTCAAAATTTTATCCGGGTTCCATGTACCGTCTCCAACTTTAACTATAGTCCCAGCAATTATTCTTACCTGACTATGCAAAAAACTTTTGGCAGAAACTTTCATTATTACTTCTTCATTCTCCCTAGAAAAGGAAATTTTATCTATAGTTCTTATAGGTGATTTAGCTTGACATTTTATTGTTCTAAAACTTGTGAAATCGTGCTTTCCAATTAAATGCCTAACACCTTCTTGCATTAAACGGATATTTAATTTTTTTCTAAAATGCCACACTTTCCCTTTTTCAATGCCAGGAGGGGCTGCTCTGCATAAAATTCTGTATTTGTAAAAACGTTCAATTGCGCTAAATCTAGCATTAAATTCTGGTTTAACAGGTTTAGCGGAAATAACTCTTATATTAGTATCTCTTAACAAAGAGTTGAAGGCAGAGATAATATAAAAAGGATGCCTTGATGTTAATCTATGCGATTTTGGTAAATTTATATGAGCAATTTGACCAATGGCATGTACCCCAGCATCGGTGCGGCCGGAACCTTGAATCTCAAGATCTTGATTGAAAATATTTTTTGCTGCTTCTTCAAGACTGCTTTGTACGGATATACCTTCATTTTGTTTCTGCCACCCGACCAGATCGTTACCATTATACTCAATTAATAATGCATATCTTATGCAATTTTCACTTTCCAAATTTTTCACCAATATTTATCTTTGTGCCATTTAAAAAATCATTCGCAGATATCATCTTTTTGCCTGGTTTTTGAAGAAGTTTTATTTCTAAAGCAGATTTATTCCCACAGGCTATAATAATTTTTTGGTTGGTATTAATTATAGTTCCTGGTTCAGAATTATGAACTATATCACTGAGATTTGTCTTTATAATTTTTATAATTTTATTTGAATATCTAGTAAAAGTTCCTGGAAAAGGATCAAATGCTCTAACTTTGTTAAATATTTCAATGGAGGTTAATTCCCAATCAATTTCAGCTTCATTTTTATGAATTTTGTTAGCATATTTAATACCATCAAGTTTTTGATTTATCAGGGAAACAATCCCTTTTTCGTAATTTTTAATAGCTTGAACCAGCAATTTTGCAGTAGTTTCAGACAATTTATCGTGAATTATTTTAGAAGTATCATGTTTTTTTATATTAATAATTTCAGATGATATTATTGGCCCTGTATCCATTCCTTTATCCATTAACATAATGCAAGTTCCTGTCTTATTATCACCAGCTTCTATAGCTCTTTGAATTGGGGCAGCCCCACGCCATCTAGGTAAAAGGCTAGCGTGGCCATTTATACATCCATATTTTGGAACTTTAAGATATTTTTCTGGAAGAAGTAATCCATATGCTACAACAACTACCATGTCAGGTTTAAGCAGATTAAATTCAGAAAATATATCTTCTTTTTTTAAAGTGATAGGAGTTACAACATTTAGATTTAATTCTCTAGCAGCAATCTCTACAGAAGATTTTTTTGATTTCATTCCCCTTCCGTTAGGACGGGCAGGTTGAGAAAAAACAGTCATGACATTGAAATTAGACGCAACTAATTTTAGACTTGGAACTGCAAAATCTGGTGTCCCCATAAATATTATATTCAATTATTCCTCATATTTATAAACTTTTTAATTTTTTGCATATTCTTTAATAGCCTTTTTAAGAATTATTTCTCTTTTTAGTTTAGATATATGATCAATAAAAAGAATACCATTCAAATGGTCTATTTCATGTTGTATACAAGTTGCCAGCAAACCGTAGGCCTCAAGAGTTTTGTTTTTTTTATTTTCATCTGTATAGGTTACCTTTATAGATGAAGGCCTTTTAACATTTGCGTTGTATCCAGGTATAGATAAGCAACCTTCTTCTCTTTCCTTTAAATTTTTATCAAAAGAAATTATTTCTGGATTAATCATTTTTATTGGAAAAGGTTCAATTCTTTCATTTTTAATTTTCTTATTATATTCTTCTTCTGACATATCTTTAGGGTCAAAATTTGTTTTGCCACAATCCATTACAATTAATCGTTTATCAATTGCTATCTGTGTGGCAGCAAGGCCTATTCCATTTGCGTTGTACATAGTCTCCAACATATCATCTAAAATGCTTATAATGTTCTTATCAATATCAATTACTGGTTTTGCCGTAATTTTTAAAAAAGGATCAGGTACTTTTATTATTTCCTTGATGCTCATTTGTAAGATAACCTTTATAAAAATTATTTTAAAGTAGTTAATTTATAATCAATTTGTAATATTATACTATTTACAATTGGAGTTAAAATGGATTTCAAATATTTAATAATATTTATTATAATTCTTATTACACTTTCAATTATAATTTTTTTTATATGTAAAACTTATTTTCAAAATAAAAAAAACGTTGATGATCAAACTATTTCCCCTAAAGATGAAATGAGACAAATATCTGAATTGAAAGGGGCAGTCTCTCAATTAAGCAGTACTATAGAAGAAAGATTAGGAAATTTTGGATCGACAATTGGTAATAGCTTAACCCAGCAAACACAAAATACACAAAAATCTTTGATGGAAATGCACGAAAGACTAGCCGTAATTGACAGAGCTCAAGAGAATATAAATTCTTTATCTAACCAAGTTAATGATTTGCAGAATATATTATCAAATAAACAATTAAGAGGTGCATTCGGTGAGGTTCAACTTGAAAATATAGTCAAAGATGCACTCCCACAAAACTCTTACCAATTCCAATATACGCTCATGTCAAATACTAGAGTTGACTGTATAGTTAAAATGCCAGAACCTCCTGGCCCTATTTGTATTGACTCTAAATTTCCATTAGAAGATTATAAAAAATTTACCGGCTCTACAAACGACCAAGAAAAAAAAGATAATTTAAAGTTTTTTCACAATGCAGTTCAAAAACATATAAGGGATATTTCTGAAAAATATATATTACCTGGTGAAACCGCAGATTCAGCTATTATGTTTTTACCAAGTGAATCTATTTATTCTGAAATAAATATTAGATTTCCTAAATTAGTAAACGAAAGTAGAAATAAAAAAGTATATATGGCTGGTCCTGATAATTTAATGCTTCTTCTCCACACTGTTAGGGCAATTTTAAGAGACGCTACTATGAGTCAAACAGCTGGAAAAATACAAGTTGAAGTTGATAAATTAGGTAATGATTTAAACTTATTGGCTGATAGAATATTTAAGTTAGATAAACATTTTGACTTAGCAAGAAGAGATTTGGATGAAATAAAAATTTCACATAGGAAAATTGAAAATAGAGGGAACGTAATTACTTCAATCGATGTAAATGAAAAAAAGCAATTAAGTGATTAAATTATAATAGGTTTCTAGCTTTTAAAGCTTGTGCAATTGTTCCATCATCAAGAAAGTCCAATTCTCCTCCAACAGGTAAACCATGAGCGAGTCTTGTTATTTTTATATCTAATTTACCTAATCTTTCTGCAAGATAATGAGCTGTAGTTTGTCCATCAAGTGTAGCTGATATAGCAATAATTACTTCTGTAAACTTTTTACTCTCAAGTCTTTTTTCTAAAGAATCTATATTTAATTGATTAGGATTAATGCCATCTATAGCCGACAAAACTCCGCCTAGAATATGATATTTTCCATTATAAACGTTAGATCTTTCTAAAGCCCACAAATCTGCAACAGTTTCAACAACGCATAATAGTGTTTCATTTCTAGATGAATTTTTGCATATTTGACAAATATCATTTTCATCTAAATTACCACATTCAACGCATTTTTTAATATTATTTGCAACATTATTCATATCTTCTATGAGAGGAAGAAGTAAAGTTTCTTTATCTTTAAGTAAATGTAGAACTACCCTTCTAGATGATCTAGGTCCTAAGCCAGGAAGCTTGGCTACTTTTTTTATTAATTTTTCAAGGACTTGTTCTGACATCCGTACTTCCCAAGTATAACCTTAGTTAGAATTTTTATCTTCAATTGAAGTAATTTCAGCTTTAGGAAAATGTTTAAATACTTCTGCAAAATGAGGATTGGATTTTATTTGTTCTTTACTTCTATCTAATTCACTATTTTGTTTTTCTACAATTGTTTTTTCACCTTCTTCTTCAGATTGAGACACAAGCCATTTAGTCTTCGTTATATTTTCAAGAGTGGAAGATAATTTTTTTAGTATTTCTGAGTCTGTATTATCCTTTAATCTTATCTTAATAGATCCTTCAGAATAGGAGATTAAATGCACATTATTTATAATTTGAGCGTGAAGTAATGCCTCTTTATGCACTAATAGTAGATTTAACACTTCTTCAAAAGTTTTTGGAACACCAATATTTTTTGTTTCTTCTTTCTCAGTACTTTCAAAAGGTTTAACCTCTTTCAAGTCATTTTCAATATTAGTATTATTGTTGTTAAAATTATCTTTAGTTTGATTTGAAATTTTTTCCAAGAACTCACTAGGGTCTGGCATTAACGATCCATAACACAATTTAATGATTGCCATTGAGCCTGCTTGTTGTTCGTTTGGAGCATATCTTAATTCTTCCACACTCTTGATTAAAATTTGCCAAAATTTAACTATTTTGGGTAGACCATGCGACGAAATTTGAGAAATACTTAATTGTAAAGTTTCAGTAATATTTGGATCAAACTTAATGATATTTATTCTAGATGCTAAGTGACTAATTTCCAATAAATTTGATATAATTTGGACAGGTTGTATACCATTTTGAATAATATCATCATAGACTTTAAGAGCTTCTTCACATTTATTAAGAAGACATAACTCAAACAATTCTAAGTTTTTTTCATAACCATTTAAACCTAGCATACTCAATACAATCTCATCTTTAATATTATCTTGGCATAGCGATGCTGCTTGATCTAAAAGAGACAATGCGTCTCTAACAGAGCCTTCACTTGCTTTACATATTTGATAAATTGAATCATTTTCATATGAAATATTTTCAGCTTTACAAATTCGGTTTAAATGATTTGTTAAAGTTTCTATATCAACTCTTTGAAGATCAAATTTTTGACATCTAGATATTATAGTAGCAGGAATTTTTTTTATTTCTGTAGTTGCAAAAATAAATTTAACATTTTGTGGAGGTTCTTCTAAAGTTTTTAATAGAGCATTAAAAGCTGCATTAGACAACATATGTACTTCATCTATAATATAGACTTTGTATCTTGCGTTATTTGGTGAATACATAACGGAGTCAATTATTTCTCTGATACCATCGACCCCTGTTCTACTAGCAGCATCAACTTCAATAACGTCAAGAAAATTTCCATTATTTATTGATTTGCAGGGAGAACATTTATTACATATTTCGAAAGTTGGCTCTTTTTTATTCCCATCTGAGACACAGTTAAGAGCTTTAGCTATGATTCTTGCCGTAGTCGTTTTGCCAACACCTCTTATCCCTGTTAAAAGAAAAGCATGGGCTAATCTACCGCTATTAAGAGAATTATTAAAAGTTTTTACAAGGGTATCTTGGCCAATGAGTTCGCTAAAATCAATTGGACGATACTTACGAGCTAAAACTCTGTAACTTTTTATTTCATTAATATTAGTTATTTAAAATCTCGTTTTTTAAACTTTCAAACGAAGGGCCTCACAACCCGCTATCATTGTTACGGCTGCTTCCTTTCGGACCTGACCGGATTGGCAAGAATTACGTCCGTGTGACCCTTCTTAAATATATATGTTATAAAACATAATAATATGCAAGAAAATCTATGTTTCGAGGGCTAACTTTTTCTTGTTCGGCTATAAGTTCCAATAATTTTAACTGAATTAGGTTCACTGTAAAAATACATCTCTTCTAGTGCGTTTTGCATAGCCATTGTTTCTGGATGTCCCTCTGCATCAACATAAAATCTTGCTGCATTCATTTCCTTGCCACCTATATAACTCTCAAGTTTTGTTAGGTTTATTCCGTTTGTAGCAAATCCTCCCAAAACTTTATATAAAGCTGCTGGCACAGATCTTACTTCGAAAATGATAGTTGTTACTGGTATAGATATCTTAATGGATGGTACCTGAGGTTTTTTTGCCATAATCAAAAATCTAGTAGTATTATGTTCTGCATCTTCAATATTACTTTTTAACACCTTTAAGCCATATATTTTTGCTGACATCTTAGAAGCTATTGCAGCAATCAAAGGGTCACCTAATCTTGATATTTCTTCTGCTGCTCCAGCGGTATCTATATGTTGAACAGGTAACAAATTTTGTTTCTTAATAAAATTTCTACATTGAGCAAGGCCTTGAGCGTGACTTTTTACATATTTTAGATCTTCTAAATTAGAATTTTTAAGCCCTAACAATTGATGGTTAACTTTTTGAAAATGTTCACCTACAATAAACAAACCACTCTCAGGAATTAAATGATGAATATCTGCTACCCTTCCTGCTAAAGAATTTTCAACAGGAACCATTGAATAATCTGTTGTCCCATTTTTTGTAGAATTCAGCATATCTTCAAATGAATTACAGGCTAAGGTTTTAGAATTTGGGAAGTAAGCCTCACAAGCCATATTTGAATATGCTCCTGCCATGCCCTGAAAAGCAATTATTAATTTATGGTTTTCCTTATTCATATTTTATCTCTATTTTCTTTATTCTTTTTTAATTATATGCATAATTAAGATATGTCTTTAAAATAATTTTCAGCTTTCTTCAAATCTAAATGAGTATCTACACCAATTGGGTGTTCTGACGTGATCACAGTATATATATTTATTCCAGCTTCAAGTGCACGAAGTTGTTCAAGCTTTTCTGAAAGTTCTAGCGGTGAAGGTTCTAAACTTATAAATTTCTCTAATATATTTCTTTGCCAAGCATAAATACCGATATGATGCCATATATCAGCATATCCAGTAGGTATACAAGCTCTACTAAAATACATAGCCTTTCCAAGATCGTTTAGCTCAGGTTTATCTTTTGAGAAAGCCGCTGCTACTTTTACAACTGACTGATCATGAAATTCTTCTGGTGTTGCCTTTACTATAACAGTGACAATTTCTTTTGTTGGATCATTGATTACTTTTGCTAATTTTCTTATCAAATTACCTGAAATATTAGGGAGATCACCTTGGAGATGAATAATTTTTTTATATTTCTTGTGAGGATCAAATTTTTCAATAGCTTCAAAAATTCTGTCAGATCCACTTACATGTTGATTTGAAGTCATTAAAGCTATACCTCCATGATCTTTAATTATATTAGCAATTACGTCATTGTCAGTAGCGACAATAATAGGCACATTTAGATTTGCTTCTTTTGCGCAATTGTATGCATGAATTATTAAGGGGGTACCATTAATTTCTAATAAAGGTTTTTTTGGCAATCTCGAGGACCCTAATCTAGCAGGTATCATTATAATAGTATCAGAATAATTCAATTTAATAACTCCCCAAATAGCTATAATGATGCTTCATTATTTGAAAAACTAAATAATTAACTTTTTCTACTTTTATACTTGATGAAAGCATTTCTTGCATGTAAATAATTAATTTAAACATTATTTGCATGGATTAATTAATGGACGCTTTAAGATTTAATAAAATAGCCGCAGCATTACTTTCAGGTGTTTTACTTATTATGGTTTTTGGAAAAATTGGAAATATTCTTGTTAATCCCAAAACAGATATCTCTAATGCATATCCGATAGAAGTTTCTGAAACAAACGAAATAAAATCGAATGTAGCTGAAGAAGTCATTATCGAGCCAATTCTGGCCCTTTTAGCAACTGCTGACTTAGAAAGCGGATTAAAAATTTCAAAAAAATGTGTTGCCTGTCACGGTTTTGATGCTGGTAGTCCAAATAAAATTGGTCCTAACCTTTATAATATTGTAAATAAAGATCAAGGAAAGGCGGATTATGCTTATTCAAAAGTCCTAGCCTCACTTTCTGGTAAATGGACATACGAAGAATTAAATAAATTTTTGTATAAACCCAAATTATACTCTAAAGGAACAAAAATGAATTATGCTGGTTTGTCTAAAACAAAAGATCGGGCTAATTTGATAGCCTGGTTAAGAACTAAAAGTGACAACCCAGTTTCTCTTCCTTAGATTATTTAAAAGTACTTAGTCATTGCAAAGGTTAAGTTATGAATGAGGCTGATTTTAAAGAAATTTCTGATTTTATAAATATGTTAGCCGATGAATCAAAAAAAATAACCCTTAATGGTTTCTTATCACAAAAATCTTTGAATATTAAAGATGATGGAAGTCCAGTTACTGAATTTGACATAAACGCTGAAAAGATTATGTGTAGACTAATATCAGACAAATTTCCTGATCATAGTATATTAACTGAAGAAGAAGGGTCAAAAAAATCAGATTCTGATTATACCTGGATTTTAGATCCAATTGATGGCACTAGCAGTTTTATAATAGGAAGACCTTTGTGGGGAACTTTAGTTTGTCTAGTTTATAAAGATCTTCCTATAATTGGTTTGGCGGACTTTCCGGCTTTAAATGAGAGATGGCTAGGATATAAAAATAATTGTTTTTTAAACAACTCTAAATTTAAATCCAATCACATATTTACTAATAAACTATCAGAGGCAACTATCGGTTCTACAGGCCCAAATTTATTTTCTAAAGATGGTAAAAAAAAATATGAGAGCTTAACTAATGCAACTAGATATCACGTATGGTCAGGTGATTGTCACAATTACTGCTTAATTTTGAAAGGAGGCCTTGATTTAGTTGTAGAACAAGGGCTCGCAGCTTATGATATTTTTCCCCTTGTTCCAATTCTCAAGTCCCAGGAGATAACTATAACAGATTGGAATGGCGAACAATTATCTTTTGACAAAAATTATAAGGGTAAATATTCAACATTAGTTGCAAAGAATACTGAAATATACAAATCTGCAATAGATATTTTAAAGTAGTTTTTATACTATACTCATTTCTTCTGTGAATATTTTATTATCATATTTACAATATTTCTTAATCCCATTGCCTCACCTCCGACAGGAAACCCAGGCTTTGATGTTGTATTCCAAGCCATTAAATCAACATGAGCCCAATTAGTTTTTTCATTTATAAATTTGTTAAGGAATAATGCTGCTGTTATAGCTCCTCCTGTACCAGAAGATCCTGTACTACTTAAAATACCAGAATTTTTTTCAAGTTGCATCTCATAAGATTTAAATAAGGGTAATCTCCACATAGGATCAATCTGCTCTATTCCCTCATTAATAATATCATTTCCTAACTTTTCATTATTTGTAAATAAAGCTGGTAATTCTGTACCTAATGCAACTCTTGCTGCACCTGTCAGTGTGGCAAAGTCAATGACAAAATCGTGTTTTGTTTTACTTTCCTGACTAAAAGTTAGTGCATCAGCAAGTAACAACCTACCTTCTGCATCAGTATTACCAATTTCAACAGGAGTTTTATTTCTTGAAAAGATAATATCTAATGGCCTCATAGATTTTTCAGAGACTGAATTTTCAGCAAGTGGCAATATAACTCTTAAATTAACAGGACAATTTATGCACATTAATGCGTAAGCTATTCCAAGGACGACTGCACTACCACCCATATCTTTTTTCATTAGTAACATACTATTTGAAGGTTTGAGATCTAATCCTCCACTATCAAAAGTAACCCCTTTTCCTATTAATGTAATATTGGGAAAATTGTTTTTTTTATTTTTACTCCATTCTATATCAATAAGGGTAGGTTTATTTTCTGAAGATCTTCCAACCACATTTATTAATGGAAAGCCTTTCTCAAGTTGGTTGTCCTTATAAGAAGTTATTTTTGGAGAGAATTCTCTCAAACAACTTTTAATAATTTTTTCATAGTTATATGGAGTTAGAATATTAGGAGGTAAATTTATCAAATCTCGTGTTAGAAAAATACTTTTAATTTCTGCAAAACATTTTTCCAATAAAACTTTCGAAATAATGCTTCTACCTTGATTTGAGCATAAAGTTCTATTTTTAGTATGACTTTCTTTTCTTTTCTCTATAGAAAAATTATAAAATGATAATCCCCATCCAAGGAAAAAATAATACTTATCATTATCTTCAAACGAAGATATGAAGTTTGTAGCCCACTTCTTAGCAGGTAATTTTTTGGATATTTTAGCTGCCTGGACAATAATACTTTTTTTGGGTTCTTTTGAAGCTCTAATTATAGTAATTGCACCAGCAAGAGCCCCATTTTTATCTGGGAAAAATCCTAAATTATCATTTTCCAAATCAAATGCAGATTTTAGAAAACTTTTTTGTTCAACATTAATCAGATCAGTTGAATTCAATTCGTTTAAATTATTGAAAATATAAAGAGGAAGTGATTTAATTTTTTTATTTTCGCAAAATCCAAGTAACTTATTATCAAAACTGTATAACATAATTAATAACCTTTTTTTATATTATAAAATTATAACATTACTTTAAAATTATGGTATTTCTAATTAATTAATCAGAGCATGTTATATGAAAAAATTTTGGAATATTATTTATTATTTTAAAGATTTAACAAAGTTTAATATTTTAACTTTTGGAACCTTAATATTTTTAATTCTTGCAGGTATTTTTTCTGGACAGAATTCTATCCCACCAATAGACAGAGACGAAGCTCGTTTTGCTCAAGCTAGTAGACAGATGGTTCAAAGTAATGATTACGTAAATATAAAATTTCAAGATGAAATCAGGGCAAAAAAACCAATTGGTATTTATTGGCTTCAAGCATTTTCAACTAAAGTTTTTGGGTCAGAAGAAATAGGATCTTTTAGAGTACCATCTTTATTGAGTTCTTTAATATCTATATTGTTCGTTGGATTTTTGACAAGATTAATATTCCCTTTATATCAAACTATAGTAGTCACATTATTGTTTAGTTCGTCTATTACTTTCATGGGTGAAGCACATTTAGCTAAAACTGATGCAACTTTATTGTGTCTGATATGTATTCAACAATATTATTTACTTAAGCTGATTTTAGAAAAGCAAACATCTTTTAGAGTTAAATATTTATATCCGGTAATTATATGGTTTGCTTTCTCATTTGGTGTATTAGTAAAAGGTCCTCTTTCAGTTGCAATTTTAATTCCGACAGTAATATTATTTTGTTGTTTTCAAAAATCTTTAGATTTAATTAGAGAATTAAAACCTATTATTGGAATCATCATTTGTTCTTCAGTAATTCTACCCTGGTTATTTGCAATTGAAGAGGCAACCCAGGGAGTATTTTTACAAAAAGCTTTTAACGAAGACTTTTTTAGTAAATTACAAAGTGGACAAGAAGGTCATGGTGCGTTACCAGGAACTCATTTGTTAATTTTATCAGTTGCAATATGGCCAGTAGCAACATTTTTACCATGCTTAATTTTATTTTGTATAGAGAATAAAAATAACATAGTTGTTCAATTTCTTATAAGTTGGATAGTTCCATTTTGGATTATTATTGAAATAATTCCTACCAAACTTTTCCATTATTCATTGCCAGTTTTACCTGCAATTGCAATCCTAGCAATTGGTGGCATGTTTCAATTTAAATCGAACATTAAAAAAATTCAGAATACTTTATTAAAAAATCTTATATACTTTTCATCAGTTTTATTTGGTTTGGGTGGTATTGTTTTGGGTATAGGACTTTTCTATACTTGTTTCAAATTCAACATAGACAAGGACTTTAGCATTACATTTTTAACAATTTTAATCATATTAATCACAATAGTAGTTTTCTCATTATCTCTTTTATTAATTTTTAATCTTAACGCTATTAATAATATAAACCGTAAATATTTAAACAATCTTCCACTTGCTATCATAGCTTTAGGTGCGATGTTTAATATAATTAATTTTAATTTTATTCTCCCAAAACTAGACTATCTGTTTCCAAGTAAAATTCTTGCCGATAAGATAGAACTTATTAATCCTGAAACTATAACTTCTGCAGGCTATCATGAACCGAGTTTAGTTTTCTTATTAAAGGGGAATGTTTTATTATCTAAACCTCACGAAGCAGCAATATTTATGGCTGAGGGTAAAAAAAATATTAGTTTAATAGAAAAAAGTTTACTTGGTGAATTTTTAGAAGCAACACAAGAATTAAATTTAAAGGTAAAAATAGTTGATACTATAAGAGGATTTAATATAGCAAAAGGAAGACATGTAGAAATTAATATTTTTGAAAATCAATTGTTTGACCAATCTAATTAAAGTAGCTATTGATTGCTATTATCTAAATTAGAACAAAACTAACAATGACTAATAAAACTGAAATATCTATAGTTATCCCAGTAAGAAATGAAGCTGGTAATATTGATCAGTTAATAATAGAAATTGAAAAATCATTAAAATCAAAAAACTATGAAATAATTTATGTAAATGATGGTTCTGTAGATAACACTGAAACAGAATTAAAAAATAATTTAAAAAAAAATAAAAGATTGAGGATAATTAGTCATAAAATTAGCCAAGGCCAATCTGCTGCATTGCGTTCAGGAGTAATAGCATCTAAGTCACCATTAATAGCAACTTTAGATGGAGATGGACAAAATGATCCTTCTGATCTTAAGGAAATGATAGAGAAAATTAAAAAGTATAAAAATGAACTTACTTTAATTGGAGGTGTCAGAGCAAATAGAAAAGATAGTAAGCCAAGGTTATGGGCATCATCATTTGCCAAATATTGTCGATTTTTTTTACTTAAGGATAAACACCCAGACTCAGGATGTGGCATCAAAGTATTTCATAAAGAATTATTCATAAAACTGCCTTACTTTGATCACATGCATAGATTTTTATCTGCTCTTGCATTAAGAGAAGGAGCAAATGTTTTAGAATTTAACGTAAATCATAGAGAAAGGACAGTTGGCAGTTCTAACTATACTAATTTAGGAAGACTAATGGTTGGAATTTTTGATGTCTTAGGTGTAATTTGGTTAAGAAAAAGAATGCCAAAAAACGCCTCTTCTAAAGAAATTTTCAAATGATTAGGGATTTTAAATGAACTTCATTTCTTTCTTGTCAATGCAAATTGAAAAAATTGCTCTTTATCTAAATGATATTATAATATATTTGTTACCTTTTTTAGAGCCTTATTTAACAAATCATCCTGAAGCTATAATGATAACAATAGGTTTTGGCGGACAAGCTTTATTCGCCACTCGTTTTATAATTCAATGGCTAAGTAGTGAAAATGCTGGAAGATCGATTATACCTATTGCCTTTTGGTATTTTTCAATATCTGGTGGATTAGTGCTATTAACCTATGCGATTTGGAGGCAGGATCCCGTTATAATTGCTGGTCAGTCAGTTGGTGTTTTCATTTATGCAAGAAATCTATATTTTATTAACAGAGAAAAAAAACTAACTGAGTAAATTAGACCTGAAATAAAATAAATTAATTAATTAATTAATTAATTAATTAAATTCATTTTTAATTGGTCTTGATAATAGTTTTTTTATTATCTCATCTACATTAGCCTCTTTATTTAGTATTTTTTTAATAGAGCTCATTATAGGTAGCTCCAAGTCTAGTTTTTCAGACAATGCAATAGTAGCATTTATTGCGTTTAAACCTTCTACAAGTTCTTTTGGCGGCTCATTGTAATTTGTTACAATTTTCATTCCATATGCCATATTTCTTGAATGTGGACCGCTGCATGTTAAAGACATATCTCCTATACCTGCTAGACCAAAGGCAGAACTATAATTTCCCCCTGCCTTTTTAATTAATTCGGATGTTTCAGAAATGCCTCTTGTAATTAGAGCAGCTTTTGCGTTATCACCTAATCTTAAACCTTCAATAATACCGGCCCCAATTGCAATTATATTTTTAACGGCTCCTGCAATTGACACTCCTTGTGGATCATTACTAGGATATAATCTAAGATTTGAATTATGAAATAATTCACAAATTGAGTTAGCTTGTTCAATAACCTTATTTGCAATGACAGCTGCAGCAGGTTGATTATTAGCTATCTCATCAGCAAAGGTTGGTCCTGTTAATATAGACAAGTTCATATTTGGAAAATCACTTTCAACAACTTCACTAAACGTTTCTCCTGTGTTAGTCGCAAAACCTTTTGATGTTATAACAACGTGAATATTTTCATCTGATAAAAAAGCAATCTGACTAATTGCATCTAATACCCTTTTACTTTCTGTTGTAATAAAAATTAAATCACATGTTTTGATTATTTGATTTTTATCTATCGATGCTTTTATTAGAGGGCTTAACTTAGCTTGTGGAAATCTTTTTGATACATGATTATTAATATCTACTTCCCGGATTTTGTCAGAAACTATCAGTGTTGATTTGTTTCCAAGGGAAGCGAGTGTAATAGCTAAAGCTTGTCCCCATGCCCCACCGCCATAAAAACATATATTTGAATAAGACATTTAAGCTTTAACTCCACTTTTACCTATTTTCGATTGTAATGGATTTACGTAATGTGCCTGTGGATCTAATGGCCACCTTGGTCTGGGTTTGAAATCTAAGTTAGTTTCACCCTCATGATTATACTTTTCATAGCCAGCCCAAGCAATCATAGCTCCATTATCGGTACATAAATCAAAAGGTGGTGCAAAAAATATTGCGTTTGCTTCTAAAGACAGTCTTTTTAATTCCTGACGTATGTATAAGTTGGAAGCAACACCGCCAGCTACAACTAATTGAACATTAGACTTATTATTAATCATTTTTGTAAACTCGCTTATTGCAAATTTAGTTCGATCTACAAGACAGTCAGATATTGATTTTTGTAAGCTCGCACATAAATTTCTTATTACAGTTTTACTAAGTTTATTACTTGAAACAGATTGATTGAAAGCAGTTTTCAATCCAGAAAATGAAAAATTAGGATTTTTCGACTTATACATTGGTTTAGGTAAATCAAAGCTCTTAGGATCTCCATCAATTGCCATTTTCTCTATTATAGGCCCCCCTGGAAATCCTATGTCTAGTATCTTTGCTGCTTTATCAAAAGTTTCTCCTGCAGCATCATCAAGTGTAGAACTTATTCTAACATATTTTCCATATTCTAATACCGCTATTATTTGTGTATGTCCTCCAGAAACTAAAAGCAATAGAAATGGATATTTTATATTATTGGTTAAACGTGCAGTTAGAGCATGCCCTTCAAGATGGTTAACAGCAACATATGGCCTGTCTAGAGACATTGCTAAAGATTTAGCAAATACAGTTCCTACAATTACTCCTCCAATTAGGCCAGGACCTCCTGTCGCAGTAATTAAATCTATATCATTTAATTCCAACTTTGCTTCATCCAAAGCTGCTTGAAATGCATAATCTATATTCGATAAATGATCTCTAGCAGCAACTTCAGGAACAACTCCACCATATTTATTTAGATTTGAATTTTGATTAATCACTATATTAGACAAGATATTTTTTTCAGAAGTCACTATCCCAATAGCCGTATCATCACAACTTGTTTCAACACCTAAAATATTTTTATAATTACTCTTTTTCATCATATTTCCAAAGAAACAAAATTTTAATATAAAATAGATTTTAATATAAATAACGTAAATATAAATTAATATTGTATCTTTTAATATTTACTATAATTGTATTAAGAATGTTTAAGTCAAATAGTAAGATTTAATTAGTTAAACTTTGACAGAATTAAAATGAAATTTAAAATTAGAATTGCTTCACGCAAATCAAAGTTAGCACTATGTCAGGTAGAAATACTTAAAAGTCATTTTGATTTAGGTATAGAAACGGAAATATTAGAAGTCATTACTTCTGGAGACCAAATTTTAAATAAATCCTTATCAGAAATTGGAGGAAAAGGTCTTTTTGTGAAAGAACTAGAAAAATTTATTTTAGATGGTTCTGCGGATATTGCAGTTCATTCTATGAAAGACATGGAAACTGAAATAGCCCAAAATACTGTAATATCAGCCGTTCTTCCAAGAGGACACAGGAGCGATGTGTTGTTGGGCAAATACTCAACATTAGATGATTTGCCTTATAATGCAGTAATTGGGACTAGTTCTGTTAGAAGAGCTGCTTTTACTAAGTCATATAGACCAGATCTAGTTATAAAACTTTTAAGAGGAAATGTAGGAACTCGTATTCAAAAGCTAGAAGATGGATTTTTTGATGCAATCATATTAGCTAAGGCGGGTTTAGATCGATTAAAAATCAATGTTGGTAAACAAATACCTTTAGATATAATGCCACCTGCGGCCACCCAAGGTGCTATCGCAATCCAATCAACTACTAATAGAAATAATAAATATGAAAAAGATTTAAATAATTATTTATTGAATATTAATGACAATGAAACATATTTTGAAACTTTAGCAGAAAGGAGTCTTTTAAAAACTTTAAATGGTTCATGTCGATCTCCTATTTCCGCAAGTGCATATATAATAGAAAATGACCGTTTAAAATTATATGGAGCAATTGCTAGGCTAGACGGAACTAAGGTGGTTAAATCAGAAATTGTAGGATTAAAAAAAGACGCAGTTTTGTTGGGTAAAAATTTGGGAATAGAAATATTAAGTAAAGCAAATGGTGAAATTATTTATAAATAAAAATAAGGAGTTTTAGATTACAAAATCCAATACATTAACTTTGATACTGAGAGAAACTAATGATGCAAAAAAAAATTCAGAATATCTCAATAAGAAAGGTTTGTTTTCTAAACCATTTCCTATAACCTCAACAAAATACGAAGATTTTAGTAATTCTGAAATAGTTAATAATGAATATAATTATGTAGTTATAACAAGTCCTAAAGCTATAAAAGTTCTTAATAAAATAGTTTCAAACAATAAAACAGTATTTTCAAAATCTTCTAAAATTTTCACTATTGGTATAGAAACTAAGAATAAACTTAATAAATTTAATTTTAGTAATGTGTTGCATGCAAACGGCAACTCACAATCTCTAATTGAATTGATATTAAAAAGTACTTGTCGGAGTGATTTTGGGCTGTGGATTGCAGCTAAAGATAGAAGTATTGACCTTAAAAAAATTTTAACAAAGAGTAACAGAAGAATTGAAATATTAGAGGGATATAAAACCTTACCGATTTTAAAATTATGTAAATCAATAAAAAAAGATTTAATGAATTGTAAACACTTAAATTTAATTATTTTATCATCAAGAAATGTAACAATTACAAAAGATATTTTAAATAACTATAATTTATTTAAAGAAGTTAATAGTAAATCAACATTATTTGTTAATAGTGATAAAGTAGCTCAAAAAGCTAAAACTCTTGGTTGGCTAAATATTAGAACTATTAAGAAAAATTTTACTAAAGATATCTTAGACTATATATTAGAATTACCTAAATAATTAGGAATGTTAGTATGGTTGACACTAAAACTCAAAGAAATAAGAGTGATAAAGAAACTATCATTGACATGGAACCTGTAAAAGAGCAGCAAAAAATAAGTTTTTTTAAAACTAAAAATTTTGTTGCACCTCTCATAAGTGTTTTGTTTTTTGTATTGATATCAACTTGGTTAATATTGGATTATTTGCCTAATTTTTTTCAAGAACATACAAACAGAATTAATGACTTAGCAAATACTATTAAAAAAATAGATGAGAAAGAAAATAAAAAAATAAATATTTTAAAACAAGAAATTGAGATATTGAAAAATGAAATAAAAAATATTGATTTGAATAGAAATGAAGAAGCTAAGATTGAGATAAAAGATCTTCAAAATTCTCTTTTATTAGTGAAAGAAGAACTCAAAAAAGTTTCGACTAAATTATTTGTTTTAGAAAAAGAATATAAACAAGTTGTTGATAAAAAAGATGAACCAAAAAATAAAATATCTCAGAATAATTTTATTAGAAATAATGTAGATATTTCTGAAAATAATAAAAATTTCAAAAATATTGAAAATGAGTTAATCATGGAAGGTAAAATTATTATAGAAAAACTCTTAGCTAAAAAAGATCTAGAATCTTTTTCAAATGAAGAATTAAACTTAATTGAACAAAGTTACTTTGAAAAAATTAAGAATTACCTAGCAGGTTCTTTTATGCTTAGACAATATTCTAATGACCAATCACCTCGAGGGTTGATTACTAAAGCAGAATTAGAATTAAAAAGTGGGAATTTATATAATTTTTTATCTTTGATTAAGAAGTTACCAGATAATTGGAAGGCACCTATAAAAGACTTTATTTTTAAACTTGAGAAATTTTTATTATCAATTGATAAAAAGAGTGGGTAAGTGATTTTCAAGATTATAAAATTAATTTTATTTATTTTACTAATCTGGTACTTGTCAGAATTTTTTGCTAATTCAGAAGGCGAAACTTCTATAAATTGGATGGGATGGGGTATTCAAATACCTACAGACCGATTTGTTTTAATATTAATATTATTTTCTGTTGTAATAATTTTTATTGATAGAATTTGGCTTGCATTCCTAAATTTTCCAAAGGCAGCTTTTAGAAGATTCGAAGTTAATAACAATAAAAAAGTAGAACAAAAACTAGTTAAAGCATTTTTACTGGCCAGTCATGGAGAATTTGAGTCTGCTGCAAAAGAAGCTTCTCTTGTAGCCAAAAACACTAAAGATAAAAATTTAGGTAAATTGTTAAGCACACATTTAGATGTTTTTAAAAACTTAAATGAAAATTCTACAAATAAAAAAGAAATATCAAAGAATTACTTTAAGCAACTTACTGCTGAGTCTTCAACAGCATTTGTTGGTCATTTAGCTCTAATGAGACAAGCAATATTAGAGAAAAAAGACATAAATGAAATTCTAGAAGAGGCAGAAAAAGCGATTAAATTTGAGCCAAAATCAAAACAAATTTTAGAAGTTTTACTTTTTTCTTATGCAAAAATAGGAGATGTCACAAAATCTCTTATTTATCTAAATAAATTAAAAAATATGAAATTTATAAATCATAAAATCTACCAAAATATTGCCTCTGATTTAAATTACGTGTGTGCATTAGATTATTTAGAAAAAGGAAATATAAATTCAGCAACAAATCATTTAAAAGAGGCGTTTAAACAAAAACCCAATCATGTCTTAGTTTCAATAAAATTATCAAATCTGCTAAAAGGGATTGGTTCCAAAACTAAATCAATTAATCAATTAGAAAAAACTTTTTTACTTACATCAAATCATGATGTTTTAGATGAGTTGTCAAAAAAGTGGGATTTAAAAACATCTGGTTCGCGTGTAGCTAAAGCAATAAATCTATTAGGTAAAAAATCATCTCAAGATATAAAAGATGATCTTAAAATTGCTGTAGCTTGTTTTGCAGTTGCAGAAAAAATTTGGGGTGAAGCAGAAAAATTACTAATTGAGGTACCTAAAAGTAAACTTACAAACAAGGCTTATCAGGCCTTTGCAGATATAGCTAGTTCACAAAATAATCCTGAAATAGTAAAGGATAATTTGGAAAAAGCTGCAAACGCTGCTGAAGGTTTTAATTATTTTTGTTCCTCTTGTGGGAATAAAAATAATAAGTGGGAACTTCATTGTCCAAAATGTGATAATTTAAGTACTATCAACTGGATGAAAATGAATGATATTGAAATGCGAGATAGTATTTCTTTGTCAAACTTAGTTCCGAAAATAGACAAAAATTTAATTAGCTATTAAAATGAAATATTTAATTGCTTTGAAAGCTAAATAAAAAGAAAAAATTATCAAAATTGTTCCTAAAATAAAAAAAATTAATTTCTGTTTTGACTTTATATAATTTTCAACAACTTTAATACTTACTGAATAGCAAACTAAGATATACCAAGTTGAGTCTATTATCCCTGCTAAGAGTGCCATTCCAAACTTTGTGTAAATACTATAATATTGACTAATAAATTGACTAAAAATAGATGTAAAAAAAATTAATATTTTTGGATTTATTAGAGAAGTTGTTAATCCAAGTAATATGCTCTCTATGATTGTTTCAGGTATTTTTGTTTTATTATTATAAACTCTTTTGGAGATTTTTAAAAAAAGTATTTTGTAACCTAAATAAATAAGGAAAGTAGCACCCAATATCTGAATAATGGGTATAGTAGAGGGTAATAGATTAATTACAAAACTTAAACTGAAAATAGAAATTAATGCATAGATAAATATCCCAAATCCATGCGCTAATGAGGCTGCAAATCCTGAAACGAAATTTTTTGAATTAGTTAAATATATAATCACAATTAAACTTGGGCCAGGTGTCATAGCACCTATTAGACAAACAAAAAAAATTGTTAACCATTCAAAAAAACTCATAAAATATCTTTGCCTTACGCCAAATTCTTAAATGCATTTTGTCTTAAAGCTTCGTATATTGTTATAGCTACTGAATTACTTAGATTAAGACTTCTACTTTTTGCAACCATAGGAATTCTTAATTTATTAGTGTCTTTTATCTGTTTTATAACATCGTCAGGCAATCCACTAGTTTCGCTACCAAATAATAAACAGTCATTTTGTTTGAAACTAACTTTACTAAAATTTTTCTTTGCAAATTTTGTAAAAGCATAAATTTCATTGAAATTTATTGATTTCAAGCATAAATCTAGACTGTCATAAATAAAAAAATCAGCATTCTTTTTGTAATCTAGACTTGCTCTTTTAAGTGTGTTGTCATTAAGATTAAAACCTAACGGTTTTATTAAGTGTAATGTTGTTCCAGTATTGGCGGCTAATCTCATAATATTTCCTGTATTAGGAGGGATTTCCGGGTTAAATAAAATTATGTGGAACATACACTTTTTCTTTATTTTTTATTCATCAACTAACTTTAAAGCGTTTGGGCTAATCTAATGATTCTTTGAGTATATATTTGAGAATTCTAACAACCTGATGTTGGTCTTTTGCTACAGCAGCTGCAGCAGCATCAACTTCTTTAAGTGCATGTTGGTGTTCCTCATTATGTATTACTATAATTGATTTATTAAGAGCAGCTGCGTACCCTGCATCAAATGCAGCATTCCATTGCTTATATTTCTCTCCAAATTTAACAACAACAATGTCACAATCTTTTATTGATTTTCTTGTTTTTATAGAATTTATGTTTGCACCTTTGTTATCTTTCCAGAAGTTTTTTTCTTCATTACCTAGAATTTCAACTCCACAATTATCCGACGCTTCGTGATTTGTAATTGGGGAGGAAAAAGAAATTTCCAAATTTTCTTTATTACATAACTTTATTATTTCTTGACGCCAGTCACTATGAATTTCACCTGAAAGATATACGTTTAACATTTCTAACTCCTTTAAATTTTATTTTTAGGTAATAGTTTGGGTGCCTGTGTCATTGTAATAGCTAAAGATATACTTGCAACAATAGCAATCACAAACATTCCAAATAAAATTATATCATAATTAATATGTAGGTCTAAAAGTTTGCCAACAACGGCAGGGCCAATCGCTGTTCCAAAAACCATTGTAGATGTCGACAAAGATCTTACAGACCCCAAATTTTTAGTTCCATAATATGTTGGCCAAAAGGTTCCTCCAATCGTCATTGCTAAACCTTGTGTCATTCCTAAACATGCTAGCCCAAAAATGGCGTTTATGTAGGTGCTACTATAAGAAAAGATCAGTAGACCTAACGCCATAGGAATAAGGTAGAATGGTAAAATTTTATCAACACCAAATTTGTCAAGTATCCACCCTGAACTCAAAGTAGTTAAGATTGACATTCCAGTATAGAAGGGAAATAAAGCAGTAAAAGAAATTAAGGACCAGTTTTTTACTTCAGTAAGATGAACCATGTTAAAAAAGAATGCAGTTGAAAAGATTGGAGGGATTAAAAATGGTACTATCACTGCCCAGAAAACCCAATTATTAAGAACTTCTTTTCTTGTCCAGTGCTTGTGACACATTCCTAGTTGATTAGTCATATTCTCCTGTTTACTATTAGGTGTTCTTTCATTAGATAGAAGATACAATATGGCTGGAAGTATTAACAACAATATTATCATTCCAATTATCCAGCTGTTTCTCCAACCTATAATTGCAAATAAACTTACAAATATAACTGGAAAAATTGCTTCACCAATTGAAAATCCCATAATTGAAATTGACAATGCCTTTCCTTTATTTTTGCCATACCATTTACCTATAGCAACAGCAGGTATATGAATAAGCATTCCCTGTCCAAAAAACCTCAATCCAAAAATTATAAAAGGAAGAATCCAAACTATATTTATAAATGTCATAGATAGACAAAGAAAACTTAGCGAAATAATGACAATTTTTATGTTCAAAGTGATTTTATATTTATCGATATATCCACCAAATATTAGCATCGCGATTGCTGAAGCTAAAGTTCCGCCTGAATAGATAAAGCCCCAATCCCCATGAGACAAATCAAACGTTAGTCTTATTTCTCCTGCAAATAATGAAATAAAAAATGTTTGTCCAAAACACGAACAAAAATATAGAAAGGCAGTTGCTATTAACCATCTAGCATTCTGTATTAAGAAATTCATAAGGGTCCATTTACATCATTATTTTATGACTATATGATCCTTAAATAAAATTAAGGCAATATATTAAATTTTTAATTCGCCTATCTCTTTATTTTCAAAGCTGAGAAAAGTATCTGTTGGGTTGCCAATTCTTCCATACCCGTTCCATACTTTAAAACCAAATAATTCTTTTTGATAATCATTGAGTTGTGAAAAAATTTCTTTTTTTATTCCTAATGTAAAATTCTCTTGAGGTCTAAACTGTGGCCCACAAAAAGTTATTAATATAGCTAATCTTTCTTCCTTAGAAATATTTGCACCAGTTCCATGCCACACTCTACCATCTGTTATTATTGCGCAGCCTGGAGGTCCTTCTGCAGATATAGTTTCAATATTTTTATCAATGTCATTATCAGGATGGCGACCAAATAAGTGGGAACCCGGAACTATCAAAGTGCCTCCGTTTTCTCTAGTCATACCATTCAACATAATTAATACATTTGAAACTGCAGGCCTAGATATAAGTTCATTATTATTAGAAATATCTTTATTAATTTTTATATTAAATTTTTTTCTGTCAATAGAGCCTGAAGGTAAAAAATCTTCGTTTCTTCTTACAGGATCGGGCAACCACCATTGGTCAGTATGAAGGTCCATAGCAATGCCTCCTGGCTTAGCTATATTTGCTCCAAAGCTGGATATTAGATACTCATTACCAACTACTTGTTTAACACAATCTACGTAATTGTGTTGTTTTAAAATCTCTAAAAATACTTTTCCTTTATTAGGCAACATCCATACTCTTTGGTTGATGCCTGTATTATTTTTGTTTTTATTAAATTCTCCCCATTTATTAGTTTTACTGCCGTCTTCATATGCGATATTTAATTTCTTTTCAGCGGCTGCCTGCTCTACTAATCTTTCCAAAACCTTTTTGTTAAGATCAGCAGGAATAGCGTTTTCTAAAAGGCAGTACCCCCATTTTTTAAGATCATTTTTGGCAACCTCAGTTAATTTTGTGGGTTTAGGATAATGTTTATTCAATTTATAATTCTCCATTGAAAACTAATTAATTAAAATCTCTACATTAAATTAAATTTAAATTTGTTAATGCATTTTTAACCAACTGTTTTTGATCATCAGTAGCCGGTGCAGTGGGTCTTCTTGCAAATCCACTCTCAAGACCTTGAAGCTTTTGAGCATATTTACATAAAGAGGGCATATTATCTAAACCAATTGCATCCCATAATGGCATTAATCTTTCATGAAGATCTTTTGCTACGTTCCAATCCTCTGCAATTACAGCATCCCATAATTTGACTGATGGTCCAGGGGCTGCAGTCAATATTGCAGCAATAGATCCAGGAGCGCCAAGTTGGTATGAAGAGTATAGGAGTGCGTCAACCGCACTAAAAATCATATTTTCAGGTTTTGCTCTTCTTATTAAATCAGCAAAAAGTTTCATATCTCCCGCACTTTGTTTGACCCCTAACACACCAGGAACTTCATCCATTATTCTTAAAAGTAAATCAGGAGACAAATAACACCAAGGGACAACGTTATAAATAAGAATAGGAATTTGGCATTCCTCATGTATTTCTTTGAAATGTCTTATCATAGCGTCATCATCTGGTCTAAATAGATAACTAGGCGGAGTTATTTGAAGCGCAGAGACATTTAAAGATTTCACAGATTGGCCTCTAGCTATTACTTCAGAAGTTGAATTGGCGATTATTCCAGCGACTAAAGGTACTCTATTGTTTAATGCTTCTGATGTTTTTTTCATGAGAGATACGTATTCGTCTCTATTTAAAACATGTCCTTCACCTGTGCTCCCTCCAGCAGCTAACCCATGGACACCATTTTCTATTAACCAGTTGACTTGAGGCTTTATCAAGTTCAAATTAATCTCTCCATTTTCAGCAAATGGAGTAGTGAAAGGCGCGATAATACCTTTTAGCTTGGTCATAATTCTCTTCTCCCTAGAGTTTTATTGTTTTTTAAATTAGTATAATTTAATAAATTATAAAAATTAAGATAAAAAAACAAAGGAAATAAGTTTAGAAGACTGTCATGATTATAGATAAAGAAACAAAAATTTTCCTAGAGCAGCGTGTTAAAAACAACTCTAAACTTCATCATTTATTAAAGCCAAAAGAACTTAGAGAAGAACGTTTAAGGCAGTTAAAAGAAGATAATTTGATTTCTCCTAAAATATCTACTTTTAAAAATATTAAAATAAAGAGTAGGTTTAATAAGAATATCAATTTGAGGTTCTATTTTCCTAATAATTACAATGATAATATTAAAACACCAATTATTATTTTTTTTCATGGTGGTGGGTTTGTAATGGGAAATTTAGAGACACACGATTTTACATGTAGATCTATTTGCAACGAATCAGAAATGATAGTTGTTGCAGTCGATTATAGTCTTTCTCCAGAGTATAAATTTCCTTATGCCTTGTCTGAATCAAAGGACGTACTCCAATCATTAACTGATTTTGAAAATGAATTTAATATAGACCTTGATAATTTGTTTGTTTGTGGGGACAGTGCAGGAGGTAATTTAGCTACTGTATTAGCAATTAATTCTTCTAAAAAAAATATTATACCTATCCAAGGGCAGATACTAATATACCCTTGTGTTGATTTAACCTTAACTATGAAGTCAATGGATATAAATTTGGATGGAATGACTTTGACGTATGACACCATGAATTATTTTATTGGTCATTATTTAAAAAGTAAAAAAGAGTCAGTGAATTGGGAAGCTTCACCTTTGTTTAGTAGCAATCTAAAGAACATGCCAGAAACGTTCATATTTGCAGCAGGGTTGGATCCACTACTAGATGAGGGAATAGCATATAAAAAGAGGCTGGAATATTTTGGTAATAAAGTGACCTATAAATTATACCCAGGCCAAATTCATGGCTTTTTATCAAATTCAAAACATTTTCCAAAGTCAAACGAATGTATAAAAGAAATAGGTCGTGCTGCAAAAGTAATGTTAAGTAGTAGAAGTGCTTAAATGAAAAACATACTTATATTTGGTGGATGTGGTTTTCTTGGCAGTTGGATTACAAAATCACTTTTAAAAAAAAATCTTAAGATAACTATATTTGATCTTAGAATTAAAACAGAATTACTTAAAAATTTGATAGGTGATGAATTTAATAATATAGACTTTATTGAAGGTGATATTACTGATTTTGAAGGAGTTTTAAAAGCAACTAAAGACATGGATTATATTTTAAATTTAGCAGGTTTAATGACACCAGATTGTAGTACTAACCCATCTTTGGGAGCAGAAGTGAATGTTAAAGGTTCAATTAATGTTTTTGAGGCAATAAAAAGAAATGATATTAATTTTCTTATTTATACTAGTAGTGGTGGAGTTTATGGTAACGAAGATAAATACAATCCATTCCCTGAAACACATTATGGTGCTTTTAAGTTAGCGGTTGAAGGAATTGCTAGAGCTTATTTTAATGAATCTTTAATTTCCAGTGTTGGGTTAAGGCCATTTGTGATTTATGGGCCTGGAAGAGAAATCGGTGGAACTGCAGGTGTCACCTTGGCTTGTAAAGCTGCTAAACAAAACCTTAAATACACTGTAGGTTTTTCAGGAAAGGCTGGGTTTGTATATGTTGAAGATGTTACAAATTTAGTTGAAAGATTAATTGACAAATCTCCTGTTGGAGCATTGACTATTAATGTTAATGGAATAACAGCAAGCGTTGAAGATTTTCTTTCAATAATTAAAAAAAATATTCCAGATGCAAAAGTAACATTAAATGGTAAACCAATAAGTGTCGTCGAGGAAATCCTTGGAGGAGAGCCTTCTAAAATTTTTAAGGATTTTAAATACACCTCACTTGACTACGGAATAAATAAAACAATTAATTTTTATTAAAATACTGAAAGCTAAAAATAATATGCCCACAAAATTTTCTTCAAATACTAAGGGCATACTTTTTATTGTGTCAGCAATATTTTGTCTTTCTTTAATGGATGGTTTTACTAGGTATTTAACTGATTATTATAATGTCATTACTATTAATATGTTTCGATATTTCTTTTTATTTTTATTTGTAATCACAATAAATAGTATAGGAAATAAAAGTGTAATTATTGTATCAAAGAGTAAGTATAAAATTATACAAATTATTCGTGGGACTGTATTAGCGGTTGAAATGTGTTTTGCTCATTATCTTTTTTTAAAAATAGGACTTATTGAAACTCATGCTATTTTTGCAAGTTGTCCGCTCATTGTAGCAGCATTATCCGTATTTTTTTTGGGAGAAAAAGTTGGGTGGAGAAGATGGTGTGCAATTATAGTAGGTTTTGTAGGTATCTTGATTATGCTTAGGCCTGGTTCTAAAGTTTTTGATCCATTATCTTTAATTGCACTTGCATGTGCTTTTGCCTTTGCGGTCTATCAAATTTTGACAAGATATGTATCTAGTGAGGATACTCCTGACACTAGTCTTTTCTATACAGCTATAACGGGTTTCGTTATACTTGGTTTGATAGGCCCATTTTTTTATACTTCAATAGAACACTTGCATTGGTTATGGTTACTAGTTGTTTGTATGCTTGGTGCTGGAGGACACTTTCTTATGATTAATGCATTCAATCATAGTGAAGCTTCATTGTTGCAACCATTTACCTATCTTCAATTAGTTTTTGTTTCTATTATTGGTGTTTTAATTTTTAAAGAAAAGTTAGAAACTGAGATTTTAATTGGGGCCTTCATAGTTATAGGAGCGGGATTGTTTACTTTCTGGAGAGAGTATTCAAAAAATCAACAGATTTAAGGAGAGGTAAATTGTCTAAATTTAAATATAAAAATATTTTATTAACAGGAGCTGCAGGCGCACTTGGAGAACAATTAAGAAAGACACTTTCTCAGAAATGTGACTTATTAAGAATTTCAGATAAAACTAATTTAGATAAAAAATTTGATAATGAAGATATACAACAAGCAGACTTATCTTCAGCAGAAGCTATTTATAAACTTACAAAAAATATTGACTGTGTGGTTCATATGGGAGGGCAAAGCATAGAGGGTTCATGGGACAATGTCCTAAACTCTAATATTATCGGGATGTATAATTTATATGAGGGTTGCAGAAAAAATAATGTTAAGAGAGTAATATGGGCTAGCTCAGTTCATGCTGTTGGTTTTTATCCAAGAGCTGAGATTATTAATAATAGAGTAATGCCAAGGCCAGACAGTAACTATGGATTATCAAAAGTTTTTGGAGAATCATTGGCACAATATTATTGGGACAAATACAAATTAGAAACAGTTTCAATTAGAATTTATTCATGTGTTGCCGAACCTAAGGATCATAGAATGTTATCTACATGGTTAAGTTATAATGATTTAAGAAGCCTAGTGATATCATGCATGAATACTTCAAATGTTCGGCATTCAATAATTTTTGGAGTATCAAACAATGATTCTATATTAGTTGATAACAAATATGCCAAACATATTGCCTATAAACCAAAAGATAATGGTGAAGAGTTTAGGAAAAAAATAGAAGATAATGATGGTTTTATTGATTCGAAAGATCCTCTAGTAACTACTCACGGTGGTTATTTTGTCTCAGCAGGTCATTTTGATGATGATTAAATTTACTTTTTTGATTTATGATTATTTTGTTTTTTATTAACATAAATGTAGAATTTTTTAATGCTACGACACTTTAAAATTTTAGCTGAGCCTTTGACTATAAGCACTGTATAGAAATTAATCAGATTTAATAAAACAAAAAATTTTTGTTAACATATTAATCATATACATAATACATATGTATGATTACAAAAAAATAATTGAAAATATATCAAATTTTTCTTGCCTTTATCAAAATAATTGAGAAGATACGAATTAATTAGAAACAGTATTTGTTTCTTGAGTTGGGTTATTTTTGGGGGAATAATAAACTTACTCTATTATAACCTTTTATTTTAAAAACTATGGAGGAATTCTATGAAATTCAAATCAAGCCTATTTGTAGGCGCTGTTGCTTTAGCTGCAACTAGTTTAGTAGCTATTTCAGCTCAAGCTGGTGATAAGGTACGTTGGAAGATGCAAAGTACTTGGAGCAGTCAAACAGCTATTAACGGAGAAAGTGCTGTTTACTTTTCTAACAAAGTTAAAGATTTATCAGGTGGAGACGTTCAATTAAGGTTCCATGAGCCTAACGCTCTTGTACCAGCATTAGAAGTTTGGGACGCTGTTAAGAATGGTTCAGTTGATGCAGGTTATACTACTCCTGGTTATCATGCTGGAAAAATCCCATCAGTTTCTTACTTTACAGCTGTACCATTTGGTCCAGGTGCGAGTGAGTACCACGGTTGGATGGAATATGGTGGAGGTCAGCAGTTAAAAGATAGAGAATATGCCAAGTATGGGCTTAAAGCTCTGAACTGTCTAACACATGCTCCAGAGACTTCAGGATGGTTTAGAAAAAAAATAAACTCTGTTGATGAATTAAAAGGTATGAAGATGCGTTTCTTTGGCTTAGGTGCCATGGTTATGACAGAGCTTGGAGTGTCAACACAATTATTAGCTGGTGGAGATATTTATCCAGCTCTTGAAAAAGGTGTTATTGATGCAACAGAATTTTCTATGCCTACTCATGATTTAAGTTTAGGTTTTTATCAGTTAGCTAAATTTAACTACTTTCCAGGCTGGCATCAACAGACATCAATTGGTGAATTGTTAATGAGTCAAAAAGGTTGGGGTAGCTTAAATAAGCAACAGCAAACTATCATTAATACTGCGTGTCGTGATACTATGTGGTGGGCTCTTGTTAGATCTGATGCTAAACAAGTTCCAGCTATGAGAGAAATGCAAGACAAGCATGGTGTAGAATTTGTTACTTGGTCTGATGCTGACATATCTAAGTTTAAAAGAGCTTGGGATACAGTTGTTGAGAAAAAATCTAAGGAAGACCCTTTATTTGCAGAGATCACTAAAAGTTACAATGAGTTTAGAGCAAATTATAACATTTGGTCATCTAGAGCTTACTTAAAGCAAGGTAAAGTTTACTAATATTTTAAATTTAAAGCACACTTGTATTATTGAACAAGTGTGCTTTATGTGTATATAAATTTAATTTCTTACTTTACAATCTAAATTTAAGTAACTAGAAAACGAATTAAGGGGAAAACCATGGCACTTTTAGAAAAAAATGTGGAAGGTTTCATTTCATTAAGTGAGAAACTCCGTAATATTGTAAATAGAGTTGGACGAGCGAGCACATGGCTTTTGGTACCCTTGGTAATAATAACAATGTGGGATGTAGTTGCCAGAAAATTAGTTTGGATTCAAATTTTTATGGTTGCTAATTTTGGTTCCTTTTTTGAATCAACATTGATGCAAGAAATGGAATGGCATCTCCACACAGTTGTCTTTTGTTTAGTTTTAGGTTATGGATATACTCATAATCGTCATGTGAGAGTTGATTTTCTTCGAGAAAATTTTAAATTCGAATCTAAAGCTAAAGTTGAATTTTATGGAAACTTAATGTTTATGTTACCTTTCACTTTGATTTGTGTTTATTTCTCATGGATATATATGGTCGATTCTTATCAGATAGGAGAAGTGTCAGCATCCCTAGTTGGTTTAAGTAATAGATGGATTATAAAAGCTTTTCTTCCTATTGGATATTTCTTCTTGTTTCTTGGTGGTTTGTCAGTGATGATGCAGCTTATTGCTGTTATTTGGGGTGAAAATAAAAAGAAACTAGATTTAATGGTTTTGGATTATGATGAAAAGAAATAAATCAATTTTATTTAGACCTGTGAGTTAAATATGTGGTTTTCTAAGATTCCAGGGTATATTTTTGATAAGCAAAAAACACCTTACCTAACAGAAGCAAAAGACCTTACTTTAGCTCAATCACAATATGAATTGGCAGCTTACGGAGTCTTTACTGGAAGTTTATACGTAATTATAGGCTTAGCAGCTGTTTTGACATTTTTTGAAAATAATAACCCTATATATTTGGGATGGATGATTTTGTCAGTTGTAGTGATTTACTCAATTTTCTCTGTTATGAGAAAATATGAATTAATTTCTTCCTATGTTATATCTTTAGCACCTGCAGTTATAATTGTTTTTTGTATATCTGAAGGACTTAAAAATAACTCTTCTTTATTAACACTTGCAATTTTCATTTGTTTTTTTCTTTTATCCTTAAAATATGGATGGAGGGTATCAAGAATAGTCGCATGGCAAAGATTTAATGGTGATTTTCAAATTGATAATAATAAGAACAAGAAAGCATAGGAGCAGTTATGGATTTTGTTGATATTATAGTTGAGTACCTGCCAATATTTATGTTTCTGACTATGGGCATACTTTTATTTATAGGTTACCCTGTGGGCTTTATACTAGGTGGTGTTGCAATTACTTACGGTTTTATTGGCTATTTATTCGGAGTATTCAAATTAGCTGAATTTTTTAACTTTGTTCCAAGAATGTGGGGCTTTTCTGCTGAAAACCTTATTTTAGTCGCTATACCAAGTTTTGTATTTATGGGTACAATGATGGAAAGAAGTGGTATTGCTAATGACCTGTTAAGAACAACTCAAATTTTACTTAAAAAAGTGCCCGGTGGATTAGCAATGTCAGTTACAGTAATGGGTACTGTTCTAGCAGCAATGACAGGAATTATTGGTGCGTCTGTAACCATGATGACTGCACTAGCACTTCCAACAATGATTAAAAGTAAATATAGCCATGCATTAGCAACAGGAGTTATTGCTGCTTCAGGCACATTAGGTATATTGATACCTCCAAGTATTATGCTGATTATTATGGCAGATATTATGCAGGTATCTGTTGGTAATTTATTTATGGGAGCAGTTATTCCAGGGTTGTCACTAGCGTTGATGTATTTAATATTTATCTTTATATGGTGTTCTTTAGACAGAAAAGTTGCGCCAGCTTTAAAAGATAGTGATTTACAATATGAAAAAGGTAAACTGCCTCAAATGGTATTAAAAGCTTTTTTACCTCCAGTTGCGTTGATTGTACTTATAAAAGGTTCAATTCTCCTTGGTTGGGCTACTCCAAGTGAAGCGGGAGCGGTTGGTGCCTTTGGCGCGACCTTTCTCGCTATAATTGGAAACAAGTTTACGTTGCCTATGTTAAGAAGCGTTTTACATTCTTCAGGTCTAACTATTTCTATGGTTTTCATGATTATTCTCAGTGCAACTTGTTTTGCATATGTTTTTAGATCACTTGGTGGGGATTATATAGTCGAGGAATTGATTGACAAAGCTGGTCTTGGTTCATGGGGGTTATTGTTTTTATTAATGGGTATGACCTTTTTTCTTGGCTTTTTTTTAGATTGGGTTGAAATTACGCTAATCATACTTCCAATATTTGCTCCACTAGTTGTACTTTTAGATTTTGGGGAACATGTCACTGGGCTAACAGGTCTTGACGGCCGTAAAGAGACTATGGTTTGGTTTTTAGTTTTAATGGCAATTAATCTTCAAACTTCCTTTCTTACACCACCATTTGGTTTTGCCTTGTTTTATTTAAAGGGGGTTGCTCCTCCAGAAGTTGCTACTCTAAGTATTTATAAGGGTGTAATACCATTTGTTATTATACAGTTGATAGGTCTAAGCTTTGTTATTTATGAGCCAGAAATGGCTTTGTGGTTACCACGGCTAATCTAAATTAATTATAAAAACTGCAGCAAAGTCACTCGGTTTTTTGAGGCTTAAGAATGAATAATGTTGGTATTTGTGGTGCCGGTTTTATTGGGACAAGCTGGGCAGTTGGTTTTGCAAATGCAGGATTTAAGTGTTTTGTATATGATTCAAATAACAAAAGTATTAAAAACTTTGAAAAAATATTTAATAAATTACTCCTCGATTTAAAGATACTAGACCCTGAAATTGACGTAAATCAAATAAAATCAAATATCTTTCTTGATTGTACAATTAATGAAATATGTAAAGACGCTTTATTAATCCAAGAAAGCATAATTGAGAATTTAGATGCAAAACAGCAAATATTTAGAGAATTAGACAAATTATCTTCAAAAAATACTATTATTGCATCATCATCATCTTATCTTCTCATTTCTAAGATTTCAGAATATGTTGAGCATAAACATAGATGTATTAATGCCCACCCAGCTCTGCCGCCCCATGTTGTTCCTTTTGTTGAAGTTGCTGGTAGTGATTATACTTCTAAAGAAATAGTTCGAAAAGCAATTAACTTATATAAAAAAGCTAACTACGCAGCAATTGTTGTTAATAAAGAGACTGAGGGTTTTGTTTTAAATAGGTTACAAGGGGCGCTACTAAACGAAGCTGTTCGTTTACATGAGGGAGGTTATGCTTCAATGGAAGATATAGACATAGCCTTAAAACATGCATTAGGAATAAGATGGGCATTCATGGGCCCCTTCGAAATAATGGATTTGAATGCCCCAGAAGGCATTAAAGACTCTTTTTCTAGGTATAAGAGTGGTATACAAAATTTAGCAAAAGAACAAAATAGTGTACCTGAATACTCTGAAGAATATTTGAATAAATTAGAAAATGAGCAAAGAAAGAGATTATCTTATTCTGAAAGATCAAATAGAATAGAAAAAAGAAATAAGATGATTGCATTAATTAGAAAGTTAAAACTTGAATTAGGAGAGGATATTTACGATGGCTAAAAATAAAAAAGTAATTATAAGTTGTGCAGTTACTGGAGCAATACATACACCTTCAATGTCAGAGTATTTGCCAGTGACAGCTGAAGAAGTTATTGAGCATTCTTTGGCAGCACATGAAGCAGGTGCGGCTGTTCTTCATCTTCATGCAAGAGATGAAGTTGATGGCCATCCAACGCAAGATCCAGAAGAGTTTCAAAAGTTTCTGCCTACAATCCACAAATCTTGTAATGCAGTTATTAATATTACAACTGGTGGAGGTCCACAGATGACTGTAGAGGAAAGAATGCAACCGGCTATGCACTTTAAACCAGAGCTTGCTTCTTTAAATATGGGGTCGATGAATTTTGGTCTTTTCCCAATGCTTAAAAGACATAATCAATTTAAACATAAATGGGAAACAGAAATGCTTGAAAGAAGTAAGCATACACTTTTTAAAAATACGTTTGAAGATATAGAAAATATTATGACACTTGGTTATGAAAATGGCACTAGATTTGAGTTTGAATGTTATGATGTTGGTCATTTGTATAATTTACATCATTTCCATAGAGAAGGAATGCTGAATGGGCCTTACTTTATCCAATTTGTAATGGGGATAATGGGTGGAATAGGCTCAGATGTAGATAATTTATTACATATGAAGAAAACTGCAGATAAGCTTTTTGGCGATGTAGGTTATGAGTGGTCTGTTGTAGGCGCTGGTGCAACTCAAATGAAGATGAATGCAACAGGAGCTTCACTGGGTTCGCACGTTCGTGTTGGTCTTGAAGATTCTTTATGGGACGGGCCAGGTAACCTTGCAAAAACAAATGCAGATCAAGTTAAGAGAGTTAGAGATATACTTGAAGGTCTCTCATTAGAAGTTGCCACCTCAGATGAAGCAAGAGAAATGTTAGGACTTAAAGGTAAAGATAAAACTAACATTAATTAGAAAGTAAAAATATGAACTATGAAAGACTGCTTGAAGGCAAGAAGACATTAATAACTGCTGGTGCTGACGGGATAGGATATGCAATAGCGAAAAGATTTGAGAAGGCTGGTGCGAAAGTATTTGTCTGCGATATCAATGAAGATGCAGTTAATAAAGTAAACGATGTTGATGATAATATTAAAGCAGTGCTATGTGACTTAAGGCAAACACAATTAATTGCATCTATGGTTGAGGCAGGTTTTGATTATTTAAAAGAAGTTGACATAATAGTTAACAATGCAGGAATAGCTGGTGAGACTGCTGGGGTTGGCGATCAAACTTTGGGTGGATGGCAAGAGTGTCTTCAGGTAAATATGACCAGTCACTTTGAAACCATGAGATTAGTTGTTCCTCGTATGAATGATGAAGGGTCTATACTTTCAGTTTCATCAGTGGCAGGAAGAGTTGGTTTTGCATACAGACTTCCATATGCTGCAACGAAATGGGCTGTAATAGGAATGGTTAAAAGCTTAGCTATTGAATTAGGCCCTCGGGGCATTAGGGCTAACGCTCTTTTACCTGGGATTGTAGAGGGTGAAAGACAAAATCGAGTAATTGAAGCTAAAGCCAAAGTCAAAAATATTTCTTTTGATAATATGAAAGATGAAATTTTATCGGGTTCAGCATTGAATAGATTTGTAACTCATGGTGATTTAGCAGAGCAGGCGCATTTTTTGTGTAGTCCTTTGGGAAAAAATATTTCTGGTCAAGCTGTAAGTGTTTGTGGACATATAGAAAAAGCTCTTTGAATTCATTAATTAATTTTATAAACTCTAAAGTTATTTTACTTTTCAAATATAACAAATTAATAAGCCAACAAGTTGTCAAAGTTTTATTTTAAATTATAATGTAAAAAGTCTAATTTGATTTTTGCTAAATAATAACTTTGTGGGTAAATAAAACTTAATACTTTGTCTCTAGTTTGAAAAGCTTAAAAATTTAGTTGGAAATGTTATTTTTTAATTAATAATTTTTAAAAAGAGTTAAAAATGTTTTTATATGGTAAACTCCTGATTAATTTAATTTTTGGAATATATTTAATTTTTTCTTTATCTTGCTATGCTTCGTCTGTTAACTGGAGAATGCAAAGCGTATGGGGCAGTCAAGTAGCAATTAATGGCGAAGCTGCAGTTTATTTTTCTAATAAAGTAAGAGAAATATCAAATGATGACGTGCAATTACGATTCCATGAGCCTAATGCTCTTGTACCCTCTTTACAGTTATGGGATGCTGTAAAGAACGGCCAAGTTGATGCAGGTTATACTACTCCTGGTTATCATGCTGGAAAAATTCCAGCTGTTTCATTTTTTACAGCTGTTCCATTTGGACCAAATGCAAGTGAATATCTTGGTTGGATGGAATATGGAGGCGGTCAGCAGTTAAAAGATCGAATTTATGGTGATTATGGTCTTATTTCCCTAAATTGTTTACTTACTGCTCCAGAAACAGCGGGCTGGTTTAGAAGAAAGTTTAATTCAGTCGATGAATTAAGAGGTATAGATATGCGCTTTTTTGGTCTTGGTGCAATGGTGATGTGGAAATTAGGAGTAAATACTAAGCTTTTAGCTGGTGGAGATATTTATCCAGCTCTTGAAAAAGGTGTTATTGATGCGACAGAATTTTCTATGCCCACTCATGATTTATCATATGGTTTTTATCAAATAGCAAAATATAACTACTTTCCAGGTTGGCATCAACAGACATCAATTAATGAATTGTTATTAAATAAAAGAAAATGGAATAGATTAAGTAATTATCATCAATCAATAATAAGTACAGCTTGTCGGGATACAATGCTTTGGTCTAAGGTGCGAGCAGATGCAAAACAAGTTCCAGCTATGCGAGAACTTAAGAAAAAGGGGGTAACATTTGTAAGATGGAGTGATGAAGAACTTGCTAAATTTAAAAGAGCCTGGAACGAAATACTTAAAGAAAAATCAGCGCAGGACTCGCTTTTCAGAGAAATTGCAACTAGTATGAAAGCATTTAGAAAAGATTATAGTATATGGCAAAAATATGGTTATTTGCATTAATCTAAAATGAGTATTAATTTATAATTGGGATTTATTAATGAAATTGATAAAAAATTTATTTATTTTGGTCGTTTTATTAGTTTTTTTTCCTAAAATGGTTTTTTCAAATTATGATAACTTTGTTAATTTATCAAAGTCCAATAAGAATATTTCACTTAAATCTGATAACGAAATTTGCGAAATGATTGATGTTGACGTTTCTCCAGCAATTACGTTAAAGCATGAGGTTGAAGCTGAGAAACGAAACTTAAATTGCAAAACTAAAACCAATATTTATATTGCATCCAAATCAAAGCTACAAACTTATACCAAACCTAAGTCAACTATATCTTCTGCAGAATTAGATGCATCTAGACGAGAAGCAAAATCTGAGAGAGAAAAACGTATAGAATTGGAACGTAAGTTAGCAGCTATTGAATCAAAGCAAAAACAAGAACAGCAGAGAATTATCTCTGACAATCAAAGACCAATAATAAATGCTTTCGCAAAACAGGACGGTTCCAATGCAATTGTCTCTGGTCGTGTTACTGACAACACAGAAGTTGCTGAAGTGTTAATTGACGGACAAACTCAACAACTTAAATCTAATGGAGCATTCGAAACTAATTTTTACATTCCAAGAACAGGTAAAATTGTTGAGATAGTTGCTTTTGACATTAAGGGAAATAGAGCAAATAAAATATTAAGAATTGAAAGAGATAACATCCAACAAGCAAGTGGTCCTTCTTTTGACAGTCTTAACCCTTCTGGTAAACGAGTTAAGCCTAATCCAAATGCTTTTGCATTAATTATAGGTGTTGCTGATTATGCTAAAACACCTGCAAATGCGTTATATGCTGATAAAGATGCTCAACAATTCTATGACTATGCTACAATGAAGTTAGGAATACCTTCATCAAATGTAAAAGAACTTGTGAACGATAAGGCGGATTTAGGTGAGATATTAATCAATGTAAAAGAATGGTTACGTAGGTCAGCTAAACCTTATAAATCAGATATCTATATTTACTTTGCAGGTCACGGACTAGCATCACAAGATGGTTCTAAGATGTATTTACTTCCATATGACGGAAGACCACAATTACTTGAAAATACTGCCTTACTTAGAGATGAACTTTTCAAAGATATCAAACAAGCCAACCCACGCAGTGTCACAGTCTTTCTAGATACCTGCTACTCAGGTGTAACACGTAACGAAGAGATGCTTATAGCTGGAAGACCAATCGTCATCAAAGCAAAAGAACAAGCTATACCAGATGGTTTTACACTCTTCTCTGCAGCATCAAATGAACAGATATCTAGACCACTAGAAGAAGCTAAACATGGAATGTTCTCATACTTTTTAATGAAGGGCATGGAAGGTGATGCTGATACTAATGCTGACAATAAGATTACTGCAAGAGAACTACACGCATATGTAGAACAGAACGTAGTCCAGCAATCAAGTGGCTCACAAACCCCTGAACTACAAGGTGATAAAGACAGTGTGCTTGTAAAGTTTAACTAGGACTATTATTTTTTGATTGCAGTATTTCATAATTAGATATTTCTTATTTTCAAAGTAAATGTGGATTTCTAAACTTAAATGAAATTTTATCAATCTGTTAGGATTTGTTGACATTAGAGACAGGTTATAATTATTTTAAAATTTCACCTAAAATTGGATAAATATAAGGCTTAAACAATTCTGGGTTTTCAGACATAGGGAAATGTCCTATACCAGGAATTATAGTCGCTTTAGCCCCTCTTATTCTGCTTGCTGTTGCTAAAGTTCGCTCAGGAGTACAAGAACAATCGTATTCACCAGACAATAAATATACAGGACATTTTGATGTATCTATTAAACCTGAACGATTATCAAAATCTCCGTCATGCCAATAAAAATAAAGATCTCCTTTAAAAATTCCTGGACCACCTTGCATATAATGCCATAATGTCTCATGTCTAAATTGATCAGGGCTTTGCGGGGCTATTTGAGACGAAACGAATGCAGATTGAATTAGCCCACCATGAATATCAGGTCTATATAACCAGTCTAAATCATAGTAGGGTTCTAGTTTGTCAGAGCCTTCGAGAGCTATAACAGCTTTAAAATAATCACTATGTTCTAGAGCAAGATGTAAAACAACTCTTCCTCCCATGGAACAGCCCATAACAACAGGTTCATTTAACTTATAGTTATCACAGAAAGACATTATAATTTGCTTATATAGACTAGTAGTTAGTTTATAATCTTTTAATTCGTAACCTTCTGGAGGATTGGATTTCCCATGCCAAGGTAGATCAAATGCAATAACTCTAAAATCCTTAGTTATTTCTTTATCATTTAATATATGACGAAATTGACGTCCATCAGATCCTGCTGTATGAAGACATATTAAAGGAATACCTTCACCTGCTTCTTCAACATAAATTCTGTATTTTGTATCACCTACATTTATATTTAAGTATCTGCCAATTATATCTTCAAATTCTATGTTAATATTTTTCATAGTTAACCTATTTAATAGAATGTCTATTTGATGAAATAAGATCTTTAAAATACTGAAGGTTTTGCATAAATGGTGTCAAATTACCGTCTATAGTTATTAATTTTTTGGCAAGCATAGCAAAAATATCGTGATAATCTCTTGGAGGGATATTAAGCCAATGCTTTTCCCAAGCAATTTTTTCCCCATGAATTTTAAAAGTTCCACTTCTAGTTAAAATCGTTCTTTTAGTTGTGGAGACAACTTTACCTTCAATAATTTCAAATAAATAATCATTCTGTCCAATGCCAAAGGTAAAAGTTAAATTTATCCAACGACCTTTTTCAATTAGTCGTTTATTAGAATTAATTTTAATTATCCATTTTTCAATTGAGTGCATAACAATACTATTTTAACTTTATTAAATTATAAATTTTTATAAATATTTTACAAAAAATTTCTTTATTATAATATTACAATTTATGGGGAGTGAATATGTTTAATATTAATAATTTTTTACACTCAGATGCTTTAGGACCAGCGATTGAATGGAAGGGCTATGCAAAATTTAACTTTATTGGGGGGCATAATGATAATGAAAGTATACCAATTATATCCCTAAAAGAAGCTATAAATAAAATAATTTTAAAAGAGGGAAAAACATTAGCTAAATATGGATTGGAAAGTGGTCCTCAAGGGTATCTTCCACTCAGGCAATTCATTTCAAAACAATTAAAAAAAAGTGCGAATATTAATTGTTCTGAAAAAGAAGTGTTAGTAGTTTCTGGATCGTTGCAGGCATTAGACCTAGTAAATCAAACATTTTTAAGAAAAGGCGACACAGTCATAATTGAAGAAGAAAATTATGGTGGGACTATTTCAAGGTTTAGAAGAATCGGCGTTAATATGATAGGTATTCCATTGGAAAAAGATGGAATGAATATTGAGGTTTTAGAACAAACCTTTGAAAGTCTTAAAAAAAAGAAAATCAGACCAAGATTTATTTACACTATTCCAACAATTCAGAATCCAACAGGCACTATTATGTCTGTGAATAAAAGAAAAGCTCTAATAAAGCTATCTAAAAAATTTGAAACTCCAATTTTTGAAGATGATTGTTATGCTGATCTTATTTTTGATAAAGAAAGGCCTCCAGCAATAAAATCTTATGATAATGATGGTTATGTAATATATTGTGGCTCTTTTTCAAAATCTATTGCACCGGCGTTACGGGTAGGATACTTAACAGCTGATTGGTGTGTTTTATCAAGAATACTCCCTTATAAAACTGATGCTGGAAGTGGATCATTGGAGCAAATGGCACTTGCAGAGTTTTGTAAAATTAATTTTGATACTCATATAAAAATACTCAGAAATGAACTTAAAAAAAAGTCAGACACCATATGCAATGCGTTAGATAAATACTTTGGTTCTACGGCAGATTATAATAAACCTGTTGGTGGAATTTTTGTCTGGATTAATTTACCTAATAATGTAGACACGTCACGCTTATACGAACTTGCGTTAAAAGATGGTGTCGCGATTAATCCTGGAAATGAATGGTCGATTAATTCTAGTGGAAATCATAAAATTCGACTTTGTTTTGGTAATCCGTCAATAGAAGAAATTGATGAGGGGGTCAAAATTTTAGCAGAAATATGTAAGAAGGAGTTTGGTATACCTCTTCAAATAGCTAATTCATAAATATTAATTAGTAAATGCTAATTCTAAAATAGCTTTAGAAAAATTTTCAGGATCCTCTTGAGGTACATTATGTCCTGTGTTTGGTAAAATTTGATGTCTAACGTGAGCTGAGAACTTTTCTTTAATTTTAGAAATATTAAACAATTCTGAAACACCATCAGTTTCACCTTCAATAGTTATGCTTGGAACTGAAATTGTTGGTTGTTTAGATAAGTTTTTTTCAATTAAATCAAATTTCGGATCTCCAGTAACCATACCAAATCTATGTTTGTAGCTATGAACAACTACATCTACAAAATCAGAATTATCAAATGAGTTTTTGCTTAAACCATATATTTCTTCACTAAAATCCCAAGAAGGTGACCATGTTTGCCAGAGATATCTTATAAAATCATGACGCTTGTTTATTAAGCCCAAACGGCCTCTTTCACTATGAAAAAAGTATTGATACCATAATTTTTGTTCAGTATTTGGATTTGATGGGTTTGAAGAATTTTTTATATCTTGAATATTATAGCCATTACAGGAGATTAATCCTAGGCATCTTTCTGGATAAAGAGCAGCAACTACACATGCCGCTCTACCTCCCCAATCATAGCCAGCTAAGATACCTTTATCTATTTTAATTGAATCCATTAAATTTAATAAATCGTATCCTAGTGCAGCTTGCTGACCGGATCTTAAAGTTTTTTTTGCTAAGAATGAAGTTTTTCCATAACCCCTTAGATAAGGCACAATTACTCTACATCCAGAATTTGACAAAAAAGGGACCACTTCAAGGTATGAATGAATATCATAAGGAAAGCCGTGCAGTAGGATAATAGGAACACCATCTATTGGACCTGATTCAAAATAGCCTACATCTAGATCTCCAGCGTTTATTTGTTTTAAATCTGCAATCAATTTTATTACTTTCTAATTTAATTATGAGTTTAAAGGTAAGTTGTTTTTAGTTTTAACTCTTCCAAGAGCAAAGTTTGTTTCGATAGAGTCAATCCCTTTTACTTTGGTCAATTCTTCTCTCATAAATATCTCATAATTTTTTAAGTCTGATGCTACAACTCTAAGTAAATAATCCCTATTTCCTGTTACCAACCAACAATCCATAACTGCTTCCAAAGATGTGATTTCTTTTTCGAACGACTTCAGGATTTGATCAGTTTGATTTTCAAGCCTTACAGAAACAAATGCTGTTACTGGATAGCCATAAGATACCTCATCAATAATTGCAGTATAGCCAGCTATTAAACCTCTTTGTTCTAAATTTTTTACTCTTCTTAAACAAGGTGATGGAGATAGCCCTACTTTTTCAGCCAAATCAAAATTTGTTAATCGCCCGTCCTTTTGAAGAAAAAATATTATTTTTTGGTCTATTCTATCAATATTGCTCAAAAGATCATCTTTAAAGTAAAATATTTTATAAAAATATAATTATAAGCATATTATGCTAAAATTTAAAGTAAAATTGTTATCTTTAGTCATTTATTTCATTAATAAAGTGCTAGACTTTTTTAATGTTAAATAAAAACAAATTATTGAAAATTATTGAGAAAAAGGTTTTATGGCTTTCTTGTTGGATGATTCATAATGCTAACCATCTTAGGAATAATGAAGATGGTTTAAAAGTGGGAGGTCATCAGGCTAGTTCTGCCTCAATTGTTTCAATAATGACAGCATTATATTTTAATATTTTAAGACCGGAAGATAGAGTTGCTGTAAAACCACACGCTAGTCCAGTATTTCATGCGATTCAGTATTTGTCTGGGTTACAAACTAAAGAAAATATTCAAAATTTTAGATGCTTTGGAGGTGCTCAGTCTTATCCTTCTAGAACAAAAGATATTGATGATGTTGACATTTCAACAGGTTCGGTTGGGCTTGGTGTAGCGATGACTAGCTTTGTTTCACTTATCCAGGATTATGTTTCAAGAAAACAGTTTGGAAAAAAAATACCTCAAGGAAGAATGATTGCATTAGTTGGTGATGCTGAGCTTGACGAAGGTAATGTTTATGAATGTCTTCAAGAAGGATGGAAACATGACTTAAGAAATGTTTGGTGGATAATAGATTATAATAGACAATCATTAGATGGAGTAGTTCATGAAGGATTATCTGAGCGTTTAGGTTCTGTTTTTGAAGCTTTTGGCTGGAATCTCATTATTTTAAAATATGGTAAATTGCAAAAAGAGGCATTTGATGAACCAGGTGGTCATTTATTAAAAAAATGGATTGATGATTGTCCAAATCAGCTCTATTCAGCCTTAATTTATGAAGGCGGTTCTACTTTTAAGCAAAGAATATTAGATGATATTGGTGATCAGGAAATTGTTTCTGAATTAATAAATAAAAGAACAGATAACGAGTTTCTAGACCTAATGGCTAATTTAGGCGGTCATTGTGTTCAAACATTGATAAAAGTTTTTGAAAAAGTAAAAGATGATAAACCAACGGCTTTTATTGCCTATACAATCAAAGGTTGGGGAACACCTTTGGCTGGCCATAAAGATAATCATGCAGGATTGATGACCAAAGCCCAAATGAATAGCTTTAAATTAAAGTATGGTATTTCTGAGGGGAATGAATGGAATAGATTTTCTGATGAAAAAAATAATGTTGAATTAGATAAATATATTAAAAATCTCCCATTTCAAAAAGCAAAGCATAGAAAATATAAAAGTAAAAAAGTATTAGTTGATGAAAACGTTTTTATTAAGGAAACAAAAATTTCAACGCAAAATGCTTTTGGTAAAATTTTAGATCAATATGCAAAAAATAATACTGACTTTAGTCAAAGAATTTTAACAACTTCTCCAGACGTCTCTGTTTCTACTAACTTAGGTCCTTGGATAAATAGAAAAGGTTTATTTAGTAGAAAGGATAGTTCGGATACTTTTAAAGATAGAAAAATTCCTTCAGCTCAAAAATGGATATTTTCTTCTCAAGGACAGCATATAGAACTTGGTATTGCTGAGATGAATCTTTTTTTAATGTTAGGTGCGGCTGGACTTTCTCATGAATTTTTTGGAGAGAGGCTATTTCCAATTGGTACAGTATATGACCCTTTTATATCTAGGGGTTTAGATGCAATGAATTATGCTTGTTATCAGGATGCCAGATTTATAATTGTTGGGACTCCATCAGGAATTTCTTTAGCTCCGGAGGGAGGAGCTCATCAGTCCATTGGTACACCTTTAATTGGTATAAGTCAGCCAGGGCTTTTAAGTTTTGAACCCGCTTTTGCAGATGAACTAGCTTTAATTATGAATTATGGTTTTAATTACCTCCAAGACGAGGCTGGTGGATCTATTTATTTGAGATTAACTACCAGATCTATTGATCAACCTATGAGAGAGATAGATAAAGAGTTGAAAAATAATATTATAAAGGGAGGCTATTGGTTAAAGAAGCCAGGTTCAAATCCAGAAGTTATTATTGTTTATCAAGGAGCTGTTGCATGTGAAGCAATAGAATCAACAGCTTTATTAGGCGAAAAATTTAAAGATTCAGGTGTGCTTAGCATTACAAGCTCTGATAAATTATTCCATGAATGGAAAAAACAAAATGGTACAAGTCATATAGAATTACTATTAGAAGGCGTTCCAAGGGATACAAGAATAATAACAGTTATCGATGGTCATCCAATGACTTTATCCTGGATAGGTTCTATTTATGGCCATAAAACTATCCCATTAGGGGTTAATTTTTTTGGACAAACTGGAAAAGTTGATGATCTCTTTATAGAGTTTGAAATTGACTCTCAAAGTATTTCTAAACTAGGGTTTACTAATAATTAAACAATATATGCAAAGTTATGGATTTTAAAATAAGCCAAACTGATATATTAAGAACACTCATGAATAAAAAAGATTTTATTCCTATTCCTTCATGTTTTGATGCCCTGTCGGCAAAATTGATAGAGCAAGCAAAATTTGATGTTACTTTCATGTCAGGGTTTGCAGCTTCAGCTTCGAGAATAGGTTCGCCTGATCTTGGACTTATGACTTTTTCTGAAGTTTTTGATCAAGCAAAAAATATATGTAATGCAATCAATATTCCAATGATTGTTGACGGTGATACTGGTTATGGAAATGCAATGAATGTAAGGAGAACACTAAAAGAATGTTCTAAAGCTGGGTGCGCAGGTATTCTAATTGAGGATCAATTGGCGCCAAAAAGATGTGGACATACTCCAGGTAAAGATGTTGTTGAAAGAGAAGAAGCCTTTGACCGAATTAGAGCTGCAAGTGATATGAGAAGTGAGGGTTATGATATTTTAATAATGGCAAGAACAGATGCCAATCATACTCATGGATTGAAAGAATCTATTACAAGAGCCCAGAAATTTTATGAATTAGGCGCAGATATATTATTTGTAGAAGCTCCCAAAAACAAAGATGAAATGAAAACTATTTGTAAGGAAGTTCCAGGATTTAAAATAGCAAATATAGTAGAAGGCGGTATTACACCAAATTTGCCTATGAAAGACCTTGCAGAAATTGGCTATAAACTTGCAGTTTATCCATTAACGGTTATGAGCTCTGCTATGAAAGCTATTACTAATTCATTAGAACTTTTGATGAAAGACGAAGATAGGTCAGAATTTTTATTAGACTTTAAAGATTTAAGGCAAAGAGTTGGATTTGACGACTATTATGAAATCTCAAGTAAGTATGAAACATCAAGAAGAAGTTAAATATTTTAAAAGGGGGTATTTTAATTTTATGAAATGTTATCAAGTTATTAATTTTGGTAAACCACTAGCACTTAGAGTTTATGAAAATCCTAAACCTAAGAGAAAAGAAATTCTAATAAAGATATTAGCGTGTGGTGTTTGTCACAGTGATCTTCATCTCGCAGATGGATTTTTTGATCTTGGCGATGGCAAAAGAATCACCTTGGCTGACAGAGGAACAAAACTACCATTCACACCAGGACATGAAATAACGGGATCAGTTGTTGATAAAGGAGAAGAAGCTCAAGATGTTAACGTTGGAGATAGTGGCATTATTTTCCCTTGGATAGGTTGTGGAATTTGTCAAGCATGCAAAGAGGGTAATGAAACATTATGTGAAGCTCCCAAATATTTAGGAGCACGCCTTAATGGAGGGTATTCAGATCATATTATTGTTCCAGATAGTAAATACCTTGTTTCTTACGGAGATATGGATCCAGCTGTTGCTGCTCCATATGCCTGTTCAGGTTTAACAGCTTTTAGCGCACTTAAAAAAATACCAGACACACTTTCAGAGGATTGGATTATAATTATTGGAGCTGGAGGAGTTGGTATAAATGGTATTTTATTATCATCTGCTGTTCATAAAGCAAAAATTTTGGTTATAGATAATAATAAAGAAAAAAGAGATAAAGCAATTGAAGCAGGAGCTCATGCAGCATTTTCCCCAGACGAAGAAGATAAAATTAGAAATATAGTAGGAATAGGCGCATCAGCAGCTATTGATTTTGTAGGGATGCCTGAGACTACAGAACTAGCATTGTCTTTGGTCAAAAAAGGAGGCATGGTTATAGTAATTGGATTATATGGTGGTTCACTTAAATTATCACTGCCATTAGTCCCTATGAGGTCAATTACATTAAGAGGTTCTTATGTAGGTGAACTTAGGGAGTTAAGAGAGCTTGTAGATATTATAAAATCAGGAAAAATAAAATTAATGCCAGTAAAGAGACAAGATTTATCCACCGCGAACCAAGCAATGTCTGATTTGAGGGCAGGTAAAGTAAATGGTAGGATAGTTTTAATTCCAAATTAGAAATTTAATTAAATAATAAGAGCTTAATAATGGGTATAAACAAAGAAAACAAAAGTGAATATAATAATGATCATGCACACTCACATCTTCCGTCTGATCCTGAATTAAGAGTAAAAGCTATTGAAACATTACTTTTAAATAAGGGGCTAATAGACCCAAAAACCTTAGATGAATTGATAGATACTTACGAAAATAGAATAGGCCCACAAAATGGGGCCAAAGTGATAGCCAAAGCATGGGTAGACGAAAATTATAAAAAAAGACTCCTTAATGACGCCACATCAGCCATTAGAGAGTTGAGTTATCAGGGTAGGCAAGGCGAAAATATGGTTGTGGTTGAGAATACAACAGATATTCATAACGTAGTAGTTTGTACTTTATGTAGTTGTTATCCCTGGCCTGTATTAGGCATTCCGCCAACATGGTATAAGAGTGATGAATATAGATCTAGAACGGTAAGAGAACCTAGAAAAGTTCTCTCAGAATTTGGATTAAATATTGATTCAAAAATTGAAATTAAAGTTTGGGACTCAACTGCAGAACTTAGATATTTAGTTTTACCTCTAAGACCAGATGGAACAGAAAATATGAATGAAGAACAGTTATCAGAATTAGTAACGCGCAACTCTATGATTGGAACAGGTTTACCGGAGATCTCAAAATGAGTAGACTACATGATATGGGAGGTCGCTATGGAGATGGTCCTATACCGATACCCAGAAATAAAAACAATCAGGTTGAAAATGGTGAGCCAACTTTCAAACATGACTGGCATGCAAAAGCTTGGGCTATAACACTTGCTTCTGGAGCACTTGGTGAATGGAATCTAGATGTAAGTAGACACTACAGAGAGTGCCTGCCACCAAAGGATTATATGAACTACTCATATTATGAAAAGTGGTTGGCCGGTCTTACTAATCTTCTGGTTGATAAAAAATTGGTTTCCATAGAAGAGTTAAAGAAGTTTATAAGTTTAGTTCAAGAAGATAACTCAACTAAAGATTTGAAAGAAAATGTTAAATTAGATGCAAGGACTTGGTTAGCAAAGGACGTTCAAAAAACTTTGGGGTGGGGTGGACCTTCTCTTAGAAAAACAGATATAACCCCCTTACATAAAATTGGCGATTGTGTGATAACCTTGAAAAATAATCCTAATGAAAATGTTATAGGTGGTCATACTCGTTTACCTTCGTATGCAATGGGGTGTAAAGGGAAAATATTCTCATATAATGGCACTCACGTTTTTCCTGATAAAAATGCGCATGGAATTGGAGAAAATCCTTTGCCTTTATATACGGTAGAGTTTAAAGCATCTGAATTGTGGGGGCTTGCAGCAGAAAATGGTAACGATAAAATTTATTTAGATCTATGGGAACCCTATCTGAAAATTAAAGCTTAAAGATTTATTTGAGATTAAAATGAAAACACTTGATTATATTTTACCGTTTACAAATGAAATAGATGATGGTGTGGTTTTTCAAAATCCCTGGCACAGTCAGTTGTTTGCTATTACAGTCCAATTATCAGAAACAGGGAATTTCTCCTGGAAGGAGTTTGTTGAATTTTTTGCAAAATCTCTGAGTGAATCAAGGCTTGAACTAAATAGTTTAGATGGTAATGATGATTATTTTAACTGTTGGCTGATCGCACTTGAGGAAATTATTATTTCAAAGAAATTAGGAAACTCAAATATTTTGTCACTTTTGAAAAAAGACTGGACTAACGCTTATCTTACAACACCTCATGGTAAGCCGGTAAAGATTAAACAAAGGAGCATTTAAATGTCAATTACATGCAAAGCTGCAGTTATTAGAGATAATAAATTAAAAGAGCCTTATAAAGAATCAAAACCATTATCTATTGAGGAAATTAAAATTGCTCCTCCCTTAGAGAATGAAATACTTGTGAAAGTTATGGGAGCAGGGTTGTGCCATTCAGATCTGTCTGTAATTAACGGCTCAAGAGTTATGCCTTTACCTTTAGTGATTGGCCATGAAGGCTCGGGAGAGGTTGTTGAATTAGGAAGTGCAATCAAAGATGTAAAGGTTGGAGATCACGTAGCCTTTCAATTTTCTCCATCATGTGGAAGGTGCAGAAGATGCCTTGAGGGTAGACCTCAAGTTTGTGAGCTTGCAGCGGCTACTAAAGGAAAAGGTGAATTAATGTCAGGTGGAAGCAGGCTTTCAGACTTGGATGGAAATAAACTTAATCACCATACAGGTATTTCATGTATGTCTCAATATAACGTTGTCGATAGAGGATCTGTAGTTGTAATAGATAAATCAGTTGATATTCAAGATGCGGCTCTTTTTGGCTGTGCTGTTATGACTGGGGTAGGCGCAGTAATAAACACGGCTAGAATTAGACCAGGAGATTCTGTAGCTATAATTGGCTTAGGAGGTGTTGGGCTTAATGGAATAATTGGTGCCAAACTTGGGGGAGCAGAAACAATTATTGCAATTGATATTGATTCTTCAAAATTTAGCAGAGCAGAAGAGCTTGGCGCAACACACTGTTTTGATAGCAGAAACAACGACACCATTGAAAAGATTAGAACATTAACAAATGGAGGTGTTGACTATGCAATTGACTTAGCTGGAGTTATCCCGGCTATGAACACAGCATATCAAATTATTAGATATGGAGGATCAATTATCACAGCAGGTTTATCTCCAATAAACACTCAATTTAGTTTTAACCACAGTGATCTAGTTGCTCAAGAAAAGTCAATATTAGGAAGTTACATGGGTTCGTGTGTTCCAGTTAGAGATATCCCTAGATTTTTGAATTTATTTCAACAAGGACGTCTGCCAGTAGATAAATTAATTGATGGGAAAATAACATTTGATGACTTAAATGAAGGTTTTGATAAGTTATCAAAGGGAGAGGTGGTTAGACAAATTTTAATGCCTAATGCCTAATTCAAAATTTCTTTAAATCATTTTCCAGTTTTTATAAAAAATACTTCTTGTTTTTTTTAATAAAAAACCCACCCCAGTTAAAATTGATTTCATGATATTATCAAAGTGTGAGGGTCTTATAATATCAATGAATGCGCAATATCTCAAATTTTCTTCTTCGTTAAAACTTTGATGAATAAGAGTATCATCAAAAATAAATAATGGTTCATATTTCCATTTGTTTATTCTACCGTCAGCTTCTATGTAAGAGCCTTCTTTTTTTACTTTATTAAAATTATACAAAATACGATAAGTCATTCTCAAGGGGCCAAAATGTCTTGAAGTAGAGGTCTTTTGCCTAAATAAAGACACTCCAATTGTTTTTATATATTTATAATCATTATTAAACTCGTCTATGGACTCATCTAATCTATAGCCATACCATTTGTAAAATAACATTGTTCTATTATCATTAATATTTTCCTTAAATCTGTCAGTTATTTTTTTAGAATTCTTATCAAATAAAGAAATAACAGCATTAATTTCATCTTGGTGTCCTATTGGAAGATCCTCTATCTTAAAGGTATGAAGATTTCTGAATGATAATAAATCAGCAAAAAGGTTTAAGGGGGATAAGATAAACGTTAAAAATCCTTTACCTAAAAAATACTCCTTAATTAATTTCAAACTCATTGTTTTATGTCTTGAAACGTCAATTAAGCCGCACAAAAGCCAAATCGGAAAAATTGACAAAATCCCTATATTTATAAATAAAAAATATGAACTTATTATAACAGGTACAAGAAGTAACAATTTAAATAAAATATCCATTCAATTTTCAAATCTTAAGTTCAAATATATATAATTTATAATTTAACTTAATATCTATCAACTGTTATTTAGACTGTTTGAGAAATATGAATTTAATATTATACTGTAATAAAACTTTATTAGAGGAAATAAATTATGCCTAGTTTTGATATAGTAAGTAAGATAGATATGCCTTCAGTTCAAAATGCGCTTGAAGGTGTTAAAAAAGAAATAAATACTAGATATGATTTTAAAGGGAGCGTCTGTGAAGTTGAACAACAAGACGATAAGATTATAATTAAAGCAGACGATGACTTGAAAAGAAAACAGGTTGAAGAACTAATCATTACTCACTTAACCAGAAAAAAAGTTGATGCAGGAGCATTAGAGTTTGAAAAACCAGAAGCCGCATCTGGAAATTCAATAAGGCAAGTTGTATTAATCAAACAAGGTGTTGATAGAGAAATTGCTCAAAAAATTGTGAAAGCTATTAAATCTTCAAAAAGTAAAACTCAAACATCTATACAAGGTGATGAGGTAAGAGTTTCAGGTAAAAAGAGAGACGATCTTCAAGCGGCAATAAAACTAATTAAAGATTTAAACATTAAACATCCATTGCAATACGAGAATTTTAGAGATTAAAATTTTACTATTTCTGCTCTTTTGTCCCTTTTGCCCCAAGTAGATGCTTTAATTGAAGAATAAAACTTTAATAATTGGCTATTAAATAAAGCTGGTTCTTCTAAATTAATTGTGTGGCCTGTTTTGGGGAAAATCAACAAACCAGAAGTTTTGATTGTTCTTTTTAGAAATAAACCTACTTCAAGACACATATCATCTTCATCACCGTTTATTATTAAGGTTGGAGTTTCTATATCACTTATTTCTTTCTCTAATGCGTACAAATTGGGTCTTTTGTTTTGCACACCTAAAAGAGTGTTAGCAGAACCGATTGCATCATGTTTTATTAACTGATCATTAAATAACTGCCAACCTTTTGGATCTTTATTTTGAAATTGAACTCTGGATGGACCTAAAGCATATTCTGATCCTACTTTTTCCATACCCTTATTTAATATATTTTGGGCAGTATCAAGAGAAACATTAGAAAAATCAGCCTCTTTATTAAATAAAGTTTTTTCAATTGGAATTGCTCCATATCCGCAACCTGCTATTACTAAACTTGACACTCTATCAGGAGCATTGATACCTAAATGAAGAGTTGCAAAACCACCCATAGATAGGCCTACAATATTTGCTTTTTTTATATTTAAGTTATCCATCACACTTATTATATCGCGCCAAGCTCTTTCTTGGCTGTATTGTGTTTCATTGTTGGGAATTTCTGAAGGATAATAGCCTCTTGCACTATAAGTAATACATTTGTTATATCTGGAAAAATAATTAACCTGTGGTTCCCAACTCCTGTAATCACCTGCAAATTCGTGGACAAATATAATTGGCTCACCTTTACCAACTGTTTCATAATATAATTTAACCTTATCGTCAGTTTTAATAAATGACATTTGAAGCTCCTATCTATAACTTGAATAACATAATATTTAAAAATTTTACCAAATACAATTGGTTATAAAAATGGATACTTTTAATTTTTCAAGTTCAGATTTTAATGCAGTTTTAATCACATTAAAACTAGCTCTTACAACCTGTTTTTTCTTAGCTTTGATTGGAACACCCTTGGCTTATTTTTTAGCGTTTAAATCCATAAGAGCTAAACCATTTTTAGAGTCAATTGTTACTTTACCATTAGTTTTACCGCCAACCGTAATTGGTTTTTATCTAATAGTTTTTTTTAGTCCAGACACAGCCTTAGGTAAATTTTTTATCATACTAACAGGTGAACAGCTTATTTTTTCATTTTATGGACTTGTTTTAGCATCAATTATTTATTCCCTTCCTTTTTGGGTTCAACCTCTTCAATCATCATTAGAAAAAATAGGTAATGATACTCTTGCAACTTCAGAAAGCTTGGGAGCAAGTAAATTTGATACTTTTATTAATGTTATAGTACCGTTATCTAAAAAAGGGTTCTTAACTTCCTTTATTATTTCATTTGCCCATACAATGGGAGAGTTTGGAATTGTTTTAATGGTGGGGGGTGGAATCCATGGCAAAACAAAAGTTATAGCCATTTCCATTTATGATCATGTTGAACAACTATCTTTTGGAAAAGCTCATTTTCTTGCAGGAGGCATGTTAATCTTATCATTTATAATTTTATTAACATTATTTTATTCAAATAAAAGATCGACCGTGAGAATTAAATAATGACTAATTTATTCGTTAAAATAACAGGATATGTTGGAGATTTTTTCTTAGACTTTGAACATAAATTCAATACTAATGGAATTACAGTTTTATATGGATCTAATGGATCAGGTAAAAGTACTATAATATCTGTCCTATCAGGATTTATAAATCATTTAGAAACTAAAATAGTATTAAATGATAAAAGTATAGAAAATACAAAAAAATTTCCACCACACAAAAGACCTTTTGGGACAATGTTCCAAAACCCTATATTATTTGAACATATGAGTGTAAGTCAAAACCTAGATTATCCAATTAAAAGAAATAAGTTTTTAGATCAAACCTTATTATCCAAAGAAGAATTAATTAATTATCTTGAATTAGGTTCTCTGTTGAATAGGTATCCTAAAAATTTATCTGGTGGAGAAAAGCTTAGAGTAGCTTTGGCGAGAACTATATTAAGACAATCAGATTATTTGCTATTAGATGAACCTATGTCTGATTTAGATATTAAAACCAAAGCTAAATTATTAAATTTTTTGAAAATGATTAATAAACAATTTAAAATCCCAATTTTATATGTTTCGCATTCTATTGAAGAAATATCTCAAATTGCAGATGAAATCATTTTAATGAAAAATGGAAAAAAAATAATTTCTGGCAGTGTATCAAAAATTTTGAATAGTAGTTCTTTTCAAAGATTAATTGGAAAATTTGAATTAAGTTCTGTTTTGGAAGGTACTTTAATAAAAACTGATAAATTAATGAACATGACTGCATTAGATGTAAATGGACAGATATTAATTGTACCAGGAACACCAGGACTAATGGATAAAATTGTAAGGGTTAGAATAAGGTCGAGAGATATTATCGTTTCTCCTGTAAAAATTAATACACATATTACAGAAAATGAATTGGAGGGAATAGTAACAAAGATCTATACTGAAAAAAATACTGCCTTTTCTGAGTTGGTAATTAAATTGATGAAGAGTAAAATTAAAAAAACACCACAGATACTTAGAGCTAGAATTACTACTTATAATTTAAATAAAATAAAAATAGCTGAAAACAAAAAAGTTTTTATTTATATAAGTTCTGTCTCTATAGATAGACAGGCATATCAATATTAATGAAACGCTTTTTAAACTCTTTCAATTATAACGGCACTACCCTGACCAACTCCGACACACATAGTACATAAAGCATATTTTTTGTTTTTTTCTATTAACTCTTGCGAAGCTGTTAGAATTAATCTTGTTCCTGACATTCCTAAAGGATGACCAAGTGCTATCGCTCCTCCGTTAGGATTAACCCTTTCATCATTGTCTTGAATTCCTAGAGATCGTAAACTTGCCAAACCTTGAGCAGCAAATGCTTCATTAATTTCGATTACATCCATGTCCTCCATATTTAAACCAGCAATTTTAAGTGCTTTAATAGAGGCTGGAACAGGCCCAATACCCATATATGCTGGTTCAACTCCAGCACTTGCTGCTGAAATTATTCTGGCTTTAGGTGTTAAATAGTTTCGTTTTACACCATCTTCACTGGCAATTATAATTGCTGCAGCACCGTCATTAACTCCACTTGCATTTCCTGCAGTAACGCTTCCATTTTGACGAAACGGTGACGGTAGTGATGATAGTTTTTCAAGAGACGTACCTCTTGGGTGCTCATCATTTTCAAAAATTATAGGGTCTCCTTTTCTTTGAGGAATTTTAACCGAAGTTATTTCTTTAGCCAATCGACCACTAGAAGTTGAATTAGCGGCTTTTTGTTGACTAGATAAGGCCATTTTGTCTTGGTCCTCTCTACTAATTTGATATTTTTCTGCAACATTTTCAGCAGTTTCAGGCATCGAATCTATTCCAAAGTTTTCCTTCATCTTTGGATTTACAAATCTCCATCCAATTGTAGTATCATAAATTTCTGCATTTCGTGAAAACGCTGAATTAGCCTTAGGCATAACAAAAGGGGCTCTACTCATACTTTCTGCTCCTCCTGCAATTGTCATATCAGCCTCATTTGATTTTATCATTCTAGATGCGCTGGAAATCGCTTCCATTCCAGAAGCACATAATCTGTTCAAGGTAATACCTGGAACAGAATGAGGTAAACCTGCAAGAAGAAGCGCCATCCTTGCAATATTTCGGTTATCTTCTCCAGCTTGATTGGCATTTCCATAAAAAACTTCTTCTAAATTTTCCCAATCAGTTTTGCTTAATTTTTCTTTCAATGATATTAATGGTAAAGAAGCTAGGTCGTCCGTTCTTATAGAAGACAAACTTCCACCAAATTTTCCAATAGGGGTTCTAGTTCCTTCACATATAAACGCTTCTGACATAAAACTTCTCCAAAGTTTATTTTTATAAAAATTTTGTATAAATAGGAGTATTAGTAGGTTCCCATTTTTCATATTTGATCATTATAGATAAAAAATCATTACTATCAATTAATTCAAATAACCATTTTTTTAAAAAATTAAAATTTAATGAATCAAACCATTCACTATCAACATTTCTAAATTGTCTTATAAATGGAAATATAGCGTAATCTACTAAACTTAAGTGAGAACAATTTAGAGCCTTATTTTTTTTTAACAAATCGTCTAAATACCAAAGAAAGCTTAAATTTTTGTCTCTATGAAAATCTTTATCTACATTTTCAAATCTATTTGTATATTTATATTTATCTAAGCTTGGTTTAAATTCATTTTCAAGATTGTCTAAAAGTTGATTTATTTGATTTTGTGAAAGCTGACCATTAGCTAACCATTTTTTGGGATCATTTTTATTTAATGCCCAATTGATTATATCTAGGCTTTCCTCTAAAATTTTACCTGAAGTAGTGACTAAAACAGGGACAGTTCCTTTTGGAGACAAATTTAAAAACTCTAGTGGTTTGTCCTTTAACTTTATTTCTCTTATTTCCACAAAAATTTCTGAAATTTTAATGGCTAGTCTTGCCCTCATTGCATATGGACAACGTCTAAAAGAATATAAAATAGGATATTTATTTTTTTTCATGATTTAATTCTAATTAAATTTTATTTAAGATTAAATCATTATTTAATAATTAATTTTATTAATTTATTTTTTGGGAGCAGCATCAATGTCTTCATTAATATCATCAGTTATATGGCCTTGTTTTGTTAGTTGGTAAATAGTATTCCACAATGAAGGAGGATAATTTTGTCTAATTTTTTTTATCATATGAAGAATATGTTTTTCTTCAAAAAAATTTTCTTCTTTAGACTTCCTTACTTTATCAAGTGGAAAGGGAACAATTTGTGCCATGAATATTTCTCCTATTATAAAAGAAGATTGCAAATAGCTTGCCGAGTCTAATTATTTAAAAAAATAATTTTAATCTTTTATAAATATTTGATGTATAACATTGGGATTACTTAAAAAGGTTAGTTATGAGAGATAAAAATTATTTAAGATCAACCAAAATAGTAGCTACTGTTGGAACTGCTACTGACGATATTCAAAAAATCAAATCATTAATTAAAGCTGGGGTAAATGTTTTTCGTCTGAACTTTAGTCATGGCAATCACGGGGATCACCTTAAAAGAATTACTTTTATACGTTCAGCTGAAAATGAACTTGGTTGTAATGTTGCAATCTTGGCAGATCTTCAAGGTCCAAAATTTAGAATAGGTAAAGTTAAAGAAGATATTAAAGTAATAAAAGGAAGCACTTATAACTTTGATAAGAAAACTGAGATTGGAGATTTTAGAAGAGTAAATTTATCTCATGATGAAATATATGAGAGTTTATCAATTGGCTCAAATATCCTTATGGATGATGGGAAACTTCAATTTAGAGTTAAAGATATTTCTAAAAATATAATAAAAACAGAAGTTATTGTTGGAGGATATATTAAAAGTAATAAAGGAGTAAACTTACCTGATGTAGTGTTAAATACAAGCCCACTAACTTCTAAAGATATTGAAGATCTTAAGTTCATTTTAAATCATGAAATTGATTGGATAGCTCTTTCATTTGTTCAGAAATTAAGAGATGTAATGGAGGTAAAAAAATATATTGAAGATAAAGCATGTATTATTGCTAAGATAGAAAAGCCGTCAGCGCTGAAAGAATTAAATAAAATAGTTGGAGCTTGTGATGGTATAATGGTTGCTAGGGGTGATCTAGGTGTGGAACTACCTCCAGAGGAGGTTCCTGGAATACAAAAAGATATAATTCTTAAGTGTAGACAGGCTGGAAAACCTGTCATCGTAGCCACGCAAATGTTAGAGTCTATGATTGAGTCACCTTCGCCAACTAGAGCAGAAGCTTCAGATGTTGCTACTGCAGTATTTGATGGTGCAGATGCAGTTATGCTTAGTGCGGAAACGGCTGTAGGCTCGTTTCCGATAGAGACAGTTACCATAATGGACAGAATAATATTTTCAGCAGAAAACCATATAAAAATGCATCCAGGTGATGGTCCACAAAATTTAAAAGTAGAAAACTATGTTTATAACGCAGTTTCGCGTTCTGCAGTTAGTTTAGCAGAGGCTGTAAACGCTAAGGCTGTAGTAGCTTTTACGGCATCTGGAAACACTGCCTTCAGAATGTCTAGAGAGCGACCAAACTTACTCCTAGTAGTTATGACTCCGGAAGTAAAAGTTAAGAGAAAGTTATCTCTCCTCTGGGGAGCTTATTCATTTTTTAGTAAAGTTCAGGGATATGAGGCAGCAATAAAAGAAGCAAGAGAGATAATTAAAATTGAAAAATTAGCCAAACAAGGTGATGCGATAGTTGTTGTTGCAGGTATGCCATTCGGCGTTTCTGGTTCCACTAATTCAATTAGAGTGGTTGATATTTAATTGATTATTTTTTGCCAAGTCTTACTGATATCATTTTGTCAGGATTAATTGGTGGCTCTCCTATTGAAAGTTTTTCAACAGCTTCCATTCCAGAGATAACTTGCCCCCAAACAGTATATTGACCAGTCAAATGACTACAACCGTCAAAACAAATAAAAAATTGACTGTCACCGCTGTCAGGACTCATAGATCTGGCCATTCCAACTGTCCCGTATTTATACTCGTAATCAGAAAATTCAGCCTTCAAATTCTGACCCGAGCCACCTGTACCAATACCGTCAGGATCGCCAGTTTGAGCCATAAAACCTTTTATAACTCTATGAAAAATTATACCATCATAAAATCCATCTTTTACTAATTCTTTTATCCTTCTGACGTGATTAGGAGCAATTTTTGGTAGTGTCTCAATTACAACTTTACCTTGAGATGTTTCAATAGTTATAAATTTACTTGAATTTGCCGAAGCTTTTTTTGTTGGCTTAACCATTGTTACACACATTACCCCTAATAAAATAATAATTAATTTTTTTAACATAATTCACTCACTTTGTTGTGTAATGTATAAGGCTAGATTATTTAAAATCAACATCTTTTTATACAAGCGCGTCTATTTGTTCGTCGGATAAGTTCCCTGGAACAATAGTTATAGGAACTCTGCACTGGTTACTGCCCTTATTAATAATATAATTTATTAAAGGACCAGGATTACCATGTTCAGTAGAAACTCCTAAAACTAAAACTCTAATGGCTTCTTCTTTGTCAATTAAATTAAATAATTCTTCATGCGCAATTCCTTTTCTAACAAATGTTCGTGGTTTAGGTGCTCCTAACTTTTCACAATATTCACTGAGTTCATTGAGCAATTTTTTACTTGATTGTTCTGCTTCAGATTCCATAATTTCAGTAACGCCGCCCCATAATTGCCCTTCAATAGGTTCTATGCATCGGAAAAGTGCAATTTCGCCACCAGCAGTAGCTGCTCTTCTTGCTGCATAGTATAAAGCTTGGTGCAATTCCTTACTATCGTCAGCAACAACTAAAAATAAACGATTACTTGGTTTTAGGGTTTTAGATTTAGCTTTAACATTTATTTTTTTTGCCATCACTTCCTCATTAAACTTTTCTAAAAATTAGATTGGTACCCCAACCAACTAAAACAGCTAATATAACAGCAAAAATGCCGTACAATGTTGAGTAATTTTGGGCTATATTATATATTTCTGCGCTGACACCTGACTTTGAAACATTAATTGTACTTAATTCCTTAGATATAAGTTTACTGTTTCGATAATGCAATATTTTTACTTCAAATTGACCTGTAATGACATTAGATGGAAGATTTAAATAAGACCTAAATAGCGCATTTTTATTTAAACTGATTGAATTTTCATTCAAGCTCCACAATTTTGATTTTAACATATTTCTTGTAAGAGCTTCTCTCCATTCATTTTCTTTTTGAACTTTTTTACCAGGTTGAAGTCTTATTTTTAGATTATTTAACCCTATTTCTGAAATTTTTTGAGTTTTTTGGTTTAGTATTTTATTAATATCCCTATTAGATGAGATGTTTAAATATTTTGGAGTGTTTATATAATTCACTGATTTAGTATTCACCCAAATACCAAAAACTTTTTCCTTTTTTTGAACTGTAACTAGTCCTTTTGGACCAGTCACAACTACAATAATATCATCGCCTTTTTTACCATCATATGCTCCAAATAAAAGTATTTTAGCACCTAAAAAATCTGTAGTAATTTTAACATTTTCTTGAGAAAGGTCTGCCACAATTTGATTTTTAGCTTTTACTTCGTATGAAATAAGAAAAGCTAAAACTAATATGTGTAGAAATGTAAAAAATTTCACTTTTGATTTACCTATTTATAATTACAGAAAAAATGTCTGAAGGAATTGTAATTAAATCCGTTAGAAGCTTTAAGCTCACTAAAATTATAAGAGTAGACAAAATCAATCTCAAATACTCTCCTTTTAGAATATTGGTGAACCTGGAACCAACTTGGACTCCTACTACTGACCCTAACAATAAGATTGACGCTAAAACAATATCAACTGTTTGATTTTGAGAAGCTTGTAGAATTGTTGTATTAGCAGCAACAAATATAATTTGAAAGAGAGATGTACCAACCACTAAAGAAGTGGGCATTCCTAAAAGGTATATCATTGCAGGTACAATAATAAACCCTCCACCAATACCCATTAATGCTGCAAGAATACCTACTATAATCCCAATAAAAATAGGTAATAAGATCGAAATATATAATTTTGATTTTCTAAATCTTGTTTTAAAAGGAAGTCCATGAAGCCAATTATGTTGGTGAAGTTTTCCTCTAGAAACTTTCCCTTTTCTTTTTCGTAAAATTAAATTCAACGACTCGGATAACATTAAGCTTCCTATTAAAGTAAGGAAAATGACATAAGAAGATTTAATGACGAGATCAAGTTGTCCAATTTTACCTAAAAAATTAAAAATCACAACCCCTATAGAAGAGCCTACAACACCACCTAAAAGTAAGACTGTACCCATTTTGAAATCAACATTACCTCTTTTCCAATGTGACAAGACTCCAGAAACTGAAGGTGCAACTAATTGATTTGCCACAGAAGCAACAGCAACCGGAGGCGGTATTCCTAAAAACATCATAATAGGTGTTAATAAGAAACCACCCCCTACACCAACTAAACCCATTATAAGTCCAAGAAATGTTCCCACACCTAAAATTGCTAAAGAGTGGATTGGTTGTTCAGCTATAGGTAAATATATATACATAAAATATTCATTATTAATTGTTCATGTATGATAATACATTATTAATATTTTAAAAATAATTATTTAGAGTAAGATTGATGATAAAGACTATATCAAAAAATGATCTTGTTAGTTGTATAACTAGTGTGAAAAATGCAGGAGATAAAGATCGTTCAATTGTCAATTACTCTGAAGCAAGTATACTCATTTTATTTGTAAATAATTATGTAGAAAATAATAGTCTAATTTTAATGACTAAAAGAAAAAATAATCTTAGGAAACATGCTGGACAAATAGCATTTCCTGGAGGAAGGAAAGAAAGAGTAGATAAAGATTTAAAAGATACTGTCCAAAGAGAAACTGAAGAAGAAATAAATGTATCTAAACATAATTATGATATTATTGGGAAATTACCAAAATTCTATACAGGTACAGGCTATGTGGTTACACCATTTCTTGCTATTATGAAACAAAATTCAGAATGGAAAAATTTAATCAGACCAAACTTAAATGAAGTTGAAAAAATTTTTTATCCTAAATCTTATCATCTATTATCGCCTAAATTTCATATGAGAGAAAAACCTCCTATAAATTCAAGCATGTCTATGACTTGGAAAATAAACTATAATGATGAAAATATATGGGGATTGACAGCAAGAGTTCTAGTTACCATTTCTGCAGGATTAGGTTTGAGGGAGTTTCCACCATGCGACGATATTTAATTATTTTTTTAGCTATACTGTTTTCAATAGCCCTTTTTTTCTTGACCAATTATATTTTAAAAAAACTTACAAAAAATAACACTACATTTTTTTCAACTTTAGTTAGTATTATAGGATTTTGTCTTTTTATTTTATTTTCCTTTTTTTATTTGGAAGGAAATGCTGTTAACCCAAGTTATTCTTACAATCCCCCATCAATTATAGATGGAAAAGTTAAAGATGGTAACTTTTCTAAATAGAAAATAAAAGGCTGTTAGGTTATTTATCAAGATATAAAAAATCTTATTAATGAAGATAAAAATATTAAAATTATATTTAATATCGTAAAAAGTGCCAATGCTAAAGCTTGGATTGTTGGTGGAGCGATACGAGATTATCTTATCAACCTAGAAATTTATGATATAGATTTTGTAATAAATATTGATATTAGCCTATTCTTAGAAAAGATTAATAAAAAGAATATTAAGATCAATTCTACAAATATAGATTATAAGACAATCTCAATTATTTTAAATAATAAAGAATATCAAATTACAAGTTTTAGAAAAGATTTGATAAGTTTTGGAAGGAGTGCATTTGTTGACTTTACTCATACTTTATTTGAAGACGCAAAAAGAAGAGATTTTACTATAAATGCATTATATTTAGATGAAAAAGGAAACTTAATTGACCCATTTGGTGGATATAACGACTTAATTGATAAAAAGTTAAGATTTATTGGGAATCCTATTAGCAGAATAGAAGAAGATCATTTAAGAATTTTAAGATTTTGCCGTTTTTATGGAACATTTCCTAATATTGATATTGATCAAAATTTAAAAGAAAAAATTATAAAAAAGGCTAATAGGATTTCAATATTAAGCAACATGAGAATTAGAAATGAGTTATACAAAATTCTTATGGTCAAAAATTTTGAACTATGTTTGACAATGTTTGTTACATTAGAATTAGATAAATACATTCTAAAAAAAATAAATAAAAGTAATATAACAAATAAGCACGCGGGTTTTAAAACGAAAGATTTTAAGATAGTAAATTATATCAAAACATATGGATTGAATTTTATAAATGCTGAAAAGCTCGACTTAATATCTATAGTTATGCCGCATTTATATGATTTGAAGAATTTTGATATAATTATTAAAAGATTTGAATTAAACAAAAGAAAAATTAAATATCTTAATTTTATCAAACAATTTAAAAACAATGAACTTTTAATAAATCAAAATATTATGAAAAAATTAACTTCTAAGGAAATAGAATTGTATATGTTAAAGATTATTTGGAAATATAGATGTAAAATTAATAAGGTCAATAAAGGTTTTTTTATGAAAGACAGGATACCATTCAATTGGTACAAATTTGGACTACTACATGTCTTTCCCATTGAAATTATTAAACAAATTGATTTATTTAATTTGAAATGGCCAATATTTACCTTAACAAAGAAAAAGATACAAAATTTACAAGATAAAACTTACTTCAAGAACATTGATGATTTAATCTTTAAAGCTGAAGATTTTTGGGTTAATAACAATTTTAATAGTTCGCCCGAAAATATTTTAATTTTTTTAGAGAGTTACTTAGATAAAGAAATTAGATATGACAACTAAACTAGATATGTTAGCTAAATTAAAAGAACAAAAATGTCTTGATAATTCAGACTTACTTGAAGATAAAAAAAAGATGGCAACCATTTGGTTTGCAAGTCTTCGTAATGAAATTTGTAAATCTTTTGAAGAAATTGAAAATAGTCAATTAAATAAAAATACAAAAATAAATTTTATTAAGAAAAAGTGGAAAAGAGATGGTGGAGGTGGTGGAGTAATTTCGATAATGAAAGGTAAAATATTTGAAAAAGTTGGTGTAAATATTTCAACAGTTTATGGCAATTTTTCAAAGGATTTTAGAGAACAAATTCCAGGTGCAGAAGAAAATGGGACTTTTTGGGCTTCTGGCATTTCAGTTGTTTCACACATGTCCAATCCACACATCCCAGCAGCACACATGAATACAAGGCTACTAGTTACTGGTGAAGGTGATAAAAAAAAGATTTGGTTTGGTGGAGGTGGAGATTTAACTCCAACCTTTGAAGATTTTGAAGTTACAAAATTATTCCATCAAGATTTAAAAATTAGTTGTGACAGATATGATAACTCATATTATCCAAAATTTAAAAACTGGTGTGACGAGTACTTCTTTTTACCGCACAGAGAGGAGGCAAGAGGTGTTGGAGGTATTTTTTTTGATTATCTTTATAATGATAACTGGGAAAAAGATTTTTTATTTATTAAAGATGTTGGCAAAACATTTCTATCCTCGTACTCAAAAATAGTAAAAAATAAAATTGAAAAAAAATTTAGTAAAAAAGATAGAGATGCTCAATTAATAAAAAGAGGAAGGTATGTAGAGTTTAATCTTTTATATGATAGAGGCACAATTTTTGGTTTGAGGACTGGTGGAAATACAGAAGCAGTTTTAATGAGTTTGCCCCCAAAAGTCTCATGGATTTAGATATATACAAATGTTTAATGTTAAAATATTTCATTAAAGAAAATTATGTTAAAAAAATTATTTTTCCTAAAGAAAAAGACTAGAATTTTTTTCAAAGAATGTTTATATAAATATCAATGAACGACAGGAAAATAAATGTCTACTAAATCAAAAACTAAAAATAATAAAGATGAAGGTAAAAGAGATTTCTTAATGGTATCAACCTATGCAATGGCTGGGATTGGCGCCGCTTCATTTGCATGGCCATTAATTGATCAAATGAATCCCGCAGCTGACACTTTGGCTCTTGCGTCTACTGAAATTGATTTATCTTCTTTAGAAGAAGGTCAGGCTATTACAGTCAAGTGGAGAGGCAAACCTGTTTTCGTGCGTCATAGAACTGCAGAAGAAATTAAGAATGCACAAGAAGCTTCAATAGATGACATGAGAGATCCAGAAAAAGACTCAGATCGCGTTACAAATGAAAAATACATTGTACTGGTAGGAGTATGTACACATTTAGGCTGTGTTCCACTTGGTCAAAAATCCGGTGATGTTAAAGGACAATATGGGGGTTGGTTTTGTCCTTGTCATGGTTCTCACTATGACCATTCTGGAAGAATTAGAAAAGGTCCTGCACCTACAAATTTGGCAGTACCTTCATATGAATTCTTATCAGATACTTTAATTAAAATTGGTTAATTTTTTCTTATTAGGAGTAATGAATGTCAAAGGCTAAATTTAAAAACCCAGTTGTTAAGTGGATTGACCATAGGTTGCCAATATTTTCTTTTATGGATCATGAGTTAAACCACTATCCAACCCCAAAAAATCTAAATTATTTTTGGAATTTTGGGTCTCTAGCGGGTATTGCTTTAGTAACAATGATTATCACTGGAATTGTTTTATCAATGAATTATACAGCTCATGTAGATTATGCATTTGATTCTGTCGAAAGAATAATGAGAGATGTTAATCATGGTTGGCTTATTAGATATATACACATGAATGGAGCAAGCTTCTTTTTTATAGTTGTTTATATACATATTTTTCGTGGTCTCTATTACGGTTCTTATAAGGCACCTAGAGAGCTTTTATGGATTTTGGGCGTATTAATACTATTGCTTATGATGGCTACAGCCTTTATGGGCTATGTTTTACCGTGGGGACAAATGAGTTTTTGGGGTGCTACCGTTATAACTAATTTATTTTCAGCTATTCCATTAGTTGGAGAAAGTATAGTAACATGGTTGTGGGGAGGTTTTTCAGTTGACAATTCAACACTTAATCGTTTCTTTTCGCTTCATTTCGTCTTACCTTTTGTCATTGTTGGCGTAGTAATACTTCACCTTGTAGCTTTGCATAGATTTGGATCGAATAACCCGATTGGAATTGATGTGAAAGGTACTCAAGACACATTGCCATTTAATCCTTATTACACTATTAAAGATTTATTTGGACTAGGCGTGTTTTTAACAATATTTGCGGCAGCTGTTTTCTTTTTTCCAAATTTTATGGGGCACCCTGATAATTACATTGAAGCTAACCCGATGGTGACGCCAGCACACATTGTGCCTGAATGGTACTTTCTGCCTTTTTATGCAATTCTTAGGGCAATTCCTGATAAATTAGGAGGAGTTCTATTTATGTTTGGTTCTATCGCTGTCTTATTTGTAATCCCCTGGCTAGACAGATCTTCGGTAAGGTCATCCCAATTTAGACCAATTTTTAAGATCTTTTTTTGGATTCTCTTAGCAGACTGTGTTTTATTAGGATATTTAGGGGCAATGCCTGCAGAAGGTATTTATGTTATATTATCCAGGATAGCTACCGCTTATTATTTCTTTCATTTTTTAATTTTATTCCCATTATTACCTTATATTGAAAAGACAAAACCTCTACCGATATCAATTTCTGAACCAGTTTTGAGCGGTTCGTCTCCAGCGTCAGCTTTTGCATTCAGGGAGAAAAAATAGATGAACGCAAAACCTTATTGTTTTAAAAATAAAAGGTTTATAATTCAATCCTGTACTATTTTATCTTTATTTTTTTCTTCTCAAGTATGTTTTGCTGCTGGAGATAAAATAACTTACCCTAAGCTAGATTGGTCTTTTTCAGGTATCACAGGAACTTTTGACCGATCGTCTCAGCAAAGAGGACTTCAAGTCTATAAAGAAGTTTGTGCGGGTTGTCATGGTCTGAGACTTTTAGCTTACAGAAATTTAAAAGCTATTGGCTATAATGATAATGAAATTAAGGCTTTTGCCTCTGAAAATAGTGTTAATACTCTCAATGATGAAGGAGAGGTGGTTGAAAGAGAAGCTAGACCAAGTGATAAATTTGTTTCCCCATATCCCAACGAGCAAGCTGCACGTGTAGCTAACGGGGGAGCTTATCCACCAGACTTATCATTAATAGTTAAGGCTAGGTCTGACGGAGCTAACTACTTGCACGCTTTATTAACTGGTTATGTAGACGCTCCTGATGAAAAAAAAATTCCGGATGGAATGTATTATAATAAATATTATCCTGGAAAACTTATAGGTATGCCACAACCTTTATACGAAGATGGCGTTGAATATGCAGACGGAACTAAAGCGACACCAGATCAAATGGCCAAAGATGTTACAGCCTTTTTAGCATGGGCAGCAGAACCTGAGATGGAAGACAGGAAAAGACTAGGTATTTCAGTTATTTTATTTTTACTAGTACTTACCATCTTATCATATTTTACAATGAAGCAAATTTGGGCCCCCATAAAAAATAGATAAAATATTATAAATTAATTTTTAAAAATTTTAATGTCCTGTCTAAAGCCACTTTAGTACTAGTTTTACAATATTGCTTTCTATGGTCACAATTAAATCCATGATCAGCTGGATACGTGTATGTGATAATTTCTGGTTTTACTGACTTAAAAGCTTCAACACTTTCTATTGGTATAGCTTGATCTAATTCACCAAAATGTGCCAAAACCCCACATTTTGGTTCAAGGTTTTTAAGTTTAGGAATGTCACCGCCATAGTAGCATACAGAAGCTGACAAATCATTTGATTGGCAAGCCATCCTCCATGACAGAGATCCTCCCCAACAATAACCTATTATACCAACGTTACCTGCCGAAGACACCACAGAAATAGAAGCATCGATATCCTTAATAGCATTTTTATCACATAACTCTTTTAATTTTCTTCCTTTATTTACACCTTCTTCATCATATTCAAGTTCAATATTTTTTTCTATTCTATCAAATAATGCAGGCGCTATTGAAAGATAACCTTTACTTGCGTATAAGTCAGTTACTTCTTTAATGTGGTTATTAACCCCAAATATTTCTTGTAATATCACAAGTCCTGCTATTGGCTTTTCTGAAGGTTGAGAAATATATGCTGAAAAAATGTTATTATCTTCTGCTTTAAGTTCTAAGAACTCGCCCATTTTTTAACTCCTATCAAACGTTAAATCTAAAATGAAAAACATCACCGTCTTTTACAACATAATCTGCGCCTTCAATTCTCATTCGTCCAGCATCTTTTGCAGCTTGCTCACTTTTTAAATTTAAATAATCTTCACACGATATTGTTTCAGCCCTAATAAAACCTTTCTGAAAATCTGTATGTATTATACCGGCTGCCTCTGGTGCGGTTGAATTATTCTTTAAAGTCCAAGCTCTAGACTCCTTTGGACCAATTGTAAAAAAGGTTATTAGATCTAGTAATCCAAAACCAACTTTAATAAGTCTAGATAGGCCAGATTCTTTTAGATTTAAATCATTAAGAAATTCATTTTTCGCATTATCATCTAACATAGCTATTTCAGCTTCTATTGATCCTGAAATTATAACTGCGTCACAATTTTCAACAGCAGCTTTATCAAAGATAGCTTTTGTGAAATGATTTCCTATGGCGGCATCATTTTCATTTACATTGCATGCATATAACACTGGTTTAGATGTTAATAAATTAAATTTTTTAATTCTTCTTAGTTTATCAAGAGTTAAATCAGCTGATCTTATTGGTTTACCATTTGATAAAAAAGTTGCCAGTTCCTTCATTAGAAGTAGGTCGTTTTTTGCATCAACATCATTAGATTTAGCTTTCTTAGATAAGTTTTGAATTTGGCGTTCAAGACTTTCCAAGTCAGCTAACATTAATTCTGTTTCAATAATCTCAGCATCTCTAAGAGGATCTATACTATTTGCAACATGTGTAACATCTGTATCTACAAAGCATCTTAAAACGTGAACTAAAGCATCAACTTCTCTTATGTGAGATAAAAATTTATTTCCCAACCCCTCTCCCTTACTAGCTCCACTTACAAGCCCTGCTATATCTACAAATTGCATTTGTGCGGGGATTACCTTTTGAGATTTGGCTAGTTCAGATAGTAATTTTAATCTACTATCTGGAACTGCAACGACACCAGTATTAGGTTCAATGGTACAAAAAGGATAATTTGCAGCTTCTGCTGATGCTGTCTCCGTAAGAGCATTAAATAAAGTTGATTTTCCAACATTTGGCAAACCAATAATTCCACATTTAAATCCCATTGAACTACCCTTAAATTTTTTGATTTAAAAATAATCTTCATTATTTATTAACGAAGATATATTTTTTGAAATTTTATTAATTGTTTCGTCAACCCATTTAACTTTTTCTTCAGAAGAAAAGTCAGAAAGCACCCAATTAGAAATATTTTCATTTGCTTTATTTTCAAATATTTTTGATGGCCGTGAAACTCCTACTCTGACTCTATTATAATTCTTCCCAACAAACTGATCTATGCTCTTAAGACCGTTATGTCCGTTATGTCCTCCACCAATTTTAGTTTTTATACGACCTTGGTCTAGATCAATTTCGTCATGTATGACATATATGTTATTAATATCGAAATTATAGAATTTTTTAAATTCTTTGACAGCTATACCTGAATTATTCATGAATGTTGATGGTTTAATTAAGAATACTATATTTCCATCTATTTCGGATTTTGAAAATTCAGAATGAAATTTTTTAATAAATTTTGGAAAGTTATAACTGTCTTTTATTGCATCTACTACTTTAAAACCTATATTATGTCTATTATTATGATAAGGTTTTCCAGGGTTCCCTAGGCCAACAATAAGAAACATTTTAAAGTCTACTTATCATTACTGTGTGATAGTTATTTCTAACTATCACTCTTTTCTTCTTCAGTATCTTCGAGTGTTTCTTCTTTATCTTCATCTTCTTCTGCATCACCTAAACCGCCCCTTGGTGCAGCAATAGTTGCTACCGTAAAGTCTCTGTCCGTAATTGTGGGGGTACATCCTTCTGGAAGACTTATTGAACTTATATGGATTGTGTGGCCAACGTTAAGACCCTCTAAATCAACAGTTATCTTTTCAGGTATTGAAATAGCAGGACAATTAAGTTCAACTTGTGCCCTAACTATATTTAGAACACCACCCATTTTTAATCCTGTACATTTATCTTCGTTCAAGAATTCTACGTTAATACCAACAGCTACAGTTGCATTTTTGGTAACCCTTAAAAAATCAACATGCTCTGCTTCTTCTGAAACAGGATGTTGTTGGATATCTCGTGGTAATACAAAATGTTTTTCACTATTAACGTCAATATTCATAAGTTGGCTAAAAATACCAGGTTTGTTCATTAACTGACGCCATCTATTAGCATCTAAAGTTATAGGTATTGCAGATTGTTTATTTCCATAAATAACTGCAGGAACTAATCCTGCACGTCTAGCTGCTCTGGCAGACCCCTTACCAACCTGACTACGAACTTCAGCTTTAATATCAATAGTTTCCATTTAGTAATCTCCTTCTATAAGCCTTCTACCTCCAGGGGTGTAAAAGAATAATGCATTCATAACGTTTTAATTAGAGAATTTAAAGTAAATAATATAAAAATTATTCAAAAAGGCTTGATACAGATTGTTCCATGTGAACGCGACGAATAGCTTCACCAATAATAGGAGCAATCGAAATTTGTCTTATATTACTAGATATGCGTACAGCTTCTGTTGCTTTTATAGAATCAGTGGTGACAAGCGAAGTTAAAGGGGAGTTACTAATATTACTTACGGAAGAACCAGATAATACACCGTGAGTAACATAAGCATCTACACTTATTGCACCCACATCAATTAAAGCTTGTGCCGCGTTACATATTGTCCCTCCAGAATCAATGATATCATCAACAATTATGCAGTGATGATTCGAAACGTCACCAATAATATTCATGACTTCTGAGGAACCTGCTTTTTCTCTTCTTTTATCTATAATGGCTAAATTAGCATTTATTCGTCTTGCGATAGCCCTTGCTCTTAAAACACCACCTACATCTGGAGAAACAATAACTACAGGTTTATTTTGATATCTATCTCCAATATCCTTCACAAATACTGGAGCTGCAAATAAATTATCTGTAGGTATATCAAAAAAACCCTGTATCTGGCCTGCATGTAAATCCATAGTTAAAATTCTGTCTGCACCAGCTTTAGTTATTAAGTTTGCAACTAATTTAGCAGAAATTGGTGTTCTTGGACCGGATTTCCTATCTTGTCTTGCATACCCATAATAAGGAATAACTGCTGTAATTCTTCTTGCACTCGCTCTTCGAAGAGCATCTAGTGATACAAGTAATTCCATTAAATTATCATTTGCAGGATAAGAGGTTGATTGTATGATGAACATATCTTCACCTCTAACATTTTCCTGCACTTCAACAAAGACTTCCATATCAGAGAATCTTTTTACATCTACTTTAACAAGTTGAGTATTAAGTGACTTAGAAATACTCTCAGCTAAATTTATATTAGAGTTGCATGATAGTATTTTCATTCAAACTTATCCCAAGATAATTCTATTAATTTAATAGCAGTCTCAGCAAAGATATAGCAAGATAAATTTAATTAAATAAATCTTTATTTTAAATGAAAATTAAAATAAATAACCCAAAAATCATTATCAAAAAAAATATTATTAAGTGTGGCATTTTTGTCCTATTTTAAAATTCCAATAACAGAGATATGACGACCAGTTATTCCTAGTTTTGATGAATTTTGGTGAGAACAATATCTATGACTAAAAAATAAATTATTATCATAAGTATTAATATTAATATCACTAATTTTATTGATTTGAGATGTTTTTAGATTCTCCTTTAATAACAGAGGTAAATCGAATAAGTATTTATCATTCTTTATATGAGACAGGATTGAATTATTTTTTTCAAAGCTTGAGCTTTTTCTTACTATTTTTGCTACATCCTCTCTTATTTCATATGATTGTTTTTGTATTGTTGGCCCAATTACAGCATTTATATTTTGTCTATTTGCTCCAACTTTTTCCATACTTATTATTGTAGACTCAACAATGTTATCTATTGCACCTTTCCAACCGGCGTGACAAGCACCTATAGTTTCTGACTTATCATCAAAAAACAAAATTGGTGCACAGTCAGCACCAAGAATTGATAAGCCTATACCTGTTAAGTTTGTTACTAAACCATCAGCATTGAAACAATTACTGTGTTTATTCTTATTGTTAATAATAAATACTTTAGAGGAATGTATCTGGTTTAATTTTATTATTTTTTTCAATCTAAGTTCATGCCTAACTAATCTTAGATTTTCTTTCACATTATTCTTATTGTCGTTAACGTTAAAACTACAATTAAGTGAATTAAATGGATATTCTGAAACTCCCCCATGTCTTGTGAAAAAACCATAGCTTAAATACTTATTTTTTAAATTTATATGCTGTATTTTTTGTATTGTCATGAATTAGTTTATTCTTGAATCGTAATGTAAAATTAACTTAAATTAAATTCTTACTTTTTTTATTAAAAATAATTATAAAGCACAGGCCAATTATAATCATTGGTAATGATAAGAGTTGGCCCATTGAAAAATCAAGGTATAAGTATCCAATATGAATATCTGGCTCTCTAAAAAATTCTACAAAGAAACGAAAAAATCCATATAAAAATATAAAACATCCTGTTATCAAGCCTGTTTTGTTAAAAAAATTTGTCATATTCATTAGTAACCATAATATAATAAATAACAATAAACCTTCAAAAAATGCCTCATAAATTTGGCTAGGATGCCTGGGTAAATTTCCTCCTTTTGGAAATATCATCCCAAACTTTTGTTGTGTAACTTTACCGTAAAGTTCACCATTAATGAAATTTGCTATTCTTCCAAAAAATATCCCAATTGGAGAGACTATTGAAATTAAGTCAGAAAAAACCATTACAGATATTTTGTTAGATTTACTTGAATAAATTATTGCAATTACAACACCTATAAATCCACCGTGAAATGACATCCCACCATTCCAAATTTTAAAAATGTCTATAATATTATTTAAATAATATTCAGGATTGTAAAAGACTACATAACCTAATCTTCCTCCTAAAATTATTCCAATCATACAGTTGCCAATTAAATCACTCACATTTTTATTGCTAATTTTGAGTTTCTTAAATTTTATAATTTTCAATATTAAGAACCAGCATAAAAGAATTCCGCATATATAAGATATTGCGTACCAACTGATTTTAATTACACCCAAGTCTATAGCTACAGGGTTAATATTTGGAAAAGTAAACATATATCATAATATTAAATTAATTTAATTAATAAATAAAAGCATATATGTTACAATTATGAAAATATAGTATTAAAAAATCCAATAGTTAAAGGAAAATCTATGAAAAAAAATAATTTTTTTTTAAAAGATACTGCGTCTGTTATTACAGGAGCTCTTTCAACATTTTCAGATTTAAAAAATGAATTGGATAATATTATTAAAAGTAGATTTGAAAAATTTATTAATTCTCAAGGTATTGTAAGTAGGGAAGATTTTGAAGCTCTTGTTGATAGACATGAAAAATTAAATTCTGAACTTAATCTTTTAAAAGCAAAATTGGAAAATAAAAATAAAAATAAAATTGCAAATAGCAAAAAGTAAGTTTTTGTTCATATAATCAATATATAGTATTATAGTCTTTATATTTATCTAAATATACTATATAAATATATTATGACATATGTACTGAAAAAAAAATTTTTTACTCCTAAATTATCTCATATTTTCCAAAAATATCATTTCAATTATAAAGGTGAAATTGCTGATTATTATTTAACGGTAAACTATAATTATAATATTTTAAAGTTTGATTATACTTTAGATATTGATATTCCTAAAGATAAAATAAATGACCTATTAATATTAATAAGTTATGTAAATAAAAAAAATCGAGATGGATTTTTCATATTTGATCTGAAAGTAAATAAAGTTAAGTTTCATATCAATAGACGATATCCTGTAAAATTAAAAAATAGAATTATAGAGGATGCTATTGAAGATAATCTTAATCTAACTAACTCTTTATTTCATAATTTTACTATAGCGACACACAATTTAATATATGTAGAGAAACAAGATCGGAGTTATTTTGAATTAATGTTTATGGAAATTGAAGGACATGCTTAGATCTACTGTTGTTCTAATGACAACTGTTAAAATATATTAGGTTAAATATGAAAAATGTAGTTCTATTTGGGTTTGGAAAAATGGGATCCTCCATTGCAAAAGGATGGATGCTTAAAAGTTTAAATTTTAATTTTTTTGTGGTTGAAAGAGAACCTTCCTTAAGAAATATTGCTATTAATGATGGCATAGAATCATATGAAAAATTTGAGCAATTATTAGAATGTGTTGATAAAGAAACTCTTGATATAATTTTTCTTGCTGTAAAGCCACAACAAATGAGTGAAACAATTAATGTTTTTTCTAGAATTAACTTCTCTAAGACTCTATTTATTTCAATCGCTGCTGGTCTTTCTTTTGATTGGTTTCAGTCAAAGCTTAAAAAAGATATAAAACTCGTTAGAGCCATGCCAAATTTACCAGCTTCAGTAGGTTTTGGAGTAACTGGTTATTGCAAAACTAGTAATGTTAATGAAATAGAATTATTTGATGTACAAAATTTATTAAAAGCTTTTGGTAAGGCAGTTTACTTAGAATCTGAATCTTTTATTGATGTTATAACGGCTATATCTGGATCTGGCCCCGCTTATGTTTTTTACTTTGCAGAGGTATTGTCTAAAATTGGTCTTAATAAAGGTCTATCAAAAAAAAATGCAAATGCATTAGCCATTGAAACTATAATAGGTTCGGCAAGACTATTAGAAATGACAAATATTGATCCCAAGGTACTAAAGGAAAACGTTACTAGTCCTGGTGGAACAACAGAAGCAGGTTTAGAAATACTTGCATCTTATGATTATGGATTGTATGATTTGTTAAATAAAACTGTTGATGCTGCAAAAAAAAGAGCTGAAGATTTAAATTCTAATCACTAAATAATTATATGAAAACTGAAGATAAAGACTCAAAATGGAAATTATGCAAAACATATTTTTCAATGTTAAATGATTCAAACAAAAATTCAATAAATTTAGAAGAGCTTTGTTCAAAAAGTCAAATCTCTTATGATGAAGCAAAAAAAATAATACCTAAAAATTCTGTTAATAATCTATTTTTTTTAACTATACTTATTGCTAAGCTAGATAATGAAGCGTTAGAAGAATTTAAAACTGATATAGCTGAAGACACAATATCAACCACTTATGACAAAATTTTAGAAGGCTTAATTTTAAGGTTTGAAAAGCTTTTAGAATACAAACCTGCTTTAAAAATAATTAGTAAAGGATCCGATCGTAAAGCTGAAATTTTTTTTAAACTTTTACGACAAAATTATTATTTTATGTTTAACCTTTTAGGCCTAGTTGAAAATAAACAAAATTGTGGTTTAAAAATTATTAAGTCTATAGCTTTGAATATTGTATTTGTAAAAGGAATAGATTTTTTTTTAAAAGATAAAAACAACAACCTCGATTCGATACTGAGATATTTAGATAAATATTTAAAAGACATTGAAGATATCGGTCTTTTCACTGGTATTATTACAAAGTAATTATAAAGGTAGTAACAACCTGACTCTCAACCCACCTAAAGGACTGTCTTCTAATATTAACTCCCCACCATGATTAAGTGCTGAATTCTTGGCAATTGATAAACCTAGTCCAGTACCACCAGTTTTATTATTTCTTGAGTTATCCAATCTTGTAAATGGTAATACAACCTCCTCTCTTTTATCTCTAGGTATTCCTGGCCCATTATCATCAATTATAACTTCACTATGATCATCGAAAATTTGAATTTGAGCATTCGCTTTCCCTGCATATCTAATTGCGTTAGTAAATAAATTTATTAGCGCTCGTCTTATTGATTGAACTTGAATTGGAAAAATTGGAATATTCTCTGGTGGTACTGCAATATTAATTTTTTCTCCATTTGGATCAGAGGATTTTGCCGCTTGTTGAAGTAACTTAAATAAACTTGCATCAACCATTTGTTCTTCTCGTTCATTTCTTGCAAAATCTAGATAGCCATCTATCATTTTTTCCAATTCAATTAACTCTTTTTCAAAATCCTCTTTCATTTCTCTGTTGTTATTCATAACTGCCAATTGAAGTCTCATTCTAGTAAGTGGTGTTTTTAAATCATGACTTACTCCTGCTAGAAGAGATGTTTTTTCTGAGATTTGTTTATTTATCCTATGTCTCATAGCTTGAAATGCTCTTCCAGCTATTCTTACTTCAGTAGCTCCTTCAATATTAAAATTATCAACTTCTCTTCCAAAACCAATTTGACGTGCGGCATTTGCTAATCTTAATATTGGACTTACCTGTCTTCTAAGAAATATAATTGCTATAGAAAAAAGTATTACTGATGCACCTATTGACCACATTATAAAAGTAATACCTGTAGGAACAAATAGTCTTTTATTATCTACATGCATTCTAACTATTCCGTTAGCTAATTGAATATCCACATAAAATTGTCTGGAATTCTCAATTGTTGATAAATAGAAAGGTTCTTTTATTCTAGACTCTAAAGATAATCGAAAATTCTGGAATTTAGCATTAAACGATTGATTAGGCTTTAAAATGCCACCATCTAACCAGTAAAAAATTATATCAAAATATTGTCTTGCTCTAACAGCTGACAATGCTCTTTGATCTTTAGAAGGCTCACTCCCAAGCTCATCTATTAACAATCCTAAATCTTTAGCTAGATTGTGAGACATATGCCTTGAAACCCAATCCCAATGTCGTTCATAGAATATAGATACAGAAATAATTTGAACAAGAATTATAGGCACAAGTATAATCGCTAACATTCTTCCAAATAAACTTTTGGGTGTTATATCTCGCAATCTCATTATTTATTCTTTATCTTAATCATTATTAATTTTATAATCATGTGTTTGGAGCATCCAACCTATACCCCTTACGGTTTGAAGATAAATAGGGTATCTTTGATCATCTTCTATTTTACGTCTAATTCTTGCAATAGCTACATCGATAGATCGGGTTTCCATGTAACCACCAAGTGATTTATTTATATCATCTCTTGAAAAAGCTTTATTTGGAGCCTTGCAAAAACAATTTAATAATTTTTGCTCAGATGTAGTAAGATGAACAGGTGCATTATTTTTATATAAGTTTAAAGATTTTTGATTAAATGAAAACGGACCAAATATAGTGTTATCATTAACACCAGATTTTTTGAAATTTTCAGGATTTCTTTTAAGTATATTTTGTATTCTTAGCAACAATTCTCTTGGTTCAAAGGGCTTAGTCATATAATCATCAGCGCCATACTCTAGACCATCAAGTCTGTCCTCTGGGTTTGACATGGCAGTCAACATTAAGGTAGGTACTGAATTTGTTTTTCTAATTTCTTTTAAAAAATCCAGACCATTTTGCCCTGGCATCATTATATCAATCACAAGCAAGTCAAAAATTAATGTTTCCATAATTTTTTTGGCTTTTTGAGTATTTTCAGCGTCGGAAACTCGAAGACCATTATTTTCTAAAAACTTTTTTAGTAAAAATCTGATTTTTTGATCATCATCAATTATTAAAATATGAAAATATAATTTTTTTAAATCTGGGGTATTCATTCTATAAAATAAGGTCAATTTCCATCGAATTAAAATTATTTGCTCGGTAATAAAAGCTCAAAAAGATAAAATTACTAAATTACTTAATTAATTTCAAAACATATTTGTTAATATTTGATTATTTAATAATAATGTGGATTATAAAATATATTTAAATTTGGAGGAATTGCTTTTGGATAACTTTTCATTTGATAATCGTGACGGTTATATATGGTATAATGGAAATTTAGTTGAATGGAAAACTGCTAATATTCATGTACTAAATCACGGTTTACATTATGCTAGTTGTGTTTTTGAAGGTGAAAGAGCATACAAAGGTAAGATTTTTGAAACAAAGAAACATACTGATAGGTTGTTCAACTCCGCTCATTCGCTTGATATGGAAATACCTTTTTCTAAGAATGAAATAGAAACAGCAAAAGATCTTTTGCTTGAAAAAAATTCATTATCAGATGCTTATGTTAGACCAGTTGTCTGGAGAGGGAGTGAAATGATGGCTGTTTCTGCACAGTCAACTAAAATAAATGTAGCAATTGCTGTTTGGGAATGGCCAAGTTATTTTGATCCAGATCAAAAAATGCAAGGTATTAAACTTGATATTGCAAGATGGAGACGTCCAAGTCCTGAATGTGGACCTGTTCATGCTAAAGCTGCTGGTTTATATATGATTTGTACACTTTCTAAACATGAAGCGGAAGCAAAAGGTTATAGTGATGCTTTAATGTTAGACTATAGGGGACAAGTTGCTGAGGCAACAGGTGCTAATATTTTTTTTAAAATGCCAGATGGAAAATTACATACGCCATTGGCAGATTGTTTTCTTGATGGTATCACGAGAAGAACAGTAATGAAATTGGCTAAAGAAAATGGTATTGAGATTATTGAAAGAAAAATCATGCCTGAAGAAATGGTTGATGCAGAAGAATGTTTTTTGACTGGTACCGCGGCAGAAGTTACCCCAGTTCAATCAATCGGCGACTATAAATTTAAACCAGGTGAATTTTGTCTAAAATTGACAAAAGCTTATTCAGATTTAGTTAATATTGGTTAGATAAAATATCAAACAACCCATTTTTTTGTAGCTTCATCGTCAGATAAATTATAATCAACCCATTTTTTTTGATTGTTATTTTCTTCAACTTTCCAAAATGGAGCTTTTGTTTTCAACCAATCCATTATAAAATTACAACTGTAGAAAGCATTTTGTCTATGCTTTGAGGACACACCAACAAAAACAATTTGATCTGAGGGTAATAATTTTCCAATTCTATGTATTACAGTTACCCCAGAAATACTCCATCTTTCACAGCTTTGTTTAACAATTTTTTCAATTTCTAATTCAGTCATTCCGGGATAATGCTCTAGTGTCATTGAATCTATTAAACTGTTGTTTCTTTCATCAAAACCTCTGACAACACCAACAAAATTTACAATTGCACCCGTTTCATTTTCACGTAAAATTTTAGTCTCTTCTGAAACATCAAAATCTTCATACTGTATTTTGATTTTAACTCGGATTGTTGTTTTTTTATCCATTTATCCTCCTGTCACAGGGGGAAAAAAAGCTACTTCATCATTATTACTAATCTTTGTTTCAACAGAGCAATATGTTTTGTTTACAGCAATTTTAATTAAATCTTTTTTTACAAAAACTTTTTTGTAATCATCGTTTAAATTATTTAAGTAATTAATAAGTTCGCTTATGTTATTTACATTATCAGGAAGCTCAATAAGTTCTTCTGACTTACCAATATGTTCTTTAATCCAAGAAAAGTATTTTATAACCATTACTCATTCTCATTTTTATTATTTTTAAAAAATAAAACTAATTTCATAATATATTGAATCCCAGTTATCAAAGTAATTATGGCTGCAACCCATAGAAAAGTATATGAAATGATGCCTAACGCTTCAATATTGTAAGAAAAAGTATTTGTTCGCCAAACTAAAAAACTGCCACAGGCAATCAGTTGCATTGTGGTCTTCCATTTTGAAAGAAAGGTTACTTCTAAGGTAATATCATAACCAGCAATACTTTCTCTTATTCCGCTAATTAAAACTTCTCTTAAAACTATTATAAGTGCAGGTATAAAGGCGTAATTATATTCAAACATATGCTCTGTACCTAAAGCAAAAATTAATCCAATTACCAAAAGTTTATCAGCAATTGGATCTAGAATTTTTCCAAAATTGGATATAACTTTATATTTTCTAGCATAAAAACCATCAAAATAGTCAGTCATACCAGCTAAAATTAATAAAGGTGTAGCAACTATTGCACCCATTTCACCTCCATAGATTACAATTAAGGGAAGTAATAATGCTGTTAAACATCTGAACAATGTTAAACCATTAGGTATTGTACTTTTGATTAAACTTTCTTTTAGCATTAATAGCCTTAGTTAAAATCTATTTTGCTACTACATTAAAGGTAAAATCTATTATAGTTAAGCAATTATTATTAATTAAAAAAGTTAAATACTTTTTGTGCTGTTGACTTGTTAATTCCTTCAACTTTTAATAAATCCTTTAAACTAGCTGTTCCAACGGCTTTTGCTGAACCAAATTCGTTAAGCAATGATTTCTTTCTTTTAGCACCTATACCGTCTATTTCATCTAATGGGTTTTGAAACAATCTTTTTTTACTTTTAAGTCTATGGCCGGTAATGGCATATCTGTGAACTTCATCTCTTAGTTTTTGAAGAAAAAATAAAATTGTGTCATCTTTTTCAAATTTTATTTTATCGTTATACTTGGTATAAAAATTTTCTCTTCCTGCATCTCTTTTTATACCCTTAGAAACTGCTAATACTTCAATATTGCCAACTTTTAATTTTTTAAGTACTGATAAAACAGTATTCAAATGACCTTTACCTCCGTCAATTATTAATAAATCAGGATAATTTGAAGAAGCTTTTCCAGTAAATCTTCTTTCAATAACTTCTTTCATCATTAAATAATCATTATTATTCAGAGTTTCAGAGTTATTTGATAAATTTTTGTTTTTGTACTCAGAATTTATATTATACTTTCTATATAATGATTTCAAAAAACCATCCTCATTAAAAGCTATCATTGCACCTATCGGTGATTTACCTTGATGGTGAGAGTTGTCATATACTTCTAATTTTTTTATTTTCTTTCTAAAATGAAAGACATCTTGAAGTTTTAATAAATTTTTTTGATTTGATGATTTCTCATAGATTTTTCTATAAAGGTTTTCTTCAGCATTTTTTAAGGTGGAATTAATAAGTTCTAATTTTTTACCTTTTTGAGGAGACTCAATTTCAACTTTAAATGCATGTTTTGTTTTGAGAAATTTTTCAATGAGGGATTTATCTTTAGGATATTCATTAACAAGTATACTCTCTGCTGGGATATTTTTTTCGTAAAATTGGCATATAAATGCTTGCATGATTTCATTTTCATTAACATCAGTCCCGTTTCTTCCAGGATTAGGAAAATAAGATTTTGATCCGTAGTTACAACCGTTCCTAATAATAGTCATTTGAATTACGACTTTATTATCAATTTTTTTTATTACTAAAAAATCAATATTTTTAACGTTTGGTATATTAATGTTTTGACTAGCATTTACTTCTGTTAGAGCTTTAACTCTATTTCTAAAAATTGCCGCAGCTTCAAAGTTTTGTTTATTTGACTCATCATACATTTTGTCTATCAAACTTTGTTTTATTTTTTTTGAATTCCCATTTAGAAAGTTTTTGGCCTCAACTACAGTTTTTTTATAATTTTCCTCAGATATAAAATTTACACAAGGAGCACTGCATCTTTTTATTTGATATTGTAGACAGGGTCTAGTTCTTGATTTAAATATATTATCATTGCAAGTTCTCAGTAGAAATGCCTTTTGCAATGTTTCAATTGTTTTGTAAATCGTTCTTTTAGATACAAATGGTCCAAAGTATTCTCCTCTAATAGTTCTTGGTCCTCGATGAGAAGAAATTTGTGGAAATGGATGTGATAAATTAAACAATATGGAACTAAAACTTTTGTCGTCCTTAAGTAATATGTTGTAAATTGGTTCGAATTTTTTAATTAAATTCGACTCTAATAATAGTGCTTCAACTTCTGACGACGTAATAATGATCTCCATTTTAACTGTACTTGAGACCATGTATGTTAGTCTTGAGTTAAGTCTTTTTGGCTGAGTGTAAAAACTAACTCTATTTTTTAGATTTTTTGCTTTGCCAATATATAAATACTCTTCGTTTTCTCCCAACATCTGATAAATTCCAGATTTATTAGGAATTGTTGTTAATTCATTTTTTATTATCTCAATCCCATTACTAAGAGAAGGTTTAGTCTTTTTTTTCATCTAATATATTTTGCACCTTAAATTAATTTTTATAAATAGTGTTTTTACTTCTTTTTACTAAATTTATTTTTATAATTTTCTTTAGGAGCAAACATCAATCCCAATTCTTTTTGTTGCAAAATTTTTATTTTATCTCTAATTTTTGCTGCTTCTTCAAATTCAAGGTTGCTTGCTGCTTTTTCCATCTCTGACTGAAGTTCTTGAATTGATTGCTTTATACTTTTCCCAACATGTTTAGAACTTTTATTGTCTTCACTCTCGTCACTAAGATTTTCTAATATGTTAGAAATTTTACTAATAACTGTTTTTGGAGTTATCTTATTCTTTAAATTATAATCAATTTGTTTTTTTCTTCTTCTGTTTGTTTCATCAATCGCGTACTGCATTGATCCAGTTATTGTATCAGCATATAATATAACATTACCTTCAACATGTCTTGCTGCACGTCCTATAGTTTGAATAAGTGATGTTTTTGATCTAAGATATCCTTCTTTATCAGCATCTAATATAGCAACTAGTGCGCACTCTGGAATATCTAAACCTTCTCTTAAAAGATTAATTCCTATTAGCGCATCAAAAATTCCTAATCTTAAATCTCTTATTATTTCAATACGTTCTAGTGTATCTACGTCTGAGTGAATGTACCTTACTTTTAAACCAGCCTCAAACATATACTCACTCAAAGCTTCAGCCATTTTTTTTGTTAGTGTGGTAATTAAAACTCTATTTCCTTTTTTAGATTGCAACTTTGTTTCATGAATTAAATCATCAACTTGAGTTTTAGTAGGTCTTACAGTAATTTGAGGGTCTATGAGACCAGTGGGTCTGACTGATTGTTCAATAAATATACCATTTGTTTTATTTAGTTCCCACTCTCCAGGAGTAGCTGAAACGTGAATAGTATGAGGTCTAAAAGCTTCCCATTCTTCAAATTTTAAAGGTCGGTTATCCAAGCAAGAGGGTAATCTAAAACCATATTCTGATAAAGTAGATTTTCTTCGAAAATCACCTTTATACATTGCACCAATTTGACTTATTGTTATATGGCTTTCATCTGTAAACACAAGTGCGTCGTCAGGTAAATACTCAAAAAGAGTAGGTGGAGGTTCACCAGGATTTCTCCCTGACAGGTATCTACTATAGTTTTCTATTCCTGGGCATGTCCCAGCAGCAAGCATCATTTCAAGATCAAAATTAGTTCGTTGCTCAAGTCTTTGTGCTTCCACTAGTTTATTACTTTTGTACAAGAATTCTAAATGGTGTTTTAACTCCTCTTTTATAGACTTTATTGCTTCGTTCAAAGTTGGTCTTGGTGTGACATAATGAGAGTTGGCATAAATTTTTATTGAAACTAATTTTGATAGTTTCTGCCCTGTTAAAGCATCTACCTCAAACAAATTTTCAATTTCATCACCGAATAAAGTGATTCTCCAGGCAACAGTTTCTAAGTGCGCTGGAAATATCTCTATTATATCTCCTCTTACTCTAAATGTACCTCTTACAAAGGACATGTCGTTTCTAGTGTATTGAAGTTCAGTAAATTGCCTTAATAACTTTTGTCGTGGAAAATATTCTCCTTCTTTTAAATTCATCGTCATTTTTGAATATGTTTCTACTGATCCAATACCATAAATACAAGATACCGATGCAACAATAATGACATCTTTTCTTTCAAGTAGAGCTCTTGTTGCAGAATGGCGCATTCTATCAATTTGATCATTAATACTAGATTCTTTTTCTATATATGTGTCTGAACGAGGGACATATGCCTCTGGTTGATAATAGTCATAGTAAGACACAAAATACTCAACAGCATTTTCAGGAAAAAAATCCTTCATTTCTCCATAAAGTTGCGCTGCAAGTGTCTTATTAGGAGCCATTACTAATGCTGGTCTATTTAGTGAATTAATGACATGGGCCATAGTAAAAGTTTTACCTGAACCTGTAACACCGAGTAAAACTTGATCTTTTTCATTATTATTAACACCTGAAATTAACTCGTCTATGGCTTGTGGTTGGTCTCCAGTAGGAATAAAGTCAGATTTTAAATTAAAATTAGATTTTAAAGGATTTGAAATATTATAATTTAATTTTTCAATGTTGTTCATTTTATTAAATAAGTAATTAATTTGCCATAAGATGTTTTATATCAAAAAATTACCTATTAATTAATAAAAAAGATTTTTAACAACTATATTTTGTAGTAGATCTTAATAATAACTAAATTTCTTTTTTTGGAGTTTAAATATGACTTTTATTTCTGACAGTTTAAATAGAATAAAACCTTCTGCAACAATGGTCATAACAGCCAAAGCAGCGCAATTAAAAAGAGAAGGAAAAAGAGTTATTGGATTATCGGCTGGTGAACCTGATTTTGATACACCAGAACATATAAAGGAAGCTGCAATAAATGCAATTCGCAAAGGATACACAAAGTATACGAACGTAGAAGGTATACCAGAACTTAGGCAAGCCATAATTGATAAGTTTAAAAATGATAATGATTTGAGTTATTCAATAAATGACGTGATTGTAGGTACTGGTGGAAAACAAATTTTATTTAACGCACTGATTAGTTCTATAAATAAAGATGATGAGGTGATAATTCCAGCCCCATACTGGGTATCATATCCTGATATGACTTTGTTAGCGGGGGGTAAGCCTGTTATTGTAAGTTGTTCTCAAAAAACAGACTTTAAACTTACAGCCAAAGAATTAGAAAAAGTTGTAACAAAAAAAAGTAAATGGTTGATATTAAATAGTCCGTCTAATCCAACTGGATCTTGTTATTCTAGAAAAGAGCTTGAGGAAATTGCTGATGTTGTTAGAAAACATAAAAATTTATATGTTATGACAGACGATATATATGAATATATAATTTATGACAATTTTGAATTCTTCACATTTGCTCAAGTTGCTCCTGATTTAAAAGATAGAGTATTAACAGTAAATGGTGTTTCAAAAAGTTATTGTATGACGGGTTGGCGAATTGGATATGCAGTTGGTCCTGAAATATTAATCAAAGCGATGATTAAAATTCAAGGGCAGTCAACTTCCAATGCCTCATCCATTTCACAGTATGCTGCTTTGGCTGGAATAAGTGCAGATAATGACTTTTTGAAACCTTGTTTAAAAGCTTTTGATGAGAGGAGATGTTTTGTTGTAAAGAAACTCAATAATATTCAAGGTATAAGTTGTTTATTACCTAAAGGGGCCTTTTATGCTTACCCAAATGTTTCTGGCTTAATAGGAAAAAAAACAAACGAAGGATTATTATTAAAGAATGATACAGAAATTGTTCAATGGCTCTTAGAAACAGCAGAAGTTGCAGCAGTACCTGGAGTAGCTTTTGGATTAGAACCTTTTTTTAGAGTGTCATATGCAACAAGTTTAGACCTGTTAAAAGAAGCGATGAACAGGATTGAAAAAGCAGTATTAAGCTTATCTTAAAAAATTTGGAGTGGGTCGTGTTTCTTAAAAATAATAAGATTTGGAATTTAAAAGAAAGCAGTATTACAAGCGAGAGTGTTTTTAACTTACGAAGAAAAATTATAAAAAATTTTGCTATTGGCTCCCTAGTTGTTCCTAGTGCATCATTAATTCCTTTTACAGCATTTAGTTCATTTTATCCTCCAATAACTAACAATTTCTACAAAGTAGACAGAGATCTTACGAAAGAAAGCCTAGCGACTACCTATACAAACTTTTATGAATTTGGCTCAAGCAAAAATATTTGGAGAAGAGCTGCACAGCTTAAAACAGATCCTTGGTTATTAACAATTGATGGATTGGTAAATAAACCATTAACTATTGACATTAAAGATTTACTAAAAAAAATTGGTGGAATTGAAGAAAGAGTTTATAGATTTAGATGTGTGGAAGCATGGTCAATGACTGTGCCTTGGGCTGGTTTTCCATTTAATAAAATCTTATCACTTGTTGAACCAAAGACTGATGCTAAATTTGTAAAGTTTGAAACTTTTTTCAACCCAGATATTGCACCAGGACAAAAACAGCAATGGTACCCATGGCCATTTCAAGAGGGTATAACCATTGAAGAAGCACAAAATGATTTAAGTTTTATTGCCACTGGTATTTATGGTAAAAAATTGCCTAATCAGAATGGGGCTCCATTACGCTTAGTTCTTCCATGGAAATATGGTTTCAAATCTATAAAGTCAATTGTAAAAATTAGTTTTGTAAATGAAAGACCTTTGGGTTTATGGGAAAAACTTGCACCAAAAGAATATGGATTTTGGGCTAATGTTAATCCAAGCGTACCCCATCCCAGATGGTCACAAAAATCAGAACAACAACTTGGAGTGGATGGAAGAATACCTACAATTATTTATAATGGATATGGTGATCATGTCGCTTCCATGTATAAAAAATTAGAGAAAAGTTTGCAGGATAATCTTTTTAGATAATTTAGGATTAATCTGTTAATGAAAAATAATCCTAAAATTGTAAATAATCATTTTAGTTTAGGTAGTGCCTTTTATGACATTGCCAAACCAGCCCAATTTCCTAATCATATTTTAAGGTTTAGAAATGATAGGGCGGCTAAACCAATAGGATTTGATCATCTTGCCGATGATAAGTGGATAGACTATTTTGGCAAATTTAATAAATACCCTGGAGTAAATCACGATCCTTTGGCCTTAAAATATCATGGCCATCAATTTGGACATTATAACCCTGAATTAGGTGATGGAAGAGGTTTTTTATTAGCGCAAATTTTAGATAAGAAAAACAACTTATGGGATTTAGGGACAAAAGGGTCAGGGCAGACTAAATATAGCAGGGGAGGTGATGGTAGGCTAACACTGAAAGGAGCTGTTCGTGAGTTATTAGCTACAGAATTTTTATCTGCCTTAGGTGTGGCAACTAGTCAAACTTTATCTATAATTGAAACAGAAGAAGAACTTCAAAGAAATGATGAACCATCTCCAACTAGATCAGCAGTTTTAGTAAGAAGAAGCAATGGTCATATAAGGATAGGCACTTTTCAAAGATTAGCCTATTTGAATGAACAGGATAATATTGAAAAATTATTATATTATTTAAGAGATAATTATTTTTCTCATATTAATAAGAATAATAACCGCACTGTTTTAATAGAAACTATCTTTTTAGAATGTGTAAAAAAAATTGCTACATCTTTGGGTAAAATTATTATTTCAGGATTTGTTCATGGTGTTCTTAATACTGATAATTTTAATGTAACTGGTGAAGTTTTTGATTTTGGCCCTTGGAGGTTTATTCAATATGCAAATCAAAACTTTACAGCAGCTTATTTTGATTACAATGGCAGATACTCCTTTGGAAAACAGCCAGAAGCTGCGTTATGGGCATTAACCCAATTAGGTAAAAGTCTAAACAAGTTAATTAATGAAAAAAGAATTATTGAAATTTTGAATCAATTTTCTACAACTTTTCATTTATCTCTTAAAAACCACTTTTGTTGGAGAATTGGAATACAAGATATTGATTCTACTAGTCTAAATGAAATAATGAATACTTTGTTAAAAGAAAGTGAAAAACATAAAATAGAATATGCTTCCTTTTTCTATGATTTCTATGGAGGGCAAGACGCAGTTAAAGATTGCCTTGGTACTAATTACGGGAACAAATATAAGTTTCAGGGATTTTCCAAAGTTACAAATATTCTTAGAGATACTCAGTCACTAAAAGGGGCATCAGAAAAAAGAAAAATTCTAGATAAAAATAGAGAAAATATGCTAATTGAAGAAGTAGAAGAAATATGGAACCATATTGATCAAAATAATAATTGGAGTTTTTTATATAAAAAAATAAATGAAGTTAGAAAATTAGGTGATTTTTTGAAGTCCCAAAAACTTGTTAACTTTTAAAATTGTTTCCTTATTAGTATTCAATTTGACTTTTTTATAATTGAATAATTTTCCCTCAAAATTTTTTATAATACCTAATTCTTCAAGATTTTTTAAAAAATTTGAAATTTTACTAATTTCTTTTGACAAATATGAGACAAATAAAGGTGTTGGTAATGTAGCAGTTTCAGAAATCATATTAACACTGTCGCTGGTTACTATTACATAATCAGTTATTTTTAAAATATCTGGATACAGGTTTTGTTCGGAAGATGTCATTATATGAAAATTTTCATTACGTTTTAAAAATGATGAATTTAAAATTTTGATAGCCTTTAAGGGCGTTCGTCTAGATAATAAAACAACCAACTGACAATTGAGATTTTTTGTTGCTTCTACAATTTTCATACTTAAATAGTAATAATCTGAATTCTTTGGTTTATACCTCTTATTATTTCCACCTATCATTAATAAAATGAGATTTTTTTTATTACTTTTTATTAATTTAATTTTTTTTTCTTCAATCTTTTTTAATTCACTATAATTAAAGAAAGATAGTGCCCCTTTCGTTTGTATCACATTTTTGGCAGTTACATTATCGTGTTCTGGAATAAGTAATAAATCAAAATACTCAAAAGGTACTTTTGGGTTTTGAATGTGAACAGTTTTAACTTTATCTTTCAGAATTAATTTTAAAGCCATTGAAACCCCAGCCATTCTTTTACCAGTTGTAATTATTATTGTAGGTGGAGTATTATTTTTTAATAAATGATTTTTAATAGTGAAAACAAATAATTTTCTTAATAAAGGAAATTTTTTTAACAAATAAGGTGGATTAAATTTTATTAACATGAAATTTATATTCAACAATTTAGCTAGTGCTAAGGACTGATTTTCCATTCCCTTAGTTCCATCACTTATTACCCAACCATTTTTTTTTGTTGACTTCTTCAACTTCTCACTCACTAAAATATTTTGTATTTTATAATTAAATTATTTCCTGAAATAAAATTGTATATACATGTTCATTATAGTAATATTATTAGGATTTATTTACTACATATTATAAAGAAATACTTATATAATGAAAAACGAAAAAACTAAGTTAGATAGTATAGACCTTAAAATATTAAGTGAATTACAACAAAATGGCAAAACTAGTAATGTTGAACTAGCTAATATAGTTAAAATTTCTCCACCTTCATGTTTAAGGCGAGTTAAATCTCTAGAAAATAGGAATTTCATTCGTGGTTATAATGCTATTTTAAATCCAGAACTTTTGGGTTTTAAAGTTACTGTATTTGCTCATGTTGGACTTGAAAGTCAAGCTGAAACCGATCTAAAAAATTTTGAAAATTATATATCTCTTTTTCCTGAAGTAAGAGAATGTTATATGCTTGTTGGAGAAGTCGATTTTCTCCTAAAAATTGTTGCAAAAGATTGGGATGATTTTCAAACATTTTTAACAAAAAATCTGACACAAGCTCCTAAAGTTAGCAATGTTAAAACTTCATTAAATATTAGAAGTATTAAATGTTTACCAGAAATACCATTTGAAATTATATTGAAATAATTTCAATTGATAATATTTCATAATGTTTTGTTCCGCCAGGTGCGGAAACAGTAACTGACGTACCTACTTCTTTACCTATTAACGCTTTAGCTATTGGTGATGCTATTGATATTAACCCCACATCAAGATTTGCTTCATATGGCCCTACTATTTGATAGTCTGTTTCCTGATTGTTTTCTTCATCTACGATTTTGACTTTAGTTCCAAAAGTTACAGTTTCACCTGATAATTTACTAAGATCTATTACTTCTGCTCTACTGGTAACGTCTTCAAGTTCTGTAATTCTTCCTTCAATAAATGATTGTCTATCTTTTGCAGCATGATATTCTGCATTTTCTTTTAGGTCGCCATGCTCTCTTGCAACGGCTATAGCTTGGATGATATTAGGTCTTTCTGATTTTTTTAGATTATTTAGCTCCGACTTAATCTTTTCAAGCCCAGATGATGTAAAAGGTATCCTATTCATTTTGAAGTTTCCATATAATCAATTTCAAATAATCTTATAATATAAAAAATTATTATTCAAAGTATGATTGAAGTGATTTGACACCTAAATTTTCATTTTTTATAGATTTGATAGCTAATGTTGCAGCTAGAGCTCCTTGTAGAGTTGTATAATAAGGAATTTTATTTATGAGTGCAGTTTGCCTCAAAGAGAAACTGTCTTTAATTGAATTTGTTCCTTCTGCTGTATTAATTACAAGATGTATTTCTTTAGATAACATTGCATCAACAGCATTTGGTCTACCCTCGATCACTTTTTTAATATATTTAGTATTAATCTTATTATCATTAAGAGTTTTGGCAGTACCATAAGTAGCACATATTTTGAAGCCCAAACTTTCAAGATTTTTTGCAATGGGTATTATATTTTTTTTATCATCATCTTTTATAGAAATAAAGACTTGACCTTCTTGAGGTAGATTTATATTAGCTCCAAGTTGGCTTTTGGCAAAAGCTTCACCGAAAGTTGAGCCTATTCCCATAACTTCTCCTGTAGACTTCATCTCTGGTCCGAGTATTACATCGGTTCCTGGAAACCGTGCAAATGGAAATACAGCTTCTTTTACAGATATATGTTTCATTTTATTTTTAGGAAGTTTAAAATCAGACAATTTTTTACCCATTATAATTTGTGATGCTATTTTTACTAGGGGGATACCAGTTGATTTAGCAACAAACGGGATGGTTCTACTTCCTCTTGGATTTACTTCTAATATAAAAATTCTATCATTTTGGATTGCAAATTGAATATTAATAAAACCGATTACTTTTAGTCCTTCAGCTAGTTTTTTAGTTTGTAATATTATTTCGTTAATAATTTGTTCATCAAGAGTTTGAGGTGGAAGAGCACAAGCTGAGTCACCAGAATGAATTCCAGCTTCTTCTATATGCTCCATTATACCTGCAATTAAAGTTTCCTCTCCATCCGATATAGCATCAACGTCAACTTCAATTGCATTTTTTAAAAAACTATCTATTAATACAGGATTATTTCCAGAAACTTTTACCGCTTCATTTATATATATTTGCAATTGGTTATTATTATAAACTATTTCCATTGCACGACCACCAAGAACATAACTAGGTCTTATCACAACTGGAAAACCAATTTTATTAGCTATTTTAATTGCCTCGTTTTTACTACTTGCAACATCATTTAATGGTTGATTAAGTTCCAATTTTTGTATCAGTTCTTTAAAGCTCTTTCTATCTTCAGCTAAGTCTATTGCTTTTACAGACGTTCCTAAAATTTTGATTCCTGCTTTTTCCAAACTAGATGAAATTTTTAGGGGTGTTTGTCCTCCTAATTGGACTATTGCTCCAATAACCTTTCCATTTTTATTTTCTTTTTCAATAATAGACAGAACATCCTCGTGAGTTAGAGGTTCAAAATATAACTTATCCGACGTATCATAATCAGTTGAAACTGTTTCAGGATTACAATTGATCATAATAGTCTCGTAGCCTGCATCTGTTAAACTGTATGCTGCGTGAACACAACAATAGTCAAATTCTATACCTTGACCTATTCTATTTGGTCCTCCTCCAAGTATAATTACTTTATTTTCTTTTGAAGGGTAAACCTCACATTCATTAATATTATTTTGTTCATAAGAACTATACAGGTAAGCTGTTTCAGAAAAAAATTCGGCAGCACATGTATCAACTCTCTTATAAGATGGAAAAATTTTAAATTGATAACGAAGCTCAGATATTTTCTGAATACTTAAGTTAGTTAACTCTGATATACGTTTATCAGAAAAACCCATAGACTTAATGTTTCTTAGAAATATTTCATTTAGCGGGAATAAGTTTTCTTTTAATTTTTCTTCAACAATTATTATACCGCTTATTTGTTCCAGAAACCACTTATCCCATCCAGTTATTTTAGAAATATCTTCAATTGAGACTTTATATCTTAATGCAGTTGATATTCTTAATATTCTCTCAGGTACTTGTTCCGCTAACCAGCCAAATATATTATCTTTGTCATTTATCACTTCACTTTGATTAGGAAAAGGTACATCATTTAAACCAGATAAATCTGTTTCTAGAGATCTAAGGGCTTTTTGAAGAGATTCTTGAAAAGATCTTCCAATTGCCATTGCTTCTCCTACAGATTTCATGGAAGTTGATAAAAAATTGTTACTCCCAGGAAATTTTTCAAAAGTGAAACGAGGTATTTTTGTGACCACATAGTCTATAGTAGGTTCAAAACTAGCAGGTGTAGATTTTGTAATGTCATTTTGTAACTCGTCTAAATTATATCCAATTGCAAGTTTTGCAGCAACTTTTGCTATTGGAAAACCTGTCGCTTTAGATGCTAAGGCAGAGGACCTACTAACCCTTGGATTCATTTCGATTACAATCAATCTGCCATCAATTGGATTAAGTGCAAATTGTACATTTGATCCACCAGTATCAACGCCAATTTCCCTAATAACAGCAATACTGGCATTACGCATGTTTTGAAATTCTTTATCAGTAAGAGTTAGAGCAGGAGCCACAGTAATGGAATCTCCAGTATGCACCCCCATTGGATCTACATTTTCAATAGAACATATAATTATACAGTTATCAGAATGATCTCTAACAACCTCCATTTCATACTCTTTCCAACCAAGAAGAGACTCCTCAATAAGTACCTCTGTGCTTGGAGATAACTTTAGTCCATTTGAGACAATTTCAATGAATTCTTCTTTATTGTAGGCTATACCACCTCCTTCCCCACCAAGGGTAAAGGATGGCCTGATAATAGCCGGTAATCCTACAAAATCTAATGCTAATTTAGCCTCATTAAGATTTTTGGCAATTTTTGCTCTTGCTGATTCTAGTCCAATCTTGTTCATACTCTTTTTAAATAATTCCCTATCCTCAGCTTTGTTAATAGAATCTGGTTTGGCACCAATAATTTCTACGCCATTTTTTTTAAGAACACCTGAGTTATGCAAATCTAAGGTAGCATTTAAAGCCGTTTGTCCGCCCATAGTTGGAAGAATTGCATCAGGTTTTTCTATTTTTATAATTTTTTCAATCGTATCCGTTTCTATAGGTTCAATATAAGTAGCATCGGCCATAATTGGATCTGTCATGATTGTAGCTGGGTTAGAATTTATTAAAATTACCCTTATACCTTCTTCAATAAGAGCTTTACATGCTTGAGCACCTGAATAGTCAAATTCACAAGCTTGACCAATAATAATAGGGCCCGCTCCAATAATTAAAACTGACTTTATTTCACTGCGTTTTGGCATTTTTTGATACTTTTATAAGATTTAAAAATTCATCAAATAGATATGACGACTCAGTCGGCCCAGGAGAGGCCTCAGGATGGTATTGAACAGAAAATATTGGAAGATCTTTATGTTTAATGCCTTCTATTGAACTGTCAAACAACGATGTGTGAGTAATTTCAAAACAATCGGGAAGAGATTTTATATCTATTTGATAACCATGATTTTGGCTAGTTATTTCAACTTTGTTATTCAATAAATTTTTAACCGGGTGATTAGCCCCTCTATGTCCTTGTGACATTTTGCTAGTTGTAGCTCCAAAAGATAGTCCGATTAATTGATGACCAATGCATATTCCAAAAACAGGAATACTTAACTTGAATATTGACTTAAGTAATTTTCTACATTTTGTTTCTGTTGCTGCTGGATCTCCTGGGCCGTTTGATAAGAAAATTCCATCTGGTTCAAAACTTTTTATTTTTTCAAAATTAGTATCTTCTGGAAATACAACAACCTCAGCATTTAAATTTACCAGATGCCTAAGTATATTTCGTTTAACGCCAAAATCGATAACAATTATTTTTGGCTTAAAATTTATATCATCCATATTTTTTTTCGATAATAATTCGTGAGGTCGTTCGGTGAATTGATATTGATTTTTCGTGGTTACAAAAGATGAGAGATTTAAACCATCCATTGGAGGGTGTCTATTTAATTCAGATTTCAATCCATCAAAGTCAAAATTTCCATTTTCATCATAACATATCATCGCATTACAACTTTTATACTTTCGTATGGTTTTAGTTAATAAACGTGTATCAATTCCTGCAATACCAGGAATTTTGTTAAAAATTAACCAATCATTAAAGCTTTTTTCAGAACGCCAGTTAGATGGAGAAGAAGGAAGTTGTCTTACAACAATTCCTGCTATAGATCCTGTTTTTCCTTCATTGTCAGAACTATTTGAACCTATATTTCCAATATGTGGAAAGGTAAAAGAAATTATTTGACCAGAATAAGAAGGATCGGTAATTATTTCTTGATAACCTGTAAGAGAGGTATTGAAACATATTTCTCCCAGACTTCTTTTTTTTGAACCAAAAGATGTACCTAAAAAATGTGAGCCATCATTTAAAATTAATACACTATTTAATAATTTTTTTTCATGAATTTTCTTTAAATCAAATGGGATATAAGCGTCATAAAGAGATACTTTTTTTTGATTTGATTTTTTCATTTCATCCCTTATCTGTTACTTATAAGCTAGAGCATAAAAAATGAAATATTAATAAAAGTTTGGTTATAAAGTAAGTAATTTTTAATTATTTTTTTCATTAGAGATGTAATTAGAATGTATTATTATTTTCGTCAATAAAATTAAAAACATTATTTAAGGATATACAGTCCTCTATTAGCAATATCATATTTAATATTAACAATAAAATTTAGGAAAAAACAATGACTATAAGAGAAGATGTAAAAAATAAATTAAAAGAAGCAATGATAAAAAAAGATATTGCTTTAATAAGCACCTTAAGACTAGTTATATCTTCAATTAAAGATAAGGATATAATAGCCAAAGGAAAAGGAAATGACGTAGGTATAAATGATGAAGAAATAATTTCACTTCTTCAGACAATGATAAAACAAAGAAAGTCTTCTATAGATATGTTTTTGGAGGGGAAAAGAGACGATTTAGCCAAAAAAGAGGAAAATGAAATAGAAATAATTTTAAATTTTTTACCCAAGCAACTGTCTAACGAAGAAATAAATATTATTATTGATGCTAATATAAGTTCATGTGGTGCCTCCTCTATGAAAGATATGGGATTGGTAATTAAATCAATAAAAAATCAGTACAATGGGAAAATGGACTTTGGTAATGTAAGTAAAATTATTAAAAGTAAGCTAAGTAATAGATAATTAATAAACTTAACCGATTTTTGAAGTAAGTATAAAATGGATATAAAAGAAGAAATCAAAAGTACAATTAGATTATCCGAGATTATTGGTAAAAATATTTCTCTTAGAAGACGTGATAAATCAAATTATATTGCTTTGTGTCCTTTTCATAAAGAAAAAACACCTTCTTTTAATATTTCAGATGATAAAGGCTTTTTTCATTGTTTTGGATGCGGAAAAAATGGTGACATTTTTAGTTATGTTATGGAAATGGAAAATATATCGTTTTTTGACGCTTTAAAGAAACTGGCGGATCAAGCAGGAATTAATTATAGTAATCATTCATTTTCACAACATCCAAAATTAGAGAACCAATTAAATCTTTTAAAAAGAATTTGTGATTCTTATGTACAAAATTTAAAAGCTCCTATTGGAGAAAAAGTTAGGTACTATTTGACTGAAAGGGGAATAAATCAAACTCTAATTGAAAATTTCAAAATTGGTTATTCTGGCAATTTAAAAACAAATGAATACTTAGTGTCACGTTTAAGCAAAGAAGGTTTTTCAATTGATGATATGGTTGATATAGGTTTAGTTAAAGAAAATTATAAAAAAAATTATGTTTTTTATTTTCAACAGAGACTTATGATTCCTATTTTAAATAATTCAGGAAAAGTAATTGCATTTGGCGGTAGATTATTAGGGGAAGGAAACCCTAAATATTTAAATTCACCCGAAACGTATTTATTTCAAAAAAGTAAACAATTATTTGGAGTATCAGAAGCTAAAAAAATTATCAATAACAAAAGATTGATCGTGTGTGAAGGTTATATGGATGCCATTTCATTAAATTCTTTTGGGTATCCTGCAGTTGCTTCTTTAGGTACGGCTTTAACAGAAAATCAGATTGAAAATATTTTTAACATATCTGATGAAGCGTTTCTAGTTTTTGACGGAGATACTGCTGGTAAAAATGCCACTATAAGAGTATTTGAAAAATATTTTCCTAAGTTAAAATTAAATAAAAAATTAAAATTTGTTTTTCTACCTAATGATCTAGATCCAGAAGAATTTATTAATCAAAATGGTTTGAAAGAATTTGAAATAATTTTAGACGGAGCAATGGGTGCTTTAGATATGTTATGGTTGCAAGGTTTAAAAAGAATTAAAAAAAATGAGCCTGAAAGTCATGCTTTTTTTTGGGATTATTTAAGAAGTAAAGTTAATACAATCGAAAATAATAATATTAAACAAGCTTTTAGAGATGAAATTGAAAAAAGAATTAAGATTTTTAGAAGAAGAAACAATAATCCATCTAATTATTTAGAAGTCTTTTATCATAAATTTTTAAGTAAAAGAAACCTACCTAAAACTGGTATTGAAATTAAAATTGGAGCAATTATTTATATTATGTTATTATTTCCAAGAATTAGTCATGTATTCGACGAAAGAATTTCTTTAATTGACTTTAGAAAGAAAGATTTGAATGAATTAAAGGATGCAATACTAAAATCAGTAAATAATACACCTAAAATAAATTCTAAAGAATTACAGCACGATATGATTAAAAAAGGTTTTACTATCCAAATTAATAATTTTATGCAAAATAATTATCCTTCAAGATTAAATATTGATTTGGAGAAAATAGATGATCAAAAGATAGATCAGATATTTCAAGAATTATTAGATTTAATAGACCAAAGAAAGATTAGCTTTTCTGAAAATTACCAAAACTAATATGAGATAATGCATGCTGGCAAAAACTGAAAACAAAAAAAACATTAATAAAAATACAAATGATAGTCCTATTTTAGATCTAAACAATTCCGCTATTAAATCTTTAATTAAAAAGGGTAAGGTAAATGGTTTTGTTACCCTGGATGATTTAAACGCAGCATTACCACCTGGTGAGTATTCTTCAGAACAAATTGAAGACATCCATTCTGTAATTAATGATATGGGTCTAAATATAGTTGATCAGCAAGAAGAAACGTCTTTAGAGGAAGCAGATGAAAAAAATTCAGGCAACCTGTCTGACGAAGAAGGTGCACGTTCTGATGATCCAGTGAGAATGTATCTGAAAGAGATGGGATCAGTTGAACTTCTATCAAGAGAAGGTGAAATTTCTATAGCTAAGAGAATTGAAGCAGGTAGAGAGTTAATGGTTGGAGGAATCTATGAGTCACCTTTAGCTATGAGGGCCTTTCTGAAATGGAGAGATGAAGTTGATGATGGCACAATGTTGTTAAGAGATATCATTGATCTTGAGACAACTTATGCTCGAATCAATGGAGGAGCTAATGAACCGGTAGTTTCTAATGATAATCTGAAAAATTCCAAGTCTAACGAGTTAAATACTGTTTTAAAAATTCATAGTATGAATGTAAATAATACAGATGATGACGTTAAAAAAAATCAAGAAAAAGATAAAATAAAAAATAATGATGATAATGATGAAGATATCAGTGAAGATGAAGGCGAAGAAGATAATGATGATGATATTAACTTATCTTTAGTTGCAATGGAATCAGAGATCAAAGAACAAATTTTAAAAATGATTGATGATGTTGCGAAAACTTTTAAAGAAATTCTTACACTTTGTGAAAGAAGAATTGCAAGATTAAGAAAAGGCGAATCCCTTGTTCCAAGGTCTGAAAAAAGGTTAGATGATTTAAGGATTATACTAATCGAACAAATGGAAAAAATCTATCTTAATAATAATAGACAAGAAGAGCTAATAGATCAGATGTATGGTCTTAATAGGCAAATTACTAACGTAGAAGGATCTTTGCTAAGGTTAGCTGAAGATTCTGGTGTAAAAAGAAAAGATTTTATTAATAGCTGGGTTGGTAACGAAATTAATCATAATTGGGCAATAAAACCTGGAAATTCAAAAAATTGGGTTAAATTCGCCTCAGATTATAATGACCAAATAGTTGGAATTTGTGACCAAGTTTTTGATTTTGTAAATAAGGTTAGTTTGCCTATTCAAGAATACAAAAAACTTATACAAATAATTCAAAGAGGAGAACGAGAAGCAGCTCGTGCAAAAAAAGAAATGGTTGAGGCAAATTTACGGTTAGTTATATCTATTGCTAAAAAATATACGAACAGAGGTCTTCAATTTTTAGATCTAATACAAGAAGGTAATATAGGTTTAATGAAAGCAGTTGATAAATTCGAGTATAGAAGAGGTTATAAATTTTCAACATATGCTACATGGTGGATAAGACAAGCTATAACTCGTTCAATTGCAGATCAGGCAAGAACTATTCGAATTCCTGTTCATATGATTGAAACAATAAATAAACTCGTCAGGACCTCGAGACAAATGCTTCATGAGATAGGTAGAGAGCCTACCCCAGAAGAACTGTCTGAGAAGATTTCAATGCCACTTGATAAAGTAAGAAAAGTCTTGAAAATTGCAAAGGAGCCAATTTCCCTTGAAACACCAGTCGGTGACGAAGATGACAGTCATTTGGGTGATTTTATAGAGGATAAAATGGCAGTTCAACCTCTTGAAGCCGCTATTCATGCTAATTTACGAGAGACTACTACTAGGATATTAGCTAGTCTAACACCAAGAGAAGAAAGAGTTTTAAGAATGCGATTTGGTATTGGCATGAACACTGATCATACTTTAGAAGAAGTTGGACAACAATTTAGTGTTACTAGAGAAAGAATTCGTCAGATTGAGGCCAAAGCCTTAAGAAAATTGAAACACCCAACAAGATCAAGAAAATTAAGATCTTTTTTAGAAAATTAAGTTTTATTCTTTATACACTTACTCTTTACATAGTTTAATTGTGATTGTATAAACCAGCATAAAATTATAAAATTAATAATTTTTCAGGCCTGTAGCTCAACTGGTTAGAGCCCTCCGCTCATAACGGAGTGGTTGGGGGTTCAAGTCCCTCCAGGCCTACCACTTATAAATGAAAACTTTTATATTTTTTTAGAGAATTTTTATTTAATTTATTTTATTATTATTTCACTTAATAAAATTTAAGGTAATAATGGCAAAAAAAAAATATAGTGATTTAAGAAGTTCAAGATGGTTTTCTCCACAAGATGTTAGGTCTTTTGGTCATAGATCCCGAGCAATGCAAATGGGTTTGAGTAAAGACGACTGGGAAAATAAACCATTAATAGGTATAATTAACACATGGTCTGATATTCAACCTTGTCATTCACATTTTAAACAGAGAGTTGAAGATGTGAAAAAGGGTATATATCAGTCTGGTGGGTTCCCTGTTGAACTTCCAGCTATTTCTCTTGCAGAGATGTATGTGAAACCAACTACCATGCTTTATAGAAATATGCTTTCAATGGAAGTCGAAGAATTAATAAGATCCCATCCTATTGACGGTGTTGTCTTAATGGGGGGGTGTGATAAAACAGCTCCAGCACTTACTATGGGGTCAATAAGTTTAGACTTACCAATGATTTTTCTACCAGCTGGTCCAATGTTAAGGGGTAATTATAAAGGTAAGTTCTTAGGTAGTGGTTCTGATGGTTGGAAATACTGGGACGAATTAAGAGCTGGCAATATAAGTAACAAAGATTGGGAAGATGTTGAAGCTGGAATTGCTAGATCTTATGGACATTGTATGACAATGGGAACTGCAAGTACAATGACAGCTATAACAGAAGCTCTTGGGTTATCCTTACCTGGAGCAAGTTCTATCCCCGCCGCTGATTCAAATCACATAAGAATGTCAACTGATGTAGGAAGAAGAATTGTTGAAATGGTATGGGAGGACTTAACTCCATCTAAAATAATAACTGAAAAATCAGTTGATAATGCTGTTACTGTAGCTATGGCAATGGGTTGTTCTACAAATGCTATAATTCACTTAATTGCTATGGCAAGACGAGCTGGTGTTAATTTGACAATGGATGACTTAGATCAGAAAGGAAAAGAAATTCCTCTTATTGCTAATATTAGACCATCAGGCCAAAATTATTTAATGGAAGATTTTTTTTATGCAGGTGGTATTTTAGCTCTAATGCATGAGCTGAGAGAAAAGCTTAATTTGGATGAAATAACAGTGTCAGGCCTAAGTTTAAGAAATATTATTTCTCAAACAAAAACTATCAACGAAGATATAATTCGTCCATTGAATAATCCAATTTATAAAGAAGGATCTTTAGCAGTGCTAAAAGGTAATTTAGCTCCTGATGGTTGTGTGATTAAACCAGCTGCTTGCGATATAAAATTTTTTAAACATAAGGGTCCAGCTATAGTTTTTGATAGTTATCCTGAAATGAAAGAAATAATTGATAGAGACGATTTAGATGTCACAGAAAATCATATTTTAGTGCTTAGAAATGTTGGTCCAGTTGGTGGTCCTGGTATGCCGGAGTGGGGAATGATGCCAATTCCGAAAAAACTTCTAAAAAAAGGGATTAGAGATATGGTTAGGATATCAGATGCCAGAATGAGTGGCACTAGCTATGGAGCGTGTATTCTTCACGTGGCTCCTGAAAGTTTTATAGGTGGCCCCTTATCCCTATTAGAGACTGACGATATTGTTGAAATTGACATCGAATTGCGCTCTATTAATATGTTGGTTGACAAAGAAACTTTATCCTTAAGAAGAAAAAAAATTAAACTTAAAGAACCTAAAGCAGGAAGAGGATGGTTATGGATGTATAGTAATCACGTAACACAAGCAAATAATGGTTGTGACTTTGATTTTTTAGAAACAAATTTTGGAAAATCTGCTAAAGAACCAGACATTTTTTAAGGTGTCACATGATAAATAAAGAAATAAAAAGAATTTACTTAAATTCAAGCGTTGCAACAATATGTACGGCATTATTTAAAAGAGGCTTTCGAAACCAGTTCATTCAAGGCATTTTTCCTCTTAATCCCAATCTTCCTAATATGGTTGGTTTAGCATTTACTGTCAGATATATTCCAGCAAGAGAGGATCTTAATACGTTAGAAGTTTTCAAAAATCCTAATCATCCTCAACGAGTTGCAGTTGAGGAATGTCCAAAGGACTATGTTTTAATATTTGATAGTCGTAAAGATCCAAGAGCTGCTTCAGCAGGCGCTATTTTGGTTACTAGGTTAATGGTTAAAGGGTGTGCTGGGGTAGTGACAGACGGAGGTTTTAGGGACTCAAATGAAATAAAAAATTTGCAAATACCCTCATACCACAATAGGGCATCGTCTCCTACTAACCTTACATTGCACCAGGCTGTAGACATTAATGTGCCGATAGGTTGTGGTGATGTGGCAGTATGGCCCAGAGATTTATTGGTAGGCGATAAAGAAGGAGTAGTGGTAATACCAGCACATAAAGTAAAAGAGATTGCTGATGAGGTAAAATCTATGACAATTTATGAGGATTACGTGATTAAAAAAGTTCAAAAAGGTTGTTCAATAAAAGGGTTATATCCATTAACAGATGAAAAAGAGAAAAGTGATTTCGAGGATTGGTTAAAGAGTAATTAATTTATATATTTTAAAAGTAAGGGGGGTTAAATCATATGGATCATAATCAGACTTATGTGGAAGACTCAAAAAGTATAATTTTAAATGATTCAGATAACATAATTATTGCATTGGATAACATGAAAGCTGGACAGTATTTGAAAAATTTTGATATTACTATAGATTCACCGATATTATCTGGACAGAAGATTGCAAGAGTTAATATTCCTAAAGACAGCCCAATATATAAATATGGAACAATTATAGGATTTGCTGATTCCAATATAGTTAAAGGTCAGGTTTTAACTAATTCGAATGTTGTTTTTAAAGAATTTATTAGAGACCACGAATACTGCTCAAAATATCAACCAACCAGATTTGTAAACGCGTCAAGTGAAAGGTCATTTTTGGGATACAAAAGACCAGATGGAAATGTAGGTACAAGAAACTTTATTGCGGTAGTTTCAACAGTAAATTGTTCTGCAACTGTGGTACATGAAATTGCATCGCATTTTACTGACGAAATTCTAAAAAATTATCTTAATGTTGATGGTGTGGCTGCGTTTAGTCATTCTACCGGATGTGGAATGGAACTTTCTGGGGAGCCTATGGACCTGCTTCACAGAACTTTGGGAGGATATATAAATCATCCAAATGTAGCTTCATCTTTAGTTGTTGGATTAGGGTGCGAAAGATGTCAAGTCGGTGGTCTTTTTACCAATCAAGGGTTACATGAAAGTTCAAATTTAAAAACTTTAGTTATGCAAGATAATGGTGGAACAACCGCTACAATTAAAGCTGGTATAAAATGTGTAGAAGAAATGTTAGATGAGGCCAATAAAATTCAAAGGAAAGAGGCCCCTCTATCTAACCTGATGGTTGGGCTGCAATGTGGTGGTTCTGATGCTTTTTCATCTTTATCTGCAAACCCATCTTTAGGAAAAGCTGTTGATATATTAGTAAGTCATGGAGGCACAGCTATTTTGTCAGAGACACCAGAAATTTATGGTGTTGAAAATAGTTTAACAGCTAGGGCTGTAAGTATTTCTGTAGCAGAAAAATTAATGGATAAAATTACTTGGTGGAAAGAAGTTTATTCTGTTGGTAGAGATGTACAAATAAATGGAATAGTAAGCCCAGGCAATCAAAAAGGAGGGCTTGCGAACATTTTAGAAAAATCATTAGGCTCAGCAATGAAGGGCGGTACAAGTGGATTGATGGAAGTTTATAATTATGCAGAAAAAGTTACTAAAAAAGGTTTTGTATTTATGGATACACCTGGCTTTGATCCTGTTTCAGCAACAGGCCAAATTGCTGGGGGTGCAAATATAGTAGCTTTTACTACTGGAAGAGGATCATGTTTTGGTGCTAAGCCAACTCCTTCTATAAAACTTGCCACTAATACTAATCTATATAAAAAAATGAACGAAGATATGGATATTAATTGTGGGTTAGTAATTGATGGTAACAAAAATATTGATGAAATGGGAGCTGAAATTTTTGAAGAATTTATTTTGGTTGCCTCCGGTAAAAAAACAAAAAGTGAAATATTAAATCTTGGACGTCATGAATTTGCTCCATGGCAGATTGGAATTACTGGTTAATTATTTTTAAAAAATTGTAACAGAAAAACTCTTATAGAAGATGCTAACGATGTTTTTCTATTAAGATCTATTTGAGTAATTAAACTTTCAATCGAACAATTTTTCATTTTAGAAACTATTTTTATAGCTTCCCAAAATTCACTTTCTAGAGATAATGAAGTTCTGTGTTTGTTTATTGTTATAGATCTTTTGATTAACATCTAATTAACCTTTTTTGTCTCAAAAAGACCAACTATTTCAACATGTGGAGAAAATAGAAATTGATCAATTGGTTGAACCCATTTTAATTCGTAATTATTTCTAATCAATGATTTGGAATCTCTTATAAATGTATTAATATTACAAGAAATACTTACTACAATTGGTACTTTAGACATAGCAATATTTGAAAATTGCAAATGTGCACCTGATCTTGGTGGATCAATAATAATCGCGTCATATTTTGTTAATTCTTCTGGACTTAGTGGCGTAGTTTTTAAATTTCTGATTTTTGTAACTACGTTATTACTTAAGCCATGTTTTTTTGCTGCTATATTAATTGACTCAAGAGTTTCATTATTTATTTCAAAAGCGTGAATTTTATACTTTTTTAAAAGAAGAGGTATAGTTATTGTGCCACAGCCAGAAAAAAGCTCGCATATTAGCTTATTTTTATTGATATTTTCAAGGGCATTAATTGTATTGTTAATAATGGCGTTTTCACCTTCAAAAGTTGCCTGTAAAAATCCACCAGGAGTAGGGTAAATAGTTGAGGAAAAAAAATTATTAGATAAGCTTGTATTTTTTGTAATAAATAGAAGATCCATTGTTGCATCGTTATTTTTACGGTAAAATCTAATAACATTATTTTGTAATAAAGTTTCATTAAGTTCTGTAAATTGATCGAAAGGAACTTTTTCTAATCCGTCTATCAATAAATCAATACCATTATCTAAAAGGTTAGCATGAATATTTATTGTTTCACCTATTTTAAGAAGATTATTAAGAGGTGTTTCTATATTTTTAATTAATTTTACAAGTTGTTCATCAAGTATAATACATTCATCTATTTTAATGATAAAATTAGTTCTATATTCATTAAAGCCTATTACTGTAGTCGTTTTAATTTTTTTGGCCATAAACTTAGCGTGTCTTCTACTTTTTATAGATGATATCATAATTGGTTTAACATGAGTATTTGAAGATAATTTTAAAATTTGGGAGGCAACTTTTTTAAATTTCCAATTTTTATAATTATTAAATTTCCAATGTTGAAGTGTACAGCCGCCACATTTAAAAAAGTGTTTGCATTTAGGATCGGTTCTATTGCTTGATGATTCTTTTATTTCAATTATTTCTGCTCTTATTCCCTCTGAAGAAAAATGAGTAGGTTGAGCTAAAATCACTTCATTTGGTAAACTAAAAGGAATAAAAAAATTATACTCTTTTTTTTTATAATTAAATTCCGTATGTAAATATGAGACACCTTCTCCTTTTGATCCAATGTGGTTAATTGCAAAAACTTTAGAGTCAAAGTTTTGTGGTAATTTATTTTTTCTTTTCATTTTTGAAATATTTTAGATCCTTGCCACAAAGCTTTTCCACTTACCTTTAATATTTCTGATGAGATATGGAATGGGTAAAATGTTTCTAAGTATGGTTTTATACTCATTTTTGTATTATGAACTTGGCTTATTTTAATGTAGGCCAAAAAGAAATTATTATTATCATGTAGAAGGTATAAGTCAGGTTTTGTATATTTATTTATTCCAACATCCACGATAGTAGTTACAATACCTTTATTTGTATTAGTTTGGAAAAAAAATAGATTTTCTAATTTTGAGAAGTTTGTATCAAATAATAGTTTTTGTGAGATTGAGATATAGTTATTATCAAGTGTATCTGTCTCTATATTTTTAATAGTTATTAGTTTTTCTTCAGGTATAAATTTTTTTAACCAATTTGGTGTTAGTTCTGTGATATTTACATTAAGGATTTCAGCTAATCTGTGTCTATATTCCTCAGGAAGAATTTTAGGAGTGCCTCTGAATAGATATTGTTGCAAGTATGCATCATTTTTATTTAGAGTTCTAGACAAATCACGAAGATTAAACTTTTTATCTTTTTTAATAATATTTTTTATTTTCTCCCTTATATTGTCATTTTCTAAATCTTTTTTAAATTCAAAATTATTTTTTGAGACTTTATTCATTTATATTCTCATTTAGATCTTTCAATGCTCTCATCCGCTAACCCAAATAAATATTCTTTAAACTTTGTATTTGGTAATTCAAAAAGCGCTTCTTGAGCTATTGATATAAATACTTGTGCTTTATTTTTGCACTCGTCAAATATATTATATTTGTTCAGGATAGTTAATGCTTTGCTAAAATCAGAAGGTTCTTGTTTAAGTTTTCTAATTGTTTTAACCCAAAACTTTCTTTCTGATGAGTTGCTTTTTTCCCAAGCTAAAATGATAGGCAAAGTTGTCTTACCTAATTTAAAATCATCGCCTAAATTTTTACCCATTTTATCTGAATTATTATTAAAATCCATGAGATCATCAATGATTTGAAAAGCTAAGCCTAAGTTATATCCATAGTTATAAGCTGCTTTTTGCTGTCTAATATTTCCACTAGCAACTATAACTCCGCTTTCACAAGATGCTCCAAATAACTCAGCTGTTTTCTTTCCTATAACCTCAAAATATTTTTCAATACTGGTATCTGGTTTATTTGAAATTTGCATTTGTTGAAATTCACCCTGAGTAATTTTACAAGACGCTGTCGCTAAACTTGACAAAGCTTCAATTGACCCTGTTTCAACCATTAATTCAAATGATTGAGCAAATAAAAAATCTCCAGCGAGAACACTAAATTCATTCCCCCAAATCATATTAGCAGTTTTTTTTCCTCTTCTTAAATTTGATTCATCTACAACGTCATCATGAAGTAATGTGGCAGTGTGAATAAATTCAACTGCTGCAGCCAATATTTTCGGATTTTTAGAATAATCATTAAATTGTGCTGCCATAGCTAATGTAAGAAGAGGACGAAGTCTTTTTCCTGAAGCTTTAATTAAGTGCTTTCCAATATCATTGATTAGGGGTATTGATTTATCAAGTCTAGTTATTATTTCTTTATCAACATCACGTATGCTTTGTTCAAGTGCTTTATTAAGTCTAACTACACTATCAATAGATTTTTCTCTAATAATTTTATTCATCTATATTTTCCAATTGACAATTTTTATATTATAACTCGCTAATAAAATATATTAAACCTTTATATGACTATAATTTAAGAGATATTATGTATTATATAAATAGAACTGTGGACAATATATTAAATGGAAAAATTTCAATTATTCAGCTGAAGCATGGCTTCAGATATGGATTTGATGCGGTTTTTTTAGCTGCTTTCGTAAATGGATTTTTGCAACAAAATAACAAAAAAGATGTTTCATTGGCTGATGTTGGTTCAGGTGTAGGCACAATAAGTTTAATAATTGCATACAAAAACGAAAAAATTAATCTTACTGCAATAGAAAACAATAATCAGTATCTAGAATTAGCTAAAGAAAATATTATAAATAATAATTTACAAAAACAGATTAAACTTTTGAATAGTGATATTTTTAAAATTAATAAAGCTCTTGTTAATTCTTTTGATATAGTTGTGTCTAATCCTCCATTTTACAAAGAGTATAAAAATAGATCTAAAAACAAATTAGAAAATTATGCTAAAGTGATGAAAAATCTAGAGCAATGGATAAGTAGCTCAGTTAAATTACTGAAAAGTAAAGGTATAATTTTCTTAATTATAACATGTGAAATATTAGATCTAGTACTACATCATCTTAGAGATAAAACTGGCTCCTTTAAAATTTTTCCATTTTGGCCAAATTATAAAAAGTCGTCTAAAAGAATTATTATAGTAGCAAGAAAGGGTGGTGTAAGTTCAACTGAATTAATGTCCGGGTTAAAATTATATAACAAAAATGGTTTGATGACAAAAAAAGCAAGGATGATAAGTGAGGTAGGAATTTTTAATTATTATTAAACAAATTATTTAAGAAATTAAATAAATGTTGTACTTTAAAATTTTGACATTAATTAATTAAATAACAAATCAACAGATAGAGGTGCTCCATGGGTTTCCTTTCTATTTTTAGAAAGTCTCAAAATGTTTCAGTAATTCCACTTAATGGGATTATTGCACCTAATATGGGTAGAAGAAAAGGTTTGAACTTAAATGAAATTGACAAAAATATTGAAGATGCTTTTTCAATAAAAAATTTAAAAGCTGTTGCACTACAGATAAATTCTCCTGGTGGATCACCTGTGCAATCTGAAATGATATCTAAGCGTATTAGAAGCTTATCAGAGAAAAAAAGTGTTCCAGTTATAGCCTTTGTTGAAGATGTTGCAGCATCTGGTGGATACTGGTTAGCATGTTCAGCAGACGAAATTTTTGCTAGCAAAGCTTCAATAATTGGTTCAATAGGTGTTGTATCTTCTGGATTTGGTTTTGACAAAGCAATTCAAAAACTTGGAGTAGAACGTCGTCTTTATACTTCAGGCGACAATAAAGCGATTTTAGATCCATTCTTACCTGAAAATAAGGATGACGTTAAAAGATTAAAAGGGATCCAAAAAGAATTGCATAATCAGTTTATTTCATTTGTTAAGTCGAGACGAGGTAGTAAAATTACAAATGAAAATAAAGAAATTTTTACTGGAGCTTTTTGGTCAGGCGAAAAAAGTTTAGAACTTGGATTAATAGATTCTTTTGGTGAAATGAAAGCAGTTTTAAAAGATAGGTTCGGAGAAAATGTTAAAATAAAAGAGTTTGTACCAAAGAAAAAGCTTTTTGGTTTTGGAAATTTATTATCTGGAGCTTTAGATATTTTGATTAACAAAGTTGAAGAAAGAAGTTCTTTTAATAAGTTTGGGTTGTAAAATGATGCTTTCTGTAGGTAAAATTTTTTGGCTATTAATTATTCTTGTTTCAGTATGGTACATTTTTAAAATAATAGAAAAAAGAAAACTTAACTTTAGAAATACAAAAGAAAATAAACAAAATACCAATAAAAAAGGCATTGACGCATTTAAATGTGATAAATGTGGTTTGTGGAGTACAGGTGACCGTTGCAACAATAAAGAATGTTCAAAAGTTTAATTTTGATATCCTATAAATTATTAATGAGCATTTAAACATAGAATTAAAATATTATAAATAGGTCAAATGTTATTTAATGGATAAAAATAAATCATTTCAAAATATTATTATGAAACTGCAGTCTTATTGGATGGATCGAGGGTGTGTTTTAATGCAACCTTATGACACTCAAGTTGGTGCAGGAACATTTCATCCTGCTACAGTTTTAAGAGTTTTGGGTCCAGATCCTATTTGGAAAGCAGCCTATCTTCAACCATGTCGCAGACCAACAGATGGGAGGTATGGAGAAAATCCTAATAGACTTCAACATTATTATCAATTTCAAGTTATTATTCAACCATCTCCAGATAATATACAAAATCTTTACTTGGAAAGTTTAAATGCTGTTGGTTTAAACTTCAAAGATCATGACATAAGATTTGTAGAAGATGACTGGGAAAGCCCAACATTAGGTGCATCAGGGTTGGGTTGGGAAATTTGGTGTGATGGTATGGAAATAAGCCAATTTACATATTTTCAACAAGTTGGAGGAATTGAAGTAAAACCAGTTGCTAGTGAAATTACATATGGTTTAGAGAGATTAGCAATGTTTATTCAAAAAGTTGAGAATGTCTATCATTTAGACTGGGATGGATTAGATAAAAACAAAGGTGGAAAAACTTATGGAGATATTTTTTCGCAACAAGAAAAAGAATTTTCAATTTATAATTTTGAAAAGACAAATTCATCTGTTTTAATTCAACATTTCAATGATGCTGAAAAAGAATGTTCATTTTTACTTGAAGATAAAATTAATCCTTTACCACTTCCTGCCTATGATCAGTGTATTAAAGCAAGTCATATTTTTAATTTATTGGACGCAAGAGGTGTTATCTCTGTTTCAGAAAGGCAAGCATACATATTAAGGGTAAGAAATATGTCAAGATCATGTTGTTTAGCTTGGATAGACAAATCTAATGCCTAATATTAATGGTGAAAAAGGAGACTTGCTTTTAGAACTTTTTTCTGAAGAAATACCAGCTAGGATGCAAACTAGCTCAGAAAAACAGCTAACAAGTCTATTTGAAAAGTCACTAATTAATAGGGACATAGGTTATGGACCAATTACAACCTTTAGTAGTCCAAGACATCTATCAATCATTATCACAAAAATAGATTTGAAACAAAAAAACCAAATAATTGAAAAAAGAGGCCCTAGACTTGGATCCAACGAAAAGGCTATTCATGGTTTCTTAAAGTCAAATAATATCCAAGAAAATGATATTGTTATTAAAGATACAAAAAATGGAAAATTTTATTTTTATCTTAACCAAATTAATGGAATAGATACTTCGGAAGTATTGCCAGAGATTATTAACGAAATTATAAATAATTTCGATTGGCCTAAAAGTCAAAGATGGGCTTATTCTGAATTGAGATGGGCTAGACCACTCAGAAATATTTTGTTGTTATTCAATAACCAACTAATAAAAGGAAAAGTTGCAATAGATAAAAGTAATTTTCTAAATTTTTCTAATTATACTTTTGGACATAGACATGTAAATAAAAAAATAGAGATTAAAAGTATAGATGAATACGAAAAGGCATTGGAAAACAATTACCTGATATTAGATAGAAAAAAAAGAAAAAACAAAATAATAAACGACACAAAATTATTATTAAAAGAGAAAGATATTAAATTATTAGATGATGACTATTTGTTAGACGAGGTTTTAGGATTAGTAGAATTTCCTAATGTCTTAATTGGAACTATCGATAAACAATTTATGAAATTGCCTAAAGAAGTCTTAATTACAGCAATGAAAGTTCACCAAAAATATTTTTCAATTATTGATGATAAAAATAATTTAGTGCCTAAATTTTTATTTGTTTCAAATACGATTCCAGAAAAAGAAAGAGATAAAAGTATAATTGAGGGTAATGAAAGAGTGTTAAAAGCTAGATTGTCTGACGCTGATTTCTTCTGGAAGACAGATACTTCTATTAAAATTGAAAATTTGAATGAGAAATTAAAAAACGTTTTATTTTATGAAGGATTAGGTTCTTTATATGAGAAAACAGTTAGATTATCTAGAGTTTCTAAATATTTTTCTAGTTTGTTTAAAGTAGACGTTTCTTTGGCTAGAGAAGCTTGTCTTTTATCAAAATTTGATCTGGTCTCAGAAATGGTAGTTGAGTTCCCTGAGTTGCAGGGAATTATGGGAGGATATTATACTAAATTAAATGGAAAACCTAATGAGGTTTCAAAAGCAATCTTTGAACAATATAAACCAAAGGGTATTTCAAATGATATGCCTAAAACTAAACTTGGTTGCATGCTTTCCATGATTGATAACATTGATAATTTGACAGGTTTTTTCATGATAAATAAAAAGCCGAGTGGCTCAAAAGATCCATTTGCTCTTAGAAGGGCAGGTTTTTCCATAGCTCAAATTTTAATGAAATTAAAATTAAATATTTCAATAAATGATCTTTTTACTGAAGCACTCAACTCTTATAAAAACTCATCAAAAATAATTAAATTAGATTTAGTAGATTTTATAATTGATAAAGTAAAATTTATTTTAAAAAAACAAAATTTTAGAGGTGATATTATTGAGTCAGTTTTCACTTTAAAAGGGTCTCAAAATTATTTGCTTCCGATTCTTTATCAAAGAGTGAAATGCCTTAATGATATCAAAGATACTAATGATTTTAAAATATTTTTAGTCAATTTCAAAAGATTAAACAATATAATCAAATCCAACAAACTTTCAAATATATCGAATGTAAAAGTTAATCCTCATCTTTTTGAAAGTTCTGAAGAAGAAAAAATTTATGATAAGTCTCAGAATTTAGATATTAATTTAAAAAAATATTTAACAGATCTAGAACATCAAAGAATTATTTTGGAAGAAATTATCAAATTAAATTGTGTTATACATTCATTTTTTGAAAAAATAATTGTAAATCATGAAGATAAAAAAATAAAAATAAATCGTATTAAACTATTAATGGAATTAACAGAAAGAATATTAAAATTTAGTAGTTTTCATCACATGGAAAATTAGTCAGTTTTTATCCCGAGTCCTGAAAAGCGTTTATTAAAACGTGCAACTTGACCACCAGAATCTAATATTCTGTGCTGGCCTGTCCAAGCAGGATGAGTTTTCGGATCTATATCAAGTTTAAGGGTGTCTCCAGCTTTTCCCATAGTGGACTTAGTCTTATACTCAGTTCCATCAGTCATAATAATAGTAATCTCGTGATAATCAGGGTGAATATCTTTTTTCATATTAATCTCTTAAACTCATTAATTTTTTAAATGTCTACAATTAAATTTTAAAAAATACAAGTTATTTGAGTTATTTTATAATTCTAAGACGTTGAAGAAATTTTTTCTCAAACTTCCAGAAATAATCAAACTCACCAAAAAGTGACGCTATCGTAATCAATATAAATTGATAAATAAGAATAATTAAAATTATTCTTACAAAAATATATAAGGGATAAAACGTAATTAATTTTTCTAAACCTAGTGCAATTAAAATTTGAGAAGATATAAATAAAGAACTTGATCCACTTAATGCAAATATAATTAAAATTACAAACAGATGCTGTATTGAGTTTGCCTTAAATTTATTAATTAATATTTGTATCATTTTTTCTGTTATTGATTAGTTTTTATGCTTTGTGTTATTTTCATTTCAATGCGTCTATTTTTTGCTCTTGCAACAATTGTATTTTTTCTATCAATTGGCTGAAAACTTCCATAGCCTGAGGCAGATAACCGATCAGGTTTAATACCTTGCTTTATTAAAAATCTTAGAACAGATAAAGCTCTTTTTGTTGATAGCTCCCAATTGTCTAAGTAATTTTGCCCTTTCTTAACTGGTAAATTATCTGTGTGTCCATCAATTTGTAGTATCCAATCAATATCAGTTGGTAATGATTTTTCTATATCCATTAAAGTTAGTGCAAGCTTAGCCATTTCTTCTTGTCCTTTAATGCCTAATTCTTCTGAACCAACTTTAAAGAGAACTTCAGACTGGAAAACAAATCTATCACCTACTATTCTTATCTCTTTACGTCCTTTGATAAGTTCTCTTACTCTACCAAAAAAATCTGATTTGAATTTTTGAAGTTCTTCTACTCTTCTAGCAAGAGCAGAATTCATTTCTTTTCCTATATTAATTGTTTTAACTTTTTCTTTTTTATCTTTTGACTTGTAGGCTGTAAGAAGAGTTTGTAATTGAGATAATTTACTTCGTAATTTAAGAGACGCAGATATTAATTCATTTATTTCTTTTTTGTTCGCATTAATAGTTTCATTCTTTTCATTTATATCTGTATCTTTTTCATTTATTTTTTTCTCTAACTCTGAAAGATTATTCTTCAAAAGAAGTGAATCTTGTATTTTTGTTTGTAGTTTTTCTTTTAAGTTTTCAATTTCTCCCTGATTGAGGCTTAGAATGTTGCTTTGACTAGCTAGCTTTTCTTTAAATTGAGTAACAAGTTTTTTTTCGTCTTTTAAGTTTTTTTTAATTTTAACTATCTTAGTTTCAAACAAAGATAATTGTGATGTTAATTCTGTTGTTGTTTGCCTTTCTAGAGAAAGCATTTCACCTAACTCTTCTAAATTATTCCTTAACTCAACTAGAGCTTCATCTTGACCAGTCATTTTTTGTGAAAGAAAAAATTGTGATAAAACAAATATCATTAAGACAAAAATTATTACCATTAATAAACTAGCTAATGCGTCTACAAATCCTGGCCATGTATAATCTACTTGTCTTCTTCTAACTTTATTTAACATTACAAATTAATTCTTCAAAAATTAAATTTTTTTCATTTATTACTGAGCTTGTTATATGATTTTTCCATTTCTGATAATTGTTTTGAAATGGCTCTTAACTCTAAAGTTAAGTTAGATTGAAATTCTGAAATACTATTAGTGTTTTGTTCACTTAAATTTTTAAGAATTGAAGAAATAGTTATTAAATGATCTTTCACACTTCTATCTTCATCAAGTTTTTCAACAAGTCGATTCAAAACAATTGTTAATTCGTTTAAATTTTCAGTTATTCTTACTCTTTCATTCTCATTTTGGTTAGCTCTCTTAGATACAATTGCTAAATTTTCTACTGCTGCCTCACTTAAGCCAGTGCTGCCTCCTTCACTTGCAGTAAAAATTGCCATTTGAGACAACCAATCCTCTAATTCATTAAAGAAACGATTACTTGCCTGACCAACTTGAAGATCTAAAAAGCCCAAAATAAGCGAGCCAGCAAGACCAAATAAAGACGAAGAAAAAGCCGTAGACATTCCATTAAGAGGAGCACTTAGCCCTTTTTGAATATCCATAAATAAAGAGTTACCTTCGTTAGAATTATTACCAATATTAAAATCAATTGTATTTATAACTCCAGAAACAGATGATATCGTTTGTAGTAATCCCCAAAATGTTCCAAGTAAACCTAAGAAAACAAGAAGTCCAATCATATATCTCAAAATTTCCCTACTTTCGTCTAATCTCGATGAAACACCGTCTAGAATAGTTCCTAATGAATTTGCAGATAATGAAGGGTTATCTTTCCTATCTTCGCTGAGGACTGCAGCAACTGGTGCGAGAAGTGTAGGCTTTATTTTAAGAGCAACATTGGCCGGCATTAAACTATCTTTTCTTTTAATAAATCTTAGCCATTTAGCTTCTTTACTTAAACGGAAGGTTTGCCGGAACGAAAAAACAGTACCTAAAATAAAAGTACTAATAATTACACTATTAAGAGCAGTGTTACCTTCAAAAGCTTGTTTTAAAGGTTCAAATAAAAAGGAAATTAGAATAATCACAATTATAAGCAAAAGAAGCATTCTAAAAGCGTATTTATTAGGATCAGTCATTTTTATCCTCACATATTATAATTAAAAAAACATTAAATCATGACTTTTTGATGACACAAAATTATTAATTTAATTTGCTTGATTTAAAATATATTATTCATTTTCTTTAGTAGATCTTTATGTAAGGTTGGGTTTGCTCCAATTAATAAATCTCCTGGGGCTTTATAAGCATTTATATACTTTAAATTAGTTAAGTATCCACCAGATTCTTTTATTAAAAGTTCGCCACATGCAACTTGGTTTTTACTTAAATTATGAGCGACTAAACAATCAATTTTTCCAGAAGCCAACCATGCAAAGCTTAGAGCGGAGGATCCAAATTCACGTGTAACTGATGAATTTTTTGATGCTAAGACATAAATCGGTTTAAAAATATTATCAGTATTTTCGTTATCTTTTGTTTTACTATCTCTATATAGAGAAAATACACTAGAGTTTATTGAATTTCTTCCAGATACTCTAATTCTTCTATCATTTTGAAATGACCCTTTACCCTTTTCTGCAAAAAACATTTCGTCTCTCAATGGATCTAGAATAGCTGTGGAAATAATTTCATTATTAAATTCTACAGAAATTGAAATAGCAAAATATGGTAAAGCGTGCGAAAAGTTAAATTGACCATTTAATGTATCAAATATCCAGTAATACTTGTCTTTTACACTTACTTCATTAGAATTTATTTTCATACCCCATTCTGGTCTTGATTTAGTTAAATCTTCAAATAGGGATGAATAAATTTTATCTTCCGTTTTGGCAACAAATCTATTTATTGAATTTGGCGAAACTTGTAAATTTTCTATTTCTCCAAAATCTCTAAGCACATTTCTAGTAACCTTATTCAAAGATTGGAAAATAATATTCAAAAGTGGTGACTTGTTACTCATTCTCACTCCAAATGATATATTTACTATTTCTAAGTTTTAGCTTTTTCTACATAAGTGTAGTCTGAAGGTCTAACTACTATTTTAGTCCCAACTTCAATATGACCAGGTACCATTATTTTGATGCCATTTTTTAAAATAGCTGGTTTAAAAGATGAGGAAACAGTTTGCCCTTTTATAACAACATCAGCTTCAATTATTTCTTCAATACAATTATCAGGCATAATAACAGAAACAGGCCTTTCATTATGTAGATTTATAATAACACTCATACCATCTTGTAAAAAGGCCGCTTGTTCTCCTATCATATCTATATTAACTGTGATTTGCTCGAATGTTTGATTGTTCATGAATATAAGATTGTCATTTTCTCTATATAAAAATATATGAGGTGTTTCCTCTAAGATTACCTTTTCTACATTTTCGGAGGATCTAAATCTTTCATTAAGTTTTGATCCATTCTTTAAGCTTCTTAGCTCAATTTGTGCAAATGCCCCTCCTTTGCCAGGCTTTACATGGTTTGTTTTAGTTACTACCCATAATTCATTTTTATGTTCTATTACATTACCTGGTTTTATTGTATTTCCATTAACTTTCAAATTACTTTCCTCTGTAAATATTTGTAATTTGGTTTAATAAATATAAGGCTTCTTCATATGGCCGTTGAAAAGAATTTCTACCAATTATTGAGCCGCTTGCTCCACCTAAATATAGTTCTTTAATTTCGTTCAAAAGACTATCTTTATCTTTTGAGTTACCTCCAGAAAAAACTACCAACCTTTTCCCATTAAAGCATGATTGTACAACATGTTTTATACGGTCGGTTAAAGAATCAATTGGAATATTCTCAGACGTATAAACTTTTTTGGCTTCATTTAACTCAATAAAAGATGTTGGAGGTTTTACTTTGATTATATGAGCCCCTACTAATGCAGCCATGTGAGCTGCATAAGAGACAATATCTATTGCTGTTTCTCCCTCTTTACTTATATCTCCCCCTCTTGGATAGCTCCAAACTACCACAGCAAGACCCGCATCCTTAGCTTCAAGAGCTATTTCTTGAATTTGTGTTATCATATCCAAAGCAGCGTCAGATCCAGGATAAATAGTAAATCCCACAGCTGAACATCCAAGCCTAATTGCTTCGCTAACTGAACCTGTAATGGCTTGGGTAGGAGATCCTTTTTCTCTTGATAAAGAATTAGAACTATTTATTTTCATTATCAGAGGAATTTGACCAGCAAAAGTGTCTGCACCTGCTTCTAACATTCCTAAAGGGGCTGCAAAAGCAGACAAACCTGCATTTATTGCTAACTTAAAATGATAATGAGGATCATATCCTAGAGAATTTTTTGCAAAGGATCTTGCTGGACCATGTTCAAATCCTTGATCAACTGGAAGGATTACTAGTTTACCGGTACCAGCTAATTTACCAGTCATTAAAATATTTGCCAAATTTGCTTTAACACCCGGATTATCACTTTCATAATTATTTAATATTCTTTTTATAATTCCAGTCATTTTCATTTTTGAAATCCTTTAGAAGTTAGTGATAATATTTTTTTAATAAAATTAACTACCTATAGATTTAAATATTATTAAATTCAATAAAATTAATCTATTAAAAATTTGAACTGTTGAATAATTTATCTAATATAAGATATAAAAATAAAATGTGATATGATTTATGAATTTTAATGATAAAAAAACAAATAAACTTGAAGAATTAAAAAATATTCAAAAAAAATTTGAAGAGAGTATTAAAATTTTAGAAAAAAATATTGCTGAAAGTGTTACAAACAAGCTCAAACTTGAAGAAATAAAAAAGGATTTAAGAGAGGCTAATCATAAATTTAATGATGCAGAAAGATGTTTAGATAATCTTAAAATTGAGTTAAATAATGGACAGAGATCTGATATTGAGAATTGATAAGGCTATTTATGTCAAATAAAGTAACAGTTAATGTGGATATAAATGGTATGAAGTATCCTGTGTCATGTATATCAGGTGAAGAGGAAAGAATTATTAAGTCCTCTAAGGAAGTAAATACTATTATTAGAGATTTAACTAAAGTTTCTGGTGTGATTGGTGAGACAAGATTATTAGCTATGACTTCTATAATATTAGCAGATAAATTATTAAACAAAGAAACAAATGCTGATAATAATTTTAATTTAGATCAAATTGAAGATTTGACTGATTGGTTAGCAAAAGCCACTGAAAGAATGAATAAAGTTGCAATTCTACTCGAAAATAAATAAAATAATTCCGAAAGCTGAATTTTTTGTTAGGAACTTTAATCCTTGGGGCCATAAGTATCTTTAGGGAGTCGTCACTTCTGAAACTGTGGTTTCAGTACAATGGCACCCACCTGTTTAACAGGCAACATAGGATAACTTATCCAACGACTGTTTGGCTTTCGAATTTTCGACTGAGCATATAAATGAAAAAAACCCTTAGAACTTTAGCAAAAAAAAAAAGATCTGAAATTATATTAGGTATTGAATCTAAGATAGATTTTTCGAAACAAATAAAATATTGTTTGGATAATATTTTTTTTAATAATCACAATATTAAAACAGCATCTCTATATTACCCTATAAATAACGAGATAGAACCTTTTCAATTTGTCAAATATTTTGTGGACAAAAATATAGTTATGAGTATGCCAGTTGTAGATATGATTAAAAAATCTATGTTATTTAGGAAATGGTCTCCTAATGATGAATTAAGAGTTGGCCCTTTAGGAAATTTGGAACCTAATTATGACAAAGATATCATTTTGCCTCAAATTATGATTGTGCCGATGTTAATGTTTGATAGGGAATTGTCTAGGCTTGGATATGGAGGAGGGTACTATGATAAATCAATCTTTAATTTAAAAAAACACTTTAAAAAAGAAAAAAAGTTTTTTATTACAATAGGTCTTACCTATAGTGCACAAGAAATTGAAAAAATACCTTATGAAAATCATGATATGAATCTAGACTATATCATTACAGAAAAAGAAATCTTATCAAAAGAATGCTGAACTACTTTTTTTAAAGAAGGAATCAATGAAAGTTTTATTTTTAGGGGATATTGTAGGAAGAAATGCAAGAAATTTAGCTCAAAAAAAAATAGCTGAATTTAAAATACAATTAAAACTTGACGCTATAATAATAAATGTAGAGAACGCTGCTGGTGGATTTGGAGTAACGCCCTCAATTTGTGACGATTTTTTCAATGCAGGAGCGGATGTTTTGACCACAGGAAACCACATTTGGGATAAAAGAGAAATAATTTCATATATTTCTAAATCTGACAGATTACTTCGGCCTATGAATATGATTGAAGGAACACCTGGTTTAGGTATTACCATTGTAAAAGTAAAAAATGGTAACATAGGTGTTGCCAACATAATGACAAATTTATTTATGTCTAGGTCAGATCCTGTTTTTGATAAAATACCTTTTATAATTAATGATCTCAAGTTAACAAGCAGAGTTGATTTTTCACTAGTAGATGTTCATGGTGAAGCATCTTCAGAAAAAATGGCAATTGGTTTTGCGCTTGATGGTAAAGTATCCGCAGTTGTTGGTACTCATACGCATGTGCCGACCGCAGATTATCAAATTTTAGAAAAAGGAACTGCTTATATTACTGATGTAGGAATGAGTGGTGATTATAACTCTATTATAGGTATGAATAAAAATGACGCTCTTAATAGATTTATGTATCCTAATGAAAAAAAATCAAGACTTGAAGTTTCATCTGGAGAACCAACTCTATGCGGTGTTGTTATAGAAACTGATACAAATGGTTTGAGTAAATCAATAATTCCTCTAAGATTAGGAGGCAAATTAGATCAAACTTATTTGGTATAACTAATTTATTAATAATAGGAATATTTATATGGCTGGGCATTCAAAATTCAAAAATATTATGCATCGCAAAGGAGCCCAAGACGCTAGAAGAGCCAAAAAATTTGCTAGACTCACAAAAGAACTTCAAGTGGCGGTTCGAGGTGGCACTGACGCTTCAAGCAACCCTAGATTAAGATCTGCTCTATCAGCTTGTAGGGCTGTAAATATGCCTAAAGACAATATCGAAAGGGTTATTAAAAAAGCAGAAGATGGAGAAAGTTCTAATTTAGAAGAAATAAGATATGAAGGATATGCATCAGGTGGGGTAGCTTTAATTGTAGATGCATTAACAGATAATCGAAATAGAACTGCTGCTGAAGTAAGATCCTCCTTTACAAAATATGGAGGTAATCTATCAGAAACTGGCTCAGTATCTTTTATGTTCAATAATGTTGGTCAAATCGTATATAAAAAAAATATAAAGAGTGATGATGAAATTTTTGATATTGCAATAGAAGTTGGAGCTAATGATGTCAAATCAGACGACACCAATCATGAAATAATTACCTCAGTCAATGATTTTAACAATGTTCGTGAAAAACTTGAAATTCTTTTAGGAGCCCCTGATCAGGCTGAATTAATTTGGCATCCTGAAAATTATATTCAAATTGATGATGAAAAAAAAGCTTCTTCAGTTTTAAAGCTTTTAGATACCCTTGACAATTGTGATGATGTACAAGGTGTTTATGGCAATTTTGAAATTAAAGAAGAAATTATGAAAAAAATTGATCTATAAAAAAGGTTGTTACTTTGCGTATAATTGGAATTGATCCAGGTTTAAGGAATACGGGTTGGGGAATAATTGAATTAAAAGGTAATAGATTAGTTCATGTTGATGATGGTAGGATATCACCACCTTCTATGTTTTCAATTGGAGAAAGACTGCTATTTTTAAAGAATAAGTTAAAAGTAATTGTTGAAAAGTACGATCCAAACTTATCTGCAATAGAGCAGATATTTGTTGGTGCAGGAACTGGATCGAGTTTAAAGCTTGGAATGGCGAGAGGCGTTTCTATCCTAGTACTTGCCCAAGCTGGGATTAGTATTAAAGAGTTGCCGCCAAAGTTGGTAAAAAAAACAGTTACAGGTTATGGTTCTGCATCAAAAGATCAAATGAAATCTATGATAGAAAAATTATTAAATATTTTCCCTAAAAATGAAGATAGTTCAGATGCATTAGCAATAGCAATTTCTGCTCAACATATTGGATACGACAATATAAACTCAAATCTATCACAGGATTATAATGGTTTAAATGCAGCAATAGAGAAAGCTTTATTAAAAGAAAAAAATGTATAATGTTCTCTGTAATTAATTTTTAGGTCTCACATGATAGCTTCTCTAAATGGCATACTCACTTTAATAGGTAAATCTGAGATAGTCTTGGAAGTTAATGGCGTTGGTTATTTTTTGAATGTTTCATCAAAATTAATAGCATCATTAGATGAAATTGGATCAAAATTAACATTATTTACTGATTTACAAATTAAAGATGATAAAATTGTAATGTATGGTTTTGCATCTTCAAAGGATCAAAATATCTTCAAATTGTTACAAACAGTTCAAGGGGTTGGTCCTAAAGCAGCTCTTTCTATTCTTTCCACCTTGAATGTTGACGAAATAATTTTGGCTATTACTTCAGGAGACAAAGCAATGATTTCAAGGGCAGATGGTATCGGACCAAAAGTTGCGGGTAGAATAACAACAGAATTAGTTGAGAAAGTTATCAATTTTAATAATAGTATATCAAATAATTTTATTGATAAAAATTTGCCCGATATAATCCAAGTTAAGTCAAATTTAAAGAAAGATAATGATATCCCCGATATATCAGTTGCAGTTGAGGATATTATATCTGCATTAGTAAATTTAGGATATTCAAGAAGTGAAGTGTTTTCAGTTGTAATGAAAATTAAGAATGATAGTAGTCTAAATAAAAATAAAAATTTTACCGTCAGCAAAATTATACCAATTGCTCTAAAAGAACTATCAGGAAGAATAGAATGACAGATGAAAATAAAATGGATGATAGGTTGGTTCATCTCGAAGTATTAGATAAAAAAGAAAATCAAGATTTAAATTTGAGACCAAGGCAGTTGAAAGAATTTATTGGTCAACCTCAAGTACAAAAAAATTTGTCTACATTTATTTCTGCAGCCTCCGTAAGGCAAGAGGCTATGGATCATGTATTATTATTTGGACCACCTGGGCTTGGAAAGACAACACTAGCACAAATCATATCATTTGAGTTAGGAGTTGGGTTTAGGTCTACATCGGGTCCTATTATAAATAAAGCTGGAGATTTAGCAGCTTTATTAACAAACTTAAAACCTAAAGATGTTTTATTTATAGACGAAATTCATCGTTTATCGCCAAATATTGAAGAAATTTTATATCCAGCGATGGAAGATCTCCAGTTAGATTTAATTATAGGCGAAGGCCCTTCAGCAAGGACCATTAAAATTGACTTACCTCCATTTACGCTAGTTGGTGCAACTACGAGGTCTGGTTTGTTAACAACGCCACTGAGAGATAGGTTTGGAATACAAATTAGAATGGAGTTTTATAGTTCCAAAGATTTAATAACAATTCTTCTGAAGTTAGCTGATAAACTAAATTTAAATCTTGATGAAAGTGGCGCCTATGAAATTGCGAAACGTTCAAGAGGGACCCCAAGAGTTGCAGGAAGATTACTAAGGAGAGTTAGAGATATTTTTTCCGTATCTAACAGTAAAACAATAGATCAAAAATTTGCTGATAATGCTCTAATACAGTTGGATGTGGATCGATCTGGTTTGGATGCAATTGATAGAAAATATTTAAATGTTATTATTCAAAAATATCAAGGAGGTCCTGTAGGGCTTGATACTTTATCTGCAATTTTATCAGAGCAAAAAGATATGATTGAAGAAGTAATAGAACCTTATTTATTGCAACGGGGGTTAATTCAAAGATCTTCAAGGGGTAGATTTGTTTCAGCTTCAGGTTGGAGACATTTAGGTTTAACTCCACCAAAAAATGCAGAAGAACAGTCTGATATGATGAATTCTACTGAGAAATAATTTTTGGATTATTCTAAGTAAATGCAAATTAATTTTCAAAATCTTGATGGTATAATTAGTAATAATGTACATCACTATGTAGTCAAAGTTTTTTACGAAGATACTGATGCAGGTCAGATTGTTTACCATACAAACTATTTGAAATATTTTGAAAGGGCTCGAACTTCTCTATTAAATTTATTAAAAATAGATCAAATAAATTTAAAAAAAAATCATGATATTATTTTAGTTATTAGAAAGGCGGATATTAAGTGGTTTAAACCAGCTGTTTTGAATGACACATTATTAATTGAAACCTGCCTTAAATATGCCAAAAATTCTAGTATAACAATACATCAATTAGCATTTAGACATAATGATATGAATAAACCAAAAGAGTTGTTAGTATCTGGTACTATTCAAATAGTAGCTATGAATAGTAGATTTAGAGTAAAGCGAATTAAAAAAATTTTGAAAAACCCTTTTTTTCAAAATAATTGATAAGAATTTTAAAGGTTTAAAAATGAATTCAGAAGTAAAAACAGAAATTATTTCAAATGGACCTGATTTGACTATATTAGGCCTTTTTTTTCAGGCAGATCCTTTTGTTAAAGGAGTAATGTTTCTTCTTATTTTCGCATCTATATGGTGTTGGACTATTATTATTAACAAGTCAAATACTATAAGAAGAGAAAAAAAATTTTCTATAGAATTTGAAGATGTTTTTTGGTCTGGCGTTGATCTAGATGATTTGTATCAAGAATATTCTGAAAATATTAATAGTGCTCAAGTAAGGGTTTTTATAACTGGAATGAGAGAGTTTAATAGGGTAAATTCAAAGCACTCTTTATCCTCAAACAAAATTAACGAAATCTTTGAAAGAATTAATAATTCTATGCACATTTCTATAAGTAGAGAGATTGAAAAATTAGAAAAAGGTATCAGCTTCCTTGCCTCAATTGGTTCTGTGGCACCCTTTATAGGCTTGCTGGGAACAGTATGGGGTATAGTTAATGCTTTTCAATCTATAGCTATTAGTAATAATACAAGTCTGGCTGTGGTTGCACCTGGAATTGCTGAGGCTTTGTTTGCAACAGCTTTAGGTTTATTAGCTGCCATACCCGCAGTAGCAGCTTTTAATAAATTTTCTAACGACTTAGAAAAATTATCCAATAATTTAGAATACTTCTCTATAGAATTTTCATCAGTTTTACAACGCCAGGTTGAAGTTAATTAAATGTATAATCGGATCATTAATAAAAATAAATATAAAAAAAATAAAATTATGAGCCAAATAAATGTTACCCCATTTGTTGACGTTATGCTTGTTTTGTTAATTGTTTTCATGATTACCGCTCCCTTATTGACCGTTGGTGTTTCTGTAGATCTTCCAAAAACTAAGGCAGCTCAGTTAAACTCAAAAGGCGACCCAATAGTAGTAAGCATAAAACAAAATGGAGATATATATATTCAAGAAAGATCAATTGATCCTCTTAACCTTTTACCCCGCCTAAGTGCAATTTCGTCTGGTAATAAAAATCTTAGAATATACGTTAAAGGTGACAAAAATGTTCCTTATGGAATAGTTCTAGATACTATAGCTAAAATTAAAAGTTCTGGTTTTAAGAAGGTTGCGTTAGTAGCTAAGTTAAAAGAAAGTTGAAATCATGGTTATGTCCACTTTCATTTCCATCGGGCTTCATATCTCTCTTATTATATTTGCTTATTATGGTTTACCCTCCTTTAAAGTTAAAGAGCCTATTGAGTTACCCATTGATATAGTAGAAGATACCCCAATTAGTTCTAAAACATCACTTAAGTTAGGAGAAACAAAAGTAAAAGAATTAAAAAAAAATAAAAAAGTAAGTAAAGAAAACAATATAAAAAAACTACCTCCACCTCCACCATTGCCAAGTAAAAAAATAATTGAAAAAAAGAATTTGGAGTTAAAGAAGAAAAAAGAAATTAAAGAAATTGCTGAATTAGTTAAAAAAAAACCAAAGCTTAAGATAAAAAAAGTAAAAAAGACAGTTCCGCCAAAGGTTGTAAGTAAGCCAGAAAAAATAAAGAAAAAACAAAAAGAAAATTTAGCAAAAGGCATTCTTAATACATTATTAAAGCCCGAACAAAATATAAAAAATATTAAAAAAGAAAAGAATAAAAATAATAACAAAGAAATGTTAAAAAAAATTAAAAAACTTGCAGGTAACTCTTACAGGCAGGTACAACAAACTAACCCAAATTTAAGTCAAACAGATATTAATAAAATTGAGAACCATGTAAGAAAATTCTTTAATGTTTCATATGCAGCAAGTGAACTTAGAATGATCATAACTCTTAAAATTAGTGCGAATTTAGATGGAACGGTGAAAAGAGTACAAATAATTGATGAGTCTTTGTATACAAAAAACAAATCTTACAGAGCAACAGCTGATGCTGCAAGAAGAGCTGTTTTTGATAGCTCTCCTTTACCACTCCCAAAAGGTAAAGAAAAATTATTTGAGAATATAGAATTTGATTTTAATCCGTCTTCAATTTTTATCTATTAATTGAACAATTTTTTAATTTTGCCATAATCCTGCCTCATAAAAGATAATAATGGAAATATCTAATTAATTTTAAATTATGGGGTATATTTTGAGAAACTATTTGAACTTTTCTGCGGTTAAGGTTTTAATTTTATTTTATCCTTTAATAATTTTTAATGTTTATGCTGATAATCTTAGAATAAAGATTAATTCAGGTCAAGTTGAACCACTGCCAATAGCTATCGCTAATTTTACAGGACAGGATGGAAAGGCAAATGAAATTGGTCGGCAAATTGCAGAAGTTATATCAAATAATTTAGTTGGATCAGGGCAGTTTAAAGCAGTTGAAAGTGCAGCTTTTATAGCCCCACCTACAAGTCCTTCAGTTAGACCAAACTTTACTGATTGGACTCCTCTAGGCATTAAAGCATTAATAACAGGGTCAGTAAAAAATATAAATGAACAACAAGTAGAAGTCGAATTTAGATTATGGGATGTAATTGCTGAAACCGATTTAATAGGATTGCGATTAAGTGTTGACGCTAATGCCTGGAGAAGAGTAGCTCACATAATTTCCGATGAAATTTTTGAAAGATTATCAGGAGATAGTGGTTATTTTGATACTAGAATAGTATATGTTGCCGAGTCTGGTCTTCAAAACAAGCGCGTAAAAAGACTAGCTATAATGGATCAAGATGGAGAAAATCATCAATATCTAACAGATGGGAGTTTTTTAGTTTTAACCCCGAGATTTTCTCCTACAACACAAGAAATAACTTATTTAGCTTATTTTAAAAATGAACCAAGAGTATATATTTTTAATTTAGAAACAGGCCAACAAGAGTTATTAGGATCATTTCCAGGAATGACTTTTGCTCCTAGATTCTCGCCCTTTGGTGACAAAATAATTATGAGTTTGGCGGATAGAGGTGTTACTGACATTTATACTATGAATTTAAATAATCAAGAAGTAATCAGGCTCACAAATAGCCCTTCCATAGACACATCGCCCAGTTTTTCTCCAAATGGTAAAAAAATTGTTTTTAACTCTGATCGCGGTGGATCTCAACAAATTTATAAAATGGACGCCAATGGTAGAAACATAAAAAGAATATCATATGGCAAAGGTAGGTATGCTACACCTGTATGGGCCCCAAAGGGAGAATTGATTGCATTTACTAAAATGCTTAAGAATAAATTTTATATTGGTGTAATGTCACCAGATGGATCTGGAGAGAGATTATTGGCAGAAGGTTATTTAGTTGAGGGCCCTACATGGGCACCCAATGGAAGAGTACTAATGTATTTTAAACAACAGGCTCCTATCGATGATGGGAAAAGCTCAAATGTAAATTTATATAAAATTGATATTACTGGTTTTAGAGAAACTAGAGTTATTACACCTAGTGATGGATCAGACCCTGCTTGGTCTCCACTTATACCGAACTAATGAAAATCATATTAAAAAAAGTTGAATTTTAAAGTTAAGTAGTTTAATGTCTAAAAAATT
>CACNRW010000004.1 GCA_902622875.1 uncultured SAR116 cluster alpha proteobacterium
TTAGAAAAATACTTTGATTTGTTGTGGCCTTTAATGCGTTCAATAACTGGTTCAGGTTATGAGAAAACTCATGATATTATATCTGAAGTGGTTGATCTTAAAAGAATTTCTTTTAAAACGGGCGAAAAAGTTTTTGATTGGACAATTCCAGAGGTATGGGAATGTAAGGATGCTTATATAATTGATCCAGATGGAAAAAAAATTGTTGATTTGAAGAAAAACAATTTACACGTTGTTAATTATTCAATGCCTGTAGAAATGAATGTTACTCTTAAAAAATTAAAAAAAAATTTATATTTTTTAAAGAATTACTCTGATGCAATTCCATATGTTACATCTTATTACAAAAAAACTTGGGGATTTTGTTTGACTTTTAATCAATTCAAAACATTAAAAGAGGGTACATATAAAATTAAAATTGACTCAAGTTTTAAACAAGGTGAATTATTTGTTAGTGAGGCATATTTAAAAGGAGACAGTAACAAAGAAATTTTTTTTTCAACATACACTTGTCATCCTTCAATGGCTAGCAATGAATTGTCAGGTCCATTGATAAGTATGTTTTTATATTTATGTTTATCGAAGGTAAAAAAAAGAAAATATAGTTATAGATTTTTATTTAGTGCTGAGACTATTGGTACAATAGCCTATTTAAGTGAAAGATATAAAACTCTTAAAAAAAATATGATTGGTGGATATGTTTTAACTTGTCTTGGAGACAATAAACCTTTTAATTATAAAAACTCTAAAAATATAAACTCTTTAGTCAATAAAGTTGCTCAATACCACTTAAAAAAATCCAAAAATGGTTTGCAAACTATTCATGATTTTTTTCCAACTGGAAGTGATGAAAGACAATATTGTTCTGAAGGCATTGATCTTCCAGTTGGGTGTATAACCAGATCAATGTATGGAAAATTCAAAGAATATCACACGTCAAAAGATAATAAAAATTTTATAGATTTTAGTAGTATGGTCGAAACAATAAAAATTCTATTAAGGATATGTGAAACTTTTGAAACTAATTTAAACTTCAAATCAACTAAAAATTTATGTGAACCATTTCTATCAAAGTACAACTTATATGATACGATTAATGTTCCTGATAAAAAAAATATTATTACAGAAGCTATTTTGTGGGTCTTATGCTATTCAGATGGGAAAAATGATTTATTAAAAATTTCTGAGTTGTCAAAAATTGATTATTTTGATATTTTAACCGCAACTAAATTATGTTTAAAAAATAAATTATTAATAATTTCTAGATAGGCTTAACACTTATATTAATATTAACAAAAAATCATTAAAGTCAACATCACCAAATCAGTTCAATAAAATTTTTATATCAAATAAAACCTAACTTTTTAAAATGTCAATCATAAGCGAAATACTAGTTGTTGTGCCAGCAAGAGGTGGAAGTAAAAGAGTTAAGAACAAAAATATAAGATTAATTAACAATAAGCCTATGATAAAATGGACATTAAATGAAATTCTGAAAGTTATTGACAAAAATAAAATAATCATTTCTACCGATGACGAAAAAACAAAAAGAATTGTTGAAGAAGTTGGGTTAGAAGTCCCATTTACTAGACCAACAGAAATTTCAGACGACTTTACCCCAACTCAAGATGTTGCGAAACATGCTTTAAATTGGTATGAAAAAAATAATAGTAAAATCAAATACACATTGATAATTTACCCAACAGCAATCCTATTGAAACATGTTGACTTATTACATGCATATAATTTTATGAAGAAAAAATCATCGTGTTCTGTATTTTTTACAGCTGGAGAGTTTAGCCACCCTATTGAAAGAGCTTTTCGGCTTGATAACAAAAAACAATTTAAAATGATAAATCCAAATTTATATAAAAAAAGAACACAAGATTTTGAAAAAACTTTTTATGATGCTGGACAATTTTATTTGTGCAAATCTGAAATTATAAGAGATTCAAAACCTTTATTTAATAAGAACTCAAATTTTATTGTTTTAAAAAAAAACAGGTTCATAGATATAGACAATGAAGATGATTTTGAATTAGCAGAAACATTGCTTAAAAATCAAATTAAATAATATAAAAATATAACTGTCAAAGAAATATTATCCATAATTCAGTATTTTATGGTAAGTGATTATTTAAGTTTCATTTCATAATGACATAAATTTTTGTATTGATAATGAAATTTGAAACCAATACCTTCAAAAGTTTTTTTGCTTGGATAGTTAATTTTTTTTATTTTTGCTTTTAATATACGTATTTTGGGTGAACAATTTTGTAATTTAATTATTGATTCTTTTAGGCAAAGTTTTGCCAATCCTTGATTTCTTTTATTGGGGTTAAGATTTATAGAAACAAGTCCTGTATCACCTTCAATATCAAATCGTACTAAGCCAATTTTATTTTTATTAATATCAACGCACATGAATAAGTGTCTATCTTTATTTTCTAGACTTGAATTAAACCATTTTCTATGTACGCTAATTTTAACAATTTGTGTGTTAATTGACATTTCCCTTGTTAAGGGGTCATTTCTCCATTGATATATGTCTCTACTGTCTTCGATTGTTGCTAATTCTAACTTTATCATAAATCATTCCTATTAAAGTTTTAGAAAACTTGACTTAATATGACACAAATTAAAATTATCTGATTATTAAATTAGAAAATTTTTTTAATTATTTTTCAAGTAAAAACCATGTTATATCATCTTGTGGTATTAAGTTATCTCGTTTATAAAAAAATCCATAATCAACTAAGTTTAATCCATAATTTTCTATTAAATCTCCAGCAAAATCTCTCTTAAATAATCGGTTTTTATGTCCTCTATATGTAACACTAACTGGTGCAGGATTATAATATTCAGCTATTAATACATATCTTTTAGACCCTTTGACAAGATTATCATATACATTAGTTAAATATTTTGGATTGATATGAATTAGTACACCTGTTGTAAATGTCAAATCAGCTTTTTTACCATTTATTTGATTTAATATCGAACCTTGTATTATTTTAGCTATGCCTAATTCTTTTGCTTTCTTAGCAGCCATCTCATTTATTTCATAACCACTTAGTTCTAACTTTGGTTTGATTCTTTTTAAAGCCATTAAATTTAAACCTATGTTACAGCCAAGTTCTTTAATCATATGAATATTATTCGTAGAACGTAACATTTGTGTCCACATAGAAATTTTTGAATGAATAAGGTGTTCAGAGTTATTCCTCTCGATATAATTCAATCCAAACTCTCCAGCCCAAAAATTTTCTTGATCTGTTTTATATAACATTAATTCAGCCTTTTAAATTCGTAACTAAAATGCATGATCACCTCCAATTTGATTTTTAGCAATTGAAAAAAAATATGCATCCATATGATATGTTTCAGCCGTAACTATACACCAACCAACTTTATCCTCAAATAATGATATTAATTCGTCATCGTGATCCTTATCTAAGAAAAAACTTGAATTTGACTTTAAAACAATTTTTCTTTTTAAAATAATGCCTTCATAATTAACGAACTCAAATAAAAAATTTGTTTCACCAGAAAAATTATTTATTAATAATTCAGTGTTGTGAATACTTGCAACAAAGTTTTGACTTCCACCTAATGGAAACCATCTGCGTGTAAAAGGCTTGTTTAAACTATTTTCATTTATAACTAGAGGTGAAAAACATATATTTGTACCTAATTCTGCTTCTTTTCTTTTAACGTTAAAACCTAATTTAAATCTTTTGGGGAAAGGTTTTTGATTACCAACGAAACCAAGAAACAAAGAATATTTATCGCTATCTGAGGGTAAAGACGCAGTTGTAGCCTCAGAAGACATATCAAAAGAAGACATTTGACAAAGCAATTTAACTTCTCTGTTTTCTAAAGCTCTCTTAAAAACCAGTTTTCCATTTTTTGAATAAATTCTAAGTTCCACGTGCCCTTCAAATTTTAAATTCTGACCATAGCTAATTAGAGATGTCTCAAATTTATTAGTAGGAAAGATAGGTACCATGAAAGCACTATCAAAAACACTCGAAGAAGTATTCTTTGATCTAAAATTAAATTTATTAGCATCTAAACTATTAAAACGCTTTTCAGAAGTATCAAAAAATGTATGTGTCAATGTAGGAACATTTAGTTTATTAATTATACCAACATAAAATCTTGGAAAAACATCATCTAAGTTATGGTATATAATAGCTTTTGGATTCTTAAACTTTAAAATATCTTTTTTAAAAAATAAATCTTCAATAAAAATTGTATGCATTTGTCCATATTGATGATTAGCAAGCCGGATACACCTTTTCTCAGTAAAGTTCCTTTCTTCTAATAATATAGTTAATTCATATTGTTTTTGGTTTCCACCAATAAAGCATATATAATTTTTTTTTGATGAAGAAAATATAATATCAAAACCAGTTTGAGGAAAGTTAATCGCATAATCTTTAATTTGTTCAAATTTATTATAAGTTCTAATACAACTGTGAACTATTGAACTGCTATCGTTAGAATGAAAGGAAAGACTAATTGCTGGAAAAGTATATAAAGGTTTTAACTTAGAGAATACTTCAACTTCAATTGATCCACAAAATCCATTTCCATCAGTATTAAATAAATTATATACATTATATGTAACAGCACAAAATTTTAGAATAACGCGGTAATTCTTGGCTAAAATATTTCCTTTTATATCTCTAGCCACAAATCTAATTATAACATTTGTGTTATGTTTTCTAACCCAATAAGTTAAAAATTCTAAGGACACTTTAGTTTCTTTCTTTTTGAAAACAGGAAAAATTGTAGAAGAACGATTTTGATTTGATAAAAAAACTTCGTAATTACCTATATCATCATCATTCAAATTTTTTAAGTTTTTCCAAAATTCATCATAACTTTCCATACCCAAAAATCCTAAGGAATTAATTCGTGATAAATCACATAATAGTGATCTAATAGTTAAATTCTATAATATTTTTGATTTTTCAAAAAATTAGAAAATGTTTACTTTTCTAATTCTCCAAACTATTTCAGTATTTAACTAAATAAATATCTTTAAGAAGGCCTCCAAGATAATACTGAAGTACCATTTTTTTGATTTATACAAATAAAATTTGGTAAGATCTCTTGTATAGAGATTAATTTTTTTTCTTTTAGTTTCTGAAGTAGGGAAAATAAATTAGTATTATAATCATTCATCTTGGCGTATTGTTGACTAGACCCCTTTTTAAAATTATTTGGTTTTATTTGCCAACCTATTGGCTCAAAATGAATGCAATCAACATTATTTTTCAGTTCAATTATTTTTTTAAAAAATTCAATATCTAATTTTGGTATCTGTTCAATTGAATGAACTGTAACGAAAATGATGTGGCCTTTAATAGAATTTAAAAAATCAAAATTTGGTTTATAAAAATTAAAACTTAATGATTTGTAATCTATACTCTTTTCCATTGACGCTAAAGTGTCCGCAGCAATTCTTCCCGATTTAGTAAACTCTAACCCAAAATATTTTATATTTTTAGGAGCACCATAGAGCCATGTCCAAAATAAGTTTCTCCCATAACCACTTCCAATTTCAATAATTGCCTCAGTTTTTTCATTGCATTTGTCTATAATTTTTTTGCAGATAAAAGATTGATTTCCACTAATAGAAAAATCTACTGATAACTTAACTTCTTGTTTGTCAAATATAATATCAATAAAATTTTTATTACTTTTGTTTCTAAATTCCTTATTTATATTATTTAGTGCCCTTGTTAAATTATTATCTCCACTTTCTTTTTGCTTTTTTAACAAATCAATAACTAAAGGCCATTTATCTTCATTATACTCCCTTAAAACAAAATTTCTGTTACGTTGTAGCACTTAAAACCTATATGTTTAAATAGAAATGATAATTTCATATTTGATACAATATAAGGTAAAGATATTTAATAATCTATAAGTAAATACAAATAAAAAATATAATAATAAATCAAGAAATAATATTTGCACCACAAGTTTACTTAAAAATATTTGTTTAATTTATTTAAGTTAAGGTTATAGAAATAAATAATTTCAATATTTAAAGAGTAAGCGTGGAATAACTACTGAAAACTGAATGTGTGGGATTAATAATTTATATATTAACATACTAAATTTTTTAGCCTATAACAAATTTTATAACTCGTTATAATATCTAATTCGTTAAGCTTGTTTTTTTCACAATATTAACAAGGTCAGTTTTAGTCAACCAAAGGTTGTTTTTGTCACTTGTGTACTCAAAATCATTCATTACATTTTTTTTATCTTCAAACATTTTGTAGGTTTCACCGAAGGATATAGAAGGTAAAACAACAAATCGATCATGCAGTTCAAATGTATATTTTGCATCGTCTTTATTGATCATAATTTCATGCAATTTTTCACCAGGTCTAATTCCAATGATTTTTATTTTGTTGTTAGGTGCTAAAGATTTGGCGATATCTATTAATTTCATACTTGGTATTTTGGGTATAAAGATTTCACCACCACACATTGTATTGAGACAACTTAAAACAAACTTTATTCCATCTTCTACTGATATCCAAAAACGAGTCATTTCAGGATCTGTAAGCGGAATATTTAAATTTTTGTCTTTTGCTATATTTAAGAAATATGGAATTATACTACCCCTTGAACCAATTACATTTCCATATCTCACAACAGAAAAGTTAGTTTTTCTTTGAGACAAATGATTTGCCGCAACGAAAATCTTATCAGCAGCCAACTTGCTTGCACCATATAAGTTGATAGGATTGACAGCTTTATCTGTTGAGATTGCAATAACTTTTTTAACATTTTTATTAATACATGACCTCACTAAGTTTTCAGCCCCAATTACGTTAGTTCTAATACATTCAAAAGGATTATACTCTGCAGAAGTTACTATTTTCATTGCAGCAGCATGAATAACAATATCTATTCCTGATAAAGCCATGTCTAATCTTTCTCGATCTCTAACGTCCCCTAAAAAAAATCGAAGATATGGAAAATCTTTTATTTTATATTTTTGTGCGAGTGAATATTGTTTTTGCTCATCCCTAGAAAAAATCACTAGTCTTTTTGGTTGGTATTGTTTTGTTATTAATTCTAAAAGGCTTTTACCAAAAGAACCAGTGCCTCCAGTTATTAATATACTTTGGTTTTCTAGGGATGTCTTTTTGTTGTTAATCGATTTGTTCATAATTAAAGACTCTCAAATTTATTTATCGTATTAGTTTAAGTATTTTTTCTGCAACATATTTAGCATCTTTGGAACTCATAGAAGGAAACAAGGGTATAGATAAACATTTTGAATAATATTTTTCTGAATTTTTAAAGGTTTGTTTACTCTCTTTGTCTATATATTGTGGATGTAAATGAAGTGGAATATAATGAACTTGAGTTATAATATTATGCTCTCTTAATTTTGAAATTAATTCAGATCTTGTAATGTTTATTTTTTCAAAATTTATAAAGATGGGATATAAATGCATACCATGGATCTGATTTTCTATTTTTTCAATAGGCTTAATATTTTCTTGTTCTGAAAATAACACATCGTAAATATCCCAGATTATTTTTCTTTTACGTTGCAATTTATAAATTTTTTTTAATTGAGATATACCTAAAGCACAACTGATATCATTAAGTCTGTAATTTAGGCCCACCTCTTGGACTTCATAATACCAAGGGTTAATATTGCCCTTAATATCAACGGCATTATAAGGTTCAATAAAATTTTCTGAGTTTCTCTCGATACCATTTTCTCTAGCTTTAATAAGTTTATCATATATGCCTCTTTTATTTGTTGTTACCATTCCACCTTCAATAGTTGTAATTGTTTTTACAGGATGAAAGGAAAAAGTTGAACATTCGGCAAAGTCAGTTAGACTAGATCCATAGTTGTTAACATTTGCTGCTAGTGCGTGTGATGCATCAAATATCAATTTAATTTTTTTCTCAACGCAAATTTTACTAATCTTTTCAACATCACAAAGTTGTCCGTTTAAGTGAACTGCGCATAAAATTGTTGGTTTTAGGTGATTATTATTTTTTATACATTCTTTTAATTCTTTTGTTCCAACAAGTCCTGTATTAGGGTTAACATCGCAAAGGATAATTTTAGCATTGCATATTTTGAACGCGTGAGCAGTCGCTGCAAAAGTGATTGTTGGAACTATTACTACATCTTTTTCACTAATATTTAAAGCCATAGATACTAAGTGGAGCGCGGCTGTTCCATTAGAACATGAGACAGAATATTTGGCGCCACAATACTTTGAGAATTGATTTTCAAATTGTGATGAGGTTAGTCCACCAGTAATAATGTCTCCTTTCAACTTCTCAACTACTGCCTCGACGTCTCTTTTATCAATATGTTGTTTACTATATGGATAAGATTTCATATTTCTAATTAAAAACTTTAAGAATTAATAACACTTGGATTACAATAACTTTATATTAAAATGAAGTATAGAATTTTTACTAGTCTTTAAAATATACTCATTAGTTAAATTTTATTAAATTGATTTAACAAAATATTTATCATATACCTAAAATTAATAATATCTAATTGTTAAATAAAATCAGGAATTAAATACTAAAATGAAAACAGATAGACCATCTGTAATTTGTATAACTGGTGGGGCAGGACTAATAGGTTCTTTTTTAACAAAATGTTTAGCTGAAAATAAACACGTTAATAGTAAAATAGTAGTAATTGATGATTTTTCCACTGGCCTGCAATCAAATTTATTTCCATTTAAAAACAATATAGAAATTAGAGAAGGAGATTTAGAATCAAAGAGTTTCTGTAACGAAGCTTTTACAGATTGTGATATTGTATATCATTTGGCTAGCAGAGCATTTGGAATAGGCTATAGTTCACAAAATCAATTAGAAATGTTAATTCATAATGAGAGAGTTACAACAAATTTAATTGATACTCTTAGAAAAGTTAAACCAAAAAAACTATTAATTACAAGCTCGTCTTGTGTTTATGATGATAATAGCCAAACTCCGATTGCAGAAGCACCAATATTCGATGGTTATCCAGAATATTCTAACAGAGGTTATGGTTGGGCAAAAAGATTCTTAGAACAAAAATCAATATTATTGTCCCAAGAAACAGGAATTAATTTGATCACTGTCAGACCTTTTAATATTTATGGAGAAACATATAAATGGAGAGGAGACGCCTCACAAGCTATTCCAATGCTTGTAAAAAAAATATTAAGTAAAGAGAAATCAATAGAAGTTTGGGGAAGTGGAGATCAAAGGCGTAGTTACATCCACGCTCTTGATTGTGCAAGAATAATGCATAAACTTATGGAACTAAATTATAATTGTGGTCCAGTTAATATTGGGACACAAGAAACTGTATCTATAAAAAACTTAGTATCCATAATATCAAAATTGTCTCAATATAAACCGAAAATTAATTTCAACATAGATAGACCAGAAGGCAGACATAATAAAAGCTCAAATATTAACTTATTATCTGAAATTTTGCCAAATTTTCAATATAGTATTACTCTTGAAGAAGGTATGAAAAGAATGCTAGATTGGTATAGTAAAGTTTTTGATCCTAAAAATTCTGAATAAAAACCTCAATGATTAAATTAGCCATTTCTTTTCCATTAAAGGGAAGACAAATAAGAAACCAAACTGGTAATAAGCCAAAAGAATTTTATTATGGATCTATTGGTCTAAGTGAAAAATATAATGTAGTTATGGTTGATAGTAGAAAAGAACCTAACGGAGTCGTTTTAAAATTTCTTTTATATTTTGAAAAATTTATTAATAGGATCATCTCTTTTGGTTTTTATAAAAGTAGAGTTTATGCAAACAGAAAAAAGTATAAAGAACATAATATTATAATAAGTTTTACAGATTTTTATAGTTTAAACTTAGGATTATATTATAAGAATATGCCTGGTCAAAAAATTGTTGGTGCTTTTCATGGTTTGTCCGATATTATCAGCAAATTTCCTATTTATGTTAAACATTATGTTTCTTATAAAATAAGAAAATCATTAAAAAATTTAGATCATTTGATTTTTTTTGGAAAGGCAGACATGAATGAAGCTGTAAGAATTTACGGTTTTGATTTAAACAAGGCTCATCTTTTAAAATTTGGAATAGATCATCTATTTTGGACCGAAAATTATAATTCTGAAGAAACAATTGATATTTTATGTGTAGGATCAGATGTAAATAGAGATTATGAAATTTTGAAGAAGATAAGAAAAAATATTAAGATTAAGTTATTAACATCAAAAAAAATTGATTTATCCATTAACCCAAATATAAGTTATTTAAAAGGAAGTCTTCACGAGTCTGAAACCACAGATGAGGATCTAAGAAAGTTCTATCATTTGTCTAAAATAGTTCTTATTCCTCTTCACGACGTTTTTCAGCCAAGCGGATATAGCGTTGCTTTACAAGCCATGTCTTGTGGTAAATTAGTTATTATTTCAAAGATTAAAGGTATTTTTGATGAAAAATTCTTAAAAGACAGGCATAATATATGTTTTGTAAAACCAGGTTCTCCAAAATTACTTCAAGACTCTATTGATAAGTTTATTAATAATAAGAATATCAGAAGGAAAATTGGAATTAATGCACGTAAAACAGTTGTAGAAAACTTTACTTTAAAACACATGTCTAATTCATTAGAAGAGATATTAAATAAAATATAGAATAAGGAAAATGGATTTAGCTTTTCATAAACAATTTTTTTTAAACTAATGGCAGAAATTAACAATACTAATTTCTTTAATATGGCGAATACTTTAGATAAAAAAAATCATTGATTTAGATCATATGAAAATAAATTCTAAAAGTTTTTCAAAAAAATGCTCAAAAATGTAACTTTTAATTATTAAATGAATTTATAAGAATATTTTTTTAGGGATATATTTATGAAAGTCGCAATCGGTTATAAAATACAAAATGGTCCATGGGGCGGTGGAAATGCTTTTGCAAAATCTTTATCTGAATTTCTAAAAAAAAAGGGTAATGATGTAGTATATAACTTAAAAGACAATGATATCGACATAATATTGCTAACTGATCCAAGAGGTAATAGTCCTCAAATTTCGATAGATGCAGGAAAAATTATAAGATATTTAATTTTTAAAAATAATAAAGCTTTGATAGTGCACAGGATTAATGAATGTGACGAAAGAAAAGGTACTAAAAGGATGAATAGTCTATTAAAAAATGCTAACTTTTTTTCTGATCATACGGTATTTATAGCATCATGGCTTAAACATTTAAATTTATGGAATAGAAATAACCATTATTCTGTTATATTGAATGGAGGAGATAAAAAAATTTTTAATAAAAAAAAAAATAAAAGGTGGGACAAACGTACACGAATTAAATTAATTACTCATCATTGGGGGGGGAATGAACTTAAGGGTATGGATGTTTACAAAAAATTTGATAAAGTCCTAGATGAGCCCTATTGGAAAAATAAAATTGATTTTACTTACGTTGGAAATATACCTGGGAACCAGATTTTTAAAAATATTAAACATATAAAACCAATCTCCGGACAAAAATTATCGGATGTGATAAGTTCTCATAACATATATATAACAGCTTCAATCAATGAACCAGGAGGCATGCATCATATAGAGGGTGGCTTGTGTGGGCTTCCTATTTTATATAGAGACAGTGGTTCACTTACTGAGTATTGCAAAGGATATGGTGTGCCTTTTAAAAATGTAAATGATGTTTTATTTTCACTTGAAAAACTTATTACTAATTATGATTATTATTATGCAAGAACTTTAAATTACAATAGGACTTCAGATTTTATGTGTAAGGAATATTATAAATTATTTAATGACTTGTTAAAAAGTAAAAATAAAATTTTACAAAAAAGGGATTTTTACTCCAATCCTTGGAGACTGCTCAGAACTCAAATACTTATTTGAAATTTTAAAATTATACTTAATCCAATTAAAATTTTTTGATTATAAAATTTTACTATCAATGAGTACTAATAAAAATAAAATTAAATAAAATAGAAATTTTTGTTCTCGAAGTTAAGGAGTTTTGAAAAAGTTTTTCAAATTTTGAAAATTCCTATCAAAATCATTACTGAAAAACAACAAATTTCTATTCATATGGATGAAGTTAATGTGCTGAAAATAGCTTTGGTAAAGAATTGACAGTTTCTCTATTAAAAAAGGATCATTTAGTTATTTACAGTTTAAAAGATAAAAACATAGATATTATTTTATTGACTGATCCATGACCGTTTTCTCTATCTGTTTCTTTTAGTTCTGAGGCGATACCTTAGGTATTTATTACTTATTAATAAAAATGCATTAGTGATATAGAATGAATGAGTGTGACAAGAGAAAAAACAAAGTTATGAACAGAACTTTAATAAGAGCTAATTACCTACCAGAAATTTATAGCGTTATTTTAAATAGGTCTAACAAACATATTTTATAAAAAAACTGGAAAAGAGGAATAAAAAAGAAAAACTTAAGATTGTAACCCATTACTGGGAGGAAATTTTGTGTAAAGTTTTTATATTAGTCACAAATTGACAAAATGTTAAAATTAAAAAATGGGGAGGTAGAATTAATTTTACTTATATAAGTAATTTACCTTGCGGATTTCAGGATAAAAATTTAAATTACATAAAACCTTTAACTAGGAAAAATTTGTATGATTATATAAAATAATCATATCTATATAAGTGCTTCACAATTTTAGCTAGGTGGAAATTAAGAAAACGAAGCAGGTTTATGCGTTATTCTATACTATTCAGAAATAGTGGTTATTTGCCTGAATATTTTAAAAGTTATGGTATAGCTTTAATCAAACAAATTTTGAACAATCTTTGCTTAAAATCATAAATAAATATTAATACTATTATAATAAAATGGATAATTATCTTTATTTATTTGGTAAAACTTGTGAAAAACATTTAAAAAGTTTGAATGTTTAATCAAAAAAAACAATTTCATATTTTCAAAAGAAAAAACTTGAGTTATCCATTCAAATTGTTAAGTAGAATTATTTATTTTTAGTGTATAATTAGATTTAAGAAAAAATATTATGAAACAATATATAAAATTTTTTTTATTCTTTTTACATGTTAAATTTTGGTTTTGTCTTAAATTTCTAAAAATATGGAAAGAAGACAATTGTAAAATCAGATTTGTAAGTGAAAATAAAAATTGGTCAATATATGATGACGGATTTAATATTACAAAAATAGTAAATTTAAGAAAAAAAAATTCAATGAAGATAATTTTTTTTCCTAAATATTATGAAAATAATGTTATCCATTTTGGGTCTCAATATATGTGGGTTGATTGGTACAAATACTTAAATAAGAAAAATAAATACGTTGTATCATTTTTTCATGGTAAGTTTGAAGATGGGCCAGAGGTTTCAAAGCACATAAAAAAATTCATAGAAAGTGTACCATTTTTATCAGCAATAATAACAGCATCAAATATCGTGAAACAAAGACTTTTGAATTGGGGGATACCAAAAGAAAAATTATTTTTAATTCCTATTGGTGTTGATCTTAAAGTATTTTATCCTGTCAGAAAAAGCTTGAAAAAGCAAATTCGTAATAAATACAAAATTCAAACAAATGAAATAGTTATTGGTTCTTTTCAAAAAGATGGTCAGGGGTGGGCTGATGGAAATTCACCCAAACTAATTAAGGGTCCTGATATATTCATCGAAGTCATTAGAATTTTGAGACAAAAAGGGTATAAAATAAAAGTGTTTTTAACTGGACCTGCCAGAGGCTATGTGAAAAATAAACTCTCTAATATGAATGTGCCTTTTATTCACGAATTTGTTGATAATAGTAATGAAATGAGTCAAAGATACAGACTGTTAGATTGTTATTTAATTACTTCTAGAGAAGAGGGGGGACCAAAGGGACTTATAGAAGCAATGGCTAGTGGAGTTCCTGTAATTTCAACAAATGTTGGAATGGTTAATGATCTTCTAGTAAATGGTAAAAATGGATCGGTTTCATATAATTTTGACCCCAAGGAATTGGCCAATAATGTAGAAAAAATTATTGATAATAAAAAATTGAGAGAAATGTATGTAAAAAATTCATTTTCAAAATTAAATGAGGTCAAGTGGGAGACTGTTGGCGATCATCATCTTAAAAAAGTTTATGAACCTCTAATTCAACTTAAATGATGAGTTAATAAAATTATTATAATAAACTCTGTTATAGTTTATTTTTTTTAAATATATTATTTTGCTAAAACTAAGTCTAATTATTTGGAAATTTGAATTTTTTTCATGATGGTGGAATTGGGGGTAAAGTGAGAGGCAAGGGTAAAAATTGAAAGATTACAAACCTATCTCAAAAATCCAATACTCAAAATTTTATTAATATGTTGGTCTTAAATAGACATAATGTTAATACTAAAAGCATTTCAAAAGTTCATTAAATTTATAGACTATTAAGGAGAAAAAATGAGTATAAAAAAAGATGAATTACTCATTAAAAATAGAATTTATAATAATAATCAATATCTAAAAAATAACGCTAATTGGCATCAAGAAGATTCACCTTATAAGTTTTCGATCGTTAAAAAAATGTTAAAACAAAATAATATTACATTAAGTAATTGTGCTGACATAGGATGTGGTGCGGGTTTTATTACAGAATTATTAGCTAAAGAGTACTTGGAGACAGAGTTTATTGGCTTTGATCAATCTACTGACGTACAAAAATTTTGGAAGAAACGTTCAAAATTTAAAAACTTAATATTTACAAATAAAGACATAAGAAAATGTAACAAAATATTTGATCTAATCATATGTCTAGATGTGTTTGAGCATGTAGAAGATTATTTTGGATTTTTAAAGGATTTACAAAAATCTAGTAATAGATTTATTTTTAATATTCCCTTAGATATGAATGTAATGAAAATATTGACTAATGGCATAAAATTAGCTCGTACAGAGGTTGGACATTTACATTATTTTAGTGAATACACAGCAATAGAAACATTAAAAGACTGTGGATATATTATAAAAGATAGTTTCCTTTCACCTGCATTTCTTTCGATTTTACCAAGAAATAGAAGACAATTAGCAGTTTTACCTTTTAGACTTCTTACCCTAGCTTTGGGAAAATCCTTTAGTTCAAGAGTTTTTGGTGGGCAGTCTCTAGTTGTATATGCAGAAAAATAGTTTTTATTTAAGATTTAGGATTTGTCTTAAACATGAAAAAATTTATATTAAAATTATATAAGTCATTAAACACTTTAAATATCATAATAAATTCTCTACAAAAAAAACAATTGCAACTAATACCTATATTATTTTTAAATGGTGCTATATCTGGATCAAATGCTGGCCCTAAGGTGAAAGCAGCAAGAATTAAAAGCTTATTTAAAATTTCAAGATTTAAATATAATATTTTTTATTGTCTTAGTAATTGCATATACTCTTCAAATTATGTAGTTGAAAAATATGTTAAATTTAAAATCCCAATAATATACAACCAAAATGGGATATTTCACGAAGTTTGGTATAAAGGTGATGTTGGTTCTGAAAACAGCAAAATGGAGTTTTACTTAAAAAACTCTGATTACGTGTTTTATCAAAGTAAATTTTGCAAAAGATGTTGTGATGAAAATATATATAAACGTACGAAAAATTACAAAATATTATATAATGCTGTAGACACAAACATTTTCAGGCCAGGTAAGATACAAGTAACTTCACATGTACCTATTTTAAAGATTGGGACATATACCAAAAATAATTTATGGAGACTTGTTGATACTATTGAAACAATAAAAATTATTAATCAAGCAGGTGTTTTAAAATATAAAATAACAATAGTTGGGTCAATCGATGAATATTCAAAAAACAAAGTTATTAAACTTATAAAAGAATACGGGATGAATGAAGAAATATGCTTTCTTGGCAGAATAAGTCAAAATAAAATAGTGAGTATAATGCAAAAGCATATGATATTTTTAACTACTAAATTACATGATCCATGTTCTAACGCCGTAATTGAAGCAATGGCATGTGGTTTACCGATCATCTTTCATAATTCTGGTGGAAATTATGAACTTGTAAACGATGCAGGTTGGGGATTTGGAAAAAAACAAAGATCTATTAGTAAAGTGACTATTAGAAAAAATGATCTGCTGTCTAAATTTAAACAAATAACACGAAAAGAAATTCTATATAAATCAAAATTAGCAAGAGAAAGAGCTTTAAAATATTTTGACATTTGTAAATGGGAACAAGAACATATTAAGGTATTTAATTCTTCTTTAGATAAATTAAATAAAAAATTATAAAAAAAGGTTTAAAAATTAAAAATATGAAAAGAAAAATATTAGAAAAAGCTCTAGATATATTAAGTTTAGTTTGGAGGCTCATACCGTGGAAAATTAGAGAATTTTTTTTTCTTCTACCATTGGTTTTAGAAGGTAGAGGGAATCATGTTAATGCTTTTGAGCGACTTTTCAAAATAGAAGAAAATACGAAATGGGTTTATAATGAATTAGCGTTAAGGTATGGGAATGGAGTTCATATAAAGCATAAGCTAATGAATTATTCTTCTTTTTTCAAAAGTCATATAAAGAAAAATCAGAAAGTTGTGGATATAGGTTGTGGTTATGGAGCAGTAGCTTACGCTATTGTTGAGAGTTTAGTTGCTGTTAAAGTGCTTGGAATAGACACTGATAAAAAAAAGATTGAAATGGCTAAAAAAAATTATAAAAATAAAAATCTAGAATTTATATATGGTGATGCATTTACTATAAATCCTTTTAAAGCAGATGTTATCATTTTATCTAATGTTTTGGAGCATATAGAAGATAGAAAAAATTTTTTGGTAAATATAAATAAACGATTTCGTCCATCTTCATTTCTAATAAGGGTGCCAGACTTTGAAAGAGATTGGACAATCCCATTTAAAAAAGAACTAGGTATTAATTATTTCTCAGATACTACTCACTTCATCGAGCACACTGAAATAGAGTTCAGGAAAGAAATAAATAATGCTGGTTTAAATATAATATCTTTACAAAAAAATTGGAGTGAGATTTGGGCTAAGTGCGAGAGCAAAATTGGATAAAGTTACTATTGATAATGATTTAGTATCAATAATTTTACCTGTATTTAACGCACAAAAGACATTACAAAGAGCCATAAATTCTATAATAAAACAAACATACCCAGTTTGGGAACTAATTATTGTTAATGATGGTAGTACAGATGATTCTATTTCAATTATTAGAAATATAAATGATAAAAGAGTTAAAAAGATTTTTTTAAAAGAAAATAAGGGTTTAGTTTATTGTTTAAATTTGGGTATATCTTTGAGCAAAGGGATTTATGTTGCTCGAATGGATGCTGATGATATATCTTTGCCAGAGCGTCTTTTTTGTCAGTTACAATTTTTGAAACATAATATAATTTATGATTTAGTAGGATCACAATTATATGTATTTAAGGACGATACAAAATCCATATTAAATATACATCCTAAAAATGAAAAAAAATATTTATCTAAAATTTATTATTTTTCATACGATATACCTCATCCAACATGGATGGCTAGGTCGGTATGGATAAAAAAATATCTTTATAAGGAGGATAATGTTTATTCCGAAGATCAAGAATTATTAATTCGAGCATCATTGCAATCTAATTATTTTTTGATGGATCAACCACTACTTTTATACTCACAAAATGAGATAGTATTAATAGATAAATTAAGAGCGATTAAAAATATATTTTTTAAAAGATTATTTAATTACTTTAGAAACATTTATGTGTATAAAATAAATATATTTATAAATATACCTATGGACTGTTTGTTTTTTATATTTAGATTTTTTTATTACATAATGATTTTCTATCTAAGTGGCTTAAAATTAAAAACTCTTAAAGTTAAATCCGTTGAAATACCAACAAAGGTTAAAAAAATCTTAAATGATTTTTAATTTAATCTTTTTATAGCTAATAAATTTAAACCTCTTGAAAAGTATTTCTTTATCAACTCTTTTGAATTGTGAATTGCAACATTATTAGTTTCTACATTTGCGTGAAGAATTGTTGATTTACAATTTATTATAGCAACATGGCCTTCCCAAAAAATTAGATCACCTCTTTTGATTCTTGTATCCCATAATTTGAGGCAATTATCTAATTTTAATTCATTTTTAGTAAAAATATCATGACCAAGGGATTGTTTTTGATCAATAGAGTTTCTGGGAGCTTTTATTCCATTTAGTTTTAAAGAAATTTGTAATAAACCTGAACAATCAATACCTAAACTAGTTTTTCCTCCCCACTTGTAAGGTACACCAACCAAGCTTTCAGCAACCTCTATCCAATCTTTTCTCTTAGAGTTAGCTTTCTGCAGATGAAATTTATGAACATACCCGTTTATCAAAATATTTTTTTTAAAAAAAGAAATCTCTGCCCAAACATCTATAAATTTTTTTACATAAACATGTGAACCTATTGATAAATAATCTATTGGTATTGACTTAATTTCGGGTTTTTTTAAAATTATAGTTTTAGGAACAGATACAAAATAATTTGGTTTCTCCATATCCCCAGTGCTACTTAATTTCAGCCATCCATGGTATTTATCATCATTTAAAAATCCAAAACACCATTTTTTATTTTTCTCAAGAATAGTAAATTTTTCTCCAAAAATACATTCTGTTTCTATAGTTATTAATTTATTTCTTTTTTGTAATAGGGGTACAAAATTCTCAATTATTGTAACTTGATGGCCCATTAAATAATATTTTCTTCTTTACACCATTCCCTTACGTCAAAATTAGGACAAGTTTTTTTTGTGTCTATAGCGTCTCTATGCCCCAATATAATGGCATTTGGATAATCTGATTTCCATTTTAATAAAAGGGTTTTAAGAGATAAGAATTGTTGCGCTTCAAATTTTTGTCTTCCAATTAAGCAAATACCTAAACTCTGTTTGTTAAGTCCATATGTATGTGCTCCTTGCCAGAATAAAGGCCGTCCATTTTCTATATTTCCATTTTTTAATATTATTTTATGATATCCGATACCGTCCCATCCAAAACCAAGGTGCATTAAGTGAATGTCTGATGCAGTTAAATTCTTTTCATCTGGAGTATCAGAACAGTGAACTATTATATTTTTTATATTATGATGATATAACATTTTAAACCATTGCATGATAATTTTAGATTACTAATAATTAGAATTACGTCTTTCTATGTCATCTTCTGTTAGTTTTTCTCCAAACCAAGTCTCAATAACTTTTGCAGGGTTGTTTGTTTTATTATATGCTCTATGCCAAGTCATTTCAGGTATATCACCGCTTTCTTTTGGACCAATTACTATCGTTTCTTTTGTACCATTAACATGTTCGATATCTATACTAACAAGTCCTTCTACAATATGCCAATGTTCTGACCGAAATGAATGTCTTTGGTCACTTAAACTTTTCCCTGGTTCTAAAATTAATTCTTTTACTGCCCAGTTTTTTTGTTTATCGAGAATTCTATATGATCCCCAGTTCCTTTTTACTGTTGGAAATTTCCATTCTTCTAGAATTTTTGAACTTGCATTAAGTTTTTGTTCGCCACCAACAGAGAACATAAATTCTACTTCTAAATTGGAAATGAGGTTTGAACTCATTTCAGTTATATTAGATTTGTTTCTGTCACCGCCATTCATAAAGATGAGTTTATCATTCGGAAACATATTCGCAGCCTTAACTATCAGCCTAGATGCAGAATTGTCATCATCATTAAAGGGTGTTGCATAGGTTACATCAGAAATCGATTGTAATATTTTAATTCTTTCTTCAAAAGGTATAAAAGGTTTTCCTTTTTTTCTTGTAAGCCATTCATCAGAATTAACCCCAACTAAAAGAAAATCACAATTTCTTCTTGCTTCACTTATATATGCCAAATGACCAGAATGAATTGGATCAAACCCGCCAGATATTATTCCTATTTTCATAATGATCCTTGTATTTAATGTTAAAATTTATAATAAATTATGTAAAAATCTTTTAAAAGAAATAAATAAAATAAGAAATTTAATTTAGTTTTTTACTTCCCAAAAAGTTTTAAAACCAGGATTAAATATCATTATTTTTTCAGAACCAACAAGAATAAATTTTTTAAATTTTATAGGATAATCCTTCTTTATAATTTTTATTTTCGTACTATTGGATGGGAGTTGATAATGAGATGCCCCATTTATACTAATGAAACTCTCTAGGTTTTTTAAAGATTTTGCGTCCTCAAATATTTGAGTTAAGATAGAAATACAGTACGATGCATTAAATATACCTGCACATCCACAACAATTTTCTTTATCTGAAGCGAAATGGGGTGCAGTGTCAGTACCTAAAAAAAACTTTTTACTACCATTTGTGGCAACTTTAATTAAAGCCTTTCTATGTTTTTCTCTTTTTAAAATTGGTAAACAATAGTTATGAGGTTTAATACCGCCAACAAAAATAGAATTTCTATTTAAGGCTAGATGATGGGGTGTTATTGACGCGACTAGATTTTCGTTACCTTCATATACATATTCTGTTGCTTCTTTTGTAGTGATATGCTCTAGAGTAATTTTAAGTTCTGGTAATTCTTTACAAATAAAATCAAGGTTCTGATCAATAAAAACTTTTTCTCTATCAAAAATATCAACCTCTTTATGTGTTACTTCTCCATGAATCAGAAGTGGCATGCCAACCTCTGACATTGTCTCTAGTACAGGCATAATTTTCTTAATATCTTTAACACCTGAATCAGAGTTTGTAGTTGCTCCAGCAGGATAAAGTTTTGCGGCAAAAACAAGTTCTTCTTGATATGATTTACAAAGTTCAAATTTGTCTGTATTTTCTGTCAAATATATTGTCATTAAGGGTTCGAAATTATGAGCTTTTGGAATAGCATTTTTTATTCTTTCTTTATATTTAATCGCTTGCTTTCCATTTAATATAGGTGGTGTCAAATTAGGCATAACTATTGATCTTGCAAAATGTCTTGTTGTTTCGGGAATAACGGCTTTTAGAATGTCATCATCTCTGAAATGAACATGCCAATCATCTGGTTTTATAATTTCTATTTCTTTCATAGTTTTGATCTAATCTTTAAAAATAAAATTTAGTATGTTAATGATTATATTTGTTCAATAGAATAATTAACTTTTTGGAAGTTTACTATGAAAATTTCAATTATTTCTGCTAGTCATAGAACTAATTCGCAGTCAAAGAAAATTTTAGATATCCTACATAATAATTTATTAAATATTAAGTCAGATTTGGATATGTATGATTTAGACTTAGCTGATAAGTCATTACCTCTCTGGTCACCTGATAAAAAAGACGGAAATGGTATTTGGGGTGATACATGGAATTTAATATCAGATAATTTAAAAAAATCAGATGGTTTTATTTTGGTTGTGCCTGAATATGGTGGAATGGCAACGCCTGCCGCAAAAAATATATTTTTATTATGTGGTAATGGTGAATTTGCTCATAAACCTGGTTTAATAGTATCAGTCAGTAGTGGAAATGGTGGTGCTTATCCAATATCAGAATTAAGAATGTCTTCTTACAAAAACACACACATAATGTGGATACCAGAGAACATCATTATTAGAAACGTAGAAGAATTTAATCCTGGAAAGCATGGAGATAATATACCTGATTGGTTAGATGATAGAATAGATTATGTTTTAAGGTTACTTTTAGCTTACGCGTCAAACATGAAATCATTAAGAGAGATAATTAATAGGAAGGATTTTGGAAATGGAATGTAAAGATATAATTAAAAAATTTGTAGAAATTGATGGCTGGGAAAAAACTAACGATGGAAGAGAGGCATTTGTCAAAATTTTCAAATTTTCTGATTTTAAACAAGCTTTTTCTTTTATGACCTCTATTGCAATGAAAGCAGAACAAATAAATCATCACCCTGAATGGGAAAATGTTTATAATAAAGTTACAATCACTCTTACAACTCATGATGTTGGAGGTGTTTCTGAATTAGATTACAATATGGCAATTTTTGCAGAAAAGTGTTTCAAAAATTATAGTTAATATTTGAGCAAATAGGTTATGGAAAAAGATATAATATCAAATCCAGTAATGTGGACACCATCTGATGAAAAAATAAACTCTTCGCAGATGTCTAAATTTATCAAAGTAATCAACAAGAAATATAATCTAGTTCTAATAAGTTTTTCTGATTTACATAATTGGTCAGTAAAAAACAAAAGTGATTTTTGGTCATCTATTTGGGATTTTTTTGAAGTTATTGGCTCTAAGGGAACAGAACCATACATTGAACCAATAAATCATATGCCAGGAAGTAAATTTTTTCCCAAAGGTAAACTAAATTATGCAGAAAATATGCTTTCAGGGGATGTTTCTGGTACTGCAATTGTTTTTAAGTCTGAGAATAAAATTAGAAAAGAGGTTTCTTGGAAAGATATTAAAACACAAGCTTCAGCTCTAGCAAATTTTTTGAAAGAAGAAGGTGTTGTTAAAGGAGATAGGGTTGCTGCTTATATGCCAAACATGCCAGAAACTGTGATAATGATGCTTGCAACTTCATCTATAGGCGCAATATTTTCCTCTGCATCACCTGATTTTGGTGTAGATGGTGTCTTAGATAGATTTGGTCAAATAGAACCAAAAATTTTACTTACTACTGATGGTTATTGGTATTATGGTAAAGAAGTTAACATAACTAATAAAGTGTTAGATATTGTTAAATTATTGCCATCACTTCAAAGGGTTGTAATAGCTCCACTTCTTGGTATAAAAACACAATATGTTTCTAATAAATTTGTAAATTATCATGAGGTCCAAGAAAAATATTTTAGTAAAGAAATGTTTTTTTTAGCTCTCAGTTTTGATGATCCATTATATATTATGTTTTCTAGTGGTACTACTGGTAAGCCAAAATGTATTGTTCACTCCAATGGTGGTGTTCTCTTAAAACATTTAGTTGAAATGGGGCTTCATTCAAATGCAAAGAAAAATAGTAAAGTTTTCTATTTTACCACTTGCGGTTGGATGATGTGGAATTGGTTAGTTTCAGGACTATTACTAAAATCTACAATTTATTTATATGATGGCTCACCTTTTTTTCCTAATGCAGAAATTTTATGGGATTATGTTGATTGTGAAAAAATAAATTTCATGGGAGTTTCAGCAAAATATATTGATGCTCTAAGTAAAGAAAATGTTAATATTATTGACAAATATAATTTAAGTGATTTAGAAATAATTGGTTCAACAGGATCTCCATTAATCCATGAAAGTTTTGATTACATATATAAGTGTGTAAAAACAGACGTTTTGGTTGCCAGCTTGTCTGGAGGAACGGATATAGTAGGTTGTTTTATAGGAGGAAATCCAATATCAGTAGTTAGAAGAGGCGAAATACAAGGATCTATTTTAGGTATGGATGTTCATGTTTATGATGAGAATGGAGAACCCATAAAAAATGAGAAAGGAGAACTGGTTTGCACACAGACTTTTCCTACTATGCCACTATTTTTTTGGAAAGACGAAAAAAATGAAAAATATCACAATGCTTATTTTAACAAATACCCAAATGTATGGTGCCATGGTGATTATATTGCTAAGACTGAAAATGACGGTTTTATAATTTTTGGGAGATCCGACGCAACCTTAAATCCTGGGGGGGTTCGTATTGGAACAGCTGAAATATACAGGCAAGTTGAGCAGATAGAAGAAGTTCTTGAAAGCTTAGTGGTAGGACAAATCTGGCAAGGTGATACAAGAGTAGTACTTTTTGTAAGGCTCAAACCAAATGCTAATTTGACTGAAGTCTTAATTAATAAAATTAAAAATAAAATTAAAATGGGTGCGTCACCAAGGCACGTTCCTGAGAAGATCGTTGTAGTTAATGATATACCTAGAACAAAATCAGGCAAAATAGCAGAGTTAGCCGTAAGGGATTTAATTCATAACAAAAAGATTAATAACCAAACGGCTTTAGCTAATCCAGAGTGTTTAGAAGAATATAAAGACATCAGAGAATTAAGCGTTTAACTCACTTCTTTTAATTCTGAATTTACTGAAAAAGGTTCTTCTTTAACTGTGATTGTTAGAATAAATGCTAAAATACCTAAAGCAACGCTCAACCACCACATATTTTCATAGTTGCCGTAGATATCAAAAAATCTACCACCTAGCCACGCCCCTAAAACAGCTCCTAATTGATGACAAATAAAACAAATACCTGATAAAGTCGCTAAATATTTAGGGCCTATGAACGAAAGAATAATAGCATTTGTCATTGGTACAGTTGCTAGCCAAAAAACACCAATTAGAGCCCCAAATAAAATAGCTATTATTGGAGATGGAGGAGACAATACAAATATGGTGATAGATAATGATCTAAATAAATATATTATTGACAATGGCATAGGTTTCTTAATTTTTCCTCCCAGCCAACCAAACCCTAAAGTTCCTAAAATATTAGTCACACCTATGATTGCTAAAGACCAACCAGCAACTTCGACAGAAATACCTTTTGATACTAAATCAGTTGGTAAATGCAATGCTATAAAAGTTACATGAAAACCACATACAAAAAAGCCTATAATTAATAGTAAATAATTTCTTTCTTTAAGAGAAAATTTAATAGTATCTTTTAATCCATCTTGAAAAGATTGATCCTTCGCCATAGACTTATTTGGATCACTCAAAAGAGGTAAAAGGGTTAAAAGACAAATAGATATTGTAGCTAAAACAAGTAAACTTATTTGCCATCCAAATTCTTTATTCATCCACATTGTTGGTATTACTACAGCAAATTGCCCAAATGACCCTGCAGCGGCAACTAATCCCATTGCAATTGAACGCTTATTCACTGGGGCTACTTTACCTGCTATACTGACAATAGTAGCCATTCCTGCTCCACCAAGACCAAACCCCATTAGCGTAGTTCCTGAAAATAATTTAATTTCTGAGGTAGGGTTGCTCATAAAAAAAATTCCAGAAGCAAAACAAACTATTCCGAAAGCTAATACTTTTTGAGGGCCAAATTTATCAATGAAAATACCAAGAACAAACGTTACTAACCCCCAGACCATTGCCTGAATACCAATTGCGAATGAAAAAAATTCTTTTCCGTCATTCATAAAGGAACTTATTGGCTCTAAAAACAACCCAAGAGCTTGTCTTACACCCATAATCATTGCAATTATAATGGAACATACCAGTATAACAACTTGCCAATCTACTTTTTTTATTTCCATTTTTATTCCAAATTAAAAATTAATTTCAGTTAATTAAGTAATTAGAGTTTCAAACTCTTCATAATTTTTTATACCTAAAGCTTTAGTATATTTGTATTGAGTTTTTTCGCAAATGATAGTGGCTTCTTTGAGTTTACTTTTACCAACAGTGTTTAAGCTAACTGCTTTTATTTTATTATTATTCTTGCATTTAAAAGAAACAAGGTCCATTTCTATCAATTTTTCAATATTACGAAGGACAGTGGTTCGATCTAGTTTTAGCAGATATGATAAATCAGAAATATTTGTTCTTTCCAATTTTTGAATATTTCGTAAAGTACTAAATTGAATAATTTTAAGCTCAAATTTAGCGAGAGCAGTATCATGTTCTTTAGTTAAACTATTACTAGATTTACGAAAACTTATACAATGACAAGAAAAGATATTGTTCATTGTGTGTGTATATACACAATTATTAATTTAGTCTAATAAATAATTAATTAGCCCCTACCCCTATAATTTGCCACAGAATGATCAGGTATAAATAAATTTTTAGGCTTTTCACTTGTTTGCCAAAATACATCAATCGGAATACCACCTCTTGGGTACCAGTAACCACCAATTCTTAACCATTGAGGTAACAATAAATCAACAATATCTTGAGCAATTGAAATTGTACAATCTTCATGAAATGCAGCATGGTTTCTATACCCTAAAAGGTATAATTTAAAAGATTTGCTCTCTACTATTAATTTATTAGGAACATAATCAATTACTATATGCGCAAAATCAGGTTGGGATGTCACTGGACATATTGAAGTGAACTCTGGGCATATAAATCTTATATTATAATCTAAACCAATTTTCGGATTTTTAACTTTTTCTAGAATACTTTTATCAGGGAATTCTGGAATTTTACTTTTATAGCCTAGAGCATTTAGGTTATTATTTAATTTAATCATAAAAATATCTCATTTAATTATTAATATTTATTAGTTCATTATTTGTAGAATTTATTTTAGACAATACAATTATTTGCCACTCTTCAATATTATTAGCTAAATAAGCCTGTTCAGGAAATAAAATACTTCTAGAGGCATTAATTAAGCCAAAGTTTAGAAGGTTTAAGTACTTAGTATCTTGAAGTAATGCTGCACATGCATCATTCGCGGATGCACCTTGAGCACCATAACCAGGAATTAAAAATGGAGCAATTGGTAATAACTTTCTTAATTCTAGAGCCTCTTCTCTAAACGTAGCACCAGACACAACTCCAATTGATGATAAACCTAATGAACCTCTGAATTTTTCTACAAAAGGTTTTAATATATTGGCAAGATGCTCATAGCACTTAATGCCAGTTGCAAGTGGTATTTCTTGAATATCTTTAGAGCCTTTATTACTTGTATGTACTAAAATAAATAGTCCACTACCTGTCTCATAAGCTTTTTTAAAGAAAGGTTCTAAACTATCAATACCTAACCATGGATTAACAGTTAGGGCATCGCTCGGAAATGGAGCATCTTTTCCTAAATAAGAATTTGCATATGCTTGACTAGTACTTCCTATATCACCTCTTTTTGCATCCATAATTACTAAATATTTTTTAGACTGAGCGTATTTACATAACTTCGAAAGTAGCCTCATACCGTCTGGACCAAGTTGTTCAAATAATGCTATTTGAAGTTTTATTGCTGGCACTAATCCATTAGCAACATCTAAAAGTGAAAAACAAAATTTTTCAACTTTTCCAACAATATTCGAAGAGTTAGTCGATATATCAAAAAGTTTAGGAATTAAGTTTAAATGAGGGTCAATACCTAAACACAAAAAAGACTTTGAGTTTCTAATCTTTGTAACAAGCCTATCTCCAAAGTGATTAATCATTTTTTAAAATATACCTAAAGCATTTTTATAAGTATCTAATAAAGCTTCTTGTTCTAATTTGTCATCAGTGTCTATCTTTCGAATTGTAAGAACTTTACGCATAATTTTTGGTTCATAGCCTGAACTTTTAGCCTCAGAATAAACTTCCTCAATATCTGCAAGAATTTTAATTTTTTCTTCTTCTAACTTCTTAATTTTTTCTATAAAACTTTTAAGCTGATTATCTTTGGATTTAATTTCACTAATTTCATTGTTTTGTTCATTATTCATTTTAATGTGCTTTTGTTTCTTTATTCTTAAAGTCGTTTTTTTGTTTTTCACTAGCTTCTGTTTGGTATTTTTCTTTCCAAACTAAATGAGGCATTCCATATACTATTTCTTTAGCATCGTCTTTATTAAGTTGAACTCCGTTTTCATGAGCTGCTTCAGTATACCATCTGGAAAGACAGTTTCTACAAAACCCACTAAGGTTCATTAAGTCAATATTTTGTACATCAGTTCTGTTTTGAAGGTGGGTTAAAAGTTTTTTTAAAACTTCTGAGTCTATTCTTAATTTTTTATTATTATCCATTATATTATCCCATAATTTTAATAATTTTTAGCACAAGTATTTGATCAAAACAATTTACAAAAAGAAATAACATAATAGTTTGAAAAAAAGTAAAATAAATATTAGCATAAGTTAATTTTGGAAATTTAGTTATGAATAATGAATTCGAAATTAATTCTGATAGGTTTGCTCAAGTTAGGAGCGCAAGGAACACTGAAACTGCTGAAGATTACACAGAAATGATAGCGGATTTGATTAAAGAAACTGGTGAAGCTAGGGCTGTCGACTTAGCGAAGCATTTTGGAGTAACTGGACCAACTGTAAATAGTGTAATAAGACGTTTAGTGAGAGAGGGTTTGGTTGAAAGTAAACCCTATAGATCTATATTTTTAACCGAGAAGGGTCAATTATTAGCTGATTACTGCAAAAAACGGCATGAAATAGTTTATAACTTCTTATTAAAAATTGGTGTCAATGAAGATGTTGCAAAAAATGATGCTGAAGGTCTTGAGCACCATGTAAGTACAGAGACATTAAGTGTGTTTCAAAAATTTAACAGAAAATGATTTTTATTTAACTTTACCTTCAAAAAGATAGTAAGTTCTTTTAAGATCTTTTATTGTATCTGTAGATATTTTACGGATAAATTTTATGTCAGTAAGGTTTGTAAAGTCATTTGCAATATTTAAATTTCGACTTATGATCATGATTTTTTCATCTTTTTTATGTTTTGTTTTGTCATAATTATAATTTCGTTCGTAGAAGTTTCCTGATGAGATACTTTTTGTCTTAAAAAATATTTTGTTTTTAAATTTATTATCAATTTTATTTAAATAGTAATTAAATCTTGTAATTTCACCTCTGTTAAAAAAAACTAATTTAGATATTTCATTATTATAAAAAGTTTTTTTAATTTCTGTAGAAAGTAATTCAAAGCCTAAGTTTTTTCTCAAAGGATCTGATTTTAAGTTTATAGGGTAAAAATTTCCAGTTAGAGTGACTTTTAAAATTAACAAAGATAGTATAAAATTTACAAACAACCCAAATTTAGTTAATATTCTTAATATCTTATGTCTTTGTGTAATCGCATAAGCGCTAATCATTAATGTCGCACTAATATATGCTGTGACTGCCCAATTCGGGTTAGCTATCTTTAAAAAGCTTTGTATTATTATTAAAGTTATAATTGGCAGAGAAAGCATGCCTAAAAGAGCGAGCTTTTGGTCTTTAAAAAAACTATTAAAAATTACGAATAAATATAATAAAAAAATTATGGGTCCGAATACTAATAACTGTGATGATAAAAAATCAATTACATTAGCATAATTAATAATAATTTTTGAAAGATTAGCATTTGATATAGTATGACTTGCAGTTACAAAGTCATTAGAGTAATTCCAATATAAGTTTGGGGTGGCTACAACGAAGCTTAAAATTAGAACAAGTAGAAGTTTTTTTAAAGTTAACGTTATACCTCTGTCATAAATTACCCACCATAAAATTAGTAAAACATAGAAGTACAAAGCAGCATACTTAGATAAGAAAGCTAGTCCAAGACTTGCTCCTGCAAATGAAGCTGAGATATAAGAGTCGTCTTTAAATATCTTAAAAATAAATAATATAGCTAACGACCAAAATAACAACAAAGGAGTGTCAGTTGAAATAATAAAACTTCCTAATGAGGCCGCAGGTGTAAATATCCATAATAAAGCTGCAATACGGCCTGCTTTTAATCCAAAAGCAAACTGAGTTGTTATCCACAAAATTATTGAGATAAAGAAATGAATTATTGGGGATAATAGCCTTACTGCCCATTCTTCATTTCCAAATATTTTTGTTGATAATCCTATTGTCCAAGCTATGAAGGGTGGTTTTGTAAAATAGCCAAAATCTAGATTTTGAGACCAATGCCAGTATTGAGCTTCATCTACAGACAACTCTAGGGGAGATACAAATAAAGTATATATTCTAATTAAGGTAATAAAAACTAGTGTAAGAAGAACTACTGGACTGCTTGGTATTATATATTTTTCATTTGTATTACTGAGTGATAACATTTTAATATCCCCAGCGTAAAATTATTCTAATTTTCATTAAATTACAATATCATAATTTACTTTAAAATACGTTGTTTATATAAACCTTCTTGATTTGTTTATCATAAAAGTTTAATTAATTTAACTAATCATAGTGAGTTTTGAATGAGTTTTAATAAAGAAGTAAATGAATTAATTGAAGACTTTTCTTATTTTGAATCGTGGGAAGATAAATATCAATATTTAATCGATTTAGGCAGGAGTGTCCCCAAAATGGATGAAAGTTTAAAAATAGATGTTAACAAACTTAAGGGTTGCCAGTCAGTTGTGTATTTCAGTAACTTTTTCAATTCTAACGGAACTATTACATTTGTTGCAAGCAGTGATGCTGCTATTGTTCAGGGGCTAATAGCGTTAATGCTTAAAGTTTTTTCTGGAAAAAAACCACAAGAAATAATAGATACAAATATAAATTTTCTTGAAAAGATAGGTTTAGATGAGCACTTGTCTCCAACAAGAAAAAATGGTTTATCTTCTCTTATTACTTCTATTAAAAATGCTGCCAAATCTAAATTAGTGCAAGAATAAAATTGGCTGGTATTGGTAATAGATATCAGATTACTAGTTTAACTAATGATAAAGTTAGATTAATTAATAGTTTACATCATCGTAAATACAGAAGAGAACATAAATTATTTGTTGCAGAAGGTATTAGAGTATGTAGAGAGGCTGCAGAAAATGGTTGGGAGGTAAGATACCTTTTATATGACAGCCAAAATATAGATACTTATTTAATTGAAAACTTAATTAACGATGTATTGTGTTTAGGTGCAGATGTCATAGGGGTAACTTCTGAAATACTTTCCAAAATATCTCATAAAGAAAACCCACAAAATATTTTATGTGTTATTTATCAAAAATGGAATGATTTACCTAGTATAATAAAAGATAAAACGTTTGTCGCCTTAGAAAATGTAAGAGATCCTGGTAATCTAGGTACTATTTTAAGAACAATGGATGCAGTCGGTGCTTCGGATTGTATTTTATTAGATGAGTGTACAGACCCATTCTCTTATGAATCAGTTAGAGCTAGCATGGGTGCAATTTTCAATGTTAATATAATAGTATCTAGCAGCGAAAATTTTCTTAAGTGGAAGTCAAGCCATAAAATTAGTCTTATTGGAACATCTCTAATTAATGCAAATGATTACACTAAAACAAATTGGCAATTACCATTTGTTTTAGTTATGGGCAACGAACAACAAGGATTGTCAAGTAACATTTTGAAGGCTTGTGATCAATTAATAAAATTGCCAATGTTAGGTCGCTCAGACAGCTTGAATTTAGCTGTTTCAACTGGAGTAGCGCTGTATGAATCAATTAGGAAAAATCCTAAGTAATATGTCCTTTTTCCCATCTTGCAAAAATAGCGGTACTAATTTGACGAGGATTAACCTGATCTTCGACTATAGATATTTCGCCTGACTCTACATTGCCAGAATAATTCTTCATCACTTCACTTAAGCCATAATGTAAAGAAATATGGCTAGACCTTATTGCGTAACTATTAAGAATTATAAAGATTGGATTGTTAGACAAAATTTGTGGAAGGGATTTTAATAATGGAGGAAGATCATTGAACAAGTCCCATTTTTCTCCATTTGGCCCTCTTCCATATTTAGGGGGATCTAAAATAATACCATCATATTTGTTGCCTCTTCTGATTTCTCTATTTACAAATTTTACAGCATCTTCAGTAATGAATTTAATGGGTAATTCTTGGAATGATGAAAGGTTTCGGTTTTCAAAAGCGTAATTAATGGCTTTTTTACTTGCATCAACATGTGTAACAGAAGCGCCACATGAGGCCGCATGCAAGGATGCTAGGCCAGAATAACCGAATAAATTTAGAATTTTTGGATGATTTTTATGATTCAAAATAGATATAAATTGATTAATTTTTTGAGCTGCCCAAATCCAATGAGGTGACTGATCTGGAAAAAATCCTAGATGTCTAAATGGGGTAGGGCTGGCAAAAAATTTTAGACTATCAAAGGACATTTCCCATTTATCTGGAATGTTATTCTTTATAACCCACTTGCCTTTTGGATCTTCATTTTCTGATGATGATGAACTTAGAAATGATCCTGATGAATTTTCCCATACTTTAGCTTTTAATCTTGGCGTCCATATGGCTTGTGGCTCAGGTCTAGAAAAGGTATATGGGCCAAATTTTTCAAGTTTTTTTCCATTGCCACTATCGATAAGTGAATAGTCAGCCCAATTATTAGGGTGGATTACCAAAGGTTTCATTAGGAAAAATCCTATTAAAAAAGTTTTGCACTATTAACAATTAAAGTTAATAATAACAAAAATTGTACGAAATCAAATGAAAATAAACCTATCAGTAATAATTCCAGTCTATAACGCAAAAAAAACTCTTTCAAGAGCTATAAATTCTATAAATAATCAAAAATTAAACTTTGATACTTTCAAAGTAGAAATAATAATAATAGTAGATGATGGCAAAAATTATAATAAAATAATCCCAAAGTTAAAAAAAGGATTAACGATTAAAATAATAAAAACAAATGGGATTAAAACTGGTCCAGGTAATGCTAGAAATTATGGTGTAAATAAGTCAAAAGGTGAGTTTGTTGGTTATCTAGATGCGGATGATGAATGGTCAGAAAATTATTTAGGAAAAATGTTAGAATTAGTTAAAAAAAATGGTGTAGCGTTCGCCCCTACCAGAGTATATGACGAAAACAATATTCTAATAAAACATTTTGAAGGCAAAAGGCAAGGATATCTTGATTTAAATGATATAGGGAATATACCGTGCAGTTTTCATCCATTTATAAATAGAAATAATCAGAAAAAATTTGAGGAAATAAGAAGCCAAGATGTTTATAATACTGCTTGCATTTTAAATGAACTTAATACAAAGATCAGTATGATAAATGGAGGATATTATAAGTTAAATTTGCAAAAAAAATCAGTGACAAAAGAGGATGGTTTCTCGCATAAAATAAATTTAGCTTATATAAAATACCAAATAAAATCTTTAAAGAATAAAAATTTAAAAATAGCAAGGATGTTTGCGATAAGGCGAATTAATAATATCAAATATATTAATTGGAAAAAAAATAACGATAAAAGCTTTTATGAATATTTAAATGAGAAAGAAAATTAAATGAATAATACAAAAGCATGCATTTTCGATGCATATGGGACATTGTTTGACGTTAATGCTGCTTGCAGAGAACTATCTTTGGATGTAGGGGACAAATGGCAAGACTTGGCTAATTTGTGGAGATTAAGACAAGTTGAATATACTTGGTTAAGAAATTCAATGAATGAGTATGTTGATTTTTGGGAAATAACAGGTAACGCATTAGATTATGCAATGGAGGTATTAAATCTTAAAAATAAAAAATTAAGAGATGAATTATTAGAATTATATTTAAAGTTAGAAGCGTATCCAGAAGTAAAAGAAGTGTTAGAGAAACTTAGAGATAAAAAATATAAAACTGGTATACTTTCAAATGGAAGTATGCAAATGCTAGATAGTGCTGTTAAAAATGCCAATATAGAAAATTTATTAGATGCAGTAATATCTGTAGAGGAATGTAAAATTTATAAACCCTCAAGCGAGGTCTATGATCTTGTAGAAAAGAAAACTAATATACAAAAAGACAAGGTAGCATTTTTTTCAAGCAACGCGTGGGATATGCATGCAGCAGCTAATTACGGTTTCAAAACAATTTGGGTTAATAGATTTGAGGGTATATTAGAAAAATTACCAGGTAAACCAAGCGCAATTGTAAAATCATTAAATAATATAGACGAGATATTATAATATTAAACGTCGTGTCCTATACCCCAATGCCAAAAATTTGATTTTTCATTATTAAAAAATCTATTTATAATCATTTGATGAACCTCCGATGCACCATCTACTAACTTAGCCTGCCTAGCATATCTATATATCCATTCTAAAATGATATCTTTGCTATATCCTTTAGCACCATTAAGCTGGATAGCAGTATCTGATACATTATTCAGTGTTTCTGCAACGTGAATTTTAGCCATAGAAACATCCTGTCTAGATTTACTACCATTTTCAATTTTCCACGCTGCTCTCATTACAAGAAGCCGAGCAATATCAATATCCATAGCAGCTCTACCAAGTTTAATTTGAACTGACTCTCTATCAGAAAGTTTTATACCAAATCCTTCTCTATGAGACACATAATCTAAGGCAATTTCCAAACTTCGTCTGGAAAGACCAATCCATCTCATACAATGTGTTAAACGAGCTAGGCCTAATCTAATTTGGACAATTTTAAGTCCTTTACCAACATCACCTAACCTATTTTTATCGGGGATTTGAAGGCCATTAAACTCTATTTCACAATGACCACCATGTTCTTCAGGACCCATTATAGGAATTCGCCTTTTAATATTCCAACCTGGTTGATCTTTATGATATAGAAAAGCTGTTAAACCATCTTTAGTTTTAGCTAAAAGTATAAAATGAGAGGCAACACCGGCACCTGTGATATACCATTTGAGGCCATTAATTAACCATTTACCATTTTGATAAGTGGCCTCGGTTTTAATCATTGAAGGATCGGATCCTCCACCAGGAGGTGGCTCAGTCATGGCTAAAGAAGATCTTACATCACCATTAATAATAGGGTCAAGCCACTCAACTTTCTGCTCTTCAGTTGCAATCTTATTTAATATATACATATTACCATCATCTGGAGCAGCACAATTAAAGCATACTGGTCCAAAAATAGATCTATTCATTTCTTCATAGAGCGCTGTCATTCCAATAGGTCCTAAACCTAACCCAGATCTAGACTTGGGCATTTGGGGAGACCATAGACCTTCTAACTTAACTTTATCTCTCATTTCATTTAATAAACTTTCATTAATATTTTCATGTTTATCATATGAAGAAGGAACGGATTCAAGTGGAATAATATTCTTATCTACAAAATTACGTGTTTTAATTCTTAGTTTATCAATATTATCTGGTAAATAAAAATCCATATAAATCACCTAAAAGTTAGAGACCTGTGCTAAGTCCACCATCCACAGCCACTACGGCGCCGGTCATATAAGTATTATTAGTATTTAGTAACATAGAAATAATTGTATCTAATTCATCAACAGTGGCAAACCTTTTGAGAGGAATTTTCTTTTTTAACAAGTCACCAGTTTCACCTTCAAGTTGATCTCTATTGATATCAGTCAAAATATATCCAGGTGCAAGTGCATTAACACAAATATTATATCTAGCTAATTCAATTGACTGAGATTTAGTAACTTGAATCAAAGCTGCTTTGGTAGCAGAATAAGCACCGACATATGCCAATGGTCTGTAGCCAAGCGTTGATGCTATATTAATGATTTTACCTCTTTTATTAATAATCATTTTTGGAATAACAGCATTTGAGACGTTTAATGATCCGAGTAAATTTGTATCAATAATATTAGATAATTCTGAATACGTTTCTTTATGCAATAATTTGGTATTAGCAATGCCTGCATTATTAATCAAACCATATAGATTTAAATCAGATAATTGTTTATTTACGCAATTCTGGTCTGTAATATCAAGTTCAAAGAAATAGTGATTCAATTGTTGATTGGGTAGATTAGAAATTACTTTTTCAAGATTAATTTTATTTCTTCCAATTCCTATAATTCTAAATCCGTCATTCGCAAGAACTTTAGCAAAATTAGCACCAAGTCCTCTACTTGCTCCAGTAATTAAAATTGTATCAAGTGGATCATTCATTAATAAAATTACAATATAAAAAAAATTAAGTTATACTTTTAAAAATTTATATGAGAATAAATATTTCAAAATGTTGGTTAAAAAAAATATTAATATATTAAACCATTGGATCAAAAAAAATACAACAATAGAAGCAGATATTTTGTCCATAAAAAAATTTGAAGCAGGTCAATCTAACCCTACTTATTTGTTAAAATCTGAACATAAAAATTTTGTATTGAGGTCTAAACCAACGGGTAAATTATTACCTGGAGCGCATCGTATTGATCGTGAATTTAAAGTGATGTCTTCTTTAGAGGCTTCAACTATACCAGTTCCTAAAATGTTTGGTTATTGTCAAGAAAAAGATTTAATAGGCAGTGAATTTTATATAATGGAGTATTTAGAAGGTAACAATGAAATTGACCCACTCCTGCCGAATTATGAAGTGGACCAACGAGATAAAATTTATAGTAATAAGATAAAAATTTTAGCAGAATTAGCATCACTAAATTTAAAAGAATTTGGCCTTGAAAAATTTGGTAGACCTGAAGGATATCTAGAAAGACAAATTAACTTATGGATAAAACAATATAGAGCTTCACAAACTAAAAATATTGAAAGCATGGAATATTTGATAGAAAATATTCCTAAAAATATTCCAGAAGAAATAGGTATGCTCCCACCATGTTTATTACATGGCGACTTTCGCTTAGATAATATGATATTAAAAATAAATAATGAATTTGAAAAAGTCATAGGATTATTAGATTGGGAGTTGTCCACATTATCAATACCTTTCATTGATTTATCCTATTGGACACTAATGTTAAAATTTGAAAAAGATTGGCCTATTGCAGGTATAGGTCGTGACGACAAATTATTAGTAAAATCAGGAATACCAGCTGAAGAAAATATTTTAGATACTTATTTAAATATTACTGGCTTAGATAAGCCTAAATATTGGAAATATTTATTAGCATTTAATAGTTTTAGATTCACTGGAATTTTACAAGGTATAGCTAAGAGAGTAATTGACGGTAATAATGCAGGTAATAATGGTTATGAGGTTGGAGAACAAGCTGAACCTGTTGCTAAATTGGGTGCTCAAATACTTAAGGAATATTTGTAAACTTACTGGGTATATATCTTACGGGGTTAATCATCAAAAATGATGCAATAAATAGTGAAACAGATGATATCGACAGAGCTATTTTATAAGAAAAAAATAAATCTATAATTACGCCCCCAAAATAAGGCCCAATCATTTGACCCACACCAAAAGATGATGTGAGTATAGCTGTTGAAACTCTGATTGATCCATTATATCTAGTTTGTCCCTCCAACAAGGCTAAAGCAGTTATTGGAATAAAAGTCGAACCCAATAGAATAGATGCTAAAATAATTCCAAACTTATCTTCTATTATTACGGGCATTAATATACCGAAACCCATAATCGCACAGGCTAAGAAAAGGGCTATGTCGTTTCCAATTTTTTTACCAAACCAAGGCCACAATATTACCATTGGAATACCAGCTAGACCTACTAAAAGCCAAACATATGTTTCAGTTGTCTCTAAACCAACAGTTTCTCTTGCCATAGCTGATATAAAAGTACCTAAAATCACATATCCAAAACCGTAAAGGCCGTAGGATAAAGTAATTAAACTAAAACTTACATTGTTACTTGTTTCAGATTTGATTATTGTTGTATCCACACCAGTTTCATTAGGGGTATAAATAAAAATGGGTATCGCTAATACCATTGATAAAATAGTAACTCCAATCCATAAATCATTCCAAGCAAATCCAAAATTTCCTAAAAGAGATACTAAAATCGAAGATAAGACAATTCCAAAACCAACACCCATAAAATGGGAAGTACTTAGCGATTTTTTCCCAAGTGATTGCAGAGACGGAAGAATTAAAGCTGTACCAAAAATTAAAACAAAAGCACTAGACACGCCGGCAAAAAATCGAATAGCAATAAAAACTATTATATCATTACTTAAACTCATTAATAAAGTGGTTAGTAATGAAACAACAATAGATGTAAAAAAAACAAATTTAATTTTTTTCTTAAATATTGGTAAAATAGAAAGTAATGATCCGCATAAATAACCAAAAAAATTCCATGAGGCTATTAAACCTCCATTAGTCTTACTTATATTCAATTCTTCTAACATATAAGGCAAAATTGGTGTATAACTAAACCTTCCAATACCAACAGCTAATGCAAGAGCAGCTGTGCCAGTCAAAATTAATATTAAAACTTCATGGTTAAGTTTATTTTCCAAAATATAATTCTTTTGTAATTTCTTTCGTAGTATTTAGATATTAAGTAAAACAATCAACATAAATAAGATTATTAATTGACCAGAAATATAAATTTGTTTCATATATACATAAAAAATTATATTAAGATGGAAAAAGTAAATGCAGAAACTTTTCAATATAACTAATCAGACTGACCACATCGTTAAAATTGAGTTGGTTAATGGAAAAAAACATAACCCATTATCCTTAGAATTAATCAAAGACCTAACAAATTCTTTAATACAAATTTCATCACAAAAGAAAGTAAAGGTATTAATTATATCTTCTGAAGGACCAGGATTTTCTGCTGGTCATGATCTAGATGAATTAAGAAAAAATAAAAACAATAAGAAATTTTTTAACGAATTATTCAATGAATGTTCAAATTTAATGCAAACAATTATGAACTTGCCCCAACCAGTTATAGCTGAAGTTTGTGGTATTGCAGCTGCAGCAGGATGTCAATTAGTTGCGAGCTGTGATTTAGCAGTTGCATCTGAACAGGCTAGTTTTATGACGCCTGGAGTAAATATTGGTTTATTTTGCTCGACACCGATGGTAGCAGTTTCCAGAAATCTTAGCAGAAAAAAAATTATGGAAATGCTTCTGACTGGAGAAAAACTTAGTGCAAAAGACGCAGTTGATTATGGTTTAATAAATCATTGTGTTCCTCTTGATCAACTTCATCAGAAAACATTAAGTATTGCAAATATAATAGCTTCAAAACCTTTATCTACTGTGAAAATTGGTAAAGAGGCTTTTTACAAGCAGGTTGAGATGCCGATTGATGAGGCTTATAAATATACTTCTGAGGTTATGGCTATGAATATGATGGAAAAAGACGCTTATGAAGGCATTAGTGCTTTTTTAGATAAAAGATCGCCTTCATGGAATGAGTAAAAAGTTGATAATATATATATTTAGAACTTTAAAAAGGTAAATTTATGTCTAAAGAATTCGATTTTATCGTTGTAGGTGCAGGCACAGCAGGATGCCTTCTAGCTAATCGATTGTCTGCTAATGGTAGGTTTTCTGTAGCTTTATTGGAAGCAGGAGGAAGTGACAATTACCATTGGGTTCATATTCCTGTAGGTTATTTATATTGCATGGGAAACAAAAGAACAGATTGGTTATACAAAACAACCTCCCAAAAAGGTTTAAATGGTAGAGCCTTAAATTATCCAAGAGGTAAGGTCATGGGTGGTTGTTCATCAATAAATGGTATGATTTATATGAGAGGACAGGCAAATGATTATGACCAGTGGAGGCAAATGGGTAATGAAGGTTGGAGTTGGGATGATGTTCTCCCTTACTTTAAAAATATGGAAGATAGCTATGAAGGAGAAAGTAAATTTCATGGTGTAGGTGGAGAATGGAAGGTAAATCAACAAAGACTATCTTGGAATATTTTAGATAGTTTTCAAGAAGCTACTGTAGAGGCCGGAATACCTAAAGTAGACGATTTTAACGAAGGCAACAACTTCGGAGTTTCATATTTTAAAGTTAATCAAAATTCTGGGTTTAGATGGAATACAGTTAAGGCATTTATAAAACCAATAAAAAATAGAAAAAATTTGCATGTAATTAGTAAATGTGAAGTGAATAAATTAATTTTAGAAAATAATATAATTAAAGGGGTAGAAGTTACAAGAAATGGAAAAATTGAAGATATTTTTGTACATAAAGAAATAATATTATCTGCTGGCTCAATTGGTTCACCTAAAATTTTAGAGTTGTCTGGTATAGGAAATCCTCACTTGCTCTCTGATTTAGGTATTGAAACCAAAGTAAAAAGCCTAAATGTTGGTGAAAATCTTCAAGATCATCTTCAATTAAGAGTAATATATCAATTAGAAAATGCAGAAACTCTAAACCAAAAAGCTAATTCTTTATTAGGTAAAATTGCTATAGGTTTAGAATACGCTCTAAAAAGAACTGGTCCTATGTCTATGGCTCCTAGTCAATTAGGTATATTCGCAATGTCAGACAAATCTTATGAAACGCCTAATCTTCAATTTCACGTGCAACCATTATCTTTAGATAAATTCGGAGACCCACTTCATGACTTTCCAGGTCTTACAGCAAGTGTGTGTAATTTAAATCCGCAGAGTAGAGGAAGTGTCCATATTACATCAAAAGATCCTAAAATTGCACCGTCTATTGATCCAAATTATTTGTCTGAAGAACAAGATAAACTTGTGGCAGCCCAATCTATAGAATTAGCAAGAAAAATTATCACTCAACCAGCAATGAATAAATATAATCCAAAAGAATATGCGCCAGGAATTCAGTTTCAGTCGGAAGATGAATTAAAAAAAGTTGCTGGTGATATTGGTACTACAATTTTTCATCCAGTAGGAACATGTGGTATGGGCCCTAGCACTTCTTCTGTAACAGATAGTAATTTAAAAGTTAGGGGTGTAGAAGGTTTAAGAATTGCAGATGCGTCTATTATGCCTACCATTACTTCTGGCAACACAAATGCTCCAACACTAATGATTGCTGAAAAAGCATCAGAAATAATCTTGAACTCAAATTAAATTTAATATCTATTTTATATGGAAGTTAAGAGGTAGAAAAATGAATTTTGAATACAACGAAGACCAATTAGCTATAAAAGATATGGCAAAGGGTTTTTCTGAAACTGAGCTTATGCCTTATGCTGCTGATTGGGATCAAAACGAGATATTTCCAGTAGAGACATTAAAAAAAGCTGCTGAACTAGGTTTGGCAGCAATATATGTGAATGAATCAAATGGGGGTTCGGGTCTAAGTAGATTAGATGCTGCTATTATATTTGAAGAATTATCAAGAGGATGCGTTTCAACGGCTGCTTATATATCTATACACAATATGGTAACATGGATGATAGATGCGCATGGATCAGATGCTATAAAAGAAAGATTTATTAATAAATTATCTACAATGGAAATTATGTCTAGTTACTGTTTAACTGAACCAGGTTCTGGATCAGATGCTGTGGCTTTAAAAACGAGTGCCTCGAAAAAAGGAAACAGTCATTATATATTAAATGGTTCCAAAAGTTTTATATCAGGCGGTCCTACTAGTGATGTTTTTGCTGTCATGTGCCGTACAGGTGAAGAAGGAGCAAATGGGGTTTCTTGTCTGCTAGTAGAAAAAGGAACAAAAGGTTTATCATTTGGAAAACAAGAAAAAAAAATGGGATGGAATAGTCAGCATACATCCATGGTTAATTTTGATAATTGTGAAATTCCAATTGATAACTTAGTTGGGAATGAAGGAGATGGCTTTAAAATAGCAATGAAAGGTCTTGATGGAGGTAGGGTGAACATTGCAGCTTGTTCATTGGGTGGAGCAAGAGCAGCTTTAGAAGCATCAATTAGCTACTCGGCAGAAAGGAAGCAATTTGGAAAATCTATTGATCAATTTCAAGTTACTCAATTCAAGTTAGCAGATATGGCAACTGAATTAGAAGCAGCTAGATTAATGGTATTAAGAGCTGCGCGTAGTCTGGATACTCATGATAGTAAAGCTACTAAACTTTGTGCTATGGCCAAAAGATATGCAACTGATATTTGTTCTGAAATATGTGATATGGCACTCCAAATTCATGGTGGTTATGGGTATTTAAAAGACTTTCCCATTGAAAGACTAGTTAGAGATTTAAGGGTGCATCAGATATTAGAAGGAACAAATGAAATAATGAGAGTAATTATTTCAAGAGACTTAAAAAGTAATTAAATTAATAAAGGATAAATTAAAAATGTCAGAAGAAGTTATATTTACTGAAGAAAATGGGATTGGAATAATAACCTTAAACAGGCCAGATAGGTTGAATGCCCTTACTTACCCAATGGTCCAGAAAATAAATAAATATCTAAACTCTTGGGAAATAAGTGAACATATAAATTCTGTAATTATTGAGGGAGCAGGCGACAAATCATTTTGTGCAGGTGGTGATGTTATTAAATTAAGAAAAGAAGTCTTAGAAGATGGAGGTCCACCCACTAACTTATCTCAGTCGTTTTTTTACGATGAATATACTTTAAATTTTAAAATCAGTAACTTTAAAAAACCATTTATATCATTAATCAATGGATACACCATGGGTGGTGGAGTAGGAGTATCAATGCACGGAAGTCACGTTGTAGCGTCAGAAAAGACTATGTTTGCAATGCCTGAAACAGCTATTGGTTTGTTTCCTGATGTTGGAGGTGGATGGTTGTTAGGTCAGTTGGACAGAGGAATAGGAGCTTGGTTGTCTCTAGTTGGTGCAAGAATTAAAGCATATGATCTAATGAAACTTAAACTCATAACTCACTATGTTTCTTCAAGTGAAATAGGGAATTTAAAAAAAATGTTAATTTCTTCTTCACCAAGTACGAATGACAAAGTTGATAGTATAATTAATAGCCTATCTTCAAATCCAAATTCAAAAGACAGTGTTTTAATAACAAATGAAAGTATCATTAAGGATGCATTTTCATTTGATACAATCGAACAAATTTTTGAAAAATGTGAATCTCTCTCAATAACTGGAAATGAATTTTTAAATGCTCAATTTGAAGAATTAAAACATAAATCACCTACATCATTAAAAATTTCTCTAAAGCAAATTAGAGAAGCTAGTAAAATGACTCTAAAGGATGAATTGATAATGGAGTATAGAATGGTTCAGCGTTGTCTGGAGATTGGTGATTTTTTCGAAGGTGTTAGAGCAATGCTCGTTGATAAAGACAGAAAACCAAACTGGCAACCGTCTAATATTAAGGATGTTGATGAAGGTAGAGTTAATAAATTTTTTGAAGTATTAGGAAATTTAGATTTAGTTTTAACAAATTAGAATAAAGATTATCTTGGAGGAAAGTATTATGAATGATGTGTATATAATGTCTGCAACCAGATCTGCAATTGGTGGATTTGGGGGTACACTCAAGAGTTTTTGCCCTGTAGATCTGGGTACTTTGGTCGCTAAAGAAGCAATTGCAAGATCTGGGTATGACGCTGACGAGGTTGAACACGCTGTTTTTGGGAACGTAATTCATACTGAACCTAGAGATATGTACGTAAGTCGAGTCATAGCTCTTCAAGCTGGTATGAGTAAAGAATCCGCTGCGTTAACAGTAAATAGACTTTGTGGCTCAGGACTTCAGGCTATTGTAAGTGCTATTCAACTATTAATATTAGGAGATGCGAAAATATCAATAGCTGGAGGTGTAGAAGTTATGTCTAATGGGGCACATATCGTAGATGGGTTTCGTTGGGGATCAAGAATGGGAGACGGAAAAGTTCATGATATGATGCTCGGTGCATTACATGATCCATTTGGTCATGGTCATATGGGTATCACGGCTGAAAATATATCAAGCAGATATCAAATTAGTAGAGACATGCAAGATCAATTTGCTTTAAGTAGTCAACTAAGAGCAAGCAAGGCAATTGATAATGGATCTTTTAAAGAGCAAATATTACCAATTGAGATAAAGACTAGAAAAGGAATTGAAATTTTTGAAATAGATGAACATCCTAAGCCAGATACTAGCATAGATACTTTATCTAGTCTGAGAACGGCTTTTAAAAAAGATGGTGTGGTTACAGCTGGTAATGCTTCTGGAATTAATGATGGCGCATCAGCCTTGATCCTTGCTAATGAAGACAAGGCCAAAAAAGGTAAGCCATTAGCTAGGATTATTTCGTATGGATTTGGTGGTGTTGACCCTGATGAAATGGGTATGGGACCAGTCCCAGCTACAAAAATGGCATTAAACAAAGCAGGGTTAAATGTATCAGATTTAGATTTAATTGAATCAAATGAAGCGTTTGCTGCTCAAGCATGTGCTGTTAATAAACAATTAGGCCTAGACCCTGAAATAGTAAATGTGAATGGCGGTGCAATTGCCCTAGGTCATCCAGTAGGCGCAACGGGAGCAATAATTATGACAAAACTTGTTTATGAATTAAGAAAGCGAAAAGGTAAATATGGTCTTGCAACAATGTGTATTGGTGGAGGTCAAGGAATAGCTATAATTATAGAGGCTTTATAAACTAAAATGTCTTTCGAATGCATTTCAATAATAGAAGCAAAAAATCTTATTAAAAATGACGATTTAATCTTAATTGATATAAGAGATTATAACTCATTTTCAAAAGGTCATATTGATAAGGCTATTCATGTTGAAGATTTAAATATTGATAGTTTTCTCCAAGATAAAGATAAAAATGAAACAATTTTAATTTACTGTTATCATGGTCATTCAAGTAAATCTGCTGCAAATTTTTTTAGTCATCATGGATTTAAAAATGTTTTCAGTATGGATGAGGGTTATTCGGGTTGGATAACCCAAAATACTTAAAATTTTTATATAAAGTAACATTTCTTTAACTTGTCTATATTATAATAAGTATTATATTTATAGAGAATCCGAAAAAATATAGAGGTAAAAATTGGAAACTCGTAAAGGTGGTCGTCTAGTAGATAGACCAGAATTTAAAAATAAACCAAAACCAGTTACTTTTTTAGGTAAAGATAAAGTATCTCAAGCAATTGCTGTTATGGCTGATAAAAATTATGGTTCAGTTGTAATTATAGATAGTAAAGATAAAGTTGTCGGAATTGTGACTGAACGAGATATTGTGAAGAAATTGGTAAATAACAATATGTCTCCAAAGACAACTAAATTAGAGGATATAATGACCCTCAATCCTAGGGTTGCCAATGAGAATGATGATGTAGTTGATTGGTTAAGGATAATGTCAAATGATAGGTTTAGAAGATTACCTGTAGTGGATGCCGATGGAAAAATTAAAGTTATTTTTACCCAGGGTGACTTTGTGTCCTATACTTGGCCAGATTTAATATTTCAAGCTTCTCAACTAGCTAAAGCCTCATTTATGAAGGGGTTCTCAATCAATACATTATTAATATTTATGGTAATTTATGGAGTTGCTTTAATAGCTGCTATGAAAGCTTTTTTATAAAAGGCTTTTAATTTATCTTTTAGTTCTTAGCATTTGATTAGATATCCAAGTCATAACAATTTCATTATTTTGATTAGTAACAGTATGTTTTAACCTAGCAGTACCTCGTTTTGGATTTTTAGTTGATTTTTTTGCTTCCAGGACTTCTATTCTTGTTTTCAAATAGTCACCTGGATATACTGGTTTTGTCCATCTTAATTCGTCAATACCCCAAGCTCCCATACTTGTTCCGTCATAAACTCCCATTTCAAATATTTGTGTAAAAGATTTACCTAAAGTCATGAAGCCACTTGAAGTAAGTTGACCAAATGGACCATTATTTGCTGCTTTTTCATCTAAATGAAAAGATTGAGGATCGTATTTTGAAGCAAAATCAATAATTTCTTCTCTAGAAATGAAAGAGGGTTCAGATTCAAAAGTTAAACCGACTTCAAAATCTTCAAAATATTTTGGATTTAATTTCATTATGATAGTTACTTAAAAAGCTTTTATCTAGGAGCTAAACGAACAGACCCATCAAGTCTAATTGTTTCACCATTTAATAAAACATTAGTTAAAACACTTTCAACTAACATCGCATACTCTAAAGGTGTACCAAGACGTTTTGGAAAAATGGTAGTAGCAATTAAACTTTTCTGTACCTCGTCACTCATGCCTGACAACATAGCGGTGGCAAATAATCCAGGCGCAATTGTATTTACCCTGATACCATTTGAGGCCAACTCTCTTGCAATAGGTAAAGTCATTCCAACAATACCACCTTTTGACGCTGAGTAAGCTGCCTGGCCCACTTGTCCGTCGTAAGCTGCAACCGAAGCTGTATTTATAACGACGCCTTTTTCACCTTCTTTGTCAGGTTCATTAGCCTGCATTTTGTCAGCGCATAATCTAAGCATATTAAAGCTTCCTATTAAGTTAACCTTAAGTACCTTTTCAAATAATCCTAAATCATGCATTCCTCTACTAGATACAACTTTGGCTCCAACTGCTATACCTGCACAATTTACTAAGCAATTTATTCCATTAAAACCATCAATAGCATTTTTCATTTCTTCTTCGTTAGAAACGTCTCCAACAACGTATTTACAATTTAATTCATCAGCAACTTTCTTTAGTCCATCAGCATTTAAATCAATGAGTAGAACTTCAGCACCTTTATCTTTTAGGTACCTAGCGGTTCCTTCACCTAGACCACTTCCGGCACCTGTAATGACAGCTTTAACATTTTCTATTTTCATTTTTTATTCTCCAAAATCACGTTTATCATCTATCACTTTACCATCATTTGGTAAACTTTTTATGGGGACTATTTTAACATTACCTCTCAAATTTATAATATTTTTTATTTGGTCGGATATCTTTTCCTGCAAAGATTCTATCTGAGCTGTATCTGTAACTTTAGACTCGACTTTAAGTAGTAATTCATCCTTATCATTTGATCTACTTACTATCATTCTGGCGGGGCCATTTAATTGTAGACTTTCCAAAATTTTATTAACTTGTGACGGTTGAACAAACATACCTCTAACTTTTGTTGTTTGGTCTGCTCTACCCATCCAACCTTTTATTCTTTTGTTAGTTCTACCGGTTGAGCTGTTTCCTTCTAAAATTGCCGAAAGATCCCCTGTTGCAAATCTGATTATTGGTAACTCATGATTATTTAGAACGGTTACAACAACTTCTCCTACTTCACCATCCTCTATTGGTTTTCCAGTGCCTGGTTTAACAATTTCTAAAATTACATTTTCATCTACGACCATGCCATCATTCTCTGCTGCTTCATAAGCAACCAGCCCTAAATCTGCAGTTCCATAACATTGTCTTGCTTGAATATTTCTTTCTTTAAAATTTCGAGCAACTGCAGGAAAAAGAGGTCCACCAGTTACCATGGCTTTAGTCAATTTTGAAAGTGATATTTTTTTTTCGTCGGCTTTTTCTAAGATAATTTTTAAAAAATCTGGTACACCTACATAAGCAGTTGTCCCAATATCACTCATTACTTCTAGTTGTAAATCGGTATTTTCACCACCTGCTGGAAACACTGTACATTTTAAAATTTTTGCGGCCTCTTCAAACATAGCGCCTGCAGGAGTAAAATGATAAGAAAAACAGTTTTGTACAATATCACCATAACAAAAACCAGCAGCATGTAATGCTCTGGAAAATCTCCACCAATCTTTTGAATGACCATCTAGATCATATATTGGACCTGGAGATCTATATATATGTGCAAAATCCTTAACTTCAGAAACGTTTAATTGGGCGAACGGAGGATAATCAAATTGTTTTTGAATTAATTCCGATTTTCTTAACAAAGGTATTGTAGCTAAATCATTTAGAGTTATAAGAGTATTATCAAACCTTAATGATTGATTTTTATTATTCTTAGCTGTTTTAATTAGGTTATTTAATTTTTCTAAATGGTCTGAAATTCTTTCATCTTTAGAACGAACTTCTAAATCATCAAAAAATTTATTTTGTGTCATTTACTTTTACAGCCATCTTTTACGTCTTCGATATTGCTTAACATCTTTAAAAGACTGTCGACCTTCTCCAGAAATACCCAGATAAAACTCTTTTACGTCTTCATTATCTCTCATTGATTCTGCTGAACCTTCCATAACAACGCGCCCATTTTCAAGAATATATGCGTATTCTGCATATTGAAGAGCTACATTAGTATTTTGTTCGGCTAATAAAATGGTTACACCTTCTTTTTTATTTATTTCAGCAACAATCTCAAATATTTGTTTAACTAATTGAGGAGCGAGTCCCATTGATGGTTCGTCTAATAATATCATTGTTGGATGAGCCATCAAAGCCCTGCCAATAGCAATCATTTGTTGTTCACCACCTGAAGTATATCCAGCCAAAGAAGTTCTTCTATCACGTAGTCTTGGAAAGTAGTCATATACTCTTTCTAAGTCATCTTTGACTTCTTTATTATTACTCCTTGTATAAGCACCAGTGAGTAAATTTTCTTCAACTGTTAGGTGTTCAAAGCAGTGTCTTCCTTCCATCACTTGGATAACACCTTTCTTGACTAATTGAGCAGGGTCAAGATCGTGAATAAATTCGTTGCTGTATGTAACTGATCCTTTGGTAACCTCCCCTCTCTCAGAGGCAAGTAAATTAGAAATAGATTTTAAAGTTGTGCTTTTACCAGCACCGTTACCCCCAAGTAAGGCTGTTATTCCACCTTTTTTTACTTTTAAACTTACACCCTTCAATACCAGAATAACGTGACTGTAAACAACTTCTATATTATTAACGATCAAAATATCTTCTACGGTATTTGATCTTTTTGTTTTAGTTACTTTAATGTCATCCATCTTATAATTCCTAATAAGTAAAAGAGAGCCTAATAACTAATTTATTAGGCTCTCAATTTTTTTAGTTACAACGCTCAGCAATTTTTTGCTCAGCAGCATATTTACCAGAATCTTCAGCAATTAACTTATCAATTATTGCTCTATCGCTTCCCATATAGTCTGTAATCATGCTCCATGATTTATTTTTTGCATCCCATTGTTGAACTGCTGCAAGACCACTTCCTCCATGGTTTGCACAGCTATTTTCAAAAGGTGGTGAAAAATTCTTAAATCCAAGCTGTTCCAATCTATTTGCGTCAAGCTTGACATTTTCCATACCATCGCGGTACATTGCTGGTGTAATTTTTGATGTTCCGTGCATTTTCTGTGCAACCACAGCTGCTTCCACTTGAACCATTGCCTGAAATAATCCTCTGTTATATAAGACTGTTCCAAAGTGTGATCCATCACCAGAGGCTTCGCCCTTGTCATGAACATATTTCTTAATATCTTTATGAACCTGATAATTAGTACCAGGAGCATTAAAAGTAAGAGATTTATAACCATGAGCACCTTGTCCAGCAGGTAAAACATCATTTTCAGATCCTGACCACCAAATACCTATGAATTTGTCCATTGGAAATTTTATAGAAGCTGCAGACTTAACAGCAACTTGGTTCATAACTCCCCAACCCCACATAAGAATGTTGTCAGGACGAGCTTTACGGATTTTTAACCAAGTAGCCTTTTGTTCCTGTCCTGGGTGATCAACAGGTAGTAACATCAACTTAAAGCCATGTTTCTTTGAGAGAACTTCGAGAGTTCTGATAGGTTCTTTTCCATATGCAGAATTATGATATACAAGAGCAATTTTCTTACCTTTTATATCATTTGAGTTATTACTTAAAATATGCTTGATGGCAATTGATGCGCCGTCCCAATATGTAACTGGAGCATTAAATATCCATTTAAAAACTTTACCATTAGCTGCAGAAGTTCTTCCGTATCCTGTGGAATATACAGTAACACCGTCAGCTGTTGCTTTAGGAATTAATTGGTATGTAATTCCAGTAGACATTGGTTGGAAAACCATAGCGTCTTTTTTATTTTTTTCATAACATTCTACGCCTACTTGTGTCTTATAACCAGTTTCACATTCAGGGTGTAAAATTTTTTCGCCACCAATACCACCATCTCTAGCATTTATCATTTTGTAGTAATCTACAAAACCATCAGCGTTTGGGATACCATTCGGTGCATAAGCGCCTGTTCGGTATACCAACATTGGAAACTTCAGATCAGCTATCGCAATTTCTATATAACTAGAAATGGCAATAACAGAAGCTGTTATTCCAATTAAAAGTTGTTTTATTCTCATTAGATCCTCCCTTAGAGATAAAATTAACATAATCTACTAAATATCATTTAGTAGGGAAAAGGCCATCGTCTTAACTTTTCTTTTGCGATGGACCAAAGTCTTGCAAGGCCGTGTGGCTCTACAATTAGAAAAATAATCATTAACAATCCCCAGATTGTTATTTCAAAATGTTTAGCTGTAACTGCTGATAGGCCAACTAAGTCAACCATAACAAATTTTAAACCAATTGGGAGTGTAACAATAAAAGCTGCACCTAAAAATGAGCCTAGCATAGATCCAAGTCCCCCAATAATTATCATAAATAATACTGGAAATGAAATTGTCATAATGTCAAATGATTCTGTTACTTCAATTGCTCCAAGAAAAACAGCAAAATATAATGCGCCAGCCACACCTATATAAAAAGAACTTATTGCAAATGCAGATAACTTAGTTTTAAGCGGAGGGACTCCAATAATTTCTGCGGCAATATCCATGTCTCTTATGGCCATCCAAGATCGTCCCATTTTACTTCTAATTAAGTTTTTTGCTGCAAACCCGAGTAAAACAACTAAAATAAGACAAAACAAGTATGTAGCGTATGGAGGTGCCGTAGCTCCAGTAACTGGAATACCAAACATCAACCTTTCTGATACAGTTATTTGACCAGTATCAGAATAATTGTAAAACCATGGAACTTTATTAAAAAGCCAAACAAGAAAAAATTGAGATGCAAGGGTAGCAACAGCTAAATAAAAACCTTTTATCCGTAATGATGGTAATCCAAAAAGAATTCCAACAGCGGCCGTTATAAGTCCTGAAATTAGGATAATTATCATTATGTTTAAATCAGGAAAATACGTCATTATTTTATAAGTCGAAAAGGCTCCTACTGCCATAAATCCACCAGTTCCAAGAGAAACTTGTCCACAATATCCAGTCAAGATATTTAGACCTATCGCAGCAAGAGAAAAAATTAAAAATGGGACCAGAATTGCTTTTTCCCAATAACTATTAATAACAAAAGGAACTATTAAAAAAGCAATAAACATCAAAGTGCTAAAAGCTATTTTGTCCTGAATAAGAGGAAATATGGCATGGTCTGATTTATATGTAGACTTATATTGACCAGTTTCTTTGTAAAGCATAGAACTTAAACCCTCTCAATAATTTTGTCGCCAAACAAGCCTTGTGGACGAAATAACAAAAATACTAATGCCATAACGTAGGCAAACCAATTTTCCAGAGCACCAGTTTCAAAATAACCACCAATATAAATTTCTGCTAGTTTTTCACCAACACCTATCAATAGTCCTCCAATAATTGCACCTGGAATGGAAGTAAACCCACCTAATATAAGAACTGGTAAAGCTTTTAATGCAATAAGAGATAAAGAAAATTGCACACCAGATTCTGTTCCCCACATAATACCAGCTACCATAGCAATAAAACCAGAGATTGCCCAAACAAGTATCCAAATTGTTCTCAGAGAAATACCAACGGACAAAGCAGCTTGATGATCATCAGCAACTGCTCTTAAAGCTCTTCCAGTTTTAGTATATTGTGAAAAAAGAGCTAATGTAACAACCAAGATCACAGCAATTATAGTTGCCCATACATTTAGAACGTCAATATACATTCCGTAATAATCACTACCTTCGGCTGCAAGTCCTATAGTAGCCTCTTCCAACCATATTGATCCCCCACTTGGTATCCCAACATCTAAAACTTTCACATCGGAACCCCACATTAAATCTCCAACACCTTCTAGAGCAAAAGCCAATCCAATCGTAGCCATAAACAAAATTATAGGATCTTGATTTACGAGATGCTTGAGTACAAGCCGCTCTATAATCCATGCTAGGGCAATCATGGTAATCATAGTCAAAATTATAGCTAAAAAATTTGGCATAGATGCATACCAATTATGATAATTTGTTCCAAAAAGCTCATTTATTAAATGAGCGAATGGAACTTGACCTGTTTGATAGCCAACAAGGGTAAGAGCAGCAAAAAGAGCAAATACTCCTTGAGCAAAATTGAAAACGCCAGAGGCTTTAAAAATCAAAACAAAACCAAGAGCAACTAATGAATACATTACTCCTGACATAAGGCCGTTTAACACAGTCTCAATAAAATTTAATAATTCTACACTCATTAAATAAATTCCTTACTCATTGTCGGCGACTCCTAAATAGGCATCGATCACTGCCTTATTGCTTCTGATTTCATTAGGTAAACCAGACCCTATTTTTTTACCATAGTCTAAGACTACTATTCTGTCAGAGATGTCCATAACAACACCCATATCGTGCTCAATCAAAACTATAGTTGTTTTTAATTCATTATTGACTGTTAGTACAAATCTACTCATATCTTGTTTTTCTTCAACATTCATTCCAGCCATTGGTTCATCAAGTAAAAGAATTTCAGGCTCCATAGCTAATGCTCTTCCAAGCTCAACTCTTTTTTGTAAACCATATGGAAGCGAACCAACAGGAGTACGTCTAATCGATTGTAAATCAAGGAAATCTATTACCCGTTCAACTTTTTCCCGATGTTCTTCCTCTTCTTTTTCTGCTGGACCAAAATAAAGCGCTTGCATTAAGAAATTTTGCTTTTGTTTTAATAATCTGCCAGTCATTAAATTGTCTAGTGTACTCATACCCTTAAAAAGAGCAATATTTTGAAAAGTCCTTGCAATACCGCTTTTGGCTGCAAATTCTGGTTCCATTTCGCCTCTATCCGTACCTGCAAAATTTATAGTACCACTAGTAGGTTTATAAAAACCATTAATAACATTTAACATAGAAGATTTACCAGCGCCATTTGGGCCTATAATTGCAAAAACTTCACCTTTTTTAACTTCAAATGAAACATCCGTTAATGCTTTAACACCACCAAAGGCGAGAAAAATATTTTTGAGTTCTATCGCTGTTTTACCATAAGGTATATTCTTTAAATCCTCTAAACTCATTTATTTTTTGCCCTTACTAGATTTTTTAACTTTAGGTGGGAATTTTTTAATATTTAAATCTTTTGTTTTAATTAAATGCCTAATTTCCATAGTAGCGCTAATCTTACTTTTTCTTCCATCCTCTAGGGTAAACTCAGTATTAATTGAAGCTGTATCTTTATCTAAATACAAATCTTTTATAATATCTTTATATCTAGTATTAATAACACTTCTACGTACTTTTCTTGTTCTAGTTAATTCGCCATCATCAGCTTCTAATTCTTTAAACAATAACAAGAATTTAGCAATTTTAGTATTATCTGGAAGTTGTTCATTAACTTTAGAAATTTCTTTTTCTATAAGCCCATATATTTTTTTGTCTGCAGCTAATCCAGTGTAAGACGTAAATGCTAATTGCCATTTCTCTGCTAATTTTGAAACAATTGAAAATCTTATGCATATAATTGCGGTTAAGTAAGGTTTTTTAGATCCAATAATGACTGCTTCACCTACATAAGGTGAAAACTTAAGTTTGTTTTCGATATTTTGTGGAGAAAATTTTACACCATCTGATTTGATAGCAATATCATTAACCCTATCAAGAACATTTAACCTTCCTTTGTCATCAAAGTAACCAGCATCACCCGTATACATCCAACCTTTTTTAATCGTGTCTTTATATGCTTTTTGATTATTAAAATATCCAGAAAACATACTCGGATGTTTTGTGATAATTTCTCCCAAGCCGTTAGGGTCTGGATCCATAATTTTAATTTCACAATCAGGAAAAGGAACACCTACAGTTTCACAATCCATTGTGCCACTAGGAATTTCTTGAAGTGTATATGCTCCCATTAGTTCTGTTTGTCCATAAAGTTGTCTTAGTGGAATACCCATAGCTAAAAAAAACTTAAAGGTTTCAGGACCGATTGCAGATCCGCCAGTTGCAGCAGAAGTAATTTTACTAAAGCCAAGTCTATCTTTTAAAGATGAGAATAGCAGTTTGTCAGCAAGAAAATCTCTTTTTCCCTGATCAACTGCCTTTAAGCCCCTTTCTACCATGACATTAAACAGCCATTGTGTGATCTTAGGAGCGTCTAATATTCTAGAACGCATATCAGCAGCAATTTGTTCCCACAATCTAGGTGCTCCAAGCATAAATGTAGGGCCGACTTCACGCATGTCCTCCATTGCAGTTTCAGGGCGCTCAGGAAAGTTAACTTTCATACCGGCAACAATATTAAAACCAACCCCATATGTTTGCTCCATTATCCAAGGAAATGGAAGCACGGACACATATTCATCGTTTATCGTTTTAGGATCAACATTTAAATATCTTATTACATGTTCAATAAACTTACCCCCAGGTAGCATCGCTAATTTAGGGTTGGATGTTGTTCCAGATGTTGTGCATAAAATTGCATTTTGTTCACCTGAAATCTTATCAATCATTTTATTATATTTTTCAGGATCTTTAGCTGCAATTGCTGCACCTTCATCTATTAATACAAGCATGTCAGTAATATTTGGATCACTTAATTCTTTAAGGCCACGACTGTCGTCATAAAATATTTTAATTTGATTATTTTGAGGTCGTTTGATAGTGAGTATTTTATCTACTTGTTCTTGATCTTCAGCATAAACAAAGTTAACTTTTGCAGCATTCATTAAATAACCAACTTCTTCATCAAGAGTGTCTCTATAAATACCTAAGCTCATTCCTCCAACAGCTTGTGCAGCAATTTCAAAGAATAACCAAGAAGGTTTGTTATCTCCAATTAGACCAATAACATCTCCTGCTTTAAAGCCTTTTTTTGCAAGGCCTAGTGCCAGATAAGATACTTTATCATTATATTGCTTCCAGGTTATCTCATTCCATATCCCTAAATCTTTATCTCTTAATGCAACAGTATTTGGGATAGTATCAGCTTTATGCTTGAGAATTTTTGGGAGAGTGTTGTAAATTTTAGTATCTGGATAGTTTGACATTTTCACCTTTAAATTTAAAACCCATTATAAATATTACAATTCATGTTTACTTTTAAGTAAATTACTTAAATTAAAATTTTAATGATGAGATCAAACTTAGAAAAAAGTAGCCCCCACTACATTATTTATAGGCTATCCAAAAAACTATTTAAATCAACCTAAAGTTGAATAAAAATTTAAAAAAAATAAAACAAACATTTTCAGACACTTATCAAACTAAATATCATTTATTTAAAAATTTTTTATAATGCACTTGTTAAATAAAAGAATCATTTGCCGTCTGAACAACTTTTGCACCTTTCATTACAACCTTAAGGTGATAATCTATTCTGGGCAGTATATGAAAATCATAAAATTCTGCTGAGACAATTTTACTTTTTAAAAATATTTCATTTATAGAGGTTTTGGACAATTGCTCTTTTGCGCTTCTTTTTGCTTTATCCATTAACCAACCTCCAACTAAATAACCAAATCCCATCAAATAATCAAAACTAATACATGAAAGCATTTCTTGATCATCCCTATTTTCTAGAATGTAATCTAAAGATTTTGAAGTTAAAGAAACCATTTGAGACATTTCAAAATTATCGTCACAATCGATTTTAATTTCATCTAATAGTTCTTTGGCTACTTTCCCGTTATCTCTTATTGTTTTTCTGAACATAAAATCATTGGCTTGTATGGCATTTGTACCTTCATATATAGGTAAAATCCTTGCATCTCTCATATATTGAGCGGCACCAGTCTCTTCAATAAACCCCATTCCTCCATGAATTTGAACTCCATTACTTGTAACTTCTTGGGCTAACTCTGTTGACCATCCTTTTATTATAGGTATCAAGAAGCCTTCTCTCATTATGGATTTATTATCTCCATTGTGGGCTCTTTCCATGATTTCAGCAGAAACTAAAATTAAAGCTCTCATCGCTTCAGTTAAGCTTCTCATTGATAAAAGTAGTCTTTTCACATCCCCGTGACCAATAATAGGAGTACCTTTTTCTCGATTAATTGGGGTACCTTGTATTCTGGTATTGGCATACTCTAGAGCCTTTTGTCTTGCTGCTTCTGAAATTGCCATTCCTTGAAGTCCAACGTCAAACCTTGCTCTATTCATCATAATGAACATATATTCAATACCTCTACCTTCTTCTCCTAACATATATCCAACAGCACCCTCGTTCTCACCATATGCCATAACAGCAGTTGGACTCGCTTTGATACCCATTTTATGTTCGATAGAAATACATTTCAGGTCGTTTCTTATGGTATAACTACCATTCTTATCTCTAAGAAATTTTGGAATTATAAATGTAGATATGCCTTTAATACCTTGAGGTGCCCCCTCAGTTCTGGCAAGAACTAAATGGATGATATTTTTAGACATATCGTGTTCACCATACGTTATATAAATTTTTTGACCTTTAATTCTCCAGTTCTCACCATCATGCTCAGCTTTAGTTTTAATTGTAGCTAAATCTGTACCAGATTGTGGCTCTGTTAAATTCATAGTCCCAGTCCATTCACCAGAGTTAAACTTTGGTAAATATATACTCTTCTCTTCTTCTGTTCCAACAAGTGTAAATGCGTCTATCAACCCTTGAGTTAGTAGACTACACAAAGCAAATGACATATTCGCCCCATGCCAATATTCATTTATTGCTGCGCTCATTCTAGAAGGTAGTCCCATTCCGTCATAATTTGCATCACTTGCAACGCCAATCCATCCACCTTTCGCAATTTGCAAAAAAGCATTGCTAAATCCTTTGGGTGTTTCAACTTCGTGGTCTTGTCTTAAAGTAGAGTTATTTTTATCTCCAAAATGGTTTAGTGGTGCTAAGTAATTATCTGCTAGCTTACCCGCTTCAGAAAGTACAGCATCGATAGTAGTTTCATCTAGGTCATCATGAGCAGGTAAAAGATTCTCTAAAACAAATTTTGTATCCTCTAAGGGAGACGTATATGGCATTTTTTAACTCCAGATAAATTTTTCATAGTTGATAAAACTTAGCCTTACTATTATGAATAATATAAGGAGGAAATCAACTATGTCTATATCTGAAGATGGTTTAAGAAAAAATCAAGCAAATTTTGCTTCTTTAAGCCCTTTATCATTTCTTGAAAGAACTAGAAAGACGTATCCAAATCAGACAGCCATTGAATATAAAGACTATAAGTTAAGTTATAAGCAAGCTGGCCAAAGGTGTGACGCACTTGCAAATCTAATTAAAAATCAGAATTTTAATTCTGGAACTACTATTGCAGTTATGCTTCCTAATATACCAGTAATGTGGGAATGTCATTTCGGTGTCCCAATGGCGACAGGTGTTCTCAATGCAATAAATACTAGACTTGATAGTCATACTGTTCAATTTATACTTGAACATGGCGACGCTAAATTATTTATATATGATTCTGAGTATAGTCTTATTGTAGAAAAGGCTCTAGTAAATCTTAAAAATCCTCCTACCGTTATAGAATTTGTTGATGAAGTTGCTGGTAATAAAAGATCAAATTTTGCGAATAAAGTTAATTGCCTTGATTATGAAACAGAATTAAAAAATTTTACAGGTACTGCTTTTGAGCATGTACTTCCAAATGATGAATGGAATTCAATTGCATTAAATTACACTTCCGGTACCACTGGAAATCCAAAAGGAGTTGTCTATCACCATCGCGGTGCTTATTTAAATGCAATTGGTAATTCACTTACTTGGGATTTACCTATGCATCCAAAATATTTGTGGACTTTGCCTATGTTCCATTGCAATGGTTGGTGCTTCCCATGGACAATTACTGAAAGAGCGGGTACTCATGTATGCCTGAGACAACCTGCAGGAGATCTTATTGTTGAAGCTTTTCAAAAACACAATGTTTCTCACTTATGTGGTGCACCTATAGTAATGCAAATGGTAGCAGATCATTTATTACAAAATAATATTTCTCTTAAAAAAAATATTAGAATGATGACAGCTGGCGCACCTCCACCAGAGGCTGTATTAAGTAAGATGGCTTCGTGTGGTATTGAAGTTATTCATGTATATGGCTTAACAGAAATTTATGGACCAGCAGTTGTATGCGCGTGGCATCCTGAATGGAATGAATTAGACGAATCTGAACAAGCAAGATTAAAAGCAAGGCAAGGTGTAGTGTACTCAGTTCAGGAAAATATGAAAATCATAGACCCAGAAACTAACAAAGTCGTCCTAAAGGATGGTACGTCTCTAGGAGAAGTTCTTATTAAAGGTAACATCACAATGAAAGGTTATTATAAAAATAAAAAAGCTACTGATGAAGCATTTGAAGGTGGTTGGTTTCATACAGGAGATCTTGGGGTTTGGTATGAAGATGGATATATTCAACTTAAGGATAGATCAAAAGATATAATTATTTCTGGGGGAGAAAATATTTCATCAATTGAAGTAGAGGATGCCATTTACAAACATCCAGAGGTAGTTGCGGTTGCTGTAGTTGCAAAAGAAGATGAAAAATGGGGTGAGACACCATGTGCTTTTATAGAGTTAAGTGACGGTTCTACAGTTAGTGAAATGGAATTAAAAGATCATTGTAAATCTTTACTGGCAGGTTTTAAAGTTCCTAGATACTTTAATTTTATAGAACTTCCAAAAACAAGTACTGGAAAAATACAAAAATTTAAACTCAGAGAACAAGCAAAATTAATATAAATTAACTGACTTTTTTTAAGTCTTTTTCGATAAGAATTTTATCTAGGGTTTTATCCCATTTATTTTCAGCACTGTTCATATTTTTTTCTTTTACGTGACCATATCCCTTTATTGATAAAGGAATATCCAAGAAATCTATAAATTTTTTATAATTATTTTCATTAAGATTATTAGATATTTTATCAACGGTGTCTAAAGTTTTTTTGACTAGAGCACGTTCTTTTTTTCTCTCTGTTGTGTAACCAAAAATATCAAATTTACTGTTTCTAAGAAATTTTAAGGAAGATAAAATTTTGAAAGCTTGAAAAACCCAAGGTCCAAATCTTCTTTTAATAAGATGACCAGTTTCAGGGTCCTTTTTTGAAAATAATGGAGGTGCTAAGTAATACTCTAATTTTATATTTTTGTTTTTTTGTAAAAAGCTTATTGCAAATTCACCAGAAGTATGCAGCCTACCAACCTCATATTCATCCTTGTACCTCATCATCCTAAATAAAGTTAGCGCAACTTTCCTAGAAAGAGGTAGTTCATTTTTTAAATTGGATATTTTAGTTTCTTTAGAAATAACTTTATTAACGTTAGACAAAAAAAGATTTGAGTATTCTTTATCTTGATATTGTTCAAGTATTGTAGAAAATTTTTCCAAATAATTACTTATAGGCTTTTCTTCTGCAATTACTTGATCCATATGGGCAGCCTTAAAAACTATTTCTGGATATTCTGATAATAGTCTTCCCCAGTTAAAGGCTCTAAGGTTTTGCTCGATTGCAACACCATTTAACTCTATAGCTTTTTCTAAAGAACTAATTTCGATTGGTATAAGGCTTTTTTGAGCCGCCATACCTAGCATCATTATGTTTGCTGATACAGTATCGCCAACTAAAGATTCTGCTAAGTTAGATATATCGATGAATTTTATATTTTCTTCTTCCAAGTGATTTTCTAGATGTTTTTTTAATAAACTATCATCAACAACAGTACCTATATGAACCCCTGCCACACCAACTGGCTCAACTCTTCCATTAATAATGGCTATTGTTTTATTTGGATTTAAAGTTCTGGTAATTGAAGGTGAGACTGAAACAACAGCATCACATCCGAGGAGTAAATCGGCAGTTTCATTTGGCAGTCTTGCAGATCGAGTATAAAGAGATTTATCTTTACTAATTCTAATTTGGCTGGTTACAGCACCATTTTTTTGGGCCAAGCCAGTGAAATTCATTGATTGTGCATATAACTTATCAATTCGGGCTGCCATAACTACTATTGCCGCTACAGTTGAAATTCCTGTACCCCCGATGCCTGCCATAATAAGATTTTGAATTTTATTCAATCTGTGTTTGGGTTTACTTAAGGAATTAAAAATATCAGGAATATCTGGAAAGGATTTTTTTAAAGGCTCAGATAAACTGCCTGATGAAACCCCAATAAAACTTGGACAAAAACCTTTTTTGCAAGAATAATCTTTGTTACAGACACTTTGATCAATCTGTCTTTTAGTTCCTTCAAAATGGTCAAAAGGTTTAACAGCAACGCAGTTGGATTTTTCTGCGCAATCACCACATCCTTCACAAACATCTGGGTTTATATACATTTTTAAATCTCTATCTTGTATATATCCTCTTTTACGTCTTCTTCTAAGTTCTGTAGCACATGTTTGAACATATATAATTGCTGTTACACCTGATATATTTCTAACTTCTTTTTGAACATTTATGAGTTCATCACGATGAAATATTCCTACCTTATCAGCAAATAATCTTGTTTCTTTAAATTGCTCTGGCTCATCTGACACTACATAAATTTTTCTTACGCCTTCTGCGGATAATTGTTTAGAGATTGCCCAGGGGGTAGCTCCTCCAATGGCCTTTTGACCACCTGTCATAGCAACAGCATCATTATAAAGAATTTTAAAAGTTATATTTACATTTGCTGAAACTGCTGCTCTTATTGCAAGAGATCCAGAATGGGCATAGGTTCCATCACCTATATTTTGAAAAGTATGATTATGATTTGAAAAAGGCGCTCTTCCAATCCAATGACCGCCTTCTCCACCCATTTGACTAAAATTAGTTAATTTTTCTGGATGTAGAAAATAACCTATTGAATGACAACCAATTCCTATACCAACAACTTCCTCATCAGGTGTTTTAGTTCCAGAATTATGAGGGCATCCTGCACAATACCATGGTGTTCTTGAGGTAACTGGAGGTAAGTTACTTCCTAATGATTCAGATTTAACTTTAGGAATATCAAACTCGATAGAAGATTGCTTAACTTTTTTTAAAAGGCAGTCTGCAATAATATCGCTAGATAATTCAGAAACATTTGGAATTAACTCTTCTTTTGTTGTTGCATCAAATTTTCCAGATAATAAAGGTCGAAATTTAGAATTAAAAAGAATATGTGCAACTTGTTCTTCGACAATGCCTCCCTTTTCTTCAACAACAAGTATTTCTTCAAATTGGTCACAAAAATCAATTATCTCTTCATCTATTAAAGGCCAAGGTATTTTACAGGCAAAAAAACCTATTCCAATATTTTCAGGGCTCTTTATACCAATACAATCAAAAGCATCTATTGTTTCAGTAGCCGCTTTTCCAACTGCAATAATACCAAGAGATTTTTTTTCAGGATTAAAAATTACTTTATTTATTTTGTTTTGTTTAATAAAATTTCGAGTTGCGGGTATTCGTCTTTTTATGAGAGCAGCTTCTCTATCTAATGCTGGATCGTGTCTTTTCACATGAACATTTATTGGTGGGTCTAATTTTTGAGAATTTGGCCTTAATTTGCCTAGATCAATTACTGCATTTGAATCGGCGGTATCACTAGTAATTTTAAGAGCTACACATATACCTGCATAACGAGATAAAGCAAAGGCTTGTAATCCTAAAGTTATAACTTCATCTACGTTTGCAGGATAAAAAACAGGAATACCTGCAGAAATTAGCGATTGTTCAGATTGGTAAGCTAATGTTGAGCTTTTACCGATAGGATCATCAGCTACTGCTAGGACCATTCCACCTTTTAAGGCCACGCCACCCATGTTTGCATGTCTCAATGCGTCCATTGCTCTATCTAAGCCGGGACCCTTTCCATACCACATAGAAAAAACACCATCAATTACTGGTTTATCGTATAAGCCAAGCATTTGGGTGCCCCAAGCCGCAGTTGCGGCTAATTCTTCATTAACTGCAGGTTGAAAAACAATATTATACTTATCTAAATGTTTTTTGGCTCTCCCAAGTTCTAAATCAAGTGTTCCAAGAGGAGAGCCAGGATAACCACTTACATAACCATTAGTTAATAACCCGTTATCTTTATCTAGCTTTGCTTGTTCAATTAAAAGACGAACTAAGGCTTGGACACCGTTCATTAATGCTAAATTATTGTCCTTTGTAAAACAATCGTCTAATCTAATAGGATTTAATTGGTTCAAGTTTATCTCATAATACAATTAACTTGTTTATAATTTAATAAACTTAGTCAGTTTTAACAAGTAGTAAGATTTATTTATTGAAAGGTAAAGAAAACTTAATGCTACTAAAATTAAATAATTACGATGATCTATATTCAACATTTAAGTGGAATATACCTGAATATTATAATATTGCATCTGATACTGTTGATAAAGTGTTATATAAAAATAGGACGGCATTATTTAATATTTTGAATAACGGTAAAATTGAAAAATGGTCTTTTTTAGATATTAAAAGATCCGCAAATAAGCTTGCTAACGCATTCGATCATCTTAATTTAGAACAAAACGCTAGAGTTGGTATCCTATTAGGTCAGTGTCCGGAAACAGCCATTTCTCATATGGCGTGTTTCAAATCTGGAAAGATATCAATACCACTTTTTAATTTATTTGGAGAAGATGCATTATTTTATCGTTTAAAAAACTCAAAAGCTTCCTTGGTAATTTGTGACAGAAAAGGACTTTTAAAAATTAAAAAAGTTATTGATAAATTGCCTAATTTGAAATCAATAATTTGTGTGGATGAAATTGATGGAGTTAACACTCTAAGTTTTAAAAAAATATTAGAAGAATCATCTGATAATTATACTAATAAAAGTACAAAATCATTTGACCCAGCTATAATAATTTATACTTCAGGTACCACCGGTGGACCCAAAGGTGCATTACTACCGCATAGAACATTACTAGGACATATACCAGGAGTTGAGATGCCACACGAATTTTTATCCTCATCAGAGCCAGTAAATGATTTATTTTGGACGCCAGCTGATTGGGCATGGATAGGAGGTTTGTTTGATGTTCTTCTTCCTGCATGGCATTTTGGAATTCCTGTTGTAAGTCATAGATCACAAAAATTTGACCCTGAATTTACGTTTGATTTAATTTCTAAGCTTAATATTCAAAATACATTTTTACCACCTACAGCACTAAAAATGATGAAGTCATTCAATCCTTCAAGTACAAAATATAAATTAAATTTAAGAACAATCGGGTCTGGAGGTGAAGCATTAGGAGAAGATTTGCTAGAGTGGGGGAAAAAAATTTTAGGTGTTAATATTAATGAATTTTATGGTCAAACAGAATGTAATTTAACCATTTCAAATAGCAGAGCGATAATGCCGACCAAGCAGGGTTCAATAGGTAAACCTGTTCCTGGCCACGATGTTAGGATTATGAATAAAAGAGGAGAATTTATAAAGGAGTCAGGTGTAGATGGTGAAATTGTTGTTAGAAATGATACACCGGTAGCTTTTTTGAAATATTGGGAAAATGATAAGGAAACCCAAAATAAAGTTATTAACGGTTGGCTTCATACAGGTGACTTTGCCTTTAGAGATGATGAGGGATATTTTTATTTTAAAGGACGTGAAGATGATATTATAAATACTTCAGGTTATCGGGTAGGCCCAAGTGAGGTGGAAGACTGTATATTATCCCATCCACATGTTGATATGGTTGCAGTCATAGGGGTGCCGGATAAAGTTAGAGGTAATATAATCAAAGCCTTTATTATTCCAAGAAATAAAAATGATATTTTAACACAAAATAAAGATCTTAAACTTAGCATCCAAAATGATGTTAAAGTAAAATTGGCAGCACACGAATATCCGCGTATCATAGAATTTGTAAAAGAATTACCTATGACAACAACAGGTAAAATTATTCGCAAAGATTTAAGGGAAACCATTTAATTTCTCAAATTTAAATTATAGCTGAAATGAAAATTATTTACTTAAATAAATTAGATTTCTAAAGTGTTGAAATTTTATATTTTTCACTTCTACGAAATAAGTTATACATAAAATATTAAATTTTATTTCAAGGAACTATTATGAGCGAAAATTATAAGTTTGATACCCTTTCTTTACATGCAGGTCATATCCCTGACAAAGAAACTGGATCTCGTGCTGTTCCTATTTATCAGACTACATCATATGTTTTTAAAAGCACTGAAGAGGCAGCTTCTCTATACAATATGGAGGTTGGTGGGCATTTATATACTAGAATTTCAAATCCTACTGTTGCAGCTCTTGAACAGAGATTAGCTGCATTAGAGGGTGGGGCTAGTGCCCTTGCATGTTCAAGTGGAATGGCAGCAATGCACTTAGTAGTTTCAGCAATATGTAGTAGTGGTGATCATATAGTAGCTTCAAGCAAAATGTATGGCGCCAATATAAATTTACTTCAGCATACTATGCCTCGTTTTGGTATAAATACGGATTTTGTAAACCCAAATGATCCAGAAGCTATTGAGAACGCTATAAAACCCAACACAAAACTAGTTTTTGGTGAAGTGATTGGAAATCCTGGATTAGATATAATGGATGTCCCAACAATTGCAGAAATATGTAAAAGAAAAAATGTTCCTCTAGTCCTTGATGCCACTTTTAATACACCATATTTGATGCAACCATTTAAGTATGGAGCAAATATTGTTGTTCATTCACTAACAAAATGGCTGGGTGGGCATGGCATTGCTATTGGAGGCGCCGTAGTAAATGGTGGAAACTTTGATTGGAGTGACAAAGATAAATATCCAACTATTTCGGGACCACATTTTGCCTTGGGAGGCATAAGCTTTTGGGAAGAATTTGGACCATCTGCATTAATAGCTAAAATTAGAGCAGAAGGAATGTATAATTTTGGTCCTTCTCTTTCTCCCACAAATGCGTTCCATTTAATGCAGGGGATTGAAACATTACCTTTGAGAATGAAAAAACATATTGAAAACACTCACTCTATTCTTGATTTTCTTAGTAATCATGAATCTGTAGCTTGGGTTAAACATCCTGATTTAGATACACATCCTGATCACGAAATAGCAAAAAAAATCTTACCTAAAGGATCTGGTTCTATAATAGTATTTGGAATTAAAGGTGGACGAAAAGCTGGGCAAGTATTTATAGAATCTGTAAAGTTAGCGTCTCATTTGGCAAATGTTGGTGATGCTAAGACACTTCTAATTCATCCAGGGAGCACAACTCATTCTCATTTAAGTTCAGAAGCTATGAAAGAAGGAGGATTAACTGACGATATGATAAGGCTTTCTGTCGGCTTGGAAGATGTTAAAGATATCAAAAAAGATTTTGAAAAGGGTTTTAAGGCTGTAAAAAAACTAAATAAATAGGTATTTTATGAGAATTTATTTTAAAGGTAATGAAACATATATTGGAACTGGTGGTAGAAGTTTAGATAGTAATAAAACTACCATTTGTTTTTTACATGGATCAGGTCAAAATCATCTAAGTTTTGTTCAACAAGCCAGATTTTTTGCTTTTAAGGGATATTCTATAATTGTTCCTGATATGCCAGGTCATGGGTTTTCTAAAGGAAAACCGTTAAATTCAATTAAGGATAATGCTAATTGGGTTTATGAGTTGTTAGTTGAACTGGAAGTTCAAGAATTAGTTGTTGTAGGTCACTCACAAGGATGCTTAGTAGGTCTTGAATTAAATAGACTTTACCCAAACTTTTTAAAAGGAATAATTTTTATTGCAGGATCAAATCAAATACCAGTTAACCAATTTTTATTAGATCTTTCAAAAGAGGATCCTCAAAAAGCTTCAAAGATGATGGTAACTTGGGGACATGGAATAGATGGTGACATGTCTACTAATAATTGGCCGGGTCACTCACACTATGGTGAGGGTAATAATATAATGAAAATGAATACCGCAGATGCCTTGCAACATGATTTAAATTCTATTAACAACTATAATGGTGGGGTGGAAGCTTCAAAAAAGATTAATATACCTTCTTTAGCTGTTCTAGCTAAAAATGACCAAATGACACCGTTGAAATCAGGATTAAAATTTGTTGATCTTCTTAAAAACTGTGAAACTCATATTCTTGATTGTGGACATTTTCTTCAATCTGAAAGACCAAAAGAGCTAAATTCAATAATAAATTCATATCTTACAAAATTATAATAATTTTAAATAGGGAGGCTTCAAAGTAATTATGGGTAAACAGAATCCATTTTTATTTAAGGAAATTTCAAAAAAAGAGCATTGGAGAGTTCCTGAAATTATTTTGACTCAATGCTTGAAGCATCCTAACAGAAAAATTATAGAATTCACAGATGGTCATGAGTGGACGTTTAAAGATTTAAAAATAAAGTCTTTGCAGAAAGCTAGAATTTTAAAAAACTTGAGCTTGAAAGCAGGAGATAATCTTACAGTTATAATTGAAGACCCTAAGGAATTTATTTTATATTGGATAGCGTCTAATTTCCTTGGAGTTATGTTTGTAGCTCTAAACACTGCGATTAAGGGTAAAGGTTTATTACATCAAATTAATACTTCAAAGTCAAAACATGTAATCGTAGATAATTTATTTTTTGATGAAGTAAATGATCTAAAAAATAATAATAAGTTAGGTGTAAATATATTAAATTGTAGTGAATTAAAAAACAAAGAAATAATAAATGAAAATGAAGTAATATTTGGCAAGCTAAGTGATAATGTATGTACCATGTTTACCAGTGGAACATCAGGGCCATCTAAAGGTGTTATGATGCCAAATGCGCACTGCGTTTTATTTGCGATTGGAACAATTGAAAATTACGATTTAAAACACGATCATGTTTTCTATATTTCTCTTCCATTATTTCATGCAAATGGTTTATTTATGCAGCTTTTAGCTTGTATAATTACTGGTGCTAAAGCAATAATAAGAAACAGATTTTCTGCATCTAATTGGCTAAAAGATATAAGAAAATATGACGTCACACACACAAATATGCTAGGTGCAATAGCTGCATTCGTAGTTGCTCAACCTCCATCTGGATATGATAAGGATCATAAATTAGCTGTCATTGGATCAGCACCATTACCAAGTGAACCTGAAAGAATTTTTAGACAGAGATTTGGTGTCAAACAAGTCTTGCCACTTTATGGAATGACTGAAGTCAACATTCCTATTTATGGTTTGAAAAATGAAATTGGAAATGGAAAATGTGGAAAGGTTTACGAAAAATACTTTGAGGTTGAAATAAGAAATCCTGAAAATGATTCTAAAGTAAATGATGGTGAAGTTGGAGAGATAATGGTAAGGCCAAAGCAGCCGTTTGGTTTTATGTCTGGTTATATGGGTATGCCAGAAAAAACGATTGAGAGTTGGAGAAATTTTTGGTTCCATACTGGAGATGCAGGTATTAGAGAATTTTCTGGTCATTTTACTTTTGTAGATAGGTTAAAAGACTGTATAAGACGTAGAGGTGAAAATATTTCTTCCTATGAAGTAGAGCAAGCTTTTTTAGAAATTCCTTATATCACTGAAGCCGCTGCTTATGCAGTTTCGGCGGATGGTGGTGAAGGAATGGAAGATGAGGTCATGGTAGCTTTAATGGCAAACAAAGATGTTGCCATAAATTTTGTAGAATTATTAACTTTAGCAAAAAGCAACTTAGCAAAATTTGCTATCCCTAAATATTTAAGAATTATGGAAGAATTTCCTAAAACTCAAACAGGTAAAATCCAAAAAAATAAGCTTAGAGAACAGGGCATTACTGTTGATACTTGGCAAAACATAAATATTTAATTATCATCTAATTTCGTATTAAAGGGAATCAAAATGGCTAATGATGATTTTAAGGGTTGCTGGCCTGTAGCTCCAACTCCTTTCAAACCTAATGGTGAAATTGATAAAGAGGGTATGAAAAGGGTCATTGACTGTATGGTTGATCAACAGGTTGACGGTATTTGTATATTGGCAAATTATTCTGAGCAATTTTTATTGTCTGATGAAGAAAGAGAAATTTTGACAAGGCTATGTATAGAGCATGTAGGTGGCAGGGTTCCAGTTATTACAACAGTAAGTCATTTTTCTACTGATATAGCTTTTTCAAGAGCTAAATTAGTAAAAGAACTTGGTGGTGAAATGCTCATGATGATGCCACCCTATCATGGGGTTTTAATGAAAGGTTCTCCTCAGCAAACATTTGAACAATTTGCTAAAGTTGGTGAAGTAGGTGTCACTATTATGGTGCAAGATGCACCATTATCCGGAATAGATTTACCTGTGCCTCTTTTAATAAAGATGGCCAAAGAAATTGAAATGGTGAAATGTTTTAAAATTGAGTGTGCTCAAGCAGCTGCAAAATTAAGAGTTCTTGTAAATGAAGGTGGAGATTTTATAGAAGGACCTTTTGATGGAGAAGAAGGTATAACATTATTTGCTGATTTAGAAGCTGGAGCAACTGGAAATATGAGTTCAGCAATGATACCAGACTTAATAAGGCCAATAGTTTTAGATTATCTTGGAGGAAACACTCAAAAATCTGAAAATCAATATAATCATATATTACCATTAATTAATTATGAAAATAGACAATGTGGCTTCAGAGCTACAAAGGTTGTTATGAAAGAAGGCGGTGTAATAAATTCTGATTTTTGTAGACATCCTATTCCGGATTTAGAAGAAAACACAAAAAAAGGTTTGATAAACTTAGTTAAAAATTACAATCCAATTGTGTTACAATGGGGTAAATAATGATAAAACTTATAATTTTATTTTTAGTTGGAGGGATAGATGCCTTACACTCTGAATGATTTAATTGTTGATATAAAAGAAATACTTGTCAATGACCAAATTCAAAATGGCTCAGATAAAATTTGTTACTTTGTTTCAAAAGCCTTAATGGATCAAAACTTTGTAGCAGAGAACCTTCCTGATCGATTAAATGGTGAATCTCCTAGACAGATACTTTATGAAGACAAGGATACAGGATTTTGTGTTTGCGGCCACGTATATGATACCGAGGCTTTAGGAACTCCTCATGATCATGGACCAAGTTGGGCAATTTACGGGCAAGCATCTGGTGAAACAGAAATGACAGAATGGGAGATTACTAATGATACATCTTCAGATGATATCATTTATGTTAAACCAAAAAAAACTTATACTATGAAAGCGGGTGATGTTCATTTTTATGATATTGGCCATGTCCACTCGCCTGTAAGGAAAGATCCTGTAAGATTGCTTAGAATAGAAGGTGAAAATTTAGATAATGTTAAAAGATCGAACATAAAAGTATCTTGAGACAGAACAAAATTTTCGCAATAATTTTATTTATTTTTAACTTGAGTATCTATAAATTCTCTAATTCTTTTAACTAAGCCTGGTTTTGATGCAGATCTAACTAATGCTGCAAGATCATTGTTTAAATCTTTATCATCTAAAGTCTCTGACATTAATTTAGATTTCGATTCATAATTGAGTTTAAAGGCTTCTAAGCTTATTTCTTTAATCTTTGATTTCCAATTATCTGCTTCACAAATACTTGTTAAAAAGCCACTTTTAAGGGCTTCATCTGAATTAAAAATTCGAGACGATTCAAGAAAATTTATAGCATTTTTTCTTCCAACCAATCTAGACAACCTTCTTGTACCAAGTACTATTCCGAACTGTAGTCCCGGCATACGAAAAGTTGTTTCTGGTGAAGCAACCCTGTGTTGACATGCAGAAACAATATCTGCGCCAGCACCAAAACACTTGCCATGAACAAGAGCTAGGCTACTAATTGGTAATTTATAAATCATTTGAAGTAATTCTTCAATTTTAACAAAACGATAAAGAAGGTCTGCATCACTTTCATTTTGGAGATTACTTAAGTCAAAGCCAGAAGAAAAAGCTCGTCCTTCACCGCTAAAAATTAATAGTTTAATTTTTTTTTGGAGCGCTTCGTTTATACCATCAGTCATAATTTGAATCATTTGAGAGTTTAAGGCGTTGAGACGAGAAGGATTATTTAAACGGAGCCAAGTAATATTCTCTTGATGTTCAATTATAATTGGAGTTGATTTTGTATTCATAACTAATTTAACCATTCACAAATTACTTCCTCATTATGTTCACCAAGTTCTGGAGGCATTTTTAAATCTTTTGTTTCAACGCCCTCAATTGAAATAGGAAAAGCAACACTGTATGTGTGGGAGCCATTTGGTAAAGTAACAGGTTTTACTATTTCCATATGTTTTATGTGTTTGTCTTTTAATATAGTTTCAAAATTATTAATAGGCGCACAAGGAACTTTTCTTTTGTCCATTTCTCTCAACCAATGTTTCACATTATGTTTAATAAACATTTTAGTAAGTATTTTTGACAACTCATCTTGATTTTTAGCTCGATCAGATTGTGTTTTAAAACGGGTGTCATTCTTAAGATGTTCCATTTCAACAGCTTCGCAAACTTCAAACCAAAGCTTATCGTTTCCTGCTGCAATTACAAAAAAAGCGTCAGACGCTTTAAATGCTTGATATGGAGCATTTCTAGAGTGAGCAGACCCAAGCTTTTCTGGTGCTTTATTATTTCCAAAATATTCACTTGTTTGAAGAGCAGATATTCCTAAAAGGCTGCCAATCATAGAGCAATCTATGTGTACTCCTTCACCACTTTGTTCAACTCTTCTAAGCATAGCCATAATAGTATAACTAGCATACAAACCCGTACAAAAATCACCTATCGGAACTCCGCATTTAACTGGAGAAGTATCTTTTTCTCCAGTAACGCTCATTATTCCAGATATAGCCTGAACGGTTACATCAAAAGCCCCTTTATCAGAATAAGGACCTGTCTGACCATAACCAGAAATAGAACAATATATTAACTTTTTGTTAATTTTTCTTAAATCGTCATAACCAAGGCCAAGTTTTTTCAAAACACCTGGACGATAGTTTTCAATTAATATTGTTGCTTTGGAAATAAGTCTTTTTAGTAGACTTACATCAGAAGGATCTTTGATATTAAGAGCCACGCTCCTTTTATTACGGTTAACTGATGCAAAGTTTTCACTATAAGCTTCATTGTTTTTTTGTTGAGAAATATTTAATGGAGGCCATTGTCTCATTCCATCACCTCCTTTTGGGTTTTCAATTTTTATAACATCTGCGCCAAGATCTGCTAATAATGAAGAGGCAAAAGGACCTGCTGCAATTTGACCAAGTTCTACTACTCGAATACCTGATAAAGGTTTTCCATTATCTTTAAACATTCTCAGCTTTCAGCATTTATATTTCCAATTTTAAAAAAATTAATTTCTTGTTTATCCATTTTGTCTAACAGATCTATTTCCCATTTCAAATATTGCCTGGCGTGATCTTTATTCCCCTTATGACGCATGTAGGTATGAAAGTTAAAGTCTATAAACTTTTTGTCTAATTCAATTACGTTTTGATCTAAACATTCAGGATATTTAAAAATTTCTTCCTTATTCCAATGGTATGCTTTGATTTGAATTTTTGGAAATATCTCTTTTAGATCCTTAATAATCAGACTTACCTTATTTATGTCATCGAAAACTATAATTATATTTTTAATCAATTTAGATGTATTTTGTTTAAGAGCTGATCTATTTAACCAGATAGAATTCTTCAGCCTTGATTTACAATAATCAATACTTTTACGGATATCAAAAATAATAGTTGTATCTGATGCTTTTATATCATTCAAACTTATATGAGAAACTGATATATTCTTGAATTTAATGTGGCTTTTGATCTTTAATGTATTTATTTCTGTTTCTGTCCCTTTAAAAACATAACACTCAAAATTCATTTTTTTAAGCCAAAGTGCTGTTGTTCCGGCTCTCACAAGATCGCCCTCATCAAAAAGTATTATCCGTGACTTTAGTACTCCAACATAACTATCTGTAGCTTGAACCAGTTGACCCCCAGGGACATTTCTTATTCCTGGAAGAGATTTTTCAGGAGATAAATTAGTTTTCACGTTGAAAATATAAGTAGATCTTGTTTCATCCTCTATTAAATCTTGAGCTTCTGGTAAATCGATAACTTTTATATGATTTTTATCTAACAAATTTGAAATTTCACTTTTTAGCTTTTCTTTTTCGTTTTCTTTAGGCGAAATGTCGAGAAAATTTGTTTTGTTATTATCCAATTTTAAGTTAGATAAAACCCAACCCTGTGTTCCATTTTCTAAGGCGTAGACTTTATTTTTTATACCAAAATTTATTAACGTTTGGGCCCCAATAATTGATCTTGTTCTGCCTGCACAATTTATAATTATGTTAGTCTTTGAATTTTTGATTATTGATGAAATTTTGTACGGTATTTCGGCATTAGGGCAACAAATACTTTCTGGAATACTCATTTTTTTATACTCTTCAAATGGTCGCCCATCTAATATGATTATATCTTCTTTTTTTTTCTGTTTTTGGAATAATTCTTTGGGGGAAATTGAAGGTGTGCGATACTTGTGTTCAACTAATTCACCAAAACTTTTACTAGGTACATTAATGCCATCAAATAATTTGAACTTGGCTCCCAACCAACCTTTAACACCTTCTTTTAAAATTAAAATTTTAGAATAGCCTAAAGCCTTTGCTTGTTTGTAGGCTAACTCGGATATTCCATTGTTATCATCAAATAATACAACCCGAACATTTTTATTTGGGAGAAGTGTTTCTATGTTGATTTCAAAAGTACTAAATGGAATTGAAATAGAAAAAAAAGGATGACCTTTAGTATGTTGGCTAATTTCTCTCACATCAATAAACGCAATCTCGTTATCATCCGAAATCCAAGACTTAACTGTTTTTGCGTCTACAGTATTATCCATTTTAATAACTCAATCATTAGTTTAATCTTAACAATATTAAAAATTAATATAAGATTTTTAACATGTTAAGTCAAAAGGGGTGGAATTATGAAAGAATATAATGTGGGAGACATAGTTTCAGAATTTTTATATCAGATAGGTGTGAAAGATGTTTTTGGTGTGGTTTCAGTCCATAACATACCTATGCTAGATGCTATTGGTAGAAGAAACTATATACAAATGATACCTGCAAGAGGTGAAATGGGCGCAGGTCATATGGCAGATGGTTATGCAAGAGCTACAAATGGTCTTGGAGTTGTCTTTACTAGTACTGGACCTGGGGCAGCAAATATAGCAGGAGCTTTAGTTGAGTCTCGATTTGCTGGTTCAGCAGTACTTCATTTTACTGGTCAAACAGCAACAGAAAATTTAGATAAAAACCAAGGAACAGTTCACGATGTTCCTGATCAGTTGGGTATGTTGAAATCTATTTCTAAGAAAGCAATTAGAATAAGCAAACCAGAAGACGTTATCACAAAATTAATGGAAGCAACTACTGCTGCTCTTACTCCTCCAATGGGACCTGTGTCTGTCGAAATACCAATAGATATTCAAAGAACTATTATTGAAAGGCCATCAGAATTAGATCAAATTAAATCGCCAAGCATAAATTTACAAATAGGTGATATTTCATCTTTAGATAAGATAGAGGACATAGTAAAAAAATCTAAAAGAAAAATACTTTGGGTAGGTAATGGGGCAAAATTTGCAAAAGATGAAGTAGAAAAATTTATTGATATTGGCTTTGCACTTGTTACTAGTACATTAGGAAGAGGTGTTGTTCCTGAAAGTAATAAAATGAGTATGGGTGCTTTTAATGCTGTACCTCTAATAGAAGATTTTTATAAAACACTTGATTTAATGATAGTTGTTGGAAGTAGATTAAGAGGACACGAAACTAGAGATATGTCTTTAAAACTTCCGGACAATATTATTCAAATTGACATTGATCCTGATGCAGAAAATAGAACATACAAAACTAACCTTTTTCATTGTGGTGACGCAAAAATGGTTTTGGGAGAACTTGCTAATAGACTATCAAACACTATCCTTGTCGATGATGACTGGATAAATGAAGTTTCAGAACTTAAAAATAAAATTTTTGAATCTTATAAAAATAATCTTGGTGCTTACAAGGACTTTCCGGAAATTATAAGAAGAGTACTTCCTGAAAATGGAAGATGGGTCAGAGACGTAACAATTTCTAATAGTATGTGGGGCAATCGTTCTATGCAAATTAATAAACCTGAACAAAATATTTATCCAGTTGGGGCTGCAATTGGTCCTGGAATGGCTCTTGCTATTGGAGCGTCTGTTGGGATCAAAGGAGAAAAAACCATTGCTATGTGCGGTGATGGAGGTTTTATGTTGAACCTTCCTGATTTGTGGACAGCTGCTGAAACTAATTGTGATGTAGTTTTTCTAGTTATGAACGATCAGGGATATGGTGTTATAAAACATATTCAAGAAAGCATGTATGGCGGAAGAAAATTTTATGCGGATTTGATAGGTCCAAATTTTGAAGATTTAGCCAAAGTTGCAAAAATGAAATATAAGAGAATTGATAATGCTAATGAATTAGAAAAAAAATTGGATGAAGCTGTGAAATTTACAGGTCCTGTTTTGGTAGAAGTAAATGTTCAATCCGTAGGAGAAATGCCTCGTTACTTTGCTCCACCTCCTCATGCTTTAAAGGATTGAAATGTTTGAAATGCCAGGAGAACTTTCAGAGTTCACAATATACTTCTTAATATTTGCGAGTATGGTGACCTCTTTTATAAGTTCTGCTTTTGGAATTGGTGGTGGAGCCATCCTAATAGGTTTGTTAGCCATTAAACTCCCGCCTTTTGCTTTGTTACCAATACACGGTATTGTTCAAATAGGATCTAATTTCGGTCGAACCCTTATATTTCTAAAAGATGTAAAGAGGGACGTGTTAGTTCCTTTTAGCATCGGAACTGTTCTAGGATCTTTTATTGGTGGAACATTCTTTGTACAAATAGAGCCTTGGTTACTTCAATTAATTGTTGCTTTATTTATTCTTTGGTCTGTTTTTGGGAAAATCCCAGCTATTGGTTCAACCCACGTAGTTTTTGGTGGAATGTTTTCTGGCTTTTTTACAATGTTTTTTGGAGCTTCAGGAACTTTAGTAGCAGGCATGGTAAAGACTATGAAATTAGAGCCAGTAAAACATACAGCTACTCACTCAGCGTTAATGACGATTCAACATTTTATAAAGGTAGTAATATTTGGCTTTGTAGGTTTTGTTTATGCCGATTATGTTCTGCTAATTACTGCAATGATTGTAAGTGGTTTTATAGGAACAGTAATTGGTAAAAAAATTTTAGTAAAATTTGGTAAAAAATATTTTAAATTAGTACTAAATATTATCCTGACTTTAATAGCATTTAACCTTATATGGAGTGCAATAAAAATGAGTGGTTATTTTACAAATATTTAATCTTTTTGCTTTGTTATCCATGAAAAAATCACTGGTCCACATAAACCTAGAAATGCAAAAATTAGAAACATAAGTGCTAGAGGTTGGGTAAGGATCAACCACCACTGACCATCAAACATTTTTAAAGAATGTTGTAGGTTAGTTTCCACCATTTCTCCTAATATTAAACCAACGGCAATTGGAGCAACCGAGAAACCATGTCTTCTTGCAAAAAAACCAATTACACCAAAAATCAAAGCTAACCATACATCTAAAAGTTGTCCTTGGAAAGCATAGGCACCAATGACCGATAATGCAAAAACTATTGGCCATAGAATTTGGGTAGGCACTAAGGATACCCTTGCAAACAATTTAGCTGCATATAGTCCCATCAGCATAAACATTACGTTTGCTACAAACATAGATCCAAAAATTTGATAGACCTTTTCAACTTGTTCAGTAAACAAATAAACACCTGGTCTAAGCCCATGAACCATTAGACCAACTAGAATTATTGCGGTTGTACCACTACCGGGTATTCCTAGTACCATTGTTGGCACCATTGCGCCCCCAGTTGCAGCATTATTAGCGGCTTCAGCACCAGCTATACCTTCAATTGAACCTTTACCAAATTCTTTTTTATTCTTAGACCATCGCCTGGCTTCAGAATAACCAATCATTGATGCTACAGTTGCACCTTCAGCAGGCAAAACACCTATAAATGTTCCAATTCCACAGGACCTCAAGATAGTTTTCCAAATCTTTTTATAATCCTCTTTTGTTGGGAGTTTTACAGCTTTCATACTCACTGTTTTAATAATTTTATCAACTGTTTTTGATTGGACTAAAAGTTCAGAGATAGCAAAAAGACCAATAAATATTGGAACAAAATGAAGACCTTCATACAATTCATAATTCCCAAACATAAATCTTTCAATTCCAGTTACACGTTCAGCGCCTATAGTAGAAAGCCAAACTCCAAAAATCCCACCGATTAGATTTTTAACAGCACCTCCTGCACTAATACTGGCTAACATGGATAACCCAAAAACTGTTAGTGCAAAATATTCTGGGGATCTAAACTCGTAAGCAACCCTAGCCAATAAAGGCGCGGCAAAACATAGTATTAGAACGGAAAAGATACCTCCAACAGTACTTGATATCACCGCAATACCTAGAGCTCGGCCAGCTTCGCCTTTTTGTGCAAGAGGATATCCGTCGAAGGTAGTGGCTGCCGCAGCTGAGGTACCAGGGGTATTTATTAAAATCGCGGTTATTGAACCAGCAAATGTAGCAGAAACATATATCGTAGCAAGAACTGCAATTGCATGGACTGGGTCCATTGTAAGAGTAAACGGCAATAGTAAAGCAGCACCTGTAGTTGCTCCCAACCCTGGTAGGACACCTATTATAACACCTAGAACTGTGGTAGCAAAAATTAATCCTAATAAGTAGGGGTCAACCATAACTGACGCCATTGCAGATATTGCCTGTTCAAACATTAGAATATCCTAACCATAATAAAGATTCATAAGAATACCTCGTGGGAACCTTATTTTAAGTACAAAGTCAAATAATAAAAAAACTAAACCTGGTGTAACCGTGGCAGTTAAAAATGCAACCCATAACCTTTTTTCTCCCCACAAAATACTCATTAAAAAAATTACAACAAAAATCCCTATAAACATATCTGTGTATACGGTCAACAAATAAAAGAGCAGAAATAATAACATACTTCCCCAAGTATGATATTTTTCCAATGATACAGCTTTAGGTTTATTCTTATAAAATTGATAAGTTAGAATTCCAAGTAAAAACAATTTCAAAATCATTAAAAAAATTGGAAAAGATCTAGCTTGCATACTGTCACCTACAATCATTTCAGGAGATGTATCAAGCTGAAGAGAAATTGCTATAACTGACAATGAAAAAATTGCCAGTATTAATGGAATTAGATAAATTTTATTTTTCATATATTTCAAACAAAGACCTCTCAAATTTGAGAGGTCTTTTATCTTCTTTAATTATTTCAATAAGCCCATTTCTTTAAGAGCAGGACCAAATTCACCTACCATAAATGCAATTTGCTTTCCCCAAGGACCAGATGGTTGTGGAGACGTACTGTCTAAACCAGAATTTTCGAGATAAGCTTGGTACATTGAATGTTTCATAGCTTTTTGAATCCCTTTTTCCATGTCAGCAACTCTTGCTTTATCAACACCAGCATGAGTTACAAAGCCTCTAGTAGTTGAAAGAACAAGATCAATACCCATTGACTTAGCTGTCTTAGCCTTAGGTATTGGCGCCATTCCATTTTCAGCTAAAATGACAAGTGGGCAAATGTCTCCAGCTTCGACTGGTGCCGCGGCTTCTGACAAGTTAAGTGTTCCTACATCGACTTCTCCTGCAACTAGTCTAGTAGCTAGTTCACCTCCACCTTTATATGGTATGTATTTAGGCATTTTTTGACCAAGTCTCTTTGCCCAAAGAAAAACAGTTATATGGTCAATAGTACCAGTATGAGTGCCGCCAAAAGTTATCTTGTCACCCTTTTTCATTCCAGCCACAAAATCTTCCGGTGTTTTGTAAGGGCTTTTTTTACAATTAACCATTAATATTTGAGGATCGTTTGTTCCTCGAGAGATTGGCGCCATATCTTCAACTTTTAGCTTTGTTTTACCCATAGCCATAGTAATTGCATGACCAACAGTAAAAGTTAATATAGTATTTCCATCGGCAGGCCTTGTCATAAAATAATTCATTGCTGCGGCACCACCGCCACCTCTCTTATTTACAACTACCATGTCTTGTTTCAATGTCCTTCTGGAACGAAGCATCATCATTCTTGAGTTGACGTCAGTACCACCACCTGCTCCTGCGTGCGTCACAACTTCAATCGCAGGTTTTTTAGCGGCTAAAGTTGGAGCAGTTGTAAAGGCTATAGCAGATACTATAGCAGCTATACCAGTACCAACCTTAAATAGTGTAGTAGATTTAATCATTTAATTTCCTCCATAATGATTAACCAGCATATGCTGGATGTTTAATGTTATAATAACATTAGTAGTTAAGAATAACTATTCTTATCCCCATTTAAAATCGTTTGTAATTTGAAGTTATTCAAAATACTTATCAAATGAATTATTGATTATTACGAAATAAAAATATGAGTCAAGTATAACAGAGGCTATATAATGAGTTATTGTTTAATTAGTTAATTAAAAAAACTTATTTGTTTTTATCATTAGAGTATTTTTTGAAGTGAGGCTTCATATTAGTTCTGTAAAGTTCTATTGTCTCAGTCCTAGTATAAATTTTCTTTTCGTCTTGCAAAAACAATTTGTCAATTTGAGGAGCAGCACTTGCCAATTGAAAAATTACAGAAATTATTGAGAGTGGTTCCAATTTAAAACTCCATCTTTGCCAAAAAAATTGCAAATATTATGCCATTCCGAAAATAAAATTTAAAATAGTTAAAGTAAATTATTGAAAATTTAAAAAATTATAATAAGTAATAATTTCGAATAATTATTAAACAAGAATTTATAACTTATATGAATAATTTTGAATTAATTGAAAAATATAACGCCTCTGATATTTCTATACCAAAGAATATGTTTGGTTGGATGAGATCTAATCATGCAGGGGAGACAGGTGCTGTTTGGATATACCTAGGTGCCAAGTGTATTTTTTGGAATAAAAAAATTAAGGTAATATCAAAAGAACATTATCAAACAGAAAAAAATCATTTAATTATTATGAACCACCTATTATCTAATAAAAGTAAAAGTAAACTTTTAATTTTTTGGAGAATTCTAGGGTTTAGTTTGGGATTTATTTCGGCTCTGCTAGGTTATAGATTTTTTTGTGTTACTATACAATCAGTTGAAAGCTTTGTAGAACAACATTATCGAGAGCAAATAGAATTTTTATATAAAAAATCAATTTCTTTTGATCTCTTAAAAGTTTTAGAAATGTGTTGTGATGAAGAAGTTGAGCACCAAAATGATGCCAAAATGCAGAAGGGATTAGATAAAAACAGTGTTTTTGAAAATATGTGGTCCAATTTAATTGGCTCGGGATCTAATGTTGCAGTAAATGTTTCAAAATTAATATAGGTTTTAAAAATGAATTTAACTAAAGTTTTTTATGATGGTAAATGTGGTCTTTGTAGCAAGGAAATCAATTACTATAAAAAAATTGCTCCAAAGAATATTTTTGAATGGTATGACATTGCAACCAAACCAGATGACTTAAAGCTTATTAAAGTATCTCAATATGATGCTTTAATGTATTTACATGCGACAGATCAAAACGCTAATGTGAAGATTGGTGTAGATGCTTTTATTTTGATTTGGAGTAAATTAAGGTTTTGGAATATATTATCTGTTTTTGTAAGTTTTCCTGTCATTTATTCATTAGCTAAGATTACATATAAAATTTTTGCTGGTTACAGATTTAAAAAATTAACTCATTGTCAGGTGGCAAGCCAGGAAGTGTCAAAATAAAATGATAAAATGGGTAAAAAAGAAACTAAAAAAACAAGATATCAATCTTTCACAAAAAGAAACTCGCTTAGAGCAAATGAAAAAAAATCCTTATAAAAGAGTAGACAGTGAAAATATGACCGAGATTGAAAAAATGGATAAAGGCTTTAACGGTAAGACTTTTTCTATTAATGGAATGGACATAGATTTTTAAATCATCTAGCTAAAACATTTTTATTACTTTGCCTTTAAGTGAATAATTATGTAATTTTTGATTCTTATTTTAAAGGTTAACTAGGGGGTAAAAGATGAGAAAGTTTACAACTACTTTAGGAGCGCTATTGGTAATGGCGGCATCCTCAACACTTGCTGATGGGCATAAGGTAAAAGTTGGAATGATAACTACTTTATCAGGTGGAGGTTCAGGTTTAGGTATTGATGTCAGAGATGGTTTTATGCTCGCTGTAAAAGGCAACAAAAATATTTCGGTAATAACTAAAGATGATCAACGCAAGCCGGACATTGCAGTTCAATTAGCAGATAAAATGATACAGTCAGACAAAGTAGATGTTCTTACTGGAATAATATGGTCCAATTTGGCAATGGCAGTTGTACCAGCCACTGTAAATCAAGGTAAGTTTTATTTGTCACCCAATGCTGGTCCATCCAAACTAGCGGGAAAGGGTTGTCATAAAAATTATTTTAATGTGGCTTGGCAAAATGACAATTTACACGAAGCAGCAGGTGGTTATGCAAATTCTGCTGGTTTCAAAAATTCTTTCATTCTTGCTCCTAATTATCCAGCAGGTAAAGATGCCCTTACAGGGTATAAAAGATTTTTTAAAGGCAAATTAGCTGGTGAAATTTATACCAAGTTAGGACAAAAAGATTATGCAGCAGAGATTGCACAAATAAGAGCTTCAGGTGCAGATAGTGTGTTTTTCTTTCTTCCAGGTGGAATGGGGATTGGTTTCATGAAGCAATTTTCCCAATCAGGTATTAAACTTCCTATAGTCGGTCCTGCATTTTCATTTGATCAAGGTATATTGAAAGCTGTTGGAGACGCAGCATTGGGTGTTAAAAATACCTCTCAATGGTCAAAAGATATAGATAACGCTGCAAACAAAAAATTTGTAAGTGACTTTAAAAGTGAATATGGAAGACTTCCTTCATTATATGCTTCTCAAGGTTATGATACTGGTAAACTTTTGATATCTGCAATGTCCAAGGCTAAAATTAAAGATATGGATAAATTTAGAAATGCCCTAAGAAAGGCAGATTTTTCATCCACTAGAGGTAAATTTAGTTTTGACAAAAATCATCATCCAATTCAGGATATTTATGTTCGTGAAGTGATTAAAGAAGGTAAAACTCTCACTAATAAAATCGTGTCAGTTGGACTAAAAGATCATTCAAATGCATATGTTTCTGATTGTAAGATGTAAATAAAATGTCTAGGTGATTTCATTAAGAAATCACCTAAGACGAATAATCCTTAAATGACGCTTATATTATTTTTTGAACAGCTTTTGAACGGTATACAATTTGGAACTATGTTGTTTCTTATGTCTTCTGGTTTGACATTGATTTTTGGTGTAATGGGTCTAATAAATTTAGCCCACGGATCCTTTTATATGATTGGAGCTTTTAGTGCGGCATTAATTGCGGCTTTAACTGAATCTTTCTGGTTAGCCTTACTAGCAAGTCTTGCTGGAGCGGCAATTGCAGGTGTTTTAATTGAAATTATAATTATAAGACGTTTGTACAGACGGGACCATTTAGACCAGGTTTTAGCAACGTTTGCTCTAATATTGTTACTTTCAGAAGGAGTGAGGTGGTGTTTTGGAGCATTTCCTTTGTACCTAAATATCCCAAATATACTTAATGGTACAGTACCTATCTTTGATAACATAATTTATTCTAAATATAGATTGTTTATAATATTTATGGGTTTTCTAATTGCTTTAGGTCTCTATATTCTAATAACAAAGACACGTTTAGGTATTCGTATTAGAGCTGGGCAAAATGATCGTCAAATGATATCAGCCCTAGGTGTTGATATCTCAAAACTTTACACAATTGTGTTTGCCATCGGAGCGTCACTTGCAGGGTTAGCGGGCGCAATGATTGGAGCTATCCAATCAGTTGAGGTGGGAATGGGTGAGCCAATTTTAATCTTAGCTTTTGTAGTTATAGTAATTGGGGGAATAGGATCAATTAAAGGTGCTCTTGTAGGTTCTATATTAGTGGGAGTTACAGACACTATTGGACGCATTTTTTTACCAGAGTTGTTAAAAGTATTCATGGAACCATCAAACGCAACTTCGGTAGGGTCTTCAATAGGGTCAATGTTAATATATATTCTTATGGCACTTATATTAATTATAAAACCATCTGGATTGTTTGGAAAAAGTTAACATGATTATTGAAAAATTTTTTAATAAATGGATTATGTTTTTTCTCATACTTATACCTACTTTTGGTGTTATTTTTGATGAACCTTATTTTATAACCTTGGCAACAAAAGTTGTTATTCTTGGTATTGCGGGTATTGGTTTAAATTTAGCACTTGGTTATTGCGGCCTTATTTCTTTAGGACATGCAGCGTTTTTTGGGATTGGTGGCTATATTACTGGAATATTATCTTTCCACGCTTTAAATGATGAAATGTTATTTAGTTGGCCTGTGGTTGTTTCTGGTAGTTCTGAAATGCTAATTATTTGGCCAATAGCAATTTTAGTAAGTGCATTATTTTCTTTTATAATAGGTTTACTATCTTTAAGAACTAGTGGCGTATATTTCATTATGATTACTTTAGCATTTGCACAAATGTTATATTTTTTTTCAATTAGTTGGCCTAATTATGGTGGTGAAGATGGCCTTTCAATATATATGAGAAATTCCTTTCCGATGCTTAATACAATGGATCCCATTAGTTTTTATATAATTTCCCTATTTTGGTTATTATTTTCTATTTTTATTTCACTGAGATTAATCAATTCTCCCTTTGGCATGTCTTTTCAGGCAATTAAACAAAATGAAGAGAGAGTTAAATCAGTAGGGATAGAAACATTCAAAGTAAAATTGTTAGTTTTTGTTATCTCTGGAACAATTACTGGTTTAGCTGGATCGCTTTATACTGATTTAAATAGATTTGTGAGTCCAACTGTTCTTGATTGGCATACTTCTGGAGAAATAATGGTGTTTGTCATACTCGGTGGAATGGCTAGACTTTATGGTCCTTTAGTCGGAGCGGCTTTTTTCATTGCATTGGAGCAAACTCTTGGATCATATACAGAGAACTGGCAATTTTGGCTAGGTTTAATCCTTATATTGGTAATATTATATGCACGATCAGGAATTTTAGGTTTGTTTGATAAGAAGTTAAAACATGAAAAATAAAATTTTAAATATTAAAAATTTATCAAAATCTTATGGAGCATTTAAGGTTACAGATGAAATAGCTATCGACTTAAACTTTAATGAAATTCATGCTTTAATTGGACCAAACGGAGCAGGAAAATCAACATTAATCAAACAAATTGTAGGAAGTGTTAAGCACGACATAGGATCAATAGTTTTGGATCAAGAAGATATAACTGATCTCAATGATGTTGAACGAGCAAAAATAGGTATATCTAGAACTTTCCAAGTTTCATCAATTATTCCAAAATTTAGTGCTTTAGATAATATAATTTTATCACTTCTTGATAAATCCAAAGAAACATTTCAGCTATTTAAAAGCATAAGAAAAAATAAAGAATTAGTTTCTAAAGCTAAAAAGATTCTTAAGGAAATTGAGCTGTCGGATAAGAGTCATATTCTAGCCTCTGAACTTAGTCATGGTGAAAGAAGAAAGCTAGAGGTTGGTTTAGCACTTGCTATGGATCCAAAGGTTTTTTTGTTCGACGAACCTATGGCTGGTCTTGATGAAAGTGGAACGAAAATGATGATAAACTTATTTAAAAAGATTAAAACTAATTCACCTATTTTATTAATTGAACATGATATGGATGCAGTATTTGCTCTTGCTGACAGAGTTTCTGTAATTAACTACGGTAAAATAGTAGCCACCGGAACAGTTGACCAAATAAGATCTAATGTCTTAGTTCGTGATGTGTATTTAGGTTATGAAATTTAATGGATAAACTTTTAAAAGTAAAATCACTGAAATCTTGGTATGGAGCTAGTCAAGCTCTTTTTGATGTTAATTTAGAAATCAATCAGGGAGAAATTGTTGCGCTACTTGGCAGAAACGGGATGGGAAAGTCTACAACTATTAAATCTATTTGTGGTTTAATAAATGAATACCATGGCGAAATTAAGTTTAATAATATCTCACTTATAAAACGCCCAAGTTATAAAATTGCTCAATTAGGAATAGGGCTAGTTCCTGAGGGAAGAAGAGCTTTTTCTAATTTAACTGTATTAGAAAATCTCATTGCTACAGCTGTTGATGGAGAATGGGATTTAGATGCTATTTACAATTTATTTCCAAGATTGGAAGAAAGAAAAAATCAATTAGCCTTTTCATTATCAGGAGGAGAGCAACAAATGTTGGTAATTGGAAGAGCTTTAATGACTAATCCAAAGTTATTAATCTTAGACGAAGCAACTGAGGGTTTATCACCAACTATCAGATTAGAAATTTGGAAAGTAATAGAGGTCTTAAAAGATAAATCTTCATCAATCTTAATAATTGATAAATCGTTAAAACAATTATTAGATTTAGCTGATAACTTTTATATACTTGAAAAAGGAAGAACGGTTTGGAATGGGCCTCCTACCAAGCTTACAAGCAACCTTGCCCAAGAGTTCTTGGGTGTTTAGATATAATTTTTAAAATCTTCTGAGAGGTTAATCTCACCTTCTCCACCCACACCTGACACAATAGCTCCCATCTCATTGTATTCCTGACTAACTTTTTGCCAATTTTTTCTTCCTTTTTCAAAATGAGATTTTGAAATCCAATATTTAACATTTAAAAAATTGGTCTCAGAAATATCAACAACAGTTTCTTTAATAAGCCCAACGCTCATCTGTTCAGTTGCAACTTGTTTACTTAATAATTTTAAGGCTTTTTTTGCAGTTTGGTTTGGACATTTTATTGTGACGACACGTAAATACATATAGATATTATTTTTCTTAAAAAATTAAAATTTGAGTTATTTATTAAATAAATTTAAATTATTATCAAGTTTAATTACAGATATATTCGATAGTATTTTTTAATTTTTGAGAAATTTCATTCATTTCATTTTCATTAATTATAAATGGTGGTGCTATTAAAATATGGTCACCAACAGTACCATCTACTGTCCCTTGCGTTGGATAGCAAATTAAACCCAAATCAAGAGCCTTTTTTTTAATATTACCCGCAATATTTAAGTTTTTAGGAAAAGGCTCTTTAGTATTTCTGTTTTTGACTAGTTCAATACCTCTAAATAAACCTCTGCCTCTTATATCACCAATGTACTCATTTTGACCAAGTGTGACCTCTAGGCTTTTCTGTAAATATTCTCCTTTTTTTCTTATCTTTTCAAAAAAGTTTTCTTTGATTAATTTATTTACAACAGCTAATGATGCGGCGCATGCAATGGGATGACCAAGGTAGGTATGTCCATGTTGAAAAAAACCACTTCCGCGGTTTATAGCGTCATTAATAAAATTTTGACACATCATAGCAGCTATAGGTTGATATCCAGCTCCTAAACCTTTGGCAATAGTTATTATATCAGGAACAATTTTTTCTTCATCACACGCAAAGAGTGGTCCGGTTCTTCCCATGCCGCACATGACTTCATCCAAAATTAATAAAACATTATAATTAGTGCAAATTTCTCTTATTCGCTCAAAATATCCTTTAACAGGTGTTAAGGCACCAGCTGTTGCACCAACAACTGTTTCTGCAATAAACGCCATAACATTGTTTGGACCTAATCGAATTATTTCGTCTTCTAATTCGTTAGCCACTCTTAAACCATATTGAATATCACTTTCGTTTGCATCCTGAAATCTATATTTATAACAAGGTGAAATCAAACTAGTTTCTATAAGCAAATCTTCAAACAAAGATCTTCTTTGTACATTACCTCCAACTGCTAACGCTCCTAATGTATTACCATGATAACTCTGTTTTCTTGAGATAACCTTGTGTTTTTTTGGTTTCCCAATTTCATTAAAATATTGCTTTGCTAATTTTAGTGAAGCTTCAATAGCCTCTGATCCACTTGAAACAAAATAAACTTTGTCTAATCCTGTTGGTGAGTTTGTTGATAATAATTTTGCAAGTTCTTCTGCAGGTTCATTAGTAAAAAAAGATGTATGGGCAAAGGCCAATTTCTCAGCTTGCTTAATTATTGCATCATTGATTGTTTGGTCTGAATGACCTAAGCATGAAACAGCTGCCCCACATGAACCATCAAGATATTTTTTACCGTTTTTGTCAATAATATAGCACCCATCCCCGTAAGCGGCAATTGGGAGATCATAGCTATTATGTCGAGGTAAAATATTGCTGTTTTCCATATTTATTATTTTTTATTTAAAATGAAGTTTCACCAAAATCTTGAGTAACTGCACCAACAAAGTGCACTGTTTTGGGAGCCAGCGTCTTAACGTATTTTGCTATATTTTCTTCTATTAACTTTTCAATTTTTTTCATAGACTCATTGTCTGGAAATTCCCATAAAACTACGCTTACATTAGGTGTTTGAGGATTTTTCATAGCTCTAAATCGAACACCTTTAACTTCTTGAAGTAAGTTAGGCCATCGTGTTTCTAGTATGGACTCAAATAATTCACAATCTTCAGTAGATGGAAAGGTTCTTACAAAGATTTTAATTAACATTCTTACCTCAATATATTAATTTTATTTAAATTATTACATATTTTAGTTTTGTATATTATGTTGATTTTTGCAAACAGTTAAATTTTTTAATGGATTAAATGAATGATTGAAATAGTAACAAGGACAGATGTGCTTTTAAGGGCTTTAAAAATGGCATCTATAGTTGGGATAGTCTTAGCTATAATTAATCATGGGGATCATATATTTTTTGGTACAATGACTGTTACAAATTGGATAAAGGTTATAATAACATTTTGTGTCCCTTTTTGTGTGTCAACAATTTCGTCAGTACTTGCAATTAGAAGAGAACAAAATATTTCCCATTAAAATAAAACTAAAGATAATTAGATACTTAAAAATTTATTTTAAAGTTTTAAGTTTTAGTATTATTTTTATTAACTTTTCAGCTTTCGCATCGCAAGAAAATTATTTTTATGAAGTTCAATTTGGTAATTTAATTGTTGGACAAGCAGAAATTTCTATTAACACAAGTAATAAAAAAATTGAACTGAATTCTAAATCAAAAACTGCTGGTTTTTTAAATGTCTTTTACGAATATGTTGGTGAGTTAAATTCATCTTCAATTAAAAAAGATAATATTTGGATTCCAAATAAATTTTTAGCTAATGGTATTTTTAATAATAAGGCGCGCTCCTCTGACTTGGAATGGGGAGTAAATAATTCAGTAAATTACAAAAATATTCCTATTATAAATTTAAAAAAATTTCATCCTATATATAGAGAAAGTTTAATTAACGTAATAGATCCCATAACCGCCTTTTTAAACGTAATTGAAAGAATAAGATTTGAGAATAAATGTGATACAAGCTTTAAAATTTTTGATGGTAGACGTAGATATGATCTTAAAATAAAAACTTTAGGAAATAGCTTTATTGAAAATGACAGGCCTAAATCTTATGAGGGAGACGTTTTGATTTGTGGCTTAAAGATTTTGCCTTTGGGAGGTCATAGGTTGAAAACTAAATGGAAACCAATAGACGATAAATTCACTGATTTTAAACTTTTTTTTGGTAGGACTGACTCTGGGCGAATTTTACCAGTAAGAATGAATTTAGAAAGATGGTTTGGAACTATAACTGTTCGTCTACTACAAAAGCATTTCTAATCTTATGAAATTAGGATTAATAGGACATAACATAGCAACATCTCAAGCTCCTGATATTCATAAACGTTTAGGAGAGTTATTTGGAGTTTCTGTTAGCTATGAATTGTTTGACTTAAAATCAAAAAAAGAAAGTTATCTCTCTGACTTAATAAAAGAGTTAAAAATGAGTGGCTTTAGTGGGGTAAATATTACTTTTCCTTTCAAAGAAAAAGTAATTAAATTTGCAGATAAAGTTTACGAAAGTGCATTTAATGTAAAATCAGCTAACACATTAATTTTCCAAAAAAATATTGTTGCTCATAATACAGATTATTCTGGTTTTATAAAAAGTTATGATTTTCATTTTAAAAAAAAGAAACCAGGAAAAATTCTTATTATTGGAATTGGTGGTGTCGGAAGAGCTATCTCCTTTGCATTATCCTCACTAGGAGTTTTAGAACTTCATATATTAGATACTGACAATCTAAAAGGAGAGAAACTACTCATAGAATTAAAAGAACTAAAAATAAATTGTAAATTACTTGATCATAAAAAATTAGAGAGTGCTATATCAAGTTTCGATGGAATAATAAACTATACTCCTTTGGGTCACTATGATTTGCTGGTTGTTCATTAGGCAATTTAGAAATAAAAAAATATCAATGGCTATATGATGTTGTATATACGCCAGCAAAAACTATTTTTCTTAAGAAAGGCGAAATTGTTGGATCTAAATTAATCTCAGGGATAGACCTTTTTATTTTTCAAGCTTTAGATGCGTTTTTATTATTTTCAAATAATAGATTTAATGAAGAACACATCCTACAACAAACTCATAATTTGAGGGACTATTACTTTAATAGCCTATATAAATAAGAATTATATTTTTTCAAAAATTATCTCATTTGATAACATTTCTAGTATTTCTTCTTCGCTATATCCTACATCTTTCAAAACTTCCTTTGTATTTTGACCAATCAAAGGCGGTTTATGTTTGACGCCAACTGATTTAGATCTACTAAACTTTATAGGTGATGAGACACCTTTATAATCTTCTTTACTAACAGTCATATTTCTTTCTGAAGTTTGAGGATGATTCAGTGCCTCCTCAATATTTCTTACAGGCCCCGCTGGAACACCAGCAGATAATAGCTTTTCAGAAAATTCGACTCCATCCACATCCTTTAAGGCATCTTCTAAATATTTAGTTAAGTCTTCTCTATTATTAACTCTATCGCCGTTTGTAAGAAATCTTTCATCTGTTATGAGGTGATCTATTTTGAGAGCTTTGCATAATCTTGCAAATCCTGCGTCATTGCCAATCCCCATAAAAATTTCATTAGTTGCAGTTTTAAATTTATCATAAGGTGCAATATTTGGATGAGCATTACCTGTAGCTTTACCAGGTTTTTTTGACAAAAAATAATTTCCTGTATGAGGATGCATTAATGCTAGGGCGGAATCATAAAGAGACATGTCTATAAATTGACCTAGTCCTGATTTATGTCTCTCTTGGAGCGCCATTAATATTCCAATGGTAGCGTACAACCCTGTACCCATATCAACCACGGGAGCGCCTACCCTTACATCTCCTCCATTTGGATGTCCATTGATAGACATCATTCCAGTCATAGCTTGAACAATTGCATCGTATCCAGGAGCTCCTCCTAAAGGTCCTTCAGCTCCAAAACCAGAGATTCGGCAATGAATTAACTTAGGAAATTTTTCTTTTAAAACATCTTCGTAACCAAGGTTCCATTTTTCCATTGTCCCAGTTTTAAAATTTTCTATAACTACATCTGAGGTTTTGAGAAGTTCTAATATTATGTTTCTACCTTCTTGTTTTGTTAAATCAATGGCAACAGACTTTTTATTTCTATTTACATTTATAAAATATGAAGCCATTTCGTTAATAAATGGGGGGCCCCAACCTCTTACCTCATCACCAATCTTTGATTCAATTTTTATAACTTCAGCACCATGGTCTGCAAGTATTTGAGTTGCATATGGTCCCCCAAGAACCCTTGTAAGGTCTAAAACTTTTATGCCATTTAAAGCAGAAACGATAATATTGTTTTGATATGTCATTTATTCACTTTTTTTCTTTAATATGATTTTGGTAATCCGAGCACACGTTCTGAAATATAGTTCAAAATCATTTGAGCGCTTACAGGAGCTAATTTTGGAATTAAAGATTCTCTTAATAATCTTTCCACATGATATTCTTTTGCATAACCCATTCCTCCAAGAGTGATCACAGCTTGAGTGGCAGCCTTAAAACCAGCTTCAGCTGCAAAGAATTTTGCAGCATTTGCCATTCCACCCGCATTTTGTCCATTATCGTATTGGTGTGCAGCTTTTGAAATAAGTAGTTCTGCCGCTTCTAACTCAATCCAGTTTTCTGCTAATGGATGTTGAATACTTTGGTTCTTGCCAATAGGTCTGTCAAAAACAATTCTGTCACTTGCATATTTTACTGCTCTTGCTAGGGCATTTTTCCCTATACCTAATGCTTCTGCAGCAATTAATATTCGTTCTGGATTAAGACTATCAAGTATATATTTAAATCCCTTGCCTTCTTCACCAATTCTATCAAAATCAGGCACCTCTAGATTATCAATAAATATCTGGTTACTGTCTACGGCTGCTCGACCCATTTTTGAGATTTCTTTAACCTCAATTTTTTTTCTATCTAATTCAGTATAAAATAAAGTCAGACCATCAGTGTTCTTTTTGCATTCCTCAAAGGGAATAGTTCGTGCCAATAAGAGGATTTTATCAGCAATTTTAGCTGTTGATGTCCAAATCTTCTGTCCATTAACCAGATATCCATCATTAATTTTTTTTGCAAATGTTTTTAATTTACCTGTGTCTAATCCAGCGTCTGGCTCGGTTACTCCAAAACAAGTTTTTTCTCTTCCTGAAATCAAAGGGGGTAGCCATTTCTCTTTTTGCTCATTATTGCCATAGACCACAATTGGATGTGGTCCAAAAATGTTTATATGTATAGAAGAGGCTGCTGCCATTCCACCACCAGTTTCAGAAACTTTTTGCATAAAAATAGATGCATCACTTACACCTAACGCAGTACCACCAAACTGCTTGGGCATACATATACCTAACCATCCTCCACAAGCTATCTCTTCATAAAATTTATGAGGAAATTTATTTTCTTTATCACATTGAAGCCAGTAATCATCATCAAAGTTTTTCATAATATTTTGAACTGAATCAATAATTGATAACTGTGTTTGGTTTAGATTAAAGGACATAAAATTTATCTTGCTATATTATGATAGTTGTCGTTGGGCTCCATTTCAGTTGCAGAAGCTAATCTATTAGTCATGTTAAACAAACCAACTATAGCGCTTATATCCCAAATATCTCTATCGGTATATCCTACTTCTCTTAATTTTGTTCTATCGCTTTCAGATATCTCTGATGGGTCTCTAGTTAACTTTTTAGTAAAATTGAGCATTTCAAGTTGTTTCTCTGGTAGTTCTGCAGATCTAAAATTTGCAGCTATTCGTTCTCCTAATTGGGGATCATTTGAAAGTTCTCTAACTGCAGATCCATGTGCTACCAAACAGTAGAAACAATGGTTTTCTGACGAGACTGTAACTGCAATCATTTCTCTTTCTAATTTTGTTAAACCAGACTCACCTAACATTAAAGAATTATATAATTTAGTAAAACCCTCAAATTGTTTTGGAAATTTTGAAAATGCAGTAAGTACGTTTGGTATAAAACCGATTTTCTCATTAACAATATTTAAATAATTTTCGACTTGGTCTTCACCATCCTTCTTACCGTTGTACTCAAGATTTAATTTTGTTAAATTTTGTCTTTGGCCTTGTTTTAATATATTAGCCATTTATTTCTCCATTATCCAATTTGGTTTTCTTTTCTCAAAGAATGCATTAATACCTTCAATAGATTCTGGATTTTCCCATACATCTGCTAGGGCTTCAACTGTAAATTTAATAGTATTTTCGTCAATTTTAGAAGATAAGTTTCTTACAAGATTTTTTGACGCTGTTACTGCCGAGGGACCATTGATGAGAATAGTATCTGCTTCTTGGTTAATAATGTTGTCTATACTTTCTTTGTTACAAAAAGATTTGATTAACCCTATATTTTTGGCTTCTGGAGGATAAAAGATACGGGCACTTGTAAACAAATCTATGCCATTACTTGATCCAATTTTCGAAATAACATAAGGACTAATTGTAGCAGGTATTAATCCAAGCTTCGCTTCTGTTAAAGCTAACTTAATATTTTCTATAGATATAGCAACATCACAAACAGAAATAATACCTATTCCTCCACCATACGCGTTTCCTTCTACTTTTGCTATAAGAGGTCTAGGAAATTGGTACATTTTGTATAATAAATCGGCCAATTTTCGAGCTTCTTCAATTCTTGTTTTTCTGTCTGAAAATATTTGTTCCTTCATCCAGTCTAAATCACCACCAGCGCAAAAAGATTTGCCTTTGGCAGATATAATCAAAACTTTTGTATTGGGGTCTTCTTTTAATTCATCAAAGCTTTCTGAAAGTTCTCTGATCATCATAGGTGATAAAGCATTATGTTTTTCTGGTTGATTTAACATTATTTCAGAAATGCCAATATCATTTTTTTTTATAGTGATTGTTTGCTTTTTATTTTTATTCATAGCTTCCGTGCTCTTTAAGGTTTAACGCAATTTTATTACATTCTCTAATTTTTGTGATATTAAGATTAGTCTCATATCCCATTGATAGTAATAAATCATTTACTTTTTCCGTGGAAACATTGCCTTTCGCACCTGGTGAATATGGACATCCACCTAGACCACCAACTGAAGAATCAAAAGTTTTAATTCCGTATTCTAAAGAAATTTTAACGTTATTTAATGCATTTTGAAATGTATCATGAAAATGACCAGCTAATTTATCAGGTGTTAAAAATTGTAAACATTCTGTAATAATTTTTGACGTTTGTTCAGAGCTTCCTTTTCCAGTTGTGTCTCCAAGAGAAACTTCATAACAACCCATTTTTATTAATTTATTAGCTATTTCTCCAACTTTTTTGGGATCAACATAATTTTCATATGGACAATGAGAAATGCAACTAATGTAACCTCTAACAGGAACTTTATTTATCTTAGCCTTTTGGATAATTGGCTTAAATCGATTTAGGCTTGTATTAATATCACAATTAGTATTTTTTTTGTTAAATGTCTCTGAAGCGGCGGTAAAAATTGCTACTTCATCCACTTTTGCTTCTAAAGCATTGTCAAATCCTTTCTCATTAGGAGTTAAAGCGGTATACTTTATTTCCTTCACTCTATTGATACCTCGAAAAACTTCTAAAGCATCAGATAATTGAGGAACCCATTTAGGACTAACAAAACTAGACGTTTCAATTTTTTTAAAACCACAACTTGATAGTTTATTTATAAATTTTATTTTATCTTCAGTAGAAATGAAATTCTTTTCATTTTGAAGTCCATCTCGGGGACTCATTTCAAAAATATTAATAAAACTATTCATTTTTTAACCGTTGAGAAATTTTATTTCTTTAAACTTAAAAGTTTCATTTTTTCAGTAACCTGTTGGCCATTTTTTACATAAATTTTATTTATAACACCGTCACGTGGTGAATTAAGTGAATACTCCATTTTCATTGCTTCTAAATTTAACAAAACCTCACCTTTTTTTACTTTTGAGTTTTCTCTAATTTTTTTAAATTTTATTAGTCCATGCATTGGAGCTATTATATCATTTTCTGAAAATTCTTCATTGTTTTCTCTAGGTCTTAAAGAATCTAAAACAATAACTTCATAAGTGTTGTCTTTAGTAAATATTGTAAAAAATTTATTATTAGTATGTTTATCTATAATTAATTTGTAATTAACATCTAAACTTTGACCATCTAACTTAGCTTTGAGTGAAGATTTATGTATCTTTACAGAAGTGAATAGATACTTTAGTTTATTTACTATAATTTCATATTTATTCATGTTAATTTGACAAATTTTTAATTGTTGGGTGCTACCTTGAATAGTTATATTTAATGGGTACTCACTTGGTTTCCACATATACCAATTTGAAAGTTGTATTGATATAGTCTGATTAAAAATAACAAGCCCTGCAAGAGCTAAGTAATATGGATCAAACTCATTATCAATAAAGTCCTTTAAATTATTCTCTACAAATTTAGTGTCTATATTTCCTTTAATAAAATTTTTATTGGTAATCAATTTTTTTAGTAAATTTAAATTTGTTCTTATACCACCAATTTCAACATCAATAAGAAAATTCTTAAGGTATTTGATCGCTTCATTTCTATCTTTCCCAAATGAAATAATTTTTGCAATCATTGGGTCATAAAATGGAGTAATATAATCTCCTTCTTGTGTACCTGTTTCTACAATACAGTTTTTATGTTTTAACAATTTAGGAAAATTAAGATGATGTATTAAGCCGCTTTGAGGTAAAAAATTATTATTTACATTTTCTGCATATAATCTTGCTTCAATGGACCACCCCTTTAAAACTATATCTTTTTGTGATTTAGAGATTTTGTTGCCGTTAGCAATTTCAAGTTGCCATGTTATTAAGTCGGTTGAAGTTACAGCTTCAGTGACTGAGTGTTCAACTTGAATTCTTGTATTCATCTCCATAAAGTAAATTTTATTTTTATCAATGCCGTTTTCAATATCAGCAATAAATTCTATAGTGCCTGCCCCTTCATATTTAATTGATTTTGCTGCTTTCACAGACAAATCACCTAGAAAAGTTCTAATGTCATTATTTAATTCTGGACAAGGAGCTTCTTCTATTATTTTTTGTTGGCGTCTTTGCAATGAGCAATCTCTATCAAATAAGTGTATTATATTACCATACTTATCACCGAAAATTTGAATTTCAATATGACGTGCCTTTGGAATATATTTTTCAAGTAAACATTTTTTATCTTTAAAATTTGTCTTTGCCTCACTAGAAGCTTCTTCTAGTGCAGATAAAAAATTTATTGAAGTTTCAGCTATTCTCATGCCTCTACCACCACCACCGGCACGAGCTTTTATTAATATTGGATAACCAATTTTTTTAGCAGTTTGCTCTAGAAATTTTTTATCTTGAATTTTCCCATGGTACCCTGGAACAACTGGAACTCCTGCTTTTTCCATAATTAATTTAGCTTTATCCTTTTCACCCATATTTCTTACAATTTTGCTGCTAGGGCCTATAAAGATAAGGTTATTACTTTCAACCTTTTTTACAAAATCAGCATTCTCAGACAGAAGGCCGTAACCTGGATGAATTGCGTTAATTTTATACTTTTTGCAAATTTTAATAATTACGTCACTATTCATATATGTTTCTGAAACTTGTGATCCTGGTATGTTTACTGCTTCATCTGCAAGCTTTGCATGTAAACAGTTGACATCTTCGTCTGAATAAATTGCAACAGTAGGAATCTTAATTTTTCTTGCACATCTTATAATTTTACAGGCAATTTCACCTCGATTTGCAATTAATAGTTTTTTTATTTTTGGAACAGACATTTTGTATCTTACTACATTCTAAAAATACCAAATTTGGTGTCTTCAATATTTTGGTTCATTGTAATGCTAATACTTTTGGCTAAAATATCACGCGTTTTTGTAGGATCTATAATTCCATCATCCCACATACGAGCAGAGGCGTATAAAGGGTGTGATTGATTATTAAATTGCTCTAATATCGGCTTTTTAAATTTATCCTCAATTTTTTTATTCCACTTACCATTAGCTTTAAGTGTGTTGTTCTTTTTTAATTGAGCTAAAACACTTGCAGCTTGCTCCCCACCCATTACAGATATTCTTGAACAAGGCCACGTCCATAAAAATCTTGGTGCAAAAGCTCTGCCACACATTCCATAATTACCTGCTCCAAAGCTACCTCCTATTAAGAGTGTGATTTTTGGAACTTTAGAAGTTGCAACTGCGTTAACTAGTTTCGCGCCATTTTTTGCAATTCCTCCATGTTCTGCATTTTCTCCCACCATGAAGCCAGTGATATTTTGTAAAAAAATTAATGGAATTTTTCTTTGACTACATAACGAAATAAAGTGTGTACCTTTCAGGGCACTGTCAGAAAACAAAACTCCGTTATTAGCTATAACACCGCAGGTTTGACCTTTTAATTTTGCAAAACCAGTTACTAAAGTTTTACCAAAATTATGTTTAAATTCGTCAAATTCAGATCCATCAAAAATTCTCATTATTATTTCTTTAACGTCATAAGATGTTTTGTTATCTGCGGGGACTATTCCTAGAAGTTCTTGAGGGTCATAAAGTGGTAGTTCAAAATTTGAAAGATTGTCATCCTTCTTTTTTATATTTAAGTTTTTTACACATTGTCTAGCTATAGCTAGAGCATGTTCATCATTATCAGCAAGATAATCGGCAACACCAGAAATTTTTGTATGAACCTCGCCTCCACCAAGACTTTCTGCATTGGTTAATTCGCCTGTTGCCGCATTAACTAATGGTGGGCCTGCTAAAAAAATAGTTCCTTGATTTTTTACGATTATAGTTTCGTCTGACATTGCAGGGACATAAGCTCCACCTGCTGTACAACTTCCCATAACAACTGCAATTTGAGGTATACTTTTTGAGGACATGTTGGCTTGATTAAAAAAAATTCTTCCAAAATGTTCTCTATCAGCAAAAACTTCATCTTGGTTTGGTAGATTTGCCCCGCCAGAATCAACCAAGTAAATACAAGGTAATTTATTTTCTAGAGCTACTTCTTGAGCCCGAAGATGTTTTTTTACAGTTATAGGATAGTAGGTTCCGCCCTTAACAGTTGAGTCATTACATATAACCATTACGTCTATACCATGAATTTGACCCACCCCAGTTATTATTCCACCAGAAGGACAAGCATTCTTGTACATATTATAACTTGCAGTTAACCCTAATTCTAAAAATGAACTTCCTGGATCTAAAAGCTTTGATACCCTATGTCTAGGTAACATTTTCCCCCGTTTTTGATGGCGCTCATTTAATTTTTGACCACCACCGTTCATTGCAAAATCAACAGCTTCTCGGGTTAATTTAAGATCAACTTCGAGTCTTTTTTTATTTTTTTGAAAGTTTGTACTTTTTACGTTTATTTGAGATTTTAGTTTTGTCATCTACATAGTTTCCGAAAACAATTCTCTACCAATTAACATCCTTCTAATTTCGGAAGTCCCTGCTCCAATTTCGTACAATTTAGCGTCCCTAAGCAATCTTCCAGCTGAAAAGTCATTAGTATATCCATTTCCTCCTAGCGCCTGAATTGCTTCAAGAGCGATTTGAGTGGCTTTTTCTGCAGAATACAAAATACACCCAGCAGCATCTTTTCTAGTAGTTTCTCCTCTGTCACATGCTTTAGCCACTTCATAAACATAAGATCTACAAGCGTTCATAGTCGTATACATGTCAGCTATTTTACCTTGCATTATTTGAAATTCTCCAATTGACTTTCCAAATTGTTTTCTCTCATGAATATATGGAACAACTACATCCATTGCCGCTGCCATAATTCCTAGAGGTCCTGCAGCAAGAACAACCCTTTCATAGTCCAAGCCGCTCATTAAAACAGCTGCTCCATTTCCTTCTTCGCCTAGAATATTTTCTTCAGGAACAGGACAGTTTTCAAAAATAAGTTCAGCAGTATTAGAACCCCTCATGCCTAATTTATCTAATTTTTTTCCAGTAGAAAAACCTGTCATTGTTTTTTCTATTATAAAAGCTGTTATACCTTTTGACCCTTTTGAGGGATTAGTTTTTGCATATACCACTAAAGTATCAGCATCAGGTCCATTGGTAATCCACATTTTGGATCCATTAAGTAAATACGTTTTATTACCTTGTTTCTCTGCATGAAGAGACATTGAAACAACGTCAGACCCAGATCCACTTTCACTCATAGCTAAGGCTCCAACCTTTTCGCCAGAACATAGCTCAGGTAAATATTTTTGTTTTTGTTCCTCATTTCCGTTTCTATTAATTTGATTTACACATAAGTTTGAAAAAGCGCCATAAGACAGACCTACCGAAGCACTCGCTCTACTAATTTCTTCTATGGCGATACAATGGGCTAAATAACTCATGTCACTTCCGCCATAATCTGATGATGCAGTAATCCCTAATAAGCCAAGGTCACCAAACTTTTTCCACAGATGATTGGGAAAAGAGTTTTCTTTATCAATTTGATTTGCAATTGGAGCTATTTCATTTTGTGCAAACTTATAAACAGTATCTCTTAATACTTCATTATCCTTACCAACAGAAAAGTTCATGGAATGAAAAAACATATAAATAAAGCTCCTTTAACAAATTCTAGTAGATTAGAACACAACTTTATTTTATTCACACGTATAAAATTTATTTAAATTGATTTGATGCTCTTTCTTTTGCTTTAGCACTTTCTATACCAGAAATATATAAAAGACCGTTCATACGACGCATTAGATTGGCTTCAAAATCATCAATAACTCCATCTGACAAGATTACTCCCCACATCATTTCAATTACTTCAATTCTTTCATTATGGTCCATTTCATTTAAAATTACTTTTATTTGAGAAAATATTTCAATTCTTTCATTACTATTTTCTAGAGTTTTTTTAATGTTTTCCTCAGCCTCAATTTGTGTGAAGTTGAACTTATTAATTAATAAATTTGTGATGTAACCGATTTCAATTTTATCAGTCTTTCCGTCAATTTGACACGCTTCTAGTAATAACACTATAACTGCTTGAAGATCTTCTCCTTGGTATTCATCCACTTTTGCATCTTTAGAAGTAAATTTTTCAATTGCAGCTTTTAAATTTGAAAACATATTCTTTCCTGACTATTAGAATCCTATTTAGTTATTTGTATTTTTATACAAGATTTTAAAATGAATAAAATTTAATTTTTTTCAAGTTTAAAATAGCTAAGTCTTACTCCTTTTAACTTTTTTCTTTTTATGTAAAGATTATTTCTGGGTTTTTATATATTTTTTAAACTTAGTTAAGGGGGCAATCCGCAAGGGTTGAAAAAATAATGGCGAGCGATGCATTTCTAAATTCAATTGAAGTTAATTTTAAAAAAGCAACTCGATATATTCAAAAAATTGATGGTTCAGAAGCTTTTTCTGATGAATTAGCCAATCAAATAATGTTGGCTAATGCTACTTACGTAGTAAGATTTGGTGTAAGGCTAAGAGGCACAGTCCATACATTCACGGGTTTTCGTTCAGTTCATTCTGATCACTTTGAACCTGTAAAAGGGGGTATAAGATATGACTTAGCTGTAAATCAAGAGGAGGTTGAAGCTTTAGCTTCACTGATGACTTATAAATGTGCATTAGTTGAGGTCCCTTTTGGGGGCTCTAAAGGTGGCCTTGTAATTAACATAAAAGAATGGTCTGACGAAGAGTTGGAAAGAATTACAAGACGTTTTACACAAGAATTAGCTAAAAGAGACTTAATTCATCCATCTCAAAACGTTCCGGCTCCTGATGTCGGTACTGGAGAACGTGAAATGGCTTGGATGGCAGACGAATACCGTAGATTAAATCCAACTGATCTTAATGCATGGGCTTGTGTCACTGGAAAGCCTGTTAATAAAGGAGGTATTTCTGGAAGAACTGAGGCTACAGGAAGAGGGGTTAAGTTTGCCCTGAAAGCATTTTTTCAAAATGAAATAGATGTCAAAAAAACTGGTTTGACCCCTGGACTAAAAGGAAAAAGAATTATTGTTCAAGGTTTAGGGAACGTTGGATATTATGCAGCCCATTTTTTATCCAATGAGGATGGTGCAAAAGTTACTCATGTAATAGAACGTGACGGATCAGTTGTTAATCATGAAGGTATAGATATTCCTTCCTTAAAAAAATATCTTATTGAAAAAGGTACAGTTAAGGGTTTCAATGGTTATGTTGAAGCTAGAGCTGAAATACTAGAGGAAGAAGCAGATATATTGATACCAGCAGCCTTGGAATTAGTCATCGATAAAAAAAATGCTAATTGTATTAAAGTACCCCTAATTGTAGAAGCTGCAAATGGTCCAGTATCGTCAAGTGCAGATGAAATTTTAAATAAACGAGGTGTAATAATTATACCTGATTTATACGCTAATGCAGGAGGTGTCACAGTAAGCTATTTTGAATGGATTAAAAATTTGAGCAGAATAAGGTTGGGGAGACTACAAAGAAGAGCTCAAGAAAATCAAGTTTGTACAATTATTAATGGGATTGAAAGCATGACAGGAAAAGAATTTCCTTCAGAATTTAAATCAAAATCTATTCAGGGTGCATCTGAATTAGACCTTGTTAGATCTGGATTAGAAGACACTATGATAGAAACTTATAAAGTTATTAGTAATGTATGGAATTCTAATAAAAACATACCAGACTTAAGAACAGCAGCTATGATGGTTTCCATTAAAAGGATTGCACGAAGTTATAGTTCATTAGGAATGTAAAAAGGAGGAAAAATTTCCTCCTTTTATAAGTTATATAATGTTTATTTTTTAAAGTCAGGGTATGCTTCCATACCAACTTCAGCTAAATCTACCCCTTCAAGTTCTTCTTCCTCAGAAACTCGAATTCCGATTGTAAATTTAATGATATACCAAACTATACCGGACGCAATTATTGTAAAAGCACCAATAGCAAATATACCGTATAATTGAGCACCTAAATTTGCGTCTGAGTTTGACAATATTACGGCTATAGTGCCCCAGATACCAGCAAATAGATGAACTGGTATAGCACCTACAACATCATCAATTTTTAGCTTGTCGAGCAATGGAATCGTTAATACCACGATGATTCCACCAACTGCTCCAATAAATATAGCTAACATAGGAGATGGAGCTAACGGTTCTGCTGTAATTGCAACTAAACCACCTAACGCACCATTTAATGCCATAGTTAAATCAGTTTTTTTGTAAAACATCATTGTTAATATAAGTGCCACTACCACACCACCAGCGGCGGCTAAGTTGGTATTTATGTATATGTTAGAAATTGCAGCAACATCAGCACCGCTTCCCATAGCTAGTTGTGATCCACCATTAAAACCAAACCAACCGAACCATAAAATAAATGTACCGAGCGTTGCTAATGGTAAGTTAGAACCAGGCATTGGGTTTACGCTTCCATCAGAAGAATATTTTCCTTTTCTGGCACCTAGAATGATAGCGCCAGTCAATGCTGCCCAACCTCCAACACCGTGCACAATTGATGAACCTGCAAAATCAAGAAACCCTGCTTCACTTAAATAACCTCCACCCCAGGACCAAGATCCTTGAATTGGATAAATAAATCCACAAAGAATTACAACAAATATTAAAAAGGCTTTTAATTTAACTCTTTCAGCAACCGCACCACTTACTATTGAAGCAGCAGTTGCGCAGAAAACCATTTGGAACCACCAATCAGAACCTGATGAATATGTTGCGTCATTTTCACCTCCAAAAGTTTCTCCATCACTTGGACCCCAAATTGCAAATGAACCCATAAATCCAGACACATCCATATACATCAGATTATAACCAATTACTGCAAACATAATACCAGCTATTGAATATAAACCTATGTTTTTGGCACATTGTACAACAGCATTTTTTGCTCTTACTAACCCAGTCTCTAGCATACAGAAACCGGCGGCCATGAGCATTACAAGAAAACCATGGACAAGGAAAGAGAATGAATTAAAAATATATGCTGTTTCGGCGTCAGGAGCAGCTATAGCTACACTCACAAAACCTATTATTATCGCAGGTATTAATAAAAATAACCTGATTATATTAAACATATTAACTCTCCATTTTGTTATGAATTGTTCTATTACACTCAATATCAAACTAATATAAAATTAGGAATAGTTACTAACAATGACCACTTGTGAGAAAAGATTAAAATACAGACACATTTAAGCCAAAATAGAAAAAATGCGCAAATTTTAGGCACATATTATTCAATTAATTCAATCAAAAAAACTAATTATATTTAATTTATTTAGATTCTAAAATTTGATTTAATAGTTTAAATATTTCAATTTTACCCCTACTTATCAAAGATTTTAACGACCCCAAATCATTTTCATTAACTTCTTTAATTAACAGGTTTACTGCATCTGTTGGTAAATGATTTTGTTTTTGTTCAAAAAAACAAATATTTACTATCTGATCAGTTTTGAAAAAAACATTTTCCATTTTTTTACAAAATAATTTTTTTTGGTCAATTTCATATTTTGGAATTAAATCTGACTCCTTATTATAAAAGTACAACAAAAATTCTAAATCTCTTTGTCCGCCACCAACGTATTTAGTTTCAAACCAATTGGGAGAACTATTTTTTTTGAAATCATTTGTTATGCTCTCACCTTCATTTTTATTAATTCTCATTTTATGTATTTCTTCAGTTATATCACTGTCTGAAATAGGTAATGCCATTAATTTATCTAATAAGTTTCTAACTTTTTTACTAAATGTACCATCATTAATTACTCTTGCTTTTTTGAGAGCAATCTTTTCCCAAGCAAATGATTCTATTTCGTGATATTTTTTGAAGCTTGCATAAGTACATGCTACTGGACCAAATTTACCTGAAGGTTTTAACTTAGTATCAACCTCGTATATATAACCTTCTGTAGTTTTTGTAGATAACATTTTTATGAGCTGTTTAAAAATACTTATGTATATATTCTTCTTGAATTTGCCTCCGTATACAAACACTAAATCAACATCAGAGTTAGCAGTCATTGAATTCGTTCCAAATCTACCATATGCAATAATACTAAAGTCTTTACAAACTATGTTATGCTCAATTAAATTCTTTTTGTTTATTACTTTTAATGAAAAGTCTATAGTAGCTTCTGCTAACAATGAAAACTCTGAGGCAGCTCTTTTGACATCTATGTCATTATTAATTATAGCAAACAAAATTTGAAACTTTAGTATCCTGTGAGTTCTTCTGAGTGTATCTAGTAAAACTTCTTCATTAGAATTACTTGTGTCTATTTTTTCAAAACTATTTTTATAAAACGTCTTATTGCCATTTAGTCTAAAGCCATAATCTGGCTGAAGAATTTCTAAAAGTTTTACATCTTTAGAAAGTACATTGGTTATATGACCTGAGAACGATAAAACTTTTGACAAATTCCTATATATATACATGTTAGTTTTTAAAGTATCAATATACGAAAAATTAAAAACAATGTTGTCAATCAATCTTAAAAGTTGATAGAGACCTTCATTTGTATGTTTTGATAAAAAAATTATAGGAATAATTTTTTTTAGAAAAAAAATTAAATTATTTTTTATATATTTAGAGGTTTTTTTGCTAAAAAAGTCTTCATACAATTTAAAAGTGGATTTTGCTCCAATTTTATTACAGCTTTGAATACTTTTAATAAGGTTCTTGATAGTTTCGTCAACTTCAATGTCATCATTTAAAGTTAATGGAAGGTTAATAGGTATATGCAGTTTTTTATGAAGCATTCACAAACCAATTATAATTAACTATTTTTGAATTAACTTACATATAATTTTAGTTTGTTTCAATATATATACATTAGAGTTTAAAAAATTATTAGGGAGTGTTATCAAAATGTTTTTGAACGATTATTTATCAAAAAATTGTGAAGAAAAAGATTTAATATTAGTTTTAAAAAATCTTGCAAAAGCTGCAATACAAATATCAAAAACTTTAAAAGAAGTTAAAAAAAATGGAACTGATTCAGTTATTTTTAAAACTAAAAATTCTGATGGAGACATTCAAAAACCTTTAGATATTTTATCTGATGAAATACTCATAAATTTTATGAAAATGTCACCGGTTTCAGCTTATGCCTCTGAAGAACAAGAAGGATATCTTAATTTTAAAAACAAAAATAACTTAATTGTTTTCGCAGATCCACTTGACGGTTCTAGTAATATAGACGTTAACGTATCCATAGGAACGATTTTCTCAATAATGTCAAAAAATAATTTGCCTTTAGATAGTGCTTTTAGCCAAGAAGGTAAAAAACAAAAATCATCTGGATTTTTTGTTTATGGGCCACAAACAACTTTATTTATAACAGTTGGAAAGGGTACCGCTCTCTTCGCCTTAGATGAAAGTAACAAGATTTTTACATTAATAGATGAAAAAATAATAATTCCTAAAACTACTTCTGAGTTTGCCATTAATAGTGCTTATAGAAGATTTTGGGATCCCCGTACGCTAAAATATATTCAAAATTGTCAGGAAGGAGATGAAGGCCCAAGGAAAAAGAATTTTGGAATGAGATGGGTAGGATCTTTAGTTGCTGATGCAAGTAGAATTTTATTAAGGGGTGGAATATTTTTATATCCAGCTGATAGGCGAATCAAGTACAAAGAAGGTAGGCTTCGTCTAACTTATGAAGCAAACCCAGTAGCTTTTTTAGTCGAACAGGCAGGCGGCAAAGCTATTAATGGCGAAGTTAACATTTTAAATGTAAAAGTTAAAAATGTTCATCAGAGATCCCCCTTAATATTTGGTTCTTCTGAAGAGGTTTTAGAATTTAAAAATTCCTAAAAGATTTTCACTAAATTTTTAAAACTTTTATGTAATTTTTTACATATAAATGTTATTGGTATTTAAATTATTTTATCTAAATTTTTTAGGAGTAAATTTAATGCAAAGTCAGGTAAAATCTAATGAAAAAAAAATCACCCAAATGGCTGATGCAATTAGATTTTTATCTATGGACGCAGTACAGGCAGCAAATTCGGGTCACCCTGGAATGCCTATGGGCATGGCAGATGTCGCAACTATACTTTTTAAAGACTTCATAAATATTTATCCTAAAAAACCAGACTGGCCAGATAGAGATAGGTTCGTTTTATCAGCTGGTCATGGATCAATGCTTCTATACGCTCTTCACTATCTTTTAGGATATGAAGATATGCCTATAGAGAATATCAAAAACTTTAGGCAGTTAAATTATAATACTGCAGGTCATCCTGAGTTTGGACATGCAAAAGGTATAGAGACAACAACTGGACCATTAGGACAAGGCCTAGCCACTGCTGTAGGTATGGCTTTAAGTGAAAAATTATTATCTTCTAGATTTGGTTCAAATTTAGTAAATCATTATACATACGTAATTGCTGGAGATGGTTGCCTTCAGGAAGGTGTCAGTCATGAAGCAATTGAGTTTTCAGGGCACTTAAAACTTTCAAAGCTAGTTGTACTTTGGGATGATAATAATATTTCAATTGATGGTTCTACAAACTTATCTAATTCTGCTAACCAAATTTCAAGATTTAAGGCTGCGGGTTGGCATACTCAGGTAATAGATGGTCATAACCATAATGATATTAAAATAGCTCTTGTTAATGCAAAAAAATCAAGAAAACCATCGCTGATTGCCTGTAAAACAACAATTGGATATGGTGCACCAAGTTTGGCTGGAACCTCCAAAACACATGGAGCACCTCTAGGTGTAGATGAAATCAATGCTACGAGAAAAGCATTAGGGTGGGCAAATAAACCGTTTGAAATACCCTCCGAAATCCTAAATGAATGGGAAAAAACTACAGCAAGGTCGTATGAGTTATTCAAAAGTTGGACAAAAAAATTTGAAAATAGTCCCAAAAGGAATAGATTTGAAACATTTATGAGTGGAACTCTTTCAATTTCTTATGATAAAAAACTCAATTCATTTATAAAACAAATGAAAAAAGAAATGCCCAAGTTAGCTACCAGACAATCTAGCCAAAAAACTCTTGAAATTATAAATCAAGTTATTGGAAATACAATTGGAGGTTCAGCAGATCTTACTGGATCAAATTTGACTAAAACAAGTAAGATGAAAACTGTTTCTTCTAGCAAGGTTTATGGTAATTATATTCATTACGGTATTAGAGAGCATGCAATGGGATCTGTAATGAATGGTATAGCTCTTCATAAAGGCTTTATCCCGTATGGGGGAACTTTTTTAGTATTTAGTGATTATATGAGGTCATCTATTAGGCTCTCTGCATTAATGTCTTTGAAAGTAATTTACGTGTTAACTCACGATTCTATTGGACTTGGTGAAGATGGGCCAACTCATCAACCAATAGAGCATTTAGCTATATTAAGATCTACACCAAATCTAAATTTAATAAGACCAGCCGACACTGTTGAGACCGCTGAAGCTTGGGATATAGCACTTAAAACTAACGGTCCAACAGTTTTGGCTCTTTCAAGGCAAGGTTTAAAAGCTTTTCGTTGTGAAAAATCGTCTGAAAATAAAGTTTCTAGAGGTGGTTATCTAGTAAATGATACATTTTCAAGAAGAGATCTAACTCTCATAGCTACTGGATCAGAGGTTGAATTAGCTATAGAGGCGTCTAATTTGTTAAAACAAGAAGGTATTAAAGTAGCCGTTGTTTCTCTTCCCTGTTGGGAACTATTTGATAAGCAAAATGATGATTATAAACTGAAAGTTTTAGGTAATAGTCCCCGTATTGCTATTGAAGCTGCTTGTGAAATGGGATGGAGCAAATATATTGGAGAGAAAGGTAGATTTATAGGAATGAGTAGTTTTGGAGCTTCAGGGCCAGCTCCCGATCTCTATAAACACTTTGGCATTACTTCAGAAGCTATAGTAGAACAAGCAAGATCAATTATTAAATAAATTTTAACTCAGATTAAGAAATTATTAAGATGAACTCTTTAATAAAAAGTATAATTAATGAAAACGTGTTTGGTAAAACAGTATTAATTAGAGCTGATTTAAACATACCTATTTCAAATGGAGAGATTTTAGATCAGTCACGTGTTGAAAGAGTTATACCAACCATCAACTTTTTGAAATCGTCTGGTGCAAAGATTGTTATATGTAGTCATCTAGGAAGACCAAATGGAAAATATAATAAAAAATATACTTTAAAACCCTTAGTAGAAATTTTATCAAATATTTTACAAACAAATGTTCACTTTAGCGATTCTTGTATAGGTCAGGATACTCTAAATATTAAAATAAGTTTAAAAGCAGGTGAAATTCTTTTACTTGAGAATGTTCGTTTCCATGAAGAAGAAACAAATAACAATCTTAGCTTTGCAAAAAAATTATCTGAGGGTTGTGATTTATTTGTAAATGATGCTTTTTCTTGTTCTCATAGAGCGCATTCAAGTTTGCATGCGATTACAAATTTTCTCCCTTCATATTCAGGCAAATTGATGGATGAAGAAATAAAAGCCTTAACATCTGTCTTAAGTTCTCCAATAAAACCAGTAGCTGCCTTGGTTGGAGGTGCAAAAATTTCTACAAAAATAAATATTATTGAGTATTTAATAACAAAGATGGACTATTTAATAATTGGTGGGGCTATGGCAAATACTTTTCTTGTAGCCGAGGGCTTGAATGTTGGAAAAAGTCTTTTTGAAAAAGGTTCTGTAAATATTGCGCAATCGATTTTGAACGAAAGTAAAAAAATAAATTGTGAAATAATACTTCCTATTGATGTAGTAGTGTCACAATCTTTTGAAGCAAATGGAAACACTAAAATTGTACCATCGAATATGATACCATTAGATATGATGGCACTTGATGTTGGCCCAAAGACAATCAAAAAAATAAGTCTTATTTTTGAGAATATTAAAACCTTATTGTGGAATGGGCCACTTGGGGCTTTTGAATTAGAACCTTTTGGTGAAGGTACTTTTTCATTGGCAAGACGGGCATCGAATTTAACTACCAGTAACAACTTAATTACAGTAGCAGGTGGAGGCGATACATCTTCTGCTTTAAATAAAGCAGGTGTAAATGATACATTCACATATGTTTCATCGGCTGGTGGTGCTTTTCTTGAGTGGTTAGAAGGTATAGAGTTGCCAGCTATATCGGTATTGAGTAATAATAAATAATTATTTTTTTTGAGAGGAAATAAAATGTCAGTTAGAGTTTCTATTAATGGTTTTGGTAGAATTGGAAGGAATATTTTAAGAGCTATAATAGAATCGGGTAGGGAGGATATTAAAGTCGTTGGTATTAACGATTTGGGTCCTGTTGAAACTAATGCTCATTTGTTAAGGTACGATACTGTGCATGGAAGGTTCCCTGCTGACGTCAAAGTTAGTGGTGATAATATTGATGTGGGTAAAGGACCAATAAAAGTGACATCTATCAAAGATCCAAGAGATCTTCCATGGAAACAACTTGATGTTGATATTGCTATGGAATGTACTGGAATTTTTGCTAGCCGTGAAAAAGCTTCAATGCATTTAGAAGCTGGTTCAAAAAGAGTCTTAGTTTCAGCTCCAGCAAGTGGAGCTGATTTGACTGTTGTCTATGGTGTAAATCATAATAAGTTAACTAAAGATCACCTAGTAGTGTCTAATGCTTCTTGTACAACAAACTGTCTAGCTCCAATCGCAATGGTTATTAATCATGGGGTAGGAATTTCTCAAGGGTTTATGACCACAATCCATTCTTACACTGGTGATCAGCCAACACTAGACACTATGCATTCTGATATGTATAGAGCAAGAGCTGCTGCAAGTAATATGATACCAACATCAACTGGTGCTGCAAAAGCAGTAGGATTAGTTTTACCAGAATTAAATGGAAAGTTAGATGGTGTCTCAATGAGAGTGCCAACTCAAAATGTATCAGTTGTGGACTTTAAATTTAATACTGGGAAATCAACCTCTGTAGATGAAATTAATAATCTTATTAAAAAAGCTACTAATAATGAACTTAAAAACATTCTTGGATACACAGATCAACCTCTTGTATCAAGTGACTTCAATCATGATTCAAGATCATCAATTTTTCACATGGATCAAACAAAGGTGATGAATGGATCATTTGTAAGAGTTTTAAGCTGGTACGATAATGAGTGGGGTTTTTCTAATAGAATGTCAGATACAGCCGTGGCTATGAGCAAAACAATTTAGTTTGGTGTTACTATTCTAATTTTGAAGGAAATAAATTAAATGAGAGAAGTTATTATTGCGCCTTCAATATTATCTGCTGATTTTGGTTCATTAGCAAATGATGTTAAACTGATTGATGAAGCTGGTGCTGATTGGATACACTTGGATGTAATGGATGGTCATTTTGTACCAAACCTTACTTTTGGTCCTCCAATTATTAAATCAATAAGACCATATTCTAAAAAACCTTTTGATGCACATCTCATGGTTACAAACCCAGATGATTTATTAGAAGAATATGTGGCTGCTGGGGTTGATATGATCACTGTTCATAAGGAAGTTACTCCACATCTTGATAGAACTCTAACTAGAATAAGAAACTTAGGCTGTAAAGCTGGAGTTTCTATAAATCCAGGGACATCTCTTTCCGGATTGGAATTCTTGTTAGAAAAACTTGATTTAATACTTATTATGAGCGTTAACCCTGGATTTGGAGGTCAATCGTTTATTAATTCTTCAATAGATAAAATTTCAGCTGTTAGAGACCTGGTTTCATGTAAACCTATAAATATTCAAGTTGATGGAGGTGTAAACAATGTAATTGCATCCCAAGTAATTAAAGCAGGCGCCAATGTATTGGTAGCTGGATCCGCTATTTTTTCAGGGTCTGATATTAAAAGTTATCAAAAAAATATTGCTTCACTTCGTTGTCAAACGTAAATTATGGGGTATCTAAATTATAACATAATTTTTGATTTAGACGGGACTCTAGTTCATTCAGTCCCAGATATGCACAATGCAATAAACAAAACTCTAACTCAATATAATTTAGCAAATATATCAGAAGAGAAGCTACAAACTTTTGTTGGACAAGGTATGTTATCTTTATCAAAAAAAGTTGTAGATTATTGTGGAGGCAATGAAGAGTTGTACGAAACTGTCTTTAAAAGTTATAGACAGAATTATTCTGACGAGCCTTATAAATATAGTACTCTAATGCCTGGTGTGATGAACGCTCTTAATTACTTTTATAGCCAAAAAATTCCAATGGGAATATGTACTAATAAAAGGCAATTTGTTACTGAAAAATTAATTAAACAGATGAGTTTAGACAAATTTTTTGACGTTGTCATTGGAGCACAAGATAATATACCACTGAAGCCAAAACCTGACATGATTCAGTTAACAATTAATCAATTTAATTCAATCAAGGGCTCTTTTTTTATGGTAGGTGACACTTCTAATGATATAGATGCTGCTAAATCTGCAAATATTAAGTCTATTGCCGTTAATGGAGGTTATGCAAACGCTGATATAAATTCTCTAGGTGCAGATTATACTTTAGACACAATGGAAGAGATTATTGATCTTTTTAGGTCATTTAAATTGGGTCCCAACTAAAGACATCACCACTCCTATCATTAGGTGTCATTGAACTTCTAAGTGACGGATAAGCCCTCTCAGCTATTTCATGAGGGGTCCAGCCTGAATCAGAGTGGACACTTTTTATAGGTCTGTTTTGATTATATATAAAAAGTTCATTTAATCTTGCACTGAAAATTTGTCCAGTAACTTCTTTTGCAGCAGCAGATGCTAAGAAAACAGCTAAAGGAGCATTCTTTTCAGGAGTCATTTTTTTAAGTCTTTCGACTCTTTCTTTTTCGGACTCTGTAGTTGAAGGAATTGAGTTTGTCATTCTGCTCCAAGCAAACGGAGCAATACAATTCGATCTGACATTGTATCTACTCATATCTAATGCAATAGATTTTGATAACCCAGCAATACCTAGTTTAGCAGCTGAATAATTAGCTTGGCCAAAATTACCAATTAAACCAGATGTACTAGTCATATGAACATATGAGCCTGAATTTTGCTCGCGGAAATAAGGAGCAGCTGCACGGCTAACGTAAAAGCCACCATTTAAATGTACGTTAATAACGCTTTCCCAGTCAGATGGTTCCATTTTATGAAAAATTGTATCTCTTAAAATACCCGCATTGTTGATAACAATATCAATTTTGCCAAATGTATCTATTGCCTTTTTAATGATCAATTGAGCACTTTCCCAGGTAGAAACACTCTCGTTACTAATAACTGCTTTACCTCCCTTTTGTGTAATTAACCCAGTAGTCTCTTCAGCGGGAGAATTTGAACCACCCTCACCAGTTAATGATACACCTATATCATTCACAACTATAGATGTTCCTTCTACAGCTAGTGCTAAAGCTATTTCTCGACCGATACCTCCACCTGCACCAGTTACAACAGCTACTTTGTCCTTAAGTTCTAAATCAATACTCATGAGTTAAATTCCTAAATAGTTCAATATTTATAATATAAATTTTTAGTTATCAAGTCACCCAAATTATTTTGAATAACCTAACTGTTGATAATAAGAATTTATATGATATTAACTAAGGTGTGTGGCCTCGTAGCTCATCTGGATAGAGCGCAAGATTCCTAATCTTGAGGTAACAGGTTCGAGTCCTGTCGAGGTCACCATCATTTTATAAAATCAATGGTTTAATATTTAGTTTTTTAGACAAACTTATAAATTATCTCATTAATAATCTATGTTCATTCTATATAAAACAGAGTCTTTTTTAAATTCAAAATATGAAAATTGAGAATTATTGTAGATAATTTTATCATTAACTTTTGAAGGGTTCATTTGAAACAAATGTCCATTTCCAAAACTATAAATCATTTTATTCTTAGATTTAATTTTAAAAGAATGTTTTGAGCTTTTTGTATCGCTATTAGAATATTCATTTGTTTTTCTTACGGTTTATTAGCTTTTGGGTTTCCAAATGTGAAAAATGATTTTAAATATTTATTTATTTTATCATCACATTGATAATGATTAAAAAGTTTGCTGGCAAATTTTTCAATATTTTTACCAAAAACGACAAAGGTGTTAGTCAAAAAAGTGGCCACTACTATAAATTTGACTAATTTTGAACTTAGTAACATTAAAGTATAACCCCTAATTTAATATCTATTCTATAAAAATTAACAATAAATAAATATTAACAAGAGTCAAAAATTAGAAATTTATTAGTCTGTGATTGTATTTAAGTATCATATACTTATATCTAGATAGTAACTAAAATTGTACCTTAATATCTAATGCTTAAATTTTAACATTTATACTCATATCCTGGACAATATAATAATTATGGATTTTTTTAATGATTTCAAAATATCTTTTTTAAAAATCAAAAGAGGTGCAATAAGATATAGAAGAGGTGGAAGTGGTCCTCCACTATTAATGTTACATGGTAATCCACAAACACATGCAATGTGGCATAAAGTTGCGACAGCTGTTGTAAAGAATTTTACAGTAATTTGTCCAGATATTCCAGGTTATGGTAAATCATTCAAACCTAAATTATCAAAAAACCATAAAGAGTATTCAAAAGTTAGTATGGCTAATGACTTAATAGAATTTATGAAATTATTAGGTTTTACGTCTTTTTATATAATTGCACACGATAGAGGAGCAAGAATAGCTCATCGTTTAGCTTTAGATTTTCCAGATAAAATTTTAAAAATGATACTACTAGATATTATTCCTACCATTGAGCATTTTGAAAGAACAAACATGGATTTTGCAATGGGTTATTATCATTGGTTTTGGTTAGCGCAGAGAAATCCTATCCCTGAATCTGTGATTAATAAAGCACCTGAAGAGTGGTTTTTTGCACATACATCAAGAGAAAAGAAGAAAAAAGACTTTTTTTCAAAAAAAGCTTTGAATGATTATATCGAATGTGTAAAAAATCCAGAAACTATAAATGCAATATGTGAAGATTATAGAGCTGCTGCCTCAATTGACTTAATAGATGATAAAATAAGTAGAGAAAATAAACTTAAGATAAGTGTACCTATATTAGTTTTGTGGGGAAAAAAAGGTAAGATCGGTCAATGGTATGACCCTTTATCGATATGGAAAAAGTATTGCTCTAACGAGGTAAAAGGGTATGGAATTGACACAGGTCACTATTTAGCTGAAGAAAGCCCTGGGGAAATCGTAAAAAATATTAAAGAGTTTTTAACATAGATAAGAATAAGGTTTTAAATTTAAAAATGAATGAAATTAAAATAAATGAAATGAACAATCAGTTGCCAAATTGGGATCTTTCAGAAATATATAAAGATATCAAAGACCCAAATATTGCAAAAGATATAAAAGAAATTAAAGCGCTATCTGATGATTTCTTAACAAATTGGAAAGGGAAACTAAATAAACTAAGTGCGTCTGATTTTGTAAATTGTATAGAAAAGTATCAAGCAATAAACGAAGCTATCTACAAAATAGCAACGCACAGCAGCTTAATATTTGCAACAAATATGGAAGATCCTGAAATTACGAGATATAATTCTTCCATTTCAGACCAAATAACTGAAATACTCTCTTCTTTAATTTTCTTCACATTAGAATTGTCAAAAATAGATGAAAAGACAATTTACAAATGGATGAAAGATAAAAGTGCTCAAAAATGGCAACCATTTCTAAAAATATTAAGGAAAAGAAATCCATATCTCTTAGACCCATTAGTAGAAGAAATTTTAATTGAAAAATCTGCTACTGGAAGATCTGCTTGGGTTAGACTTTTTGACGAAACTTCAGCAGCTCTCCGATTTCCTTTTAGAAAAGATTTGCTAAGTGAGGCTGAAATTCTAAATCTTTTATCGGACAAAGATCCAGAAAATAGAAAAATTGCAGGCAAATCTCTTTCAGACATTTTAGATAAAAATAAGCGAATATTCTCAATGATACTGAATGTAATTTCCCGAGATAGATATATTGAGGATAACAAAAGAGGATTTCACAAAATAATGTCTTCCCGCAATTTGGATAATGATGTTGAAGATGAAGTGGTTGATTCACTTGTAAATACTGTTGATAAAGCAATGCCAAAGCTCACGCATAGATATTATAAGTGGAAGGCTAAACAGTTTGGTAAAAGTAAGTTGGATTGGTGGGATAGAAATGCCCCATTACCTCAAACATTAGACAAAACCATTAAATGGTTAGATGCTAAGAGTATTATTTTAGATGCTTTTTCTTCTTTTCATCCAAAAATTTCTAATTTGGCAGAATTATTTTTCAAAAATAACTGGATAGATGCAAGTGTGAGGCAGGGTAAAGCATCAGGTGCTTTTGCACATCCATCAGTACCTTCTTTACACCCTTACATTTTAGTTAACTACCAAGGTAAAATAAGAGATGTCATGACTTTGGCCCATGAATTAGGACACGGGGTTCATCAAATATTAGCAGCTAAAAATGGTTTGTTAATGGCCGAAACACCTTTAACACTTGCAGAAACGGCATCAGTTTTTGGAGAAATGTTAGTATTTAGAAAATTATTGGATGAAAGCTCAGTACAACAAAAAAAACAATTATTAGCGGGTAAAATTGAAGATATGTTAAATACTGTTGCTAGACAAATTGGTTTTCATCAATTTGAAGTTAAATTCCATGAAGCAAGAATAAAATCTGAATTAACGCCCGATGAAATAAGTGATATCTGGATGGAAACTCAGAGACATGCCGTTGGACCATATATTAACCTTAATAATGATTATAGGGTATTATGGGGTTATATCCCGCATTTTGTACACACTCCATTTTACGTATACGCATACGCATTTGGAGATGGTTTAGTTAATGCTCTTTGGTATGCCTATCAAAAAAGTGATAAGGATGAATTTTCAAAAAAGTATATTGATATGTTATCTTCAGGTGGAACAAAAAGTCACAACGAATTGTTAAAACCTTTCAATTTAAGCGCATATGAAGATAGTTTTTGGGACAAAGGTATTGCAATGATTACTGGTTTAATGGATGAACTAGAAGCGTTACAAAACTAAACGAAAATTTCTGATAGGTTAAAATAACAATGACAAATAAAATTACTTTTCGAGATGAATTAAGCTCCTCAATGACTGGAGGAAGACTTAGACGTTATGTAAAAGTTACCTCCGCAATGGGAGGGTTAGCAGCTAGGCTGGCTGGTGAAAAATATTTGGGAATAAAAATAGACAGGGAACAACATGCATCCGACTTAAGAGCTGCTCTTGGTGGATTAAAGGGCCCTCTAATGAAAGTTGCTCAGATATTAGCTACTATCCCTGACGCACTTCCTAAAGAATATGTTAATGAACTATCACATCTCCAAGCTGACGCTCCTTCAATGGGTTGGCTTTTTGTCAAAAGAAGAATGAAAGTCGAACTTGGTGAGAATTGGTTAAATAACTTTAAAGATTTTAATAAACAAGCCTCTGCTGCTGCTTCACTCGGTCAAGTTCATTTCGCTGAAAGTATTGACGGAAAGGAACTAGCCTGTAAATTACAATACCCTGACATGGGTTCAGCAGTCCAAGCTGATTTAAAACAACTGAAACTTATTTTTTCATTATATGAAAAATATGATTCTGCTATATCAACAGAAGCTATACATGAAGAGTTGTCTGATCGATTAAAAGAAGAACTTGATTATTCACATGAAATTAAAAATTTAAAATTATATAGGCATATGTTATGTGACCAAAGTTCAATCACATTACCACATCCTATTGAAGACTTATCAACTAATAGACTTCTTACTATGACGAGAGTTCATGGTATAAAAATTATGGACTTTATTGGCAATAATTCTGAGATAAAAATGAGAAATGAAGTCGCTATGAATATGTTTAAAGCATGGTACATCCCCTTTTATAAATTTGGCGTTATTCATGGTGACCCTCATTTAGGAAATTATACAATTCGACCTGATGGTGGTGTTAATCTAATGGATTTTGGATGCATAAGAATATTTAGACCTGACTTTGTTACAGGTGTTATCGAGTTATATAAAGCTCTTAGGGATGGGGATGAAGAAAAGGCGGTTAACGCTTATAAAAGATGGGGTTTCGAAAATCCATCAAAAGAACTAATTAGCGTATTAAATATTTGGGCAAACTTTATTTATCAACCTTTATTAGAAGATAAGGTAAGATTAATTAATCCAAGTGAATCAGGTCAATATGGAAGAGAAACTGCAGAGAAAGTTCATGAAGAATTAAAAAAGATAGGAGGTGTAAAGCCTCCTAGAGAATTTGTGTTAATGGATAGAGCAGCAGTTGGTTTGGGATCGGTTTTTATGCATTTAAAAGCAGAAGTTAATTGGTACAGAATTTTTCATGACTTAGTTGGTGACTTCAATGAAGCCGTATTAACTAAAAGACAACAACAGGCTATAAAGAAATCAGGTTTAGATATTCATTAGTTATCAACTAATATTTTGTAATATCGTGTCTAAAGATTTTTTCGCATCGCCATAAACCATCCTAGAATTTTCTCTAAAAAATAGGGGATTTTCAATACCAGAATAACCTCTACCTTGTCCTCTTTTTGAAATAAAAACTTGTTTAGCTTTCCAAACTTCTAAAACTGGCATTCCTGCAATTGGGCTATTAGGGTCTTCTTGGGCTGCTGGATTTACAATATCATTTGCTCCAAGTATCATGACTACGTCAGTTTCAGGAAAATCAGAATTAATTTCATCCATTTCTAATACGATGTCATATGGAACTTTAGCTTCAGCAAGTAGAACATTCATATGTCCTGGAAGACGGCCTGCAACCGGATGAATCCCAAATCGAACTTCTTTCTTTTTTGCTCTCAATCTAGATGTCAATTCAGATACAGCACTCTGAGCTTGCGCCACTGCCATCCCATAACCTGGAACAATTATTATTTTGTTGGCTTCTTTTAACACAGATGCAACAGATTCTACATCTATAGGTTTCATTTCGCCTTTTATATCCATAGCAGGTCCACTTGTATCGCCCCATCCACCAAGAATAACAGAAAGAAAATTTCTGTTCATTGCTTTGCACATTATATATGAAAGTATTGCACCTGAAGACCCTACAAGAGCTCCTGTAACAATTAAAAGGTCATTTCCAAGCATAAAACCAGTGGCAGCAGCAGCCCAGCCGGAGTATGAGTTAAGCATTGAGACCACAACTGGCATATCTGCACCACCAATAGCGAGAACGAGATGCGCTCCTATAATAAAAGCAATAATTGTCATAATAATTAACGTCCAATTACCTTCATGGTTTAGAAACATATAACCCAGAAATAAACACCCAAACAACATGGCTAAATTTAAAGCATGTCTACCAGGTAATATTAGCGCCTTACCTGTAATAATTTCCGATAGTTTTCCAAAAGCTATAATAGATCCTGTAAAAGTAATTGCACCAATAAACACGCCAATAAAAACCTCAACATTATGTATTGTTAGCTGAGATGAAGACATTTCTACATGTGGCAACATAGCTGAATTGATTCCAATAAAGACTGCTGCCAGTCCCACAAAAGAATGAAGAGCAGCAACTAGTTGAGGCATACCAGTCATTTGAACTTTTCTAGCGACAACAGCCCCTATAAATGAACCAATAACTATTGCACCAACTAACCAATGAATCCATTTTGTTAAAAAAACTTCATTACCAAAGATAGTTGCTACTACAGCAATTACCATTCCTACGATGCCATACCATACGGCTCTTTTTGCTTTTTCTTGATTGCTTAAGCCTCCTAAAGCAAGAATAAAAAGCACACTTGAAGTTATATATGAAGCAGTTAGTATTCCAATAGTCATTTCTAAATCCTTTACTTAACTTCTTTGAAACATTGCTAACATCCGTTTGGTAACCATAAACCCTCCAACAATATTTATTGTTGCGATAAAAATTGAGATTAATGCTAAGATACTAACAATATCATTATCGGTTTTCATCTGTAATAAAGCACCAATTATAATAATACTTGAAATAGCATTTGTTACTGCCATAAGAGGTGTATGAAGAGAATGTGAAACATTCCAAATAACCTGATAACCCACAAAACATGATAATATAAAAACTATAAAATGTTGCATAAAATCAGTAGGTGCGTAAATGCCTATAAACCAAGTTATAAGAGCCCCAACAACTAAAAGCATGACTTGCAATTTACCAGCTTTCTTTTCAGCATCTATTTTATCTTTAGTAATTTCTTCAACAGTTTTCTGTTTTGTTTCAGTATTAGTATGTTTTGCTATAGCGGCTATTTTTGGCTTTGGGGGAGGGAAAGTTATATCTCCATTATGAAGTACAGTTGCGCCTCTGATTACATCATCTTCCATATTAGTAAACGGAATACCATTCTTTTCAGGTGTTAAATCATCAATCATATGCCGAATATTTGTGGAATATAGATTAGATGACTGTGTTGCCATTCTACTTGGTAAATCAGTATATCCAATCACTTTCACTTTATTTTTTGTCTCCACCATTTTATCAGGCTTGGTTACATCGCAGTTTCCGCCCTGTTCAGCAGCAAGATCAACTACAACAGAACCTGGTTTCATCAGGTCTACCATTTCCTTAGGCCAAAGTTTTGGTGCAGGCATTCCAGGAATAAGGGCTGTAGTAATTACTATGTCAATCTCAGGAGCCTGTTCTCTAAATAAATCCATTTCTTTTTTAATAAATTCTTTGGAGGCAGGCTTTGCATAACCACCATCACCAGTACCGTCGGATACAAAATCAAGCATTAGGAATTCAGCTCCCATTGATTCGATTTGTTCAGCAACTTCTGGTCTTACATCAAATGCTCTAACAATAGCACCCATGGATTGAGCCGTACCAATTGCTGCAAGTCCTGCAACTCCCGCACCTATTACAAGTATTTTAGCAGGAGGAACCTTTCCAGCAGCAGTAATTTGCCCAGTGAAAAATCTTTCAAATTGGTTTCCTGCTTCAATGATAGCTCTGTACCCTGCAATATTAGCCATTGAAGATAAGGCATCCATTTTTTGGGCTCTACTTATTCGAGGTATCATATCCATTGCTTGGACTGTTACCTTTTTCTTTTTTAAATTTTCAAGTAAAGGTTTGTTTTGTCCAGGCCAAATAAAACTTATAATATGTTGATTTACTTTTACTTTCGTAAGCTCTGTCTTTTCAGGACCTCTTACTTTTAATATAATGTCCGACTCTTTCCAAAGTTGGTCAGCATTTTTAACAATCTTGACCCCGGCGTTTTTATAATCTTTGTCTGAAAAATTAGCATTTATACCAGCGTTAGATTCTAAAATGCATTTATAACCTAATTTTTGAAGTTGCTTTGCACTTTCAGGAGTCATAGCAACTCTGTTTTCACCTTTGAAAATTTCTTTTGGACTTCCAATGATCATATATAATGTCCTCATTATAATGTGTTGATTAATATGTTAATATCAAATTACAAAATATTTATAAAGTTTTACAAAAAAAAACCGCAATTAATATTTATGCGGTTTAGTTAGGTAATAGTATTACTTTTAGCCTAGTAACCCTCTCTTTCTAATCTCTTTCTCATAAGTTTCCTAACCCTTCTCGTACTTTCGGCCATTTCTCGCGCTTTTCTTTCAGAAGGCTTTTCATAAGCTCTTCTATTTTTCATTTCTCTGAACATACCTTCTCTTTGCATTTTCTTTTTTAATACTCTAAGAGCTTGGTCAACATTATTGTCACGCACAGACACATACATATTATAAACCTTTAATTGTTGTAAATAAGAAATAGCGAAATAACATATTATATAAGGTTATGGCAAGTATTTTTAAATATTATTAATTATTATAACTATATCCAATTGGTTTGATATATGCGATAAATAAATATATATATATATCTTAAATAGGCAGTAATGTGCATGACGAAAAAACAAACAGATTATATTCAAGTTAAAACAGACTTAATCAAAGCAATGCTTCCACATGTTCCTTTTGATGGATGGAGTTTTGAAGCCCTAGAACAAGGGGCTGTCGATATAAACTTTGAACAAGAGAAAAATATTAATGTTCGTATGGACATTTACAAAAATTTATTCAGAAATGGTCCTATTGATTTCATAGATGTTTTTTCAGAAATGATAGATATGGATGTAAAAAACAACTATCAATTGATAGATCCCAAGCCTGAAAGAGTTCCAGAAAAGGTAAAAAAAATTATTTTGATGAGACTTTCACTTTGCCAAAAATATAAAGAGGCTGTTAGATCATCATTACCTCTAACTGCACTTCCTAAAAATTCAAAAAAATCGATAAATATACTCTACAGGACTTGCAACAGTATCTGGAGAATGATTGGGGATAAGTCAACAGACTTTTCTTTTTATACAAAAAGATTTTCATTAGCAGCTGTATATTCGTCTACCCTACTTTTCTGGTTAAATGATACTTCTAGTGATCAAGAGGAGACATCTTTTTTTTTAGACAGAAGGTTAAATGATATAAGTAAAATACCCAACTTTAAAAAACCTTTCTCTTTTATTAAAAAAGTATCAGCCAGTGTCAATAAAACAAAAAGCACTATGAAAATTAAATCTGTTTTCGATGTTTTAAAGAAATTAAACCAAATAAAAAATTCTAGTTTTAGTTAAGTAATATAATTTTAAATTAAAATATAATGCCAATTAAAATACATGATAATTTACCTGCAAGAGAATTACTTCTAAATGAAGTTGTTGATGTTATAAATAGCAGTACTGCTGAAAAGCAAGATATTAGACCTTTAAAATTTTTATTATTAAATTTGATGCCCAAAAAACTTCAAACCGAAGTTCAATTTGCACGACTTCTTGGGGCATCTCCATTACAAATTGAACTCACTTTAATGACTACAGAAACTTATATTCCTAAAAATACAAAAAAAGAGCATTTAATTGAATTTTATAAGACGTTGGATGATATCAAACATAATTTTTATGATGTTTTAATAATCACTGGTGCACCTGTTGAGACTGTTCCATTTGAGAAAGTAAAGTATTGGAAAGAATTAAAAGAAATTATTTTATGGTCATCAACCAATGTTTTTAGAAAAATTGGGATTTGTTGGGGCGCTCAAGCTTTATTAAAAGTACTTCATAATATTGAGAAACACTCAATGAAAGAAAAACTATTCGGAGTATTTGACCATAATTTAAATCAGGAAAATCAATATAGGCTTTTGCAAGGTTTTATAAATAGATTTCCTATGCCAGTGTCGCGTTATACTGAAAATAAAGAAAATGAAATTCTAAGGTCTGGCCTAGAAATTTTAGCTTTTTCTCTAAATTCAGGAATAGGCATGGTCAGATGTCCGAAAACAAAAGATTTATTTATCCTAAACCATCTAGAATATGACGCTGTTACGCTTAAAGAAGAGTTTTTAAGGGATAAACTTGATAATATACAGACAGAAATCCCAGTGAACTATTTTCCTAATGATGATACAACTAAGGATCCAATAAACAGGTGGCGACCTTATGCATTCTTATTATTCACTAACTTTATAAATGAAGTTTATCAGGATGTACCTTTTGATTATGTTTCAAGGAATATCACATGATGCGTGTATTATAATGTCCCATTTTTCTGCCTGGCTTTGTTTGTTTTTTATTATATAAATGTAATATATATTCTTGGTTATTGATTATATCACCTATATTATTAATTTCATTTCCAATAATATTTATCATTTCCCATTTTCCACTACATTTAACGTCCTTTACAGGTAAACCACATATCGTCCTAATCAAGATATCAAATTGACTATTATCACACCCGTCCATAGTCCAGTGAAAAGAGTTATGAGGTCTTGGTGCTATTTCATTGAAAAGGATACTGCCATCTAAAAGTTCAAAAAGTTCAATGGCCAAAATACCATAAAAGTTTAGATTGTGTGATAATTCTTTTGTTTTTAATCTTAAATCTTTTTCGATTATATTATCTATCATTGCCGGTGCAATAGTTCTATTTAAAATACCTTGTTTATGGTAATTTTCTGATATTGGAAAAAATCCATCACTATTATCAAAGCTTTTAAAGTACATAATAGAAATTTCTCTTTTGAATTCTAGTTCCTCTTCTAAAACACACTCAACAGATCCTAAATTCTCCCATACTTCAAACAAATTTGAATTTTTGTTAATCCTTACTTGTCCCTTACCGTCATAACCTAGGGAGTTAGTTTTTAATACACCTTTATTACCAAGAGATTTAGAAGCTGTTATTAAATCGTCAGAATTCTTTATCAAATACCATTTATGTGTTTTAAAACCAGATTTAACAGCCATTTCTTTTTCTTTTGATCGGATTTGCGCACATCTGAATACAATACTGCTGGGCATTATCTTAGTTTTACTAGCTAATAATTCAAGGGATTTAGAGGGGATGTTTTCAAATTCTGAAGTTGCACATACGACTTTATTTGAAAACTCTACTAGTTTGTCAAAGTCATTCCACTCGCCATAGGTTACTTTACTAACAACTGACTCAGCTGGATTATCGCCCTTTGGACAATATAAATGAGTTTTATATCCTGCTCTTGTTGCAGATAAGGCGATCATTTTACCTAATTGCCCACCCCCAAGAATACCAATTATATTCTCATCTACAGGTAATATCGGAAAATTAGTGTTATTATTCATTTTTTTTTTGGATTTTCTGGCACTTTATTAGTTTGACTAGAAAGCCATTTTTTTAACTTAATCCCTATATTATCATTAGATAAGCTTAAGATTTTAGCAGCATAAACAGCAGCGTTAATAGCGCCAGCCTTCCCTAAAGACATAGTAGCAACGGGAACACCACTTGGCATCTGTACTATAGAAAGTAGACTATCAATTCCGTTTAAAGCTGAGCTTTGAATAGGAACTCCTATCACAGGCAAATTTGAATGAGACGCAATCATGCCGGGTAAATGAGCAGCACCACCAGCACCAGCAATTACAACTTGGATAGAAGTATTTTCAACTTTTTTTGCAAAATCATGCATTCTATCGGGAGTTCTATGGGCAGATATAATTTTGGCAATAAATGGAATTTTTAACTGGTTCAATGTCTGTTCTGAGAATTTCATAGTTTCCCAGTCACTTTGACTGCCCATTATCAGAGCAGCAATAGGTTTTACATTGATTTGTTCCATATTAAGCCTCTTAATAGGTTAATACTATTATATAAATTTATCTTTCAAATTATATCTAGTTTTTTAGTAGATTAATTTTCATCATTATTAGTCTCTATTGATCCACCAGCTTTAATAATGGCATTCTCAAGATCATCTTGAGTGCATAAACTTAATAAAACAGGGTGTTTAGCTGTAATATTCGAAATATTCCAGTGGCTTCTAGTACGAATTTTTTCAATAGTGTCTTTTGTTGTTCCGATTAATTTTGATATTTGATTGTTTTTCACCTCAGGATGATTTTTAACAATCCAAGCGATGGCATCAGGTTTATCACCTCTTCTAGCTAAAGGAATATACTTAGGCCCTTTATTTTTATTTTTAGTCTCAGGTAATGAAGAGGAAGATTTTTTAAGAGATAATTTCTCGTCATTACAGCAGTTATCAATTTCTTCCTGAGTAAGTTGTCCATTAAGTATAGGGTCAAAACCTAAAATACCCTGACCGACATCACCATCTGCAATAGCTTGAACTTCAAGTACGTGAAGATTACAAAACTCAGAGATTTGTTCAAAGGTTAATGTTGTATTATCTATTAACCATACAGCTGTCGCCTTAGGCATAAGTAGTGAAGACATTTTTTAAACTCCAATTAACCTTATTTAAATATTTTATAAGAACAATATTATTACATATAATGACATTATTTTATATTTTGTATCATTATACTTATTAATTTCATGAAACAACTTAATAATTAAGTTGAAACATTTAGTTTGTCAATCTAAGAAGTCTAGATTTTTTTGGGGAGAGGAAGCATGTATTTAGGAAAATTAATTCTAATTTTCTCACCTAAAAAATCACCCTCTAGAGTTTCGTCCGCCTCAAAACTATACAAATAAGACAATGTAATTTTGGCTATTCCGTACCAAAGATCATCATCCGTATTATACAATAATGAAACTATCTCTCCAATTTCTTTACTATTAAACAATATTTTTTTCTCATTTAGTTCAATTAATTTTGAATATGATAGTTTTTTATTTTTAAAGGTAACAGGAACATATTTTCTCTTAACTAACCCCTTCCATTTTATTCTTGCATTCACTTCTTGACCTATGAAGCAACCTTTTTCAAAACTAATTCCACCTAACAAATCTAAATTGATTTCTAAAGGAAGAGAGACATTTGTTTTTATTTCATTTGAGCCTTCTAAAATACAGTTTTTATATCTTAATAAATCATACCAATTTATAATTTCATTATTATTCACACTGTTATTTTTATTTATGATTTGGTTTTTAACATAAACTCTTCTGATATCTTCATTAAAAAATCTTTTATCAATCAGAGTATAAGCAGAATTTTCATTCTTAGTTGTCACTAAAACTTCGTAACTTGTTTTTTCTATCGAAACTTCTTTTCTTAAATTATACATATTTAGTTTTTTAATTAATTCGTCTTGATGGACTTTATTATATTCAATATAGACCGATTTATCATTTAAAGAATTTTCAACAATATTTGAACTTACTAACATATCAAATAATATTCTTCCTTGCGGCGATAGTAATGCACTTGGTAAAAGTTCTTTTGGTTTTAACTTGGAGATATCAGATGTCAAAATGTTGTTTAAAAAATCAATTCTATTTTCACCTGAGACTTTCAAAACTTTTCTATGTTTAAGATGAATCTTTTTGTTTTCCATAATTAGTTAAGATCAATTTTGTTAATTGCACTTATAACAGCGAGAATTGGTGCAACGGTTATGCTTGTATCAATTCCACATCCAAAAACAGAATTTTTACCATTATTAAATTTAAGTTCAACATATGCTGCTGATTCAGCTTTTGAAGTTGCACTTCTAGTGTTCTGACCAAAATCTTCTAATGTAAATTGCAAGTTAAAATTCTCACGTACTCCGTTCACAAACGCAGAAATAGGACCATTACCTTGTGAAGAAAACTGAATAATTTTATTTTTATAACTTACTTTAGCATTAATTATTTCTAAGTTCGTTTCTCTGTTAGCTCCTTTGACTTTAAAATCAATTAGTTCAAATGGTTTTTTTACAATGAAGTTTTCATTAAAAGTTTGCCAAATTATATTACTTGTAATTTCATTTCCAGTTTTATCAGCAATCTTTTGAACACTGGCTGACAATTCTATTTCTGCACCTTTTGGCAATCTTACATGATAATCTGTTTCTAACAACCAAGCAGTTCCGCCCTTCCCAGACTGACTGTTAACTCGTATTATTGCTTCATATGTTCGACCAATGTCAGCTGGATCGATAGGTAAATATGGGACAGCCCATTTCTCACTTTTAGAGTTTTCTATATTATCCATTCCTTTTCTTATAGCATCTTGATGACTGCCTGAAAAAGCTGTATGCACTAGTGATCCCGCATAGGGATGTCTTTCATGAACTGGAAGCCTATTGCAAAATTCTGCTGTTTCTATCAAATTATTTATTTTGCTAAAGTCTAAATTTGGATTTATACCTTGGGTAAATAAGTTGAGACCTAATGTTACTAAGTCAACGTTACCAGTACGCTCACCATTTCCAAATAAAGTTCCTTCGACTCTATCTGCACCTGCCATTAAGCCTAGTTCGGTTGCTGCTATTGCTGTACCCCGGTCGTTATGAGGATGCAGTGATAAAATTACTCTTTTTCTTTCGCTAAAATTATTTCCCATCCACTCTATTTGATCTGCATGAATATTTGGAGTGGACATTTCAACAGTTGCAGGAAGATTAATTATTACTGGCTTACTAATATTAGCTTCCCATACATCTAAAACATTCTCGCAGACGTCTAATGCGTATGGTAATTCAGTTCCTGTAAAGCTTTCAGGGGAATATTGTAGTCTTATATTAGAGGTGCTTAATAAATGCAAATGATCTGCAATTATTTTAGCCCCATCAGTTGCTATTTTTTTAACCCCTTCCTTGGTATCTTTAAAAACAACTTTTCTTTGTAAAGTGCTTGTAGAATTATAAAGATGGATGATTGCATTTTCACACCCTTTTAGGCTATCTATAGTCTTTATAATTAGTGGTTCTCTTGATTGAGTTAGTACTTGGACTGTTACATCAGTGGGAATATGTCCTTCAGTTATCAATTCCCTAACAAAATTAAAGTCGGTGTCAGATGCAGATGGAAAGCCTATTTCAATTTCTTTAAAGCCGATTTCAACTAACTGCTTAAACATACGCATTTTTCTAATTGAATCCATAGGCTCAACTAGTGCTTGATTACCATCTCTTAAATCAACTGAGCACCAAGTTGGTGCTTCTGTTATTAAATTATTAGGCCATTGCCTATTTGAAATTTCTACAGCAGGATATGGATTATATTTATTGTAGTTATTATTCATAATTCTAGACCTTTATTTTAAGCTCAAAACGTAATAGATTATTTAACAAATATTGACCCGAACTCCTTGGAGCACGGGCTTCTTAATAAACTAAGAACTTTTATAGGATTTGAATTATTATTTTTATTCATAGCAAATAGACTCTATCAATTGTATAATTATTTAGTCAAGTTTTAAGAAGTATTTTAAAATTTTTAATATTGCCAAAAAGTATGTTTAAAACTACTTTGCAATTAAATGTTTAAATCTAGAATTTATTTTAAATTATAGGATTTCAATGACGGATATTAATCTAATAAGAAATTTTTCCATTATTGCTCATATTGATCATGGTAAATCAACACTTGCTGATAGGTTAATTCAAGAATGTAAAGGTTTGGCCGATAGGGAGATGAAAGAGCAAGTGCTTGATAATATGGAAATTGAAAGAGAAAGAGGAATCACAATAAAGGCTCAAACTGTTAGATTATTGTATAAGCATTCAGATAATAAAACTTATACATTGAATTTAATGGATACCCCAGGTCATGTTGATTTTGCTTACGAAGTCTCTAGATCTTTGTCAGCTTGCGAAGGTTCACTACTTGTCGTAGATTCGTCTCAAGGAGTAGAGGCGCAGACTCTCGCTAATGTTTATCAGGCAATTGAAGTTAATCATGAAATTGTTACTGTACTTAATAAAATAGATTTACCGGCTTCTGAACCTGAAAGAATAAGAACACAAATTGAAGATGTAATAGGTTTGCCAGGTGAAGAAGGAATAGAGGTTTCTGCAAAAACTGGTTTAGGAATAAAAGAAGTTTTATCTGCTTTGGTAGAAAAATTAGATCCACCTGTTGGAAATGAAAATGGTCCTTTACAAGCTCTTCTTATAGACAGTTGGTATGATCCTTATTTAGGTGTCCTTACATTAGTAAGAGTTGTAAACGGAACATTAAAAAAAGGTCAAAAAATTAGGTTTATGTCAACAAAAGTATCTCATACGATTGATAAGCTAGGTATATTTACCCCCAAAATCATGGATGTGGATATACTTGGTCCTGGTGAAATTGGTTTTATAACAGCCTCAGTTAAAACTGTAGCTGACTGCAAAGTAGGTGATACAATAACAGAAGATCGCAACCCTGTAGATACTATGTTGCCAGGCTTTAAACCCTCAGTACCTGTTGTTTTTTGTGGCCTTTTTCCGATGGATAATGCACAATTTTCCGATTTAAGAGAAGCTTTAAGCAAATTATCCTTAAATGATGCTTCTTTTAGTTTTGAAGCTGAGACTTCAGCTGCACTAGGGTTTGGTTTTAGGTGTGGTTTTTTAGGCCTTTTACACATGGAAATAATAAGAGAGAGACTAACAAGAGAGTTTGACTTACAATTAATTTCAACTGCTCCTTCAGTAGTTTACAAAGTTCAAAAAAATGACAAGACAAATGAACTGCTTCATAATCCAGCAGACCTGCCAGATATAAACTATATCAATTGCATTGAAGAACCATGGATCAAAGCTACCATTATGGTTCCAGACGAATATGTTGGTTCAGTCCTGACGCTTTGTACTGAAAGAAGGGGAGAACAAATAGATTTAACTTATGCTGGAACTAGAGCTATGATTATTTATAAATTGCCTTTGAACGAAGTTGTTTTTGATTTCTATGACAAATTGAAAAGTATGACCTCAGGTTATGCTAGTTTTGATTACCAAATGGATAATTATAAGCAAGGTGATCTTGTTCGAGTTTCAATTTTAGTCAATGGCGATCCTGTTGACGCTTTAGCTATGATAAGTCATAAAGATCAGGCAGAAAATAGAGGTCGTGCTATATGTACAAGATTAAAAGATTTAATACCCAGACAACTTTTTAAGGTTGCTTTACAAGCTGCTATTGGGGGTAAAGTTATTGCAAGAGAAACCATATCAGCTATGAGAAAAGATGTTACAGCCAAATGTTATGGTGGTGACATTAGTCGTAAAAAGAAGCTATTAGAAAAACAAAAAGCAGGTAAAAAAAGAATGAGGCAATTTGGTAGCGTTGAGATACCACAGAATGCATTCTTTGAAGCGCTAAAAATGGGTGACCATTAAATTAAACATTTCTTGAATTAATATTTCGATTACTTATATTTTTCCTAACTGAGCGTTTTATTCCAAATCCAATAAATATAGAACTCAATACCGCCAAAAAAGGGGCTGCTGGAAATAATAATATAGAAGATATAAAAGGATGCCAAATAAATCCAGAGCAATTTAACACCTCTAAAGCAGAACAAGGATCAATGTATCTGCTAACTATAACTTCTGCTATTTGTAGACTGTTTGGTGCAAAATAAAACCAAAATTGTCCCAATTGTGTAATTTCACTTTTATTTTCAATTTGTAAAATTATGTCAAAGTAATTACTAACAAGAGTTAGCACAAATGTACATATACCCAAAAGTATGAAAACTCTTCCTAATATCAATTTGAAATCCTAAAAGTTTACTTATATGATAATTTAAGACTTATAATTACATTTTCAATAAAATAATAGTTTATATTATCTTGCTCCTTAAAACTTGTTAATGTAAAAAGATAATCTTTTGGAGGGGTGGCCGAGCGGTTTAAGGCGCACGCCTGGAAAGCGTGTTGGGGTTAACGCCTCTCAAGGGTTCGAATCCCTTCCTCTCCGCCAATATATAAAAATTTATTAAAATCAATAACTTAATATAATTCAAATATTATTTTTACCAAGAAAGTACCCAGTTTAAAAATATTAATCCTAATTTTTTTTAATATTAATAGAGGTTAGTTGTAATATAAAAATAAATTTAATAAGTTTGTTAAAACAATTATATTGGTTATCTCGTTAAATAGTTTTTTTGAGGGGGTTTATTAATGCAAAAATTTATTATAGCTTTTATTTCAATTATTTTTAGTTTTAGTACCCTTGCTGACGTTGATAAACGTTTCGTAAAAAAAAGAATGATGGGACGAGACTTAAATTCTAGACAAGGCAAGGGGCCTACACCAGTCGCATTTTTTGAAAATAAAAGTCCACAGCAAAGCGAGCTTGGTCAAAAAATAAATTTAGACAAATTCTTTAAAGCCCCAAGTAATTTCTCTGCTGTAGCAATGAAAGACGGCAAGATTGTCTATGAAAGATATAACAAAAAACTAAAAGCTAATCCTGATTTTTATGCGCATGGGATGTCTATGACTAAAACAGCTCTTGGGTTAACAATGGGACATTTATTATGCAGTGGGCAAATAAAATCTTTGGATGACATTGCTTCTAAGTATTCACAATCTTTAAATAATAATATCTACAAAGATATCACTATTCGAAACTTATTAAGGATGTCTAGTGGCATTAATGAGAACCGTGATAATGAAAGAAAATTAAATCATATAATGATGAATCGTCAAAATAATGGAAGTAACAACTTAGTAAAAGTCATTCAAAAAATTAAAACTAAATTTTCTAAACAAGGAAAGATTAGTAGATATCATTCTCTTGATATAACCGCTGCGTCAATATTAATTAATGAGATAACACAAAAATCTGTTGCTCAAGTTTTTTTTGAAGATGTTTTTCCAAATATAAAACCTGAAGGCTCTTTATATTGGCTTGAAGATAATAATAAAATGTCATTAGGTATGGCTGGTATGTATATGAAAACTAGAGATTGGGCAAACATGGCTAACTATATGAATAAAGAAATTAATTCAAAATCTTGTATGGGTAATTATTTACTAGATGGTATTAAAAATGCACTGCCAACTAATCTAAGAAAATATCAAAAATATGGTTATTATTTTTGGATTTCTGAAATTTCAGGTAAACCAGTTATTGTTTTAACTGGTAAATGGGGACAAATTGCAGTGGCAAATTATCATAATAATAGTGTAATTGCTTTACTATCAGTTACTAATAAATTTAAATATAAAGGTAAAAAAATTATACAAGAGATAATTCCAGCAGCTACGATGGAGCTTGGAAATTTCTAAGTGTTAATTTAGTTTTCCTTCCTCTCCGCCATAATATTAAAATATATTAAAATTGGTAACCTTGTAAAAAATAAATATAATTTGTACCCTGTTTAAATCAACTAACATTATTTGTTTATTTTTATGAATATTAATAGTTGGTAAGATGTAAATTAATAATAATTAAAAAATTGTTAAAGTTTATTGCTGTTTGTAAGTATCTTAATTTTTATGTTATATCTTTTATAAAAGCTCTATCTTATCAAGTTAATAAGTTTTTAAGTAATTTTATTCCTATTTTCCTTTCTTTTTTAGACAGAGATTAACTTGATTTTTTATTTCCTTGATAATTTTTCTCAGTCCATTGTAAGAAACGTGAAATACCTTCATCTAATGAAATTTTAGGGTTGTAATTTAATTGTTGGGTAGCTTTATTGATATCTGGACATCTCCTCATTGGCTCATCGGCAGGATATGAATCTGGATAATCAATAATGTCAGCATTTATATTTTTATTAGATATTTTAATAAAAATTTTTGCTAAATCTTGAACAGAAATCTCTGGATTTGGATTACCAATATTATATGGCTCTCCAGAAACACCATTAACTATAACTTTAAAAAAACCCAACATTGCGTCTGTTATATAACAGTAAGTTCTTGTTTGCTTGGCAGATCCATAAAGTTTTAAATTTTGTGAAGACTTAATATTACTTGCAAAATTTGGCATAACTCTATAGTCAATTTCTTGCATACCTGGGCCATATATATTAAAGGGTCTAATTATATTAGTATGAATGTTGAAATAATGTTTATATACATAGCAAAGAGTTTCTCCAAGTCTTTTACTTTCGTCATAACAGGCTCTAGGACCTAATGAACTAACATTGCCCCTATAACTCTCTTGAATAGGGATATTTTTAGGATCTGGATCACCATAAATTTCACTTGAACTAAAAAAAATGAGCTTACTTTTATTTTTTTTACACAATTCTAACAAGTTTTTAGTACCATTGACAGAAACTTCTAATGTTTCTAAAGGTTTTGCTCTATAATAATAAGGGCTTGCTATGCCAGCTGCATGAATAACTATGTCACAATCATCTAGGCTTTTTACAAAGTCTTCGTCAATAATATTTCCTTTAATTAAAGTAAAATTATTTGAAAACGAATTATTTTGGTATGGTAAATTTGAAGAGATGTGATTATCTACAATGGTTAGCTTTATATTCAATTTTTTTAATTGATTAATTCTATCTATAATTTTTACAAAATATCTCCCAAGGAAACCCTGTCCTCCTGCCAACAAGATTTTCAAACCATGAAAGCTCTCTAAATCTATTAACTTGCAGACTTCATCTATATCAGTCTCTAAAAATTGATTCATTATTCACCCATTTCAATAAAAGGTATTGGTTTAAAATATTTAAAATTATTATTGACCATTTTATCTCTAATAGAATAAAAATATTCGTAAGCAAATAATATTATTATACTAGTATTTTGAATTTCTTTTGAATCAAATTTTTTGATGGGTATATGCATGCCTGGGGAAAATCTGTTTGATTTCAACTCACTGTCGTCTATAATAAAGCTAATTAAAGTGTTATCAATATTACCAAAGTTAGTAATAGTAGCTAACCTTGCAGGGGCGCCGTAACCAATAACATTAACGTTTTGATCTTTAAAATTTTGTAACTCTTGCTTTAATTTTTTAATTGCAACAGCAAATAGATCAAATTTTGAGTTGATAAAGTTTTCATTGATTATATTTTCTTCATTTAAAATTTCTATTACATTAATATTAACTTTCACATTCTTACTATTTTTTTTGATATATATCCTAAGAGATTCTCCATGTATATTTAATTTTTTAACATTCACAATAATAAAACCATGTTTCTCAAAAAGTAATTTTATGCTCTTGAGTGTGAAATAGTTAGGTCTATCAAAATAAAATCGTTCAAATTGTAAATTTCTCAATATACTAGTCAAATATTCTACCTCAAGAATAAAAACGCCATCAGTAGATAAAATTTGTTTAAGATTTATAATAAATTCATCTAGGTTCTCTAAATGAGTAAAAATACTTGAAGCAACTATGCAATCAGGCTTACCACCATACCTTATTACTTCGCTACAAGCATCTTCATTAAAAAAAGAAATAATAGTTTTAAGCCCTTTTGAATTTGCAATTTCTCCAACATTTTCTGATGGATCAATTCCTAAACATTTAACTTTCTTTTTTTTAAGAGGTGAAAGTAAGATGCCATCATTAGAACCTATATCTACAACAAAATTCTTTTCTTTAATTTCATTTGCTAATTGTTCAAAATGAAATTTTAATTCTTTATTTACTGAAGATAAGTAATAATAATCCTCAAAAAAAACTTCTCTTGGAATATCTATTTTTAATTGACAAGAAGTACAATTGGAACAAAAAAATACATCCATATTATATAGTTTTTCATTCTTTTTTTCGGTTTCATTTTTAGGGTATTTATTAGCTAAGGGTTGCTTACCAAGATTAAAAATGGGATTAATATTTTTGGATTGACATATTCTACAATACATAATTTTACTTAATTTTTTTCAAATAACAATATCTTGAATATCACAAAAAATATAGAAAAAATATGATAATATCTTATTTTCTTAAATACTTGATATGTTATCCACAATAATTAATAAGAACCCAAAAAATTCTTTCACCAACCTAAACAAATCTTCCTGATATTTCACTTTGTAGTTGTCAATATGAAGAGCATAATTTCTTAGATTCTAAAACAGATTTTTTGGAGATGTTATAACATGTATAAATATCAATAAAAGTTGTATTTTCTAAAATTTAGACAAATTTTTCATTTAAATAAGACTCCATTATTGCAAGTATAATATTATTTCACAGATACAATATTATCTATAAACATATTAAAAGTAATATTATGTAAATTAGCACTTTTGGCATAATGTGAATAAAGAGAAGTGTTATTCAAGATTAGATAGATTATTGGTAGTGCAGGAGTAACTTGAATTTCCGACACACGGATTATAATTACGATTCTCTAACCTGCATACCTACTCTACCAAATAACTTTATCTTAGAAGTAATATTTGATTATTTCGTTAAAATTTTAAAAATTAATTTTTTAAACCTATAATGGTTTTCCCTTCTGATCTCTTTTCTTTGCCATACCAATAACAATCAAACCTCTATTCTTCATAAAACTTAGGTTTGTAATAAATTCGTCAACTTTTGTAAATCCTTTTACAATACTCCTAATTTTAGGAATTTTTCTAAAAACTTTATTAAAAAGTAAAACATCACTGTTCATAAATAAACAGAACCCAAAAAAGCCAACTGTATTCCATTTTTGGAGTTCTAGTCCATTTTGAGACAATTGGGTTTTTGTTATACTAAATCTAAGAGGTTCTTCTGTTTTTTCATCTAATGCGGGAGAAATTTTATAAATAATTTTTCTAATTAATCTCCAAATAATAAAATCATCTACTGGGTCTCTCCACAGAAAAACACCATCAGATTTTAAAACTCTATTTACTTCTTTAAAAAGTTTGTTCCTATTGGGAATGTGATGTATCCCACCAAGCATGACAAGACAATCAATAGTGCTATCTTTTAAAGGTAAATTGATAGCATCACCTTGAACAAATTGTACTTTTGAGGATGATTTGGATAGATAGGCTTCATTTAACATATTAATAGAAATATCAATGCCAAGGGCATACTTATAATTTTTATCAAATAATTTGATACCCTCTCCGCTACCACAACAAAGCTCAAGAAAAACATTAAATTTTTCTTCTTTAATCAAATTAATAAATTTTTCATCAAGATAGTTTGTATACTCTATAGTATGAGGGTATGCTAAATTTTCGACATAAGTCTTATAAATAGTATTATAATGATCTTTTTGTATTGACGTATTTGAAAATGATTTATCTTCAAAAAAAATAGGAATTCTAGATTTTTCTATTTCATACATATTTTTTTTATCTGATGAAATAAGTTTGTTATCAATTAATTTTAATGATTGGTTAGTTTTAGGACATCTAAGCAGATTGATATTTTTTTTAAGAGTTGTCATGCCTTGATTATGCATCTATAAATATCTCTACAAATTTAATTGCAATTATTAACAAAAATATTGCTAACATGCAATGTTAATAAACCAAAATTTTTGAATAGAAAAATGAAAAATATTAATAATATTAGAGAAAAAAATATTCAAAAAATATCGACTGCAAAAATTTATAAAGTTATGGGGTGCAAGTTTAATTTAAAAAATTTAGATTATGTGTTTTTCATTGGTGTTATTCATTACATCATTGAACTAGTTCCAACTCTAAAAAATAAACATAAATGCTTAAAAAAAGATGGTAATTTTATCATGTGGGTGTATAGATATGATGTAAATGAATATTATTATTTTATGTATAGACTTTTATCTTTTTTTACAAAAAAAATGAATGTTAAATTTTTAGAAATTATAAAAAATACATTAAATATTTTATTAATCCTATATATTTATGTTTCTAGAATTAACCAATATCTTCTTACGCACTCATATTTAGAAAACATGTTCTCTAAATTTACCTTTGAGCGCAGAAAATTTATTATTTTTGATCAACTAAACCCCTACTACTCAAAATATTATAAAAAAAATGAATATTTAAAGCTTCTGAAGAATGTTGGTTTTAAGATTCAAAGATATAATAATTATTGTTGGATCCTAAAGGGTTCAAAATAGATAATGAAAACTAACCCAAGTGATCTTTCGTATTACATAAAAAAATATAATATTTATATAATTTTTTTTATAATATTCTGCCTACGTTTATATGGAATAGATTACGGATTTCCTTTTTTTTTAGTTTCCGATGAAGAGGAAGTAGTAGTTAGTGCTTTAAAAATGCTACAACTAAAATCCATTATTCCAATTTTAAATCCAGTACACATGGATATGTTAATTTATCCCCCATTTCTTCCTATAATAACTTTATTTGGAATTTTACCTAGTGCTCTTTTTTTATATGTTAAGAATGGTTTTCCAGAAATGAGCCAATTTAGCGATATATGTTTAGATAATATTGAGGTGTTATACCTAGGAGCACGTATAGTTAATATTTGTTTTAATTTGTTGATATTATTTTTGGTTTATAAAATTTGTCGTCTTTTATTTAATTCCAAAAGAACTGCTATTCTATCAGTTATTTTTTTGGCAACTGATTTCACTTTTAATTTTACAGGTCATTTTGTTAGGCATTGGAATCTTTCAACTTTATTAATTTGGATTACAATATTTTTCTCTTTCCAAATGTACTATTCAGATAGATTTAGAAATTATTTTTATCCATCAATGTCCAGTGGAGTTGGGTTTGGTGTTAGCTATGTTTTTGGGGGAGCTGGTTTTATTTTTTTTACAATTTTACATTTTATAAAATATAAAACACACAATATAAAAAAAATAGTTTTTAGTTT
>CACNRW010000005.1 GCA_902622875.1 uncultured SAR116 cluster alpha proteobacterium
GTTCAAAGTCTAGATTAATTGTTTTAACAGAGCTGGTTAAAGTTGGTTCAAATGGACTAACAATTGGAGAAATTCAAGAATTAGTTAACATCCCCCTTTCAACTCTGGCTCATCATCTCGATCATCTAAAAAAAGCAAATCTTATTCACCAAGAAAAAAAAGGGAGATCAACTTATAACTTTGCACAATTCAACCATATTCAACAATTGACAGACTACCTTCTTAAAGAATGCTGTGTAAATGAGAGAAAATAATGAAAGCTCTAATTTTAAAAAATATCAACATAGAAAATTTTAATTTTAAATCAGTTTGGACTATAGTTTTGTTAATACCATTATTGGTATTCATTTTGATTCCAGAGGATTTTAGCCCAATTATTACTTTTGCATCGAAAGCTTTGATGGGAACTATCCCTTTTATATTATTTGCAGTTAGTTTGGTAGCTTATTTAAAAGCAAGTGGTGCTGAAAGTTTAGTTTCAAAAGCTTTTAAAGGTAAAGAAGTTAGAACTATTTTTATTGCAACTCTTGTTGGTGGACTTGCTCCTTTTTGTTCATGTGAAGTTATCCCATTTATAGCAAGTATGCTTGCTTTAGGTGTCCCACTTTCAGCTGTAATGGCTTTCTGGTTGTCATCTCCATTAATTGATCCTCCAGCATTATTAATCACTGCAAGTGCATTAAGTTGGGATTATGCTATTGCAAAAACACTTTCTGCTTTGGCAATTGGATTAATTGGTGGTTTTGGTATTTATTTTTTATCAAAATTTGGAATGTTCTCTAATCCATTAAAACAGCAAAACAAAAATAGTTGTGGATATTGTTGTGGTACTACAGACCCTTTTAACCAAGATCTTGAATTAAAATTTTGGAATAAAACTGAAAGAATAAATATATTTAAAGAAGAATTCACATCAAATGGATTATTTCTATTGAAATGGCTATCTCTGGCTTATCTAATTGAAGCATTAATGGTTCAATACCTATCAGCACAAGTTATAGGAAATTTCTTGTCTGGTGACGGATTCTCTTCAATTATAATTGGTGCGTTTGCTGGGGTACCAGCTTATTTAAATTCATATGCAGCCCCTGCAATTGTATCTGGACTAATCGAACAAGGGTTAAGTTCAGGAGGTGCTATGGCATTCTTAGTTGGTGGCGCAATCAGTTCTATTCCTGCAATGACTGCCGTTTGGTCTTTAGTTAACCGTTCAACATTTATTGCTTATCTTGTATTTGGTTTTGGTGGGGCTATTTTATGTGGAATAGCTTTTCAAAGTTATATGAATATTTAAATACTATTTTTAGTATTTTTTTTGATGAAAGATACGAAATTATTGCAAATATATATGGTAAAAAAAAAGTTGAAATTTATCACAACAAACCATTAGCAATAATTCAAATTTTACATCAAAATTTTGAAAATTTTCACATTCTTGTAACACTTATACGTATAATATAAATTAATAATCTTTATAAATTAAATGGGTTGATTTTAAGTAAATATTTTAAGTAATTTAATTGAGTGATAAATATTTATATTGAACAATTTTTTACCTTATACATAATCATAGAATGAAGTATTATATTTAAGTTATTTTGAAAGGTGTTTTTATGGAACTTGCTCCAGTACCATTTAACGAAAATGAAAGAGTCAAAACCGTTATTAAAACTGGATTAATTGACTCTCCTAACTCAGAGATGTTTCAAGTTTACTGCGATCTAGCTAAAGATTTGACTGGTTTCCAAAGTGCTACATTCAGTCTGTATGATGGAAATAATCAATGTAGTATTTCTTCATCCGGTAGAGATGAATTTGTATCGGGTTCAATAAGTGACAAGGGCGTAAATAATATTTGTGCTTACGTGTTGCTTGATACCGAACCACTTTTAATGCCTGACCTTAGAAAGGATCCTATTTGGAAGAATCATCCAAAAATCTTAAATGGCACAGCCACAACGCTAGGATATGCTGGTTTTCCTGTAATAAATAAAGATAATTATGCACTAGGGACATTATGTATGAAACATCCCAAGCCTAGAGAATTATCTCAAAAACAAATAGAGTTGGTAAAAAAGATCACTTCAAATATGGCTCATTTACTTGACTTACATATTGAGCAAAAGGAACTTACATCAAATAAAGTTTTAGAAATAATAAATATTTTTAAACAAAAATTTCCAGGTTTTACAATTAGTGATCTTGAGGCATTTTTATCTTTGGCAGCAAACCTTGATATTTTAGAAATCAATGCTTCTAATTTATTGAGATATAATTTATGTAAAAAAAACACAAATAGTTCTTTTAGTTTATCTCATTTAGGAAGAAAACTATTAGAAGATATGGAGCTTAAACCCAAAAATATGAAAAAAATCAAAATTAAAGGTCGTGAAGCTGATAATAAAATTGAAGAATTATTGTCTGAGATTAACTAAATGTTTGCAAAAATATATAATTTAAAGTTTTCTGGTGTATCTGAAGCGAAGGTCGCTTCTTCTTTTTGTTCCGATAATCTGGGCAAAAGAATTTCTAAATACAATATTAGATCGCTAAACATTTCTATTGGTTCATGTGGTAGTTTATCAATAAGTATTAGATTTCAAACAGGTGCTGACTTAAATAAATTTGATAATGACGCTACATCAATTTTTAAAGATTTAAAAGCCTCATTTACATTCAAAGAAAATCAATACTCGGGTGTTTTTGTTTACAATTATGAGTCAGAGCCAATATCAGCTGAAATTTCAGTTAATTCTAAGATGTAAGATAGCTACACTTTAGAGTAATGCTATGTTAGTAAAAATAATAAGAATGAGAGGCTAGAATTATATTTTTGCATAAATGCGATATTTTTGTATGATTTATTATAATTTCGAAAACGGTATTTATAAATTTCAAATCTAAACAAAAAATCTTTGTCATTTATGTTATTTGATTGGGCTACCTCTCCAATACCAACTATTCATACCACTTTTATTTTTTCTGTGTACTTTGTAAATTCAATTGCAGATAACTCTGGAAGTTTTTATTGGGGACTTATTATTGGTATTGCTGGTGTTTTAACAGCTTTTCTTGGTCCTTTATTAGGAAGTTTTTCAGATAAAAAAGGGATTAGAAAAAAAACTCTATTTATTTTGGTTTTAATAGGTTTTTTAGCTACTAGCCTTTTATGGTTTGCAAAACCAAACGAAAAATATTTTCTATACGCAATAGTTTTTTCATTTTTATCTATCTTATCGATGGAATTAATTTTTGTCTCATATAATTCACTATTAAAAAAGGTTTCAGATAAAAATGATTATGGAAAAATTTCAGGTTTATCATGGTGTTCAGGCTATATTGGGGGCATCTCAGCTTTAATTATTTGTTTAGTTTTATTCATATTCCCTAATGAACTACCTTTTAATATCTCAAAAGATCAAGGTGGTGATGTTAGAAGTTGTATGGTTTTTATTTCAATTTGGTTAGTCATATTTAGTATACCTATTTTTTTATATGTAGAAGAGCCAAAAAAAAATGTGACTCAAAAAAATACTATAAATTATTTAATTGAAGGATTTAAGATTATAGTTAAGAACAAAACACTACTTAGGTATTTCGTTGCAAGAGTTTTTTATTTTGATGCATTAGTAACAATTTTTGCCTTTGGCGGTATCTACGCATCTAAGGTATTTAATTTCTCTCAAACTGAAATATTATATTTTGCAATTTTAATTAATATTTCTGCTGCCCTAGGAGCTTTTTTAGGTGGGTTTTTTGATGATAAATTCAGTCCTTTTAAAGTAATAAAGATTTCAATTTTAGGGATTATTTTTTCTGGTATTATTCTACTTTTAATTAATGATAAAAATTTATTTTGGCTGGTAAGCTTTTTATTGGGAATTTTTATTGGTCCATTACAATCATCGAGTAGGGTGCTATTAACAAAAATAATACCTGAAGAAAGGGGAGGCCAATTTTTTGGGTTTGCAATCTTTTCAGGTAAAGTAACTAGTTTTTTAGGTCCTTTAATTTATGGAATTATCGCCACATCATTAAATAGTCAAAAATCTGCAATGACATTCGTCATTCTACTCTTCATAATTTCAATTGTTTTAATTGGAAATAAAGAACCTGATAAGATTTAAGCCAAAAATTGGATTAAATATAATGGTGAAATACTAACGATTGTCGATCTTATTTTGAGCACCAACGCCACCAAACCATCCTTGAACCCTGGTCCGTGTTCAATGGACTACGGTCAATGGGCAGACCACCCCTTGACCATTTACTAATGTTGATTGAGGAAAGGGTGCAGTAACCCCGGACCCATGGGCTGCGTCTACTGTAGACAAGGTTGTAGACAAGCTTTTTATCATTGACGGACTCACTGTATTTGCTAAGCTATTGATATTGTTGGAGTTTAGATAAAACCATTGCTCTGGTTAGGCATCACACCTCATCTCGAGCGCACCACAATTTGGCTTCCAACGTCAAAAACGAAAACTCTTATTTCAATATTGGTTGAAAAAAAGCAAAAAGACTTACGATAATGCTTCAAATGGAGTATTTTCATGAGACATTTAATGCGAATAATTTCCAAAGAATTTGGATTGTTAATCGTCGAGGTCAAATCGGAGGTAAATAATTTCAAAATTTGTTTTAAGAAAGAAACCCCACCAGTCCAGAAACTAGGAATGGGTCTGACAATCATTAGAGGTTTTTCTTTAAAACTAAAATTATTGATTTTGACTTCAGTTGTTATATTATTAAGTATTGTTTCAAGCAGTTGGAATTCTGAGATTCCTTCTAAAAAAGCTACGTTTACATCACCTAAAAAAGATGTATCAACAAGCTCAAATGTTTCCACTCAACCTTCAAAAAGGCAAATTATCCCCTTGACAGAAAAAAGATGTAAAAGCCTTAATTCAGCGAATGGAATTTCAACTATTACTGTTGAATATGTTGCGAAAAAGGCGGGGGTTTCACTACGTAGTGTTAGTCTTTGGAAAGCGCGATATTCCAAACAAATAGGGGGGGTGTGCTACTTCACTTTTGACACTCCCAAAGGTCCCAAGACGTGCTGGTCTTCTACGGCAAAATCTGAAAATGAAAAAGTAGCTTATTTTATGGGTGCACCTAATATACCTGTGCTAGTTCAAGATCCCGGTAAAACGCCTTTTCTCGTTGTGGGTCATTGCAATGATTTCAGACCAAAGACTAGAAATTAAACTTAAACTTACTGCACACCATCTATAGCCCATGCTTGGGGTGGGTCACGTGCTATGCCTAATTTATGCTAGACTGCAACAAGAAAGTAATTATCTTTTGTTACTATTGAAAATGCATCATGGGTATTAGCCGTAATACCCCACTGAATGCCTGAGTGATTCTCCCGTGAGAACTACATAACTTATTTACCTACTGCATAACTAACACTACCACCAGACATGAAAAACATTATTTTTCTTTAGAACGTGATGTTTCTTATCCTTTTTAATTTTTTCTGTTAAAGGGAAATATGTTTTGTCTGTGTCATAACGTTTTACTGAAATGCCTAACTTCTTAGCTAGGTCTTCAACTTTAGATATTTCGTAAAAGTTTCCTGGAAGATACAAAGTTGAAATAACTCTATACTTTGTAAAGTTATTCATCTCATTATGGAACACTACTTTGTCTAAGTTTTGTGTGTATTCGTTTCCAAATTGTCCAAATATTTCAATTACAATATCAGTATCACCATCATTATTTAGATCACAACCACTTAAATATGGATGCCAAACCCAATCGTTTGGATCTTCTGGTTGTTCGTGAATAGTTTCTACGACATAACCTCTTCCATTAAATTCTATTCTGTCAATACTATATCCTGAATACCATTTTCTGTTATCACCTTTAAGACTGGATAACATCAGAATATCTACATTGCCGTCGTTATCAAAGTCAGTAAATTCTGCGTCCTGCATATTTCTGGTATTCAATCCATCTATTATAGTCTTGGATTTAAAATTACCTTTGCCGTCTCCCCAATATACTGCTGTCCTAGGATCACCTCCATCCAGCAACATATCAAGATTGCCATCATTATCTATATCCCATAACTGAACATTGTTGTAACGTTTTCCAGCATTTACTACTGTCTTACGTTTGAAGTTACCATTGCCGTCATTGTAGTATGCTGATATTTTTTTCTTATTTGTTACCGTAGAAACAATATCTATATCACCATCACCATCAATATCACCTGTTGCACCGCCATGATGTAATCCTTTTTCGTCTAGCTTAATTCTTTTATAACCATTTGGACTACTTAACATAATAATATTAGGCTCAGGACTCCAAGGTTGAAAATCTCTTCCATGTTGAATAAAAACTACATCATCAATATGATCCCCATTAAAGTCACTTGCTAGGATATTTCTTGCCATCCAGAAGTTAAAGTTATCAGGTATTTTATAATTGTCTTTAGGACTGAATACCATATACTCACTATATCCTTGGCTTCGTTCCTTGTTTCCTTCATGAAGCCAACTTGTACTTGAAAACATTTCATCACTGAATCCTGCAATAATTTCTAGTGTGCCATCGCCATATAGATCTGCTATGCCTAAGTTTCCTTTATCAATACGAAAAGCATCCATTTCATTAAAGTTTGGCTTGAGATTGGGCTGCGTAGCCATTTTACAGAAATAATCTGTTCTAACTGAACGACTAGTCGTTTCGTTAATATCTGCAACGGCTGTGCCTACAAGGAAAACTAGTATTAGAATAGAAGATAGTAGTTTCATTTTATTCTCTTTCATTATTAATTAATTATAATATTATTTACACTTTGCGTCTGTCCTTAATTTATGTTTCTTTGCATATCTAATTTTAGTAATCATTTTTATTTGATTTTCATGAAATCAAATAAAAATGATTATATGATTTCAATATATGAAAAATGGATTTCGTACACTTCTTAAAATATGGTACGAAAAATGGTACGAAAATCAACTAAACTGGCTTGACTGTGTTTACAATACAGAATAACAATTGACTTGTAATTGGTGGAATACCCTAGAATTACTTGACTATGTTGATTATACATAAGTGTCATCAAGTAACTCAAAAACCAGTGCCGCAAGGCTTCCCGGTTCGATTCCGGGTATCCCTACCAAACTTCACAAATAAAGTTAGATAAAGATTTCAGAAGATTATTCGTAATTTTCAATTCAACCAACATTTCTAATTTATCTAAACGTGGTACAAAATTGAGTATTTGATGACACTCAATGCTTCTTACTTTTTGACTTTCTTTAGATATTTGACTGAAGCTTTAGCTTTTACTTTAGCGTATCTATCCATATATGTTTTTACAGAAGCATGACCTAATCAATGTAATAACAAACTTATAATTTTATTTAATATTATGTAAATAATTTAGTTTAAATTTTTTGATTTTATTTAGGTTTTAGGTCTTTTATATTTCTTATTTAGATAATTTATTTTCTGAATAAATTCAGTCTTAATATCAAAATTACGTTAAAGTCAAAAGTTTAAAACCCATTTTAAATAATTTTTATTTTGCAAATATTGGTTAAAGAAATACAAATTAAAATGCTCTAAAAATCTTATAGATTAATTACGTGTAGAAACATATTCTTTCCCATTATGCTTTAAGTAAATTTGATGATTTAAATATATTTAATTTTTTAATGTTTTTACGCTATTATTCAATTATGTTTTTAAATTCTCGATATCAATATTTACTACTAGGTTTGTGTATTGTTGCACCAAAATCTATAATTGAAGTTGGTCTAGCAAGAGGTATTAGAGCTTTTCAAATGATCCAATTAGCAAAAAAATACCATCCAGATATAAAATATACGGGTTATGACGTATTCGACACCAAAGATGCTAATTGGCATAGATTAGTAGGCAATGGGAAAAAGGTAGAAGCAAAATCAATAATTGAAAAAAATCTTAAAAGTTTATCAAATAATATAAATTTATTTGAAGGAATGACATCAGAGACATTGTGGCCTTATACAAATAAAGCTGATTATGTTTGGCTTGACGGAGACCACAGATTAGAAAGTATTAAAAAAGACTTTGAAGCTTTGAAAGAATCTAAAGTAATAGTATTTGATGATTACTATTCAACTGGAGAACATGATGGTTTTCATATTGAAAATTATGGATGCAATAAAATTGTTGAAACTTTGAATATAAATGAAATTTTTATTACTCCAGAAACAAAAGATCTGCCTAATATAAGAGTTGTCTTTTGGTCAAAGGATATATTTTTGATTAACAAACTTAAAAAATGTTTATCAGATAGTAATGAAATAAAAAAAATTATAAAGTTAATTAGTCAAAATTAAAATCAATTGATTAATATTTCTCTAAGCGTAACCAGTCACTGTACTTTTGTATCTTTTGAGATTTCAGAGGGAGTTTAATTGTTAAGTATTTAAATATATTCTGATAAATAATTTCATAATGTAAGAACAAAAACATTTATTGTGCATATTTTAATCATGTATTTTTTTTTGAATTTTTAATGATTCAATTTTAATCATATTTACAAATAAATTTTTAAATGTTCTTCATTAGTTGTATTCACTTAAGGATTAATGAAATATGATTATATCACTTTCTCCCTAGTGTAGTTAAAAGAAATACCACACCCCCCCCCTCTCGTGTGGTATTTTTTTTTGGAATAACAATAATTAACACCATTTAATCTGCGTATAATTAAATCTACCAAACGCTGCTCCCAATAGACTTTATATCGCTTACTTTCAACAAACCTTCCATACTAATGACATGGAAATGATCTAGACATGAATCTTTAGCTTCAACTTCCCAGTAATTTTTAATTATGTTCATAGAAATTTCGTGTAGATCACCTTTTTTATTATTTGTGTAACCAATAAAATCCCAGTAATCTGAAAAGCTATGACGATCAAAAAAACTATTCCAAAGGTAATACCTGGACGGTTTTATATTAATAAAATAACTATCTGCTCTATTGTGTGCAGGTGACCACATCCATTCAACTGAAAATAAAAAAACTACCTTTTGCGGTTTTACTCTAGGTCTATTATTTTGAAGTGGTTTTTCACTATCAATATAAAGTTTATTTGAATTATTTATTGAAGGTAAATCTTTAACTTCAAAAATCTTTTGCTGAGGAAATTCATATTCATAATATGACATTATTTATCCTCCTTATAAGTCCACCCATTTGCAATTAGGACATTTTTTATATTCTCTATCATTTCATCTTTAGTAGTATCCTTATCAGCAATTTTTTCTAAAAAAAGGTTCTTTTTATTTTCAGCCTTTTCTCTTGCTTTAATATAATTTTTCAAGGACTTATTATGAGATGATACTCTAAAACCCTCTTTATAAATTGGGTCATTAATATCTAGATATTTTGTAGATTTGATTTTAGCCATTATTTTTCTCCTTTTTAGTACTTTTGTCTTTATGACAGGGCGTACAAGTTGGTTTATAAATACCCTTTGATTTGATTATATAGTTTTATCAGGCTCCAAATTCTTCCATCATTTGAAGTGCATCCATTGGGTCTAAACCAGGAAATTCTTTTAAACCTTCACGAATAATTGATAATCTAAATTCACCAATCTGTTCTCTTTGTTCAGGAGTAAGTTGGTTAATTTTTTCGTCTGGGGTTAAAGTTTGTTTAAGCTTTTCTCTATTTAAACGAAGCTTAGTCGCCATTGCATTAGCAAAGTCTTGGTCTTTTTGTGAAAATGTGTTTGAAGTCATTTGTGCCTCCGCTTTAGTACTTTAGGCTGGATGCCAAGGCGTACAAGTTGGTTATTAAATACCTTATAATTAATATATAATTATTTTATTTGGACTTCAACATGTAATTTAGTTTTAAATATTACTTCTAACCAAATAATAAATATTCTAAAGCTACTGCTGTTGATGCTCCAATTGTTCCTAATTTTAAACTTTCTTTAATTTTGTTTCTAAAGCTTTTAGAACCTTTTCGGTTTTTTAAAGCTGCAATGAAAAGTCCAATAGCTGCTCCTGCTTCTGCATCTGGAATTATGTCAGGGTTTTCGGGAAAAATAAATTCATTGGTTTGCTTGTTAATTTCGTCTAATGAAAAACCACTATCATTAACATTTTCAAAAATATCTTTTACTTTTGTTGCAACTTCCGTTGTTGCATAGACCTCAATGTCTGGGTATTTCTCAAAATGTTCTGCTATACTCTCGGGATTAGAAACGGCTTTGAATTGAACTTCTTTTACTACATTTCCATCTATTAAAAATTCAATATCTGACCCTGCTTGATTAGTTTCCTCAAATAGTCTTGCAGTCAAACTATCACCATCTATATTTTCTTTTTTTGCCCATAACAATTCGTGATAAATACCTTTGGCGTTTGAAATCCATCCAGTTATTTGATTAGGTTCTAGGCTAGTTACATACTCTCTAATTTCTTCTATAGATGATTCCTCAAATCTTTTTGCAGATCTCTGGAAAGCTTCAAGTATCAAACTTTCATTATAGTCTAAGGTCTGATTTGAAACATCTGTGTTAGATAAGATTTTATATATAAATACAGTAAAACATACTGAAGCGCTGTGAATATATTCAACTTTATTTATGTTTTTAGATTTAAAATAGCTATATGCATTTTTAAAAGATAAATATTCATCAGGTTTTTTAACTGAAAAATCTTTTTTTATTTTGATAGATAAATTCATGATTTTTTTATTAATATTATTAAATTCTTTTCTTGTACCTATTCTCAGATTTTCTTGAATATCATCTTGTGCATTATTAATTAAATCTAAAAGAGGAACTAAGCCACTTTTAACAAAAGTTTCTAAATCTTTGGTGCTAGTGTTATGGTTATTTTTTTTTAGATATTCGTTTATTACATAAGATAAAGAGGAGCATAGCTCTCTAATACGAATCTCATCTGCACTTAAATCTAATGCTTTTCTTTCTTTGCCATACCAAAGATTACCTAAAGTATTTCTTAAAACAATTCCTGCCCCAAACCCAGTTAATGCTAAAACCACTCCTCCAGCTGCCATTCCACCTCCAACCACACTTCCTATAGCTGCCATAGTAGCAGACACTTTTGCTGCGCCTGAGAGCGTTGCTATTGCCGTGCCTGTAGAAGCTGCTCCAAAGGTAGAAACACCTGTCGACAAAGCACTCATGGTAACAACCCCTGATCCTTTTGAAGAAAATATTTTAAGAAAAATACTTTTTTTCTTACTAGGTACTTGCAAGATGCAAAGCTGTAATTCTCCTAAGAGTTTTAGTAACTCATTAAGGTGTTTAATCACTATCTTTTGTTTTTTAAATGATTTGTAAATGCTGATCATTAGAATTGATGATACATCGCAATAAATATTACTGATATTATTAAATGAACAAGTATTATTGAAATTTTTAACATTTTAGAATGGTGCTATCATTAGATAATTAAATTCCTCCAACAATTTCTAAAGCCTCTGCCACTTCTTTTCTTAAGGTATGCTGATAATGTCCACTATCATCTTCGAAGGAATCACTGTTCTCTAAAGTTATTGTTGTTATCCATAAAGGGCTACCATCTTTATATTTTCCTTTAGGTGTTACATCAAGGTAATCTGCTATCATCCTACCTAAATTACCATATTGAGTGTTAGCAGCATAAAAATGTTGATAATTAGCAGCTTCTGCTAACTGGGATGAAGTTAATTTTTTTTCTGGAGCATTATAATGTGCTTTAAGCATTGCCCATTGACCATCTGACAAATTTAGAGAACTAAATGCCTTAACAAATTCTTGTGAGGTTGGTATGCCATTAACTCTATTGGATGCCATTGCTTTTTTATAAGAAGAGATTGCATTTTGTGCTGATTGGATTGCTTCGTCTCTTGTTATATTTTTGCCCTCACTAAATTTTTTCTTGTTAGAATCATATATAATATATCTACATTCAGTTTGATATTCCCCAATTTTAACTGTAAAGGGACCAATCTTTATTTCAGAGAATTTTGTTTGCACAATTAATCTTATCCAAATCTATTCATTATTAAAATAGTGTACGAAAAATGGTACGAAAATCAACCAAACTGGCTTGACTGTGTTTACAATACAGAATAACAATTAATTTGCAATTGAGGGAATACCTAGAATTACTTGACTATGTTGACTATACATAAGTGTCATCAAGTTACTCAATTACCAGTGCCGCAAGGCTTTCCGGTTCGATTCCGGGTATCCTTATCAATGTTTCACAACTAGATCGTTAAATTTAAAAATTTTCTATATTTGAAATTAATTTTGATAGAACAGAGTCAACTTCGCATACATTTTTATTGAAACAAGCTATATATTTAATCCAGCAAAAAAAACTTGATCTACTTGCTATTTCTTTACAGAAATCAGATAAGAAAAAATCTGACTTTGGATAGCCACATAATAAAATACTAACTGGCATATTCTTTTTATCAATACCTGTGGAACAACTAACTATTGGTTCAGATAAAACAGTCTAAGGCGCAATATATATTTCAGTTGACCAGCACTTTCTAGACCAATTGGAGCTGATTTAGGAGTGGCTAGAAAAATAAAAATATTATTCCTATCAAAAACAGAGAAAATTATATGTTTGTTTTATTAATTCTGATCTGAGGCTAGTGTAACCTTTTTTTTATTTTCAATCCTTGATTAATTATTTTTAATAATCTTTTACCAATAAGTTCTTGGATGACTTAATAAAAACTCCAAATTCTTTCCAGTTTAATAAATTATTGAACGGAACTGGTGATTTAACATTTTCTACTTTAATGCAATTAATTTTCTGATTTTTTCCAAAAATTCTTAACTGATTAAGGTATCTATAGATTGTTAATATGTGAAATAGTTTTTGTTGGTAATTTAAAAAAAATTATATATAAGTGTATTAGTTTAGAATGATTTTAAATTAGATTTATTGGAGGGTCTATATGATACCTAGTGCTTTCACTTTTTATAAACCAGATAATATAGATAAAGCTGTATCTCTTATGGCAGACTTTGGGGATGAGGCAAGGGTAATTGCCGGAGGTCATAGTTTGATACCAGTTATGAAACAAAGACTTACAGATATTAAACATTTAATAGATTTGTCTGGGATTAATGAAATTAAAGGTATTGAAATTACAGATAACCAGATATCAATTGGCGCAATGACTACTCAAGTTGAATTGATAAATAATGAAGAATTATTTAAAATAGCTCCTATTATTAGAGAAGCTTCATTGCAAATTGCTGACCCCCAAGTCAGGAACCTTGGTACAATTGGGGGCAATGTGGCTAATGGTGATCCAGCGAATGATATGCCTGGCTTAATGCAACTACTTGACGCTACTTATAAATTAAGTGGTTCTAATGGTGTTCGCGATGTTAAAGCAAGAGAATTTTATGAAGGAGCTTATTTTACTGTTAGGGAAGATGATGAAATTCTTATTTCAATTTCCTTTGAAGCTCCATCAGGTGGTTATGCCTATGAAAAACAAAAAAGAAAAATTGGTGATTACGCGACTGCAGCAGCTGGTGTAATATTAAAAGTCGAAAATAATATGTGTTCAAGTGCTTCTATAGCGTTAACTAACTTATCAGACACTCCAGTATATTGTAATAAAGCCGTAGATATAATCCTTGGAAAAGAAATTGATAATAACATATTAACTCAAGTCATAGAAGCTTGTGTAGAACAAAGTGATCCTGTAGCTGATCAAAGAGGACCAGTTGAATTCAAGAGATACGTCGCTGGTATTGTAATTAAAAAGGCTCTTACAAGAGCTATTGAACGAACCTAATTAAGGGGAAAGATATGGAAAAAATTAATGTTACTATGACTGTTAATGGTAAAGAAGAGAAATTGTCAGTTGAGCCGAGAACGCTTTTAGTTCACGCTCTCAGAGAGCACCTAGATTATACTGGTGCACATATAGGATGTTCTTCGTCTCATTGTGGTGCTTGCACCATAGATATGAATGGAAAATCAGTTAAGTCTTGTACAGTATTTGCCCCTCAAGCAGAAGGATCTGAAATTTTGACAGTTGAAGGTATAGGTTCTCCCGACAAACTTCATGCTATACAAGAAATGTTTAAAGAGCATCATGGTTTACAATGTGGATATTGCACACCTGGAATGATTATGAGGTCATATAGGTTTTTACAAGAGAACCCTAATCCTACAGAAGAAGAGGTTAGATTTGGTATTTCGGGAAACTTATGCCGATGTACTGGATACCAAAATATTGTTAAATCAATAATGGCAGCCGCAGATAAAATAAGAGATGAAGCTAACGTTGAAAAAAAGGAAATAGCATAATGGATGACGTAAAAACCCCATCACGAGAAGAAAGAAAAAGTGCATTAAGCGGTCTAGGTACTTCTAGAAAAAGAGTTGAAGATGCTAGATTTACGCAAGGTAAAGGTAATTATGTAGACGATATAAAGCTTAAAGGAATGCTTTTTGGTGATTTTGTAAGATCACCAGTTGCACATGCACGAGTAAAGAACGTTGATACAAGCGCAGCTCTAGCCTTACCTGGTGTTCATGCAGTACTTACAGCAGCTGATTTAGAGCCATTAGGTCTACATTGGATGCCAACGCTCGCAGGTGACAAACAAATGGTTCTTGCAGATGGCAAAGTTCTATTCCAAGGACAAGAAGTTGCGTTTGTTGTTGGAGACGACAGATATGCTGTAGCTGACGGTGTTTCTTTGGTTGAAGTTGAATATGAGGAGTTGCCAGTAGTAACAGATCCTTTTAAAGCTGAATTAAAAGATGCACCTATCTTAAGAGAAGACATTGCAGATCAGAAAGAAGGTGCCCATGGAGCCAGAAGACACCCAAATCACATTTTTACATGGGAAGCAGGTGAAAAGGAAGAAACTAATAAGGTATTAGAAGAAGCTGAAGTTGTTGCTGATGAGATGGTTTATTATCATAGGACACATCCATGTCCTCTTGAGACTTGCGGTTGTGTTGCTTCTATGGATAAAGTTAATGGTAAACTTACAGTTTGGGGTACTTTTCAAGCCCCACATGCTGTAAGAACTGTAGCGTCGTTAATTTCAAGTATTCCAGAGCATAACATTAGAATTATTTCTCCAGATATTGGTGGAGGATTTGGAAATAAAGTAGGTGTTTATCCAGGTTATGTTTGTTCAATTGTTGCATCAATTGTAACTGGTGTTCCAATAAAATGGGTTGAAGACAGAATGGATAACTTAATGGCCACTGCTTTCGCAAGAGATTATTGGATGCATGGTAAGATATCAGCAACAAAAGAAGGAAAAATTACTGGTTTATGGTGTCATACTACAGCTGATCACGGAGCATTTGATGCATGTGCTGATCCCACAAAGTTTCCAGCTGGATTTATGAATATTTGTACTGGGTCATATGATATTCCAGTTGCTTATTTAGCTGTTGATGGTGTTTACACGAATAAAGCACCTGGTGGCGTAGCATACAGGTGCTCTTTTAGAGTGACTGAAGCCTCTTATTTTATAGAAAGAATGATTGAGGTACTTGCACAGAAACTTGGTATGGACTCTGCTGAACTACGCTCTAAGAATTTTATTAAAAAAGAGCAATTCCCTTACACATCAGCTCTTGGTTGGGAATATGACTCAGGCGATTATCATCAAGCCTGGGAAAAAGCTATGACTTCAGTAAACTATAAACAATTAAGAGAAGATCAAGCTAAACAATTACAATTATTTAAAGATGGTAAATCACGAAAGTTAATGGGCATTGGTCTTAGTCACTTCACTGAGATAGTAGGTGCTGGTCCAGTTAAAAATTGTGATATCCTTGGTTTAGGAATGTTTGATGCTTGTGAAATAAGAATTCATCCAACTGGCTCAGCTATAGCAAGATTAGGAACCATATCACAAGGTCAAGGTCATGCCACCACATTTGCTCAAATATTAGCATCTGAAATTGGTATCCCAGCTTCTGACATTACATTAGAAGAAGGTGATACGGATACCGCTCCTTATGGACTAGGGACTTATGGATCCCGTTCCACACCAGTTGCTGGAGCAGCAACTGCCATGGCTGGTAGAAAAATAAGAGCAAAGGCACAAATGATTGCAGCTTATTTGCTAGAAGTTCACGACGATGATTTAGAATGGGATGTAGATAGATTTTCAGTCAAAGGTGCACCTGAAAAATTCAAAACTATGAAAGAGATTGCATTCGCTTCTTATAATCAGGCCATACCTGGTGTAGAACCCGGTTTGGAAGCCGTTAGTTATTATGATCCACCGAATATGACTTATCCAAACGGAGCCTACGTAGTAGTCATGGAAATTGATGTAGACACCGGGGTTAGTGATATTAAACAGGTTTACGCTCTTGACGATTGTGGCACCCGAATAAATCCAATGATTATCGAAGGTCAGGTTCACGGGGGATTAACAGAAGCTCTAGCTATATCTATGGGACAGGAAATTGCTTATGATGAGCAAGGTAATGTCATGACAGGTACTTTGATGGACTTTTTTATCCCAACTGCTTGGGAAACACCAAATTACGAGACTGATTATACTGAAACACCAAGTCCGCATCATCCTATAGGTGCAAAAGGTGTAGGTGAAAGTCCTAATGTAGGTGGGGTGTCTGCTTTTTCAAATGCAGTACATGACGCCTTTAAACCATTTGGATTAACTCAGGCACATATGCCTCATGATCATTGGAGAGTTTGGAAGATTGCTAAAGATCTTGGACTTCATAGTTAGTCTAGCTGATAAACAAAAATGCAATGGCAAAATATTAAGAAGTATCTATATGATTTAGATTATATAGCATCAGATGAATTAGCTATGAGTATTCACATAGCTTCAAGTCTTGGTAGACCTCTACTATTGGAAGGTGAGGCAGGTATTGGAAAAACAGCCCTCGCCATTGCTTTATCTAAATTGCATGAAACTAGTCTTATAAGATTACAATGTTATGAAGGTCTTGATTCTACCTCAACAATTTATGAATGGAATTATCAAAAACAATTACTTGCAATTCGTTCTCACGAAACTAAAAGTAACAATGAAATAGATATTGATAACCACATATTTTCTAGAGATTTTCTTTTGGAAAGACCTTTATTAAAGGCAATAACTCAAAAGAAATCACCTGTTCTTCTCATTGACGAAATCGACAGAGCTGACGAAGAGTTTGAAGCGTATCTTTTAGAAATTTTGTCGGAGTTTCAGGTGTCTATTCCTGAATTTGGCACAATAAAAGCTGTTTCAAAGCCAATTGTAATTATAACTTCTAACAGTACTAGAGATTTGTCTGATGCCTTAAGAAGAAGGTGCATTTATAATTATGTATACTACCCAAAAAAAGAACTTGAGCTTCAAATATTGAAAAAAAAAATGCCTAACATTGAATTAGAATTATCAAGACAAATAGTTAGCTTTGTTCAAAATTTAAGAATGGAAGATTTAGAAAAAAAACCTGGTATAGCAGAAACTCTAGACTGGGCTGCCGCTATATCAGGATTGGGATTAAAGGATTTATCTGAAAATCATGAAATCTTACATTCAACTTTGGTCTGTTTGTTAAAAACAGAAGCTGACAAGGCAATTATTTCTTTAGAAACAAGTCAGAAATTAGCTAAAGTATAATATGCTTAAACCTACAAAATTTCTGTTAAGGTCGTCTAAAACTTCTAGGTTGTTAGACTTTAGTCATCACTTGTTTGCTAACGGTTTTAACACTTCCTTTGATCAGGTAACTCAGTCTCTTAATGGTTTGCAAAATATTGATTTGTCTAAAATACAAGAATGGAAAAATGCTCTTAAATCAATTTATTGTTACAACTTTGATACATATGAAAAATTTGATGAATTGTTCGATTCCTTCTGGACAAATGAAGGAAGAAAAAAAACAAATATCCAAAGACAAAATAATAATAAAAATAACGAAACAATTAATACTCGAAGTATTTTTGCCCCTCCCGAGCAAGGTACACTTGACAATGAATCAACAAATAAATCCATGACTAATAACGAAAACGAAATGGAAGCCTCTAGTAATGCAGTGTCTAAAATAACTGCCAGTTTCATTGAAAACAAAAAGAAAACAGATTTAAAAGAACTAATTGATTCTGATTTACAAAAAAGAATACATTCAGCTGTTTTGAAAATAGCTAAGTCAATTAAACATAAAAGATCAAGACGATTAATAGCAGATAGAAAAGGTGTTAAATTAGACTTAAGGAAAATTGTTAGTAAGTCATTAGCCTATGAAGGTTATCCTATTAAACTGTATAAAAAAAGCAAGCCCAAAAAGCCGATGAGAATAGTAAGCATATTAGATATATCGGGATCTATGAAGGTATATAGTCAGATTTTTTTAACTTTTGTTAAAGGTTTGGTAGGTGTTGATCAATCTGCAGATGTATATTTGTTTCACACTAGATTGATGAGAGTTACAGAATACCTTAAAGACAATGACACTTTAAATGCGGTTAATAGGATTTCTTTACTTACAGAGGGATTTTCGGGTGGTACTAAAATTGGAAAGTCATTAAAAGAATTTAATAATGTTTATTCAAAAAACCAAGTTAATGGTAGAACAGTTGTTATTATTATTTCCGATGGTTACGACTCAGGAAGTCCAAAAATTGTTTCGCAAGAACTTGAAAAATTAAAAAAGAGAAATTGTAAAATAATCTGGCTAAATCCTCTTCTTGGATGGGAGAATTATGAACCAGTAGCTGCTAGCATGAAAGAAGCATCTTCGTATTTAGATTTATTTGCGCCTTGTAGTACTATCGAAGATTTAGAAAATTTAGAAAAAGAATTATGTATGATATGATAAATAATGATGAAAAATTAAATTTTGAAAATGTTTTGAAAACTCTTGAAAATAAGGGATCTTGTTTTGTAATTGCTACTGTTATTAGAACTATGTCGTCAACTGCTGCAAAACCTGGCATGAAAGCAATAATTTCAAACAAAGGTGAAATATTATCAGGTTGGCTTGGAGGTGGATGTGTTACGAACGCTGTACGTAATACAGCTTTAGAAACATTAAATTTAAAAAAACCCAAATTAGTTGTGTTAAGTCCAGACGATATTAAAGAAGATTTGGACGAATTAAAAAGTGGTCAAACTTTTCATAAAAAAAATTATTGTCCTAGTGAAGGTTCAATGGATATTTTTGTTGAGCCTTTTTATCCTAAATCAGAATTAATAATTTATGGTAATACACCAATTGCAAATGAACTAGTTAAATTTGGCGAGAAATATAGCTTCAATGTAGTTCATGTTAGAAACTTTCAAGACGATAATAATAATAATTTAAATGAATTTTCGGAGAAATATATTGTTATAGCTACTCAGGGTAACTCAGATCTAATAGCAATAACAGAATCGCTTAAAATAAAAGCAACTTATATCGGCCTTGTCGCAAGCAAAAAAAAATATCAAGCTTTAAAAAAGAAAATAATAGATGACGGTGTTTCGCACGAAAAATTAAAAGATATAATTTGTCCTGCAGGAATTTTTATAAATGCAATTATGCCCGAGGAAGTAGCCTTATCAATTTTTGCAGAAATAATTGAGTTAAAAAGATCTGGTAAAATTGGAAGTAAAAAATTTTAAATAGTAAATTTAAATAAATTGGAGAAAATCATGGAACTTAACGATGAAATTACAATACCAGCAAAATTGGAATTAGTTTATAAGTCATTAAACGATCTTGAGGTATTAAAATCATGTATCCCTGGTTGTGAAGAACTTATTGAAGAAGATGATGGCAAATTATCTGCAAAGGTTATTTTGAAAATTGGCCCTATAAAAGCTAAGTTCAAGGGAAAAGTTACTTTGGATTTATCAAATGGTCCTACAAAATATTCACTTATTGGAGAAGGAGATGGTGGTGTTGCTGGGTTTGCTAAAGGTGGAGCTGATGTTGAGTTGACCGAAGATGGTGATCAAACCATATTAAAGTATGTTGCTAAGAGTGAAGTCAAAGGAAAAATTGCTCAACTTGGGAGCCGTTTAATTTTAAGTACAGCTAAAAAATTATCTAAAACTTTTTTCGAAAATTTTAAAGTTTATATGGAAGGCGACAAAAAAGAGGTTCTTTCTTAGTTAATTTTCTTTTTTTAAATTAAAATTTTAGAGGCTGGTTAGATTATGTACTTCTTAATTATACTAGTATATCTATCAATGGTTTAGGTATTATGATCAGGGTGAAATAGCGAAATATAATAAAAACTAAAAGCAAAGTTTCAGAGTTTTTCAATGCAAATTAACAATTCTAATTTGGAAAAAGAGTTACCCTTAACATCTAAAAATTTAATTAAAATATTAGATGATTGGAAAATTATTTATAAAAGCTATTCTCATGAACCAGTTATGACTGTTAAAGAAGCTAAATTCGTTCAAGAAGAAATTTTTGGTTTAGACGATAGTAACGGGCATATTAAAAACCTTTATTTAAGAGATAAAAGAAAAAATAATATATTAATAGTCGCTCATCAAGATGCCTTAATAGATTTAAAACTATTAGCAAAAATTATAAAAATGGAACGTTTAAGTTTTGGTTCCCCAAATAGACTATTTGAAAACTTAGGAGTTTTACCAGGAGCTGTGTCTCCATTTGCAATGATAAACGGTGCAAAAACAGGTGTATCTTTATTTTTAGACAATAATTTGAAGTCATTTAGTAAAATTTACGCACACCCGTTAGAAAACGACAAAACTTTAGAAATATCAATTAAACAGTTAGAAAAATTTTTTGAAAAAATAACAGTAATCCCGAATTGGATTGACCTTGACTCTATTGATAATTGAAAAACATATTATCAATAATTATTGACATATCCTTTTTCATAAAACAAATTCTTTAAATGACATCTATAAATTTAAAAAAAAAATATATTTATACTCCTATTATTGTTTTCCTTATCTTTATAACATCAATATTTCAATCTGTTGATGCCAAAGATACTTCTTTAATGATAATGATAACAGACAAAAATTGTTTATATTGCATTGTGTGGGAAAAACAAATTGGTAAAATATATCCTAAGACTGAAATAGCAAAAAAATTTTCATTACATAGAATAGAAGTTAAAAACTTTGTTAATTATACTAAATATGATTTAAAAAAAACAAATATAACCCCAACATTTATTTTTATAAAAAATGACAATGAAATAGGTCGTATTGAGGGATATACAAATCCAGAAATGTTTTGGTGGCAAGTTGACGAAATTATTGATAACTAATACAATTAATAAATTAATAAATTAATAGATTAAATGTTAATTGGAGATATTAATGAAGCAAATTAAGATGAAAATAATATCTAGAAGAAATGTTCTGTATTTATTGGGAGGAACTACCGGCTCAGTATTATTTTCAAAATATGCACTTTCTAAACCTAACTTAGCTTTAAATAAAATTAAAGAAATAAGTAAAAATGCTAAAGTTGATGAAGTTGATCTTTTCCTTGATGTTCCAGAAATTGCAGAGAATGGAAATCAGGTCAAAGTAAGTTTTGATATTGAAAGTCCAATGACAGAAGAAGATTTCGTTAAAACTGTTTATATCTTAGCTGACGGAAATCCCGCACCAAATGTAGCTAAATTTTCTTTTACAACAGATATAGGAGCGTGCTCCGCTACAACAAGAATGAGATTATCTAAAACTCAAAATATTTACTTATTAGCAGAATATAATAACGGTAATTTTGCCATGACAAAATCAAAAGTAAAAGTTACTATTGGTGGTTGTGGTGGTTAAGAAGGGAGGCTTGTGATGTCAAAAATAAAACCAAGAGGAAAAGTTCCTAAAACAGCTTCAGTTGATGAAATAATTGAAATTAAAACACTTATTAGGCACCCAATGCATAGTGGTCGAATGAAGGACAAAGATGGAAAAAAAATTCCAAAAAGAATTATTAATAAATTTTTAGTAAAATTTAATGGAAAGCAAGTTTTTGGTATGGATTTAGAGCCATCAATTTCTACTAATCCTTACATAGCATTTCCATTTAAAGCAAAAAAAACTGGAACTTTCGATTTTGAATGGACAGATGATAATGGAGATAAATATAATATGTCCAGAAAAATGACCGTATCATAACTTTTAGGTATTACTTTGAAGAAAGATAAAAAACAAAGTTTAAAACTAAATAGAAGAGAACTCTTAGTTGGCACAGCCTCTTTAGGAGCCATGGCTGCTTCCAATTCAGTTTTTGCTAATGAAGTTTCCTCAAAAAACTTACCACCTAATGTGCCTGAGTGGACTGGTGAGCTTGGAGACGGTGTAGATGTTAATCCTTATGGAATGCCATCACAGTTTGAAGAAAATGTCATCCGTAGAAATGTAGAATGGTTAACTGCAAGTAGTCAGTCTTCAGTAAATTTTACTCCTATTCAAGATTTAGAGGGTATAGTTACTCCTAATGGGTTGTGTTTTGAAAGACATCACGGAGGCGTATCAATAATAAATCCCAAAGATTATCGTCTCATGATTAATGGTTTAGTTGATAGAGAAATGATTTTCACTTTGGAAGATCTAAAAAGATTTCCACAAACAAATAAATTTTACTTTTTAGAGTGTGCTGCTAATGGTGGTATGGAATGGAAGGGCTCTCAGTTAAATGGATGTCAATATACTTTTGGCATGGTTCACAATGTCCAATACACTGGGGTTAAATTATCAGATTTAATTCAAGAGACTGGTTTAAAGCCAAAAGCGAAGTGGGTTTTAGCTGAAGGGAGTGATTCTTCTGGTATGACAAGGTCTATACCAATTGAAAAATTACTTGATGACTGCATGATAGCTTGGGCAATGAATGGAGAAGCTTTGAGATCAGAACAAGGTTATCCAGCTAGGCTTGTCGTACCAGGCTGGGAAGGTAATATGTGGGTGAAGTGGTTAAGAAGGCTTGAGTTTGGAGATATGCCTTATATGACACGTGAAGAAACTTCAAAATATACTGATTTGTTACCTGAAGGAAAGGCACGAATGTTTACTTGGGTTATGGATGCTAAATCTGTAGTTACTTCTCCTAGTCCTGAAAAACCAATTTTGAATAAAGGTGTTCATCAACTAAGAGGCCTTGCTTGGTCAGGTAGAGGTAAAATTTCACGAGTTGATGTTTCTTTGGATGGTGGAAAAAATTGGAAAACCGCAAAACTACATGATCCTGTATTGAGCAAAAGTGTAGCTCGTTTTACCTTTCCTTTTGAATGGAACGGAGAAGAGCTACTTATACAATCTAGAGCTATTGATGAAACAAATTATGTTCAACCAACTATCCAAGAGCTTCAAAAAATTAGAGGCGTAAACTCAATTTACCATAATAATTCTATTGCAACATGGCTGGTAAATTCTGATGGTAAGGTTGATAATGTTCGACTTGGTTAAGCACTCAATATTATTTTCTTTTTTTATTTTTTTATCAAGTTTTGTAAATGCTGATGATAGAAAATTTAATTTAGGAAAATTAGCAACCAAAACTGAAATTGCTGGATGGAACATTGATGTTAGACCTGATGGTAAGGGTGCTCCAAAAGGAAGTGGAGATGCAATTAAGGGTGAAGAAGTTTATGCAGAACAGTGTGCTGCCTGTCATGGGGATTTTGGTGAAGGTGTTGATAGATGGCCGGAGTTAGTTGGTGGTGAAGGTAGTCTTGATACTCACGATCCTGTAAAAACTACTGGAAGTTACTGGCCTTATGCATCAACAATGTATGATTATATTTATCGCGCAATGCCTTTTGGTGTTGCGCAATCTCTAACGCATGATGAAACATATCAGATAGTTGCTTATCTTCTTTATATGAACGAGATCATAGAAGAAGATTTTGTTTTGTCGGAAAAAAATATTGGAAAAATAAAAATGCCAAACCAAAAAGGCTTTTTACTACCTGATCCAAGACCAGACATTGCTAACACTGATGGAAAACCATGCATGGAAAATTGTAAAGTGCCAACTAAGATCATTGGAAAAGCTAGAGATATAGACGTTACACCAGAAGAAGAAAAATCATAAATTAAAGGTTAATTAATGCGTTCTAGACGTGAATTTATCCAATTAGCATCAGTTTCAGCAATGCTATTAGCTACAAAATCGTGGAATGCTGTAGCAGCAAAGCAAAAACTCAAAACTGAAGATCTGTTAGATTTTGACTCAAAAGGACAGGTTACACTCCTACATTTAACTGATATGCATGGTCAATTAAAACCCATATATTTTCGACCACCATCTGAAAACTTTGGTGTTGGTAAATTTGAAGGAATACCACCTCATTTAATTGGAGAAGCATTTCTAAAACACTTTGATATATTGCCAAACACACCATTAGCTTATGCTCACACTATGGTTGATTATGTTCCATTGGCAATGGAATATGGTAAGTTAGGTGGCCTAGATCATACAACAACTTTGATAAAAGCAATTCGCTCTGAAAGAGGAGATGATAAAGTGCTTCTTCTAGATGGAGGTGATACATGGCAGGGATCCTACACTTCGCTTCAAACTCAAGGCGCTGACATGGTTGAAGTGATGAGAGCATTACGAACTGAAGCTATGGTTGGTCATTGGGAGTTTACATTTGGGCAAGATCGCTTAAAAGAATTAATTGATAAATTAGGCTATCCATTCCTAGGGGGTAATGTTTTTGATACTGAATGGGATGAGCCTGTTTTCGAAAGTACAGCCTTTTTTGAAAAAGGGGGAGTAAGTATAGCAGTTATTGGACAGCATTTTCCATATACTCCTATCGCAAATCCAAGTTATATGGTGAAAGGTTGGTCTTTTGGTATTAGACCAGAAGTTCTTCAGAAAAATGTAAATAAGGCTAAAAAACAAGGTGCAGAAATTGTAGTTCTTTTATCTCATAACGGTTTTGATGTTGATCAAAAGTTAGCCTCTATGATTGATGGTATTGACGTAATTTTAACTGGTCATACTCATGATGCTATCCCTAAGGGTATAAGAATTAAAGACACACTTCTATTGTCATCTGGCTCACACGGTAAATATTTAGGAAGGATAGATCTTAAAGTAAAAAATGGAAAAGTTGTAGATACAAGTTCTAATTTAATTCCTGTTTTTTCAGATATTATCCCACCTGATCCCGACATGACAAAGCTCATTAATAAAATTAGGGCTCCATATCAAAGCGAGTGTAATAGGGTTATAGGTGAAACTGAAACCCTACTTTACAGGAGAGGTAATTTTAATGGCAGTTGGGATGATGTTATTTGCAACACCATTATTAAAGAAAGAGATACAGAAATATCTTTAAGTCCTGGTTTTAGATGGGGTACAACTTTATTGCCAGGACAAAAAATAACAATTGATGATATTTACTCACAAACATCAATGAATTATCCTGAAGTTTACAGAATTGAAATGACAGGTAAAATGATTAAAGAAATACTTGAAGATGTTTGTGATAATATCTTCAATCCTGATCCTTTTTTTCAACAAGGTGGTGACATGGTTAGAGTAGGTGGCTTGACTTATACATGTCGACCCAAAAATAAAATGGGAAACAGAATTAGTAATTTAATGATTATATCATCTGACAAACCTCTAGAATCAAATAAAAACTATGTAGTAGGTGGTTGGGGTTCAGTTAACCAAAATGTAAAAGGTCCTCCAATATATAATTTGCTAGAAAATTATATTTCAGAAAAGAAAATTATAAAAAATAATAATTTAGAAGCTGTTAAAATAGTGGGTATGTAATTTAAGAAGGCAACCAATATGTGGTTACCTTCTTACTATTATTTTATTATGAGAACATGTCTGATGTAATACCAGAATACCACCCAATGGACTCTTCGTAGGTAGCTTTTCTTAAATTGCTATCTTCACCTGTTTTAGAAATAAAACCACTAGTCTTATTTATTTTGTCAGGTTTAGCGTCATAATTGGCACCAACTTTAATACCATCATTAGTCGCCACTAAAGACCAGCAAGTATTTGCAAAACGAGGTGTAAATACTTTACTTCCAGTTAAACTACCTCTTATATGATTTGCAGCAACCTTAGCTTGGCTGTTTGCTGAAAACCCTGACTTAGGCATAGATTTTGCGATTGATGCATCGCCTAAAACATATATATTTTCATCAGCTTGAGATTGCATTGACGCAGGAACTATTGGACACCAATCTCCTTTATTAACACCGGCATTCATAGCAATTCGTCCTGCTTGTTGAGCGGGAATAACGCTTGCAGCATCAGCTTTGAAAGTATCTAAATCAGTTTCAAATTCCATAGTTGAAGTATTAATTTTTTTAATTCCACCATGGGTATCAGCACTAATCCATTCAATCATTCCTGGATAATGTTTTTGCCATCCTTCCATAAAAAGACTTTGCTTAGAAAATTTATTCTTAGGATCAAGAACAACAATTTTAGCAGTAGGATTAGTCTTTTTAAATTGGTGAGCAATCATAGAAATTCTTTCATAAGGTCCAGGAGGACAGCGATATGGATTTGGTGGAGGGACCATTACGAATGTACCACCTTTTTTCATACCTTTAACCTGATTCTTAAGCAATTGAACTTGTGTTCCAGACTTCCATGCATGAGGCATTATAGATTGTGCTTCTGGAGAATATCCATTCACACTATTAAATTTTAAATCAATACCTGGAGATATAACAAGTTTGTCATAAGAAACAGTAGCCCCAGACCCAAGATATACTTTCTTTTCGGCGCTATTTACTGATGATGCCCATTCATGGACCATATTTACTCCATGGTTCACTGCAAGCCCATAATAGTTGTGACCTATTGAGCCATAGTTTCTGAAATCACCTAAGTATAGGTTTGAAAAGAAACAAGTATAATATCTTTTTGAAGCTTCGACTAAAGTAACGTCTACCGCTCCTTTAGAGTCTTTTGCAATATATTTTGCAGCTGTAGCTCCCCCTGCTCCTCCTCCAATAACAACAACTCTTGGTAGAGCTCCAAAAGCTATCGAAGGCATTGAAAGTGCCGTTGTTGATGCAGCCATAATACCAACAAAGGAACGTCTTGTTATTTTGGCCATTTAATCCTCCTCCAAAGTTAATAACTTGTTAAATGTTAACAACTTTTAAACTTAAGTAAAATTTTATTTTTATTTAGTTTTGCTTAAATAAAGTGCAAGTGAGTTAATTTCTTCTTCACCAAGTCTGTCAGCAACCATTTGCATAACAGCGTTATCTTTTTCTTTTGTTTTATATGCTAGAATTTTTTTTATAAAAACTGCAGTCTTCATTCCGGTTATTTTTGGTATACCTTGACCTAAACCAGTTGAATTGTGGCAAGTAACACATTCTCCAGATAAATGCTGACCATATTCGAAATCAGCCCCAGCTAGAGCTTTATCGTCAGCTAATATCTTGTTTGAGAACAAAAGCAAAATAATGATGGAAAAAAAAACAAATTTGGACTTCATAACCTCCCCCAGGTTTAAAAGTAGATAAAATTTACCATTTAGCCATTGTTAAATTATTTTCATAATTAACAATTATTTATTATTTTATTTATTTATCAAGGAATAATTTTCCTAGGGAAAATTTTCATTGTTATATGACTATTTTCAATTTAAATTATAACTTATTATCTTTAAAAAACTGTAAGGTTAGTTATGAGTTTATATACGAATTATATATCTGAAATTGAAAACAGAAAAAAAGAAGGTTTAAAGCCAAAGCCAATAGAGGATGGCACTTTATTAAAAGAAATTATTTCACAAATAAAAGACGAAAATAATATTCATAGAACCGATTCACTCAACTTTCTCATTTATAATACTATCCCAGGCACAACTACTGCAGCAGTAGTAAAATCAAAGTTTTTAAAAGAAATTATAACAAAACAAATTGTTGTAAAAGAAATTGAACCAAAGTTCGCATTTGAACTTTTATCTCATATGAAAGGCGGCCCATCGATTAAAGTACTTCTTGACTTAGCTTTGGGTGAAAATAAATCTGTAGCTCTAGAAGCAGCAGAAGTTCTTAAAACTCAAGTTTTTCTTTATGAGATTGATACTTCTAGATTAGAGAATGCTTACAGTAAAGGTAATAAAATTGCGGAAGATATTATTAAAAGTTATTCAGAAGCAGAATTTTTTACTAAGCTTCCAGAAATTGAGGAAGAGATTAAAGTTGTAACATATGTTGCAGCTGAAGGAGATATTTCAACCGATTTATTATCACCTGGGAATCAGGCTCATTCAAGATCTGACCGTGAGCTTCATGGTAAGTGTATGATATCAGAAGCAGCACAATTAGAGATTAGAAGATTGCAAAAGGAAAATCCTGACAAACGTGTGATGATAGTTTCTGAAAAAGGAACAATGGGTGTTGGTTCGTCAAGGATGTCAGGAGTTAACAATGTTGCTTTGTGGACAGGTATTCAAGCTAGTCCATATGTTCCATTTGTAAATATTGCTCCAATAGTGGCAGGAACGAATGGTATATCACCAATTTTTTTAACAACAGTGGGTGTTACTGGGGGAATAGGAGTTGATCTAAAAAATTGGACTAAAAAGCTTGATACAGATGGAAATCCAATAATTAATAATGACGATAATCCAGTACTTGAGCAAAGATACAGTGTTGATACTGGGACAGTATTAACCATCAATACAAAAAAACAAAAACTATATGATGAGACAGGTGACAAAGAGCTTGTAGATATGTCTTCTTCTTTTTCACCACAAAAACTTGAGTTCATGAAAGCTGGGGGTTCATATGCTATTGTATTCGGAAAAAAACTTCAGAGCTTTGCCTGTAAAGCTCTAAATATAGAATTAAAATCTGCATTTGCACCATCAAAACAAGTTTATAATTCTGGCCAAGGTTTCACTGCTGTAGAAAAAATATTTAATGCAAATGCGGTAGGTGTTGAAGATGGTGTCAAGTTACATGCAGGATCTGATGTACGCGTAAAAGTAAATATTGTTGGGTCTCAGGACACTACAGGTTTAATGACTTCACAAGAGTTAGAAGCTATGGCTGCGACTATAATTTCTCCAAATGTTGATGGAGCTTATCAATCAGGATGTCATACTGCTTCTGTATGGGATTTTAAAGCTCAAGAAAACACGCCCCGACTTATGAAATTTATGCATAAATTTGGTCTTATTACAGCACGTGATCCAAAAGATTCTTATCATTCAATGACCGATGTTATTCACAAAGTTTTAAATGACATAACTGTTGATGATTGGTCAATTATTATTGGTGGTGACTCCCATACCAGAATGTCAAAAGGTGTTGCATTTGGTGCTGACTCCGGAACAGTTGCGCTTGCCTTGGCAACTGGTGAAGCAACTATGCCTATACCTGAATCCGTAAAGGTTACCTTTAAAGGTAAAATGAGTGATCATATGGATTTTCGTGATGTAGTACATGCAACTCAAGCACAGATGCTTAAACAATTCGGTGATAATGTATTTCAAGGAAAAATTATAGAAGTACATCTTGGGACACTCCTTGCAGATCAAGCCTTTACTTTTACAGATTGGACAGCTGAAATGAAGGCCAAAGCATCCATCTGTATTTCTGAGGATAATACACTTGTTAAATCATTAGAAATTGCAAGAGATAGAATACAAGTAATGGTTGATAAGGGTATGGAGAATAAAGACAAAATGCTTCATAAGTTAATAGGTATTGCAGAAAAAAGAATATCTGAAATTAAATCGGGGGAAAAACCCGCATTAAGACCTGATGCAAATGCAAAATATTCATCTGAAGTTGTTGTAGACCTTAATTTAATTGATGAGCCGATGATTGCTGATCCAGACGTTAATAATCATGATGTCTCTAAGAGGTATACTCATGACACTATAAGACCAATTTCATATTATAACGCCGAAAAAAAGGTTGATCTTGGCTTTGTAGGCTCGTGTATGGTTCATAAAGGGGATGTTAAAATTGTTGCACAAATGTTACGTAATCTCGAAAGATCGTCAGGTAAAGTGAATTTTAAGGCTCCTCTAGTTGTAGCGGCACCAACCTACAATATAATAGATGAACTTAAAGAAGAAGGTGACTGGAGTATCTTGCAAAAATACTCTGGCTTTGAGTTTGATGATAAAAATCCAAAAAATTCAGCACGTCTAGAATATGATAATATTCTTTATCTTGAAAGACCTGGGTGTAACCTTTGTATGGGAAACCAAGAAAAAGCTGCAAAAGGGGATACGGTTTTGGCAACTTCAACAAGATTGTTCCGAGGTAGGGTAGTAGAAGACACTGAAGAAAAAAAAGGTGAATCATTACTAGCTTCTACCCCAGTTGTAGTTCTTTCTGCAATATTAGGAAGAACACCAACAATAGAAGAGTATAAAATAGCTGTAGAAGGAATTGACCTAACTAAATTTGCTCCACCGGTGGAAAAAAATCAGAATACCTTATCAGCACATTTTTAATTTAATTGAAAAAATTAGAGCTAACTAATAAGTTACATTACAAAATAACTTGATTGGTCAGTAGGTGAAAATCAAAAATAAAATTTATACATTATTAAATTTATTAGGCTTTTTATTTTTTAGTTTTGAAAATGTTTTCGCAAATGTAGACAATAAAGATAATATAACTTTTATTTTTAATACAGATGATTTTGAAACCATACCCTCAAAACATTTAGAATTTCTTGAAGGCTTTGATCAAAACACTCCTTTTGAAAAATTATTTAAATTAGAATGGAAAAAAAAATTACAGAATGATCAATCATTCGTTGATGGTTATTGGGTTCGATTTAGTGTTCAAAATAATACGAATAAGAAAAATATTGGTGTCACTTTCAATTATAATAACGAAAAGAAAGTTTTTAGTCTAAATAATAAGACAGTCATAGAGTATCCATATTGGAATGAAAAACATGATAGATGGATTGATGATGGAAGAGTTAGAGCAAGTTATAAAGTCATAATGAATCCTTATGAAACCACCCAAGTTTATAGTTTTTTTAGAAAAAAACCATTTGACCGTTATATGGGTAGAGATAGTCTTCACCGAATGACTATTAGCTCATGGGAAAATATTAGTACTCATCAATTTGTAAAAATTGCTGCAAACTTAGCAACTTTTGCAATAGCTATAACTTTTGCTATTTATTATTTATTCATTTTTTTAGTCTCGAAAGGTAACTATTTGTGGTTGTCATTAAGCCTTTTTCAAATCTCTTTTCTGTCCATTACAAATTTAGTTATTGGCAGAATTATTGGGATAAATTCCTGGTTTTATGCAAGTGAATTTTCTTTGGCTTCAATATCCCTATTATTTTTACTATTACTTCAATTTTTTAGACAATCGCTTAATTTAAAAGTAAATTATCCAGTTTTTAACAAAATTTTTATTTCAACTATAATTTTTTATATTGTTATGATTTTTTTAAATTTATATACATCTTTATCTTGGCCGAGCATAATGTATTTGGATTTAAATTTGTATCCACCTGACATGAATGGACCAGGCTTAGTTAAAGTAAAATATTTATTTGCCCCTTTTACATTTTTATTGCTAACTTCTGCTGTTATATCATTCTTACTTTGGAAAAAAGGAAGCTCCTACGCCAAATATTTATGTATATCCTTCGCGTTACCTTTTTTATCGGCACCAATTTCGGGTTTGGCATATTTATTTTATGATTTTAATTGGATTACTTGGTTAATCATAAATTCTGCAGTAGGAATTTTATTCCTTGGTATGTTTATTACTTTTGGATTTGCTGTTGCTCAGCAATTAAATGATATGAAGTTGTTAGCTCTTCAACAACAAGTAAAATTAACAGAAGCTTACCAAAGATTTGTACCACAGCAATTACTAAAAAACCTTGGTAAAGATAGTATATTAGATGTCTCATTAGGAGACCAAGTAAATGTTGAAATGAGTATATTATTTTCTGATATAAGATCTTTTACTTCGATATCAGAAAAAATGACTCCAAAAGAAAATTTTTCATTTTTGAACTCTTATTTAAATCAAATGAGTCCAATAATTAGAGAAAATAAAGGTTATATAGATAAATTTATGGGTGACGGTGTTATGGCATTGTTTAAAACTTCAGCAAATGACTCTATTAAGGCAGCCATAGGTATGCAGAGATACTTGAAGCAATATAATTCTAACTCTTTTAAAAATAAAACACACAAAATTAATATAGGTATTGGGATCAATACTGGAGAAATGATGTTAGGAACATTAGGTGATGTGAATAGAATGGAGGGATCAGTAATTAGTGATGCTGTAAATTTAGCGTCTAGACTTGAGGGGTTAACCAAAATTTACAAAGTAGGTATTATTATTTCTGAAGAAACTTACAACAATATTAAAAAAGATTTATTTAACATAAGATTTATAGATGTTGTGGCCGTTAAAGGAAAAGACAAACCTGTTAAAATATTTGAAATTTTTGATTCAGATTTAGATAAATTAAAACATTTAAAAATTAATACTTTAGAGGATTTCAAAGAGGCAGTTAATGATTACTTTCAAAAAAACTTTAAAAAAGCATTAAAATTATTTTTAAAAATTAATAAAATTAATCCACATGATAAGGTGACAGAAATTTATATCAATCGATGTCAAAAAATAATTAAAGGGGGGATGCCTCTCGACCTATGGGACGGAATCAACCGTTTAGATCAAAAATAATTAGTTGGAAAAATCTTGAAGAAATTAATTAATTTTAAAAATAAATTCATATTAATTTTATACGTAATACTAATAAGTTTTCAACTTTCTAGTTGTGATCAGTTTGGATCAATTCCAAAAGATAATGATTATTTAAGAATGAAAAAATCTCCTAACTACAATATTCCAAAAGATAAGTTCTTAAACCAGAATTCTAAAATTATTGAAGAAATGAAAAAAAATAGTGGATTTTGGGCAAACCCAAGAAAAAACATGGTTAATAATTTTTTCTTTAATTCTAATATTACAAAGCCAGAGACACTTTTGCCAGAAGATAAAAATTCTTTAAATGAAAATTTTGTAAAAAGTAAGAATAATATCAAATTCGCCTGGTTAGGTCATTCAAGTATCTTAATGTCAATAAATAATAAAATTATTTTAATTGATCCTGTGTTTTCGTCATCAGCTTCCCCATTCAGTTGGCTAATAAAAAGATATCAGCCACCTGTTTTTAAAATGAAGGAATTACCAAAAATTGATTTCATATTAATTTCACACGATCATTATGATCACTTAGATATGAATACGATAAAGTTCTTTGATAAAAATAAAGATGTCTCATTTGTTGTACCTTTAGGTGTTGGATCACATTTAAAAAAATGGGGTGTTTCAAGTTCTAGGATTACAGAAATGGATTGGTGGGAAAATAAAGTAATTAAAGATATAAATTTCATTTGTACTCCTGCACAACACTTTTCAGGAAGAAAAGGTTTTGTAGAAACACAAAAATCTCTTTGGGCATCTTGGGTTGTTAAGTCAGGAAAAAGAAGTTTTTATTTTAGTGGTGATTCAGGATATTCCAAACATTATAAAGAGATTGGCAAAAAATATGGTCCATTGGAACTAGTTTTCATGGATAGCGGACAATATAATACTCGTTGGAGGTCGGTCCATAATATGCCAGATGAAGTAATAAAGGGCTTTATAGATGTTAAGGGAGAAAATCTCATACCTATTCATTGGGGAATGTTTACTCTTGCGATGCATAATTGGTTTGATCCTCCAGTTGAGATTGAAAAAAGAGCTAAAGAACAAAACATATCTTTAATAACCCCAATTATAGGTCAAGTGATAGATATGGAAAATTTGATTGTTTCTGAAAGTTGGTGGGAAAAACTAATAGATTTAGTGAAATAGCAATTTAGAAAATTGAAATAAAGCGAGTTAAAAATGAAAATACAAAATTTAGAGGAATTAGATACACCATGCTTGATTTTAGATAAATCTCTTCTAGAAAAAAATTGTTTTAAAGCAAGAAAGAAATGTCTTGAATTAAATACTATTTTAAGGCCTCATGTAAAGACACCAAAAAGCATTGAAATTGCCAAAATAGCACTTGATAATCAGGAAGGACCTATAACAGTTTCAACTCTTAACGAAGCGGAATATTTTGCCAGTGCGGGTTTCAAAGATATTTTATATGCAGTTTGTATCATTCCTAAAAAATTAAAAAGATTAAATTTCATTCAACAAAAATATAGTTGCATTATTCGCATAGTTATAGACTCAACTTATGTTGCCCAAGAAATTGAAAATTACAGCAAATTGCACAAAGCTAATTTTGAAATTCTTATAGAAATTGACTGCGGAGAGGGAAGAAGTGGTCTAAATTATCAAGACCAAATGATTAGTGAAATATCAAAAGTTTTTGAACCAAATCACCAAACAAAGCTGTTAGGTGTTTTAACTCATGCTGGACATAGTTATTCTACCAAAGATAAAAATGAAATTATTTCAATTAGTAACATTGAACGCGAAGAGGCTGTAGCTTCTCTAAAAAACTTTTCAAATTTTGAGGATAAGTCTCAAATAATTAGTATAGGGTCTACACCAACAATGCTTTTGGCTTCAAACCTTGATGGTATTTCTGAAGTTAGGGCAGGTATTTATATGTTTTGGGATTTAGCACAAGCTTCTAGGGGAATTTGTAAAATAGAAGACATTGCAGTAACTGTATTAGCAAGTGTCATAGGACATAATCATCAAAGAAAAAAAATAATTATTGATGCAGGATCATTAGCATTGACAAAAGATATAAGTGCAAATAAATTTATGCATGAAGTAGGTTATGGTTTAATTTGTAATCCACATACAGCAATACCTTTTGAAGGTCTTAATATTTCAGAAGTACACCAAGAACATGGATCTATAAAGATAAAAAGCACAGATTGGTTTGATAAGTTACCTATAGGAAGTCTAGTTCGAATATTACCAAACCATGCATGTTTAACTTGTGCTGCTTATGAAAATTACAATGTTTTAGAAAATGGTAGTATTATAGACAATTGGTCAAGAACTAATGGTTGGTAATTATAATTCAGATTTAAATAAGAGTTTAAATGCTTTTTATTTATATAAATATAATTAATATCTAACTTATTAAAAATTTGTGAGAAATAAATATGTCGATTTGGGGAAGTTTATTAGGTGGTGTTATTGGCTTTTCTTTTGGAGGTCCGTTTGGAGCTTTATTGGGGTCCTTTTTAGGTGGAAAAATTTCAAGATTAAGCTCTACTAAAACTCTTGGTAAACAACAAAATTCTCAAGAAATTTTTGCACTCTCACTCATAGTTCTCTCAGCGAAGCTTAGTAAGGCTGATGGACAGGTTAGTAAAGAAGAGTTGGTTGCTGTAAAGGATAAGTTGCAAATTCCGGATAGTGAAATTGACCAAGTGGCTAAAATTTTTAATAAGGCAAAAGACGAAAGCACTGGTTATGAACCATATGCAAAACAAATTGGTGAAATTTTTCGGGGTAATATTAATGTTTTAGAAGAGGTTATAAATATTCTATTTTATATCGCCGAGTCAGATGGTCATGTAAGTAATGAAGAAGAATCAATGATTGCGAATATTGCTTATATATTTGGTTTAACGCAAAAACAGTATGAAAGTATCAAAGAATCTAGAAAGTCATCCGATAAACTTAATCCTTATATTGTATTAGAAAGTCAACCAACTGACGATATTCAAACAATTAGAAAAAAATATATAAAACTATCTAAAGAACATCATCCTGATTTATTAATTAGTAAAGGTGTGCCCATGGAAGTTATTAATGAAAGTAAGAATAAAATGAGGGCTATCAATGCTGCTTGGGATCAAGTACAAAAACTTAAAAATAACTGAAGATTTAACAATTGATTTAGACTTTATTTCACTCCATTTAAATCAAATTCATTTAAAAAGAAATTTTTCATATCTTTTTTGTACCACTTTTCATAATCCCAAGGTTCTTCTGATACCATGTTTTTAGTGGGCATATAGATTTGTGCATCATGATGAATTTGATCTACATTAACTTTTACAAATTGCCTAAAGTAATTTTTTCCCTCAAATCTATCCAATTTTTTTAGTTCTTCAAAAGTTATATTTTTAATGAGCAAGCCTTTAACGACATCAACTTGATTATTTGTATATTTTATAAGAGGATAATTTGCATTTTTAACTCTAAAGACTTTATGCTTTAACAAATAACCTAATGACATTTTGTGATTATCACTACTTTCTCCAATTACAGCTTTTCGAACTTCTAGAGATCTAAGTGTTCCATAAAAGAATAAAGAATAATTAATTTGGTATTTAGTTAAAGATTTTTTGATTTTTTTTTCATATGAAAAACAATTATTGTTATTATTAAATTTTTGGAAATATTCGTCACTTTTTCCATCTATTTCGTGGTTAAGATAATCAACACAACTTTTGATATAATTGTTTATTAAAGTTGAGATATCATGACTATAGTTTTTAACATCAAATAAATTTGTTATAGAAATTAAATGCTTTAATTCGTCAATATTAAAATCTCTTAGAACAAAGCTTAATTGTAAATATGTATCTTCAAATCTAAAGTCATGAGGAAATTCCTCATTCCATAAATCAGTATCAAGTTTCCAGTTTTGCTTAAGATTTTCTTTTAAAACTACCAACTTTAAGGATTTAATGTCATCATTTATATTTAAAGTTTCATCCATTGTTTTTAATTATATTCAAATTTTTTATTTACAAACTAGATTCCATTTTTAACATATTACTGTATGAAGATTAAACAAAAATATATTTAAAAATAAGAGATATATATGTTTACAAAGAAACTTGGAAAATCAATTGGTATTGAAATTACAGGTTTAAATACAAAAGTAGATCTAAGTAAAAAAATAAAGAGTAAAATTTTTGATCTTTTGTCTGAATTTTCAGTAGTTGTAATTAGAAATCAAAATATAACAAACGATGAGCATATTAAATTTAGTCAGAACTTTGGTACTTTAGAAACAACTAAAGCTGGCACTGATGGCTCAGGTTCAAAATTAATAATACTTAGAAACTTTGATGAAGATGGAAACATTGTTCCTGCTACTGATAGGCAAAGATTAAATAATTTAGCTAATCAAGAGTGGCATAGTGACAGTTCTTTCAAAGTTATTCCTTCAAAAATGTCAATTCTTTCTGCCAAAATGATACCTTCTAAAGGTGGTAATACCGAGTTCTTATCAATGAGAGCGGTTTATAGTTCATTACCTAAAAAATTAAAATTAATAATTGAAGATAAAGTTTGTTGGCACGACTATTCTCATGGAAGATCAAAAATAGATCCAAATTTAGTTACCCCTGAAGAAAAAAAAGCACTTCCTCCTGTTAAACAAAAGTTAGTATTAAATAATGATAAGCACGGAAAATCTCTTTACCTAGGCGCACATTGTAGTTCTGTCGACGGCATGCCAAAACCTGAAAGTAAAAAGCTTTTTAGAGAGATTTATCAATATGTTGATAATGAAAGCTTTGTTTATTCTCATTCTTGGAAACTATATGATTTAATAATGTGGGACAACAGAGCTGTTTTACATAGAGCAACACCAATAAAAGGGAAAATAGAAAAAAGATTAATGGTAAGAACAACCATTGCTGGTGAAACGTCAACTTTAAATCATTAAAAAGATTTGAGATATTAATATGGAAAAATTTGACTATATAATAGTTGGCTCAGGATCTTCAGGTTCAGTCGTTGCAAATAGACTATCTGAAATTAATAATATAAATATATGTGTTCTTGAAGCTGGGGGTAGTAACCACCATCCATTTATAAAAATGCCAGCAGGTTTTATTAAAACAATTAATGATAAAAGATTTAATTGGTGTTTTAAAACTGAAAGTAACGAAAACGTTAACAACAGAGAAATATTGTTCCCAAGAGGAAAAGGTTTTGGAGGCTCTAGTTCTATTAATGGACATTTGTATGTTAGAGGACAACCAGACGATTATAATCAATGGGCACAGCTTGGAAACCTTGGTTGGTCTTATGATGATGTTTTACCATATTTCAAAAAGTCAGAATTTAAAGAAAATGGAGATGAGAGGTATAGGGGTAAAAACGGTCCTTTGTTTGTTTCAGATGTTGTTGAAAAACATCCTATTTGTGAAGAATTTGTTTCTGGTTCTAAAGAGTTGGGAATATCAGTTCAAGAAGACTATAATTCAGGTGAACAAGAAGGAATCTTTTATTATCAAAGAACAATTAAAAATGGGATGAGGTATAGTGCTTATGACGCTTTTCTAAAAACTGCAATTAAAAGAAAAAATGTAAATATAAAAAAAAATACACTTGTCTTAAAAATTATATTCAATGATCAAAAAGCTGTTGGATTAGTTTATGAGAAAAATAATAAGATTTTGGAAATTTTTGCCAATAAAGAGATTATTTTATGTGCTGGGGCAATTGGTACACCTCATTTACTTCAAGTATCTGGAATAGGTGATGGAAAACACTTGAAATCAATAGGAATTGATCCCTTATATGAAATTAAAAATGTAGGTGAAGGTTTGCAAGACCATTATGCAGTAAGAGTTGCAAACAAAATTAATCTACCAATTTCCCTTAATGAAAAGGCTCGAGGCTATAAATTATTTTTAGAAATTATGAAATGGTTTTTTTTGAAGAAAGGTCTGATATCTTATAGTCCAGCACATGTTGGAGCTTTTTTAAAATCATCATCTGAAATAGATTTTCCTGATTTACAATTTGTTTTTACACCAGCGTCATATACTGAAGGTATGATTGGCAAATTACAAGAAGTGCCCGGAATAACTTGTGGTGTTTGGCAATCTAGGCCGATGAGTAGAGGATTTATTAGAGCTCTATCTCAAAACATTAGAGATGCTCCAACTATTCAACCTAACTATCTAAAAGAAAAAATAGATCAAGATGTATTGGTGTCAGGTTTTAAAATGTGTAGAGCACTTCTTAAAACTTCAAATATAGATAAAATTTCTATTAGGGAGACACTTCCAGGCGATAATATTCAGACAGACGAAGAAATACTAAATTATCTCAGAAACAATGGAGCTACAGTTTACCATGCCATTGGAAGTTGTAGGATGGGGATAGATGAAAATGCAGTCGTAACACCATCCCTTAAAGTAAAAGGATTAAGTAACATTAGAATTGCTGATGCCTCAATAATGCCAACGATGCCGTCAGGAAATACAAATGCAGCAACATTAATGATTGCAGAGAAAGCTTCTGATATTATAAAGAAAGATTTATGACTTTTTATTAAACTTTTTTAAGTGACTTGATATTGCTCTCATTTCGAGGTCTTTAATAGCTAACTCCTCAAGGCTTTCTAATGTGTTATCGAAATATTCTTGGCAAGTCCCTAAAAACCCGTGTGCTTTGAAAATCATCTTAGCTTTTATAGAGGTACTTTTTTTTGCAAAATAATTTTTGTGCTTCTTATCAACTGTAAATGCAAGTGATAAAACGTTTTTATTATTATCTAATTTTGTTTTTATTAATTTTGGTTTATAGGCCCCAGTTACCATTTCTCTTTTAAACAAAATATCAATATTTTTTATTGCATCATTTTTATTTAGCCTAAATGCGGATCCTTTACATGAACCACCATTGTCTAGAGCTAACATTAAACCTGGATTTTCAAAAGATCCCCTACCTAAATTTGTCTTCATACAAAAGCTTCTATGATAACCATATACTTTCGCTAAAAATTGTTCTTCATAATCTACTGTTGGATTCCATAAAAGAGATCCATAAGCAAAAATATAAATATCTTCTCCAATTCCATCATCTGGAATAATTTTTCTACGCTCATTAATTAATTCTTTTTGAGAAAGAACTTTATCACTTCCACTTATACTTCTGATTTTTTCACCAAGACGACCTTGAGTTATATTTTCTCTTGTTAATTTAACTGAGCCATGATTAATTTTTTTTGTAGTCGTCATTAAATTGTATTATTTGAAGAAATAACTCTATGTGGATATGGAATTTGAATACCTGCTTCATCAAGAGCAGGTTTGAGTTTACGCATTAAATCAGTATACAAAGCATACCAATCCTTAGTATGTGAATATAGTCTTAGTCTAACCACTATCGCGCTATCGTCATATTTCATTACAAGGAATTGAGGTGCTTTGGGTTTGTTCTTAACTCTATCATCGTCAGCTAATTTTAATAAAACCTCTGAAGCCAATTCCAAATCGGTATCATAGTGGATACCTATGTCAACATCTATACGTCGTGTTTCGTAATGTGAGTGGTTTGTTATTGTACTATTCCAAATACTAGAATTAGGTATTGAAACATAAACATTATCAAATGTGTCTATAATTGTAGTAAACAGACCTACTTCTCTTATAGTGCCAGAGACATTACCAGTCTCCACCCAATCACCAGTAGTAAATGGTCTAAGTAGTAATAACATAACTCCAGCCGCTACGTTTGACAGAGTTCCTTGTAATGCTAAGCCAATTGCTAAACCAGCTGCACCTAAGACAGCGATAATAGAAGTTGTTTGGACTCCAAATTGTCCTAAAACAGCTATTAATGTAATTATTATTATTCCATATCTTATAATATTCCCGATTATTGGGACAATTAAGGGATCTATTTTATTGAAAATACTTAAGTTTTTGCGGGCAACTTTACTAAGTTTGCCTGCAAAATAAAAGCCCAGAATAAGAATAAGAGTAGCTCCTAATACCTGCCCGGCATAGGCAACGAATATTTGTATAGAGCTATTGATTAAGTTAGAAATAATTTCTAAATTTATATTTATTTTATCACTCAAAAAATTAATCTCCATTGATGGCTAATCAAAGTAGCTTTTTAACTTTCAATACTATTTCACATAATTCAAACATATATAACAAAAAAAGATACAAACACTTTGAAATTTATTATATATCAGCTTGAGTTTAAAATCTTAAAAAGGTTATAACAATTTTATGAAAATTATTAAATGGAAATTTGGTGATATCGCTCCTAAAATTGATAAAAACATTTCAATTGCAATTGGTAACTTCGATGGTATTCACCAAGGCCACGTAAAACTTCTAGAAACAGCTAAATTAAACGCTCTTGAGAATAACCTTGCTTTTGGTGTTGTAACTTTTGATCCTCATCCAAGAGATTTTTTTAGTTCAGGCAATTCTTCTTTTAAGCTTCTAGATGCGTTGGAAAAAGAGAACTTGTTAAGAGAGATTGGCGTTAATTATTTAATTATAATTAGGTTTAATGAAGAATTAAAAAATTGTAGTGCAAATGACTTTTTGTCCAAAATATTAAATGAAACTTTGAGAGTAACTAAAATGTTTGCAGGATCTAATTTTAGATTTGGAAAAAATAGGGAAGGTACGATTGAAGGTAATAAAAATTTTGCTAGTAAATTAGGTTTGGAAATTATAGCTGTGGACTTAAAACAAACGCATTCTATAAAAGGTAAAGAATTAGAAATTATAAGCTCTCAAACAATAAGAAAATTAATTCAAGATGGATATTTGAATATAGCAAATTCTCTGCTTGGTAGAAATTGGTGCATTACAGGTGTTGTAGAACAGGGTAAGCAACAAGGTAGAGAAATTGGTTTTCCAACAGCCAACTTAGATATAAAAAATTTTTTAAAACCGCCACTTGGAGTTTATGTAACTAGGTTGAAAGTCACAGGCCAGAAAGAATTGGAAACTTCAAATGATTGGTTGCCATCTATCTCAAATATAGGTACAAGACCAACTGTTTTTGGAGATTCTATAAATTTGGAAACTCATATAATTGATTTAAATAATGAAGATCTTAATATAAATCTATATGGTAAAAGAATAAAAGTAGAACTTTTAGAGTTTTTAAGATTAGAGAAGAAATTTAATTCCTTATCCGAATTAAAAAAACAGATCGAGCTTGATACAAAAATGGCTTATGATTTTCATAAGTTAAATACTTTATAATTATAAAATTTTAAAATAAACAAAAGTTATTTTAGAAGTAACAATAAATAGACTGACATAGAGAAAATTATATGACTGATTATAAGGACACCGTTTACTTACCAAAAACAGATTTTTCTATGAGGGCTGGTTTACCTAACAAGGAACCTCAAATATTAAAAATATGGGAAGATACAAAGTTATTCAAGAAACTTAGAGAACAAAGAAAGAATTCTAAGCCATTTATACTCCATGACGGTCCACCTTATGCTAATGGTTATTTACATATTGGACATGCCCTAAATAAAATAATCAAAGACGTAATTAATAGATCCCAATCAATGTTGGGCAAAAATGCTAATTATGTACCTGGTTGGGATTGTCATGGGTTGCCGATTGAGTGGAAAATAGAAGAAAATTACAGAAAAAAGAAAAAGAATAAAGACGATATTCCAGTTGTAGAGTTTAGAAAAGAATGTCGTGATTTTGCTGCCAAGTGGATGGATATTCAATCTGAAGAATTCCAAAGATTAGGTGTTTATGGTGATTGGGAAGACCCTTATTCAACAATGAAATATGAATCTGAAGCCATTATTATGTCTGAAATTGGTAAGTTTCTGATGAATGGAAGTTTATATAGAGGCGTTAAACCTGTAATGTGGTCACCAGTTGAAAAAACTGCTCTTGCTGAAGCTGAAATCGAATATCATGATCATGTCAGCACTACAATATTTGCCAGATTCCCGATTAAAAAAGCCCCATTAGAAATACTAAAAGATTATGAAATTATAATTTGGACAACAACTCCTTGGACGATGCCTGGTAATAGAGCTGTCGCTTATGGCAAGGATATAGATTACAGTCTATTAGAAGTTACTAGTGTTAATGAAAATTCACTAGCCAAAATAGGTGATAAAATAGTAGTTGCCACTCAATTGCTAGAAGAAGCAATAAAAGAAATTTCTATATTAGATTATAATGTTTCTAAGAAATTAAAAGGAAGTGACTTTGAAGGATCAATTCTAGCTCATCCATTAAATGGGTATGGTTATGATCACGATGTTCTATTGCTAGAGGCTAATTTTGTTACGACTGATCAAGGTACAGGGTTTGTTCATATTGCACCTGGACATGGGGCAGATGATTTTGAATTAGGAAAAAAACATAATTTGACAATACCTGAAACTGTTACAGATAATGGAATTTTAAAAAATGAATTACCTTTATTAGGTGGATTACGTGTTTTGAAAGATAACGAAAAAATTGCAGATATAATGTCTGAGCATAATGCTTTGATTGGAAGAGGCATTTTGAATCATTCATATCCACATAGTTGGAGATCAAAAGCCCCTTTGGTTTTTAGAACTACACCTCAATGGTTTATTTCAATGAAAATTAATAATTTAAGAGATACTGCTCTTAAGGCCTTATCAGAAACTAATTTTTTTCCCCCTCAGGGTGAAAATAGATTAACAAAAATGATAGAGGATAGACCTGATTGGTGTATCTCTAGACAAAGAGCGTGGGGTGTTCCATTAGCTATTTTTGTACATAAAAAAACACAAGAACCACTTAGAGATCAAGAAGTTGTTGATAGAGTTGTTGAAGCGTTCAAAAAAGATGGAGCTGATGCTTGGTTTCAAAAACCTTCTTCATACTTTCTTGGTTCAAAATATAATTCTGAAGATTATGAAGCTGTAACTGATATTGCTGATGTTTGGTTCGATTCTGGTTCAACTCATTCATTTGTCTTAGAAGAGCGAAATGATTTATTCTGGCCTGCCTCATTGTATCTTGAAGGAACGGACCAGCATAGAGGATGGTTCCATTCTTCCTTGTTAGAAAGTTGTGGAACACGCGGAAGGGCTCCTTATGATGCTGTATTGACACATGGATTTGTTTTAGATCAGCAAGGTCGAAAGATGTCTAAATCTTTAGGCAATATAATTGCACCTCAAAAAGTAATTAATGAATTTGGGGCTGATATATTACGTTTGTGGGTTGTTGGATCAGATTATTATGATGATCTAAGAATTGGAAAAGAGATACTTATTAGACACTCTGATCATTATAGAAGACTTAGAAATACTCTTAGGTATCTTTTAGGTGCTTTAAATCAATTTGAAGATGACGAAAAAATTACCTTTAGTGAGATGCCTGAATTAGATCAATGGGTCCTACATAGAGTATCTGAATTAAGTAAAAAAATAGAAGAAAATACAGAAAACTTTAATTTGCATGATATTTATTTAGACATACATAATTTTTGTACAGTTGATTTGTCAGCCTTTTATTTTGATATTCGAAAAGATACTTTATATTGCGAAGAATTAAAGGGCATTGAAAGAAGGTCTTGTAGGACTGTAATGGATATTTTATTCAAATCACTTACTACTTGGCTTGCTCCAATTATATGTTTTACCGCTGAAGAAGCCTGGCAAAGTAGATATAAGGATCAAGATAATTCTGTTCATCTTCAAACTTACTTTAAATCAAGTGAAGAGTGGCAAAATGATTTAATTGGTAATAAATGGTCTGAGATTAGAGAATTAAGATCGGTAGTAACAACTGCTATTGAAGAAAAAAGAAAAGAAGGGTTATTAGGATCTAGTCTTCAGGCAAAGGTCATTATTGAGGCAAATCAAAAGACCTACAATAAACTTGAAGGCGTAAACTTGCCAGAAATATTTATTTGTTCTGATGTTGAGATTAATTTGAACAAAAATTTATTAGAATCAAAAATTAATGTTCAAGTAGAACTTGCGTCTGGGGGTAAATGTTTAAGATGTTGGAAGATCGTTAATGAGGTAAAAGACGATATTGAAGTATGCTACAGATGTACAAGTGTTTTACAAAAATAGTTAAATGAAAAAAAATATTGGTATATTTAATCTTTTATTAATTTTGATAATCTTCGTTTTTCTGGATTATGTTACTAAAGTATGGGCGATAGAAAACCTTTTTATAAAATACCAGTCAATAAAATTAACTTCATTTCTTTCCATGACACCAGTTTGGAATAGTGGTATCTCTTTTGGTTTTTTTCAGGACTCTGGAGAGATAGGTAGATATGGTTTCACCATATTTGCTTTTTTAGTAAGTATATGGTTGATTTTTTCTTCTTTCAAAATGCCTAGATATTCTTCTTTGGGATTTATTCTAATTGCAAGTGGAGCGATTGGTAATGCAATTGATAGAATAATTTATGGTAAGGTTGTAGATTTTATAGATTTTTATATTGACGATTTACACTGGCCAGCTTTTAATCTTGCTGATACAATAATTTTTGTCGGTGCTTTTTTATTTCTTTTTAATCAATTTTTTACAGCTGAAAGTTCTTACTATGAAAAATAAATTTTTAAAGATATTTGTTTTTTTGTTACCTATAACAATGACATTGTCTAATTGCTCTGATTTTAGAAAAGCCGTTGGTAAAGAAAAGGTTATACCTGATGAATTCTCTGTAGCTTTGACACCATCACTTATTGTGCCGCCTGGTTATAAGATAGATCCTGAAGTTCTTAAAAACAATGATTTAGAAGAATCTAAAAATGATTTTAACCTTACTAATGAGATAAATATAGAAAATAAGAGTGAAGATAATAGTTTTAGTGATTTATTTGGTTCTAAGAATGTCCCAAAAGATATAAGGAAGATAGTTGATGAAGAGACACTGGGTATATCATTAAGTGAAAGGACTGGTTTACAAATGTTATTTGGAGATATTCCAGAAACAGGTATAGTTATTGATGCGAAAAAAGAAGCGTTAAGAATCAGAAAAAATAAGTCTTCTGGACAACAAATCAATGCAACTCCTTCTCCAGCTCTAGACATTAATTCTGGAAAGCCTTTATTGATAAAATAATTAGGAAACCAGTTATGGAAATAAGAAGGCTTCCTGAAAATCTTATCAATCAAATAGCTGCTGGAGAAGTTATCGAAAGACCATCCTCTGCATTAAAAGAATTAATTGAAAACTCTATAGATGCAGACGCAACTCAAATTGATATAATCTTAGATAATGGAGGTAAAAATCTAATATCAGTTTCAGACAATGGTATTGGTATTGAAAAAAGTTTAATTCCTCTTGCTATTGAAAGACATGCTACTTCGAAACTTCCTAATAATGATTTAAACAAAATAGATTATTTGGGTTTCAGGGGGGAAGCTCTCCCTTCTATAGCTGCAGTAAGTGAATTAAATATTCAGACAAAGTTTACCAATTCTAACCAAGCATGGTCATTAGATGTCGTGGCTGGAAGCTTTAATGAAGTTTACCCATCCTCACTTCAAACAGGAACAAGAATTTCAGTTAAAAAATTATTTTATGCAACACCAGCAAGGTTGAAATTTCTAAAATCTTCTCAGGTTGAAAAAAGCTATTGCCATCAAATAATTTTAAAACAGGCTTTAGCAAACCCATGTATAGGATTTAAATTTCAATCAGATGGTCGAGAAATTTTTAATATCAGACCTGAAATACTGAATGATAACTCATATATAAACAGAGTAAAAAATATAATGGGTTCAGGTTTTTCTGATGAAGCTATAAAGATTGAGAATTTTAAGCTAATAAAAGAAAATCAATCAGTAAAAATTTATGGGTTTATTGGTCTTCCTACCTTAAATAAATCGAATTATAATCAACAACATCTTTTTATAAATGGGAGGTTCATTCAAGATAAAAACTTATCTGGAGCAATTAGAGCAGCTTATAGAGACACACTTCCAAAAGGAAGGTTTCCTGTGTTTTGTTTGTTTATAAATGTACCACCTGATTTTATCGATGTAAATGTGCATCCTGGTAAAACAGAAGTTAGGTTTCAAGATAATGCTCTAATAAGAAGTTTGATTGTGGGTTCAATCAGCAGAGAATTAAATGTAAGTTATAGTCAAACGACTACTCATCTTTCGAGAGAGGCCTTGAAACGATTTGATAATGCAACAGAGTTAAGTTCAAATAATCAAAATAAAAGTAACCAATCTTTTTTTGAACATGGAGATATAAGTCCTTCTGTGAAGCCAGTTAGACAAGAGAAAAATCACAATGATGTTACAAAGCTCCTCTATCAGGAAGAGTTTCCATTGGGCGTTGCTTTAGCACAATTCAACAAAAATTATATAATCTCGAGAAATTCAAATGGAATTGTGATTATTGATCAACATGCTGCTCACGAAAGATTAGTTTTAGAAAGGATGAAATTAGCACGAGAAAATAAATCTGTGGATAAACAAATTTTATTGCTTCCTGAAGTAGTTAATCTTGAACCTATTCCATTAGCCATGATTACAGAAAATATTGATTTGCTAGCGGACATAGGTTTTGTAATTGAGCCGTTTGGTGATGGCATGATAATTGTTAGAGAGGTACCTGCTTTGATAGGAGAGGCTGACATAAAACAAATCATTATTGATCTTGGTGATGATATTTCATCAGCTGGTTTACCATCTTCTTATAATGCTAAAATTGACTTAATATTAGGAAATATTGCTTGCCATAGATCAGTAAGGTCTGGGAGAACTTTAAATGAAACTGAAATGAATGAGTTGTTAAGAGAGATGGAACGTACACCAAATTCTGGACAATGCAACCATGGCAGACCAACTTCAATAAGTCTATCATTAAAGGATATTGAAAAATTATTTAACAGAGCTTGAGTTAAATAACTTTAGAATAGTTAGTTTAGAGTTCCCGTAGATTTTTTTATCTAACATATCAAAGCCATTAAAATTAAAGTTTTCATTTTTGCTACTCTCAGCAAAGATATAGCTATCTAAATCAATCAAATTATTTTGTTTTAATTTAACTAAGCACTCTTCAATTATATTTGAATTATATGGAGGATCTATTAAAACAATATCAAAATTATTTTTTATATTTTGAAGTGCTATGTTAGCATCATCTTTTATGATTTTTATATGTGTCTCATCATTATAATCAATCTTTAACTTTGAAATATTTTTTTGCAGTACATTAATTGCTTTTGGATCCTTATCAATAAAATAGATTAATTTAGCACCTCTGGAGAATGCTTCGATGCCTAATGCTCCTGTTCCACTACAAATATCTATAACATTAGAATTTTGAATTTTTATATTATATTTATTTGATTCTAAAATTGAAAAAAGTGACTCTTTTAACCTGTCAGATGTTGGCCTTATACTAAAATCAACTGGTGGTTGAAGCTTTAACCCTTTAAATTTACCACTTATTATTCTCATAGTTTTTTTATGTTTTTGTAATTATTTTATTTTTATTGTGTCTTAATTTTTCTGGTTTAGATAAACCTAATTGATCGTTCAATACTCTGTTTTTAACTTCTTGTAATTCTCCTGAGGGGAGGTTTTTTAAATTAAAAGGTCCAAAAGATACTCTAATTAGACGGTTCACATTATAGCCTAGATGGTTCATAACCTTTCTAACTTCCCTATTTTTTCCCTCTCTAAAACTCAATGTAAGCCAAGCATTACTTCCTTGCTGCCTATCTAAAGTAGCATCTATTCTACCATACTTTATACCATCAATTATAATTCCATTTTTCAGTCGTTCCAAATCTTTTGATATCACATAGCCATGAACTCTAACTCTATATTTACGAAGCCACCCTGTTGAAGGTAGTTCAAGTTTTCTAGCTAAATCACCATCATTAGTGAGTAATATTAGGCCTTCTGAATCCATATCTAAACGGCCAACAGAAATAAATCTTACCTCTATTTTATTTTTCAATTGATCGAAGATTGTTGACCTACCTTCTGGATCATAGTTAGTAACTAAATAACCTCTTTGTTTATGATACATCCATAACTTAGTTATTACCTTATTGGGTAATGGTTTACCATTTACCTCAATGACATCTCTAGAAGTAACATTAACACCACATTCAGTTAAAATTTTACTATTTAGTTTTACCTGACCATTAATTATCCATCGCTCAGCTTCTCTTCTAGAACATAAGCCTGACCTTGCGATAGCTTTTGCAATTCTCTCGGGTCTAGTATCAGGTACTTTTGGTTTTAAGGTTTCAGTTTTATTTAATGATATTTCTGAATTATTTTTTTTAAAAGTATTTTTCATTGTTTTGTATTATAGCTTTTAAGAATTATTAGCAACATAACTGACAACTAAGGATTAAATTTGCCAAATCAAATTGATTATATGAGTTTAGCTATCAAAGAAGCGATTAAGGCTAAAAATAAAGATGAAGTTCCTGTTGGGGCTATAATAGTAAGCAGGTGTGGAAGTGTTATTGCTAAGGCACACAATTTAGTCGAAACAAGGAATGATCCTACTTGTCATGCTGAGAAATTAGTTATTGAAAAAGCATTAAAAATAACAGGTCAAAGATTTTTAAATAATTGTGATCTATGGGTTACATTAGAACCTTGTGTTATGTGTTCAGGGCTTATTAAACAGACAAGAATAAGAAGGCTATATTATGGAGCTGAGGACAAAAAGGGGGGAGCCATCGAAAATGGAGTTAGAGTTTTCTCAGATAATAAAACATCAATTGAAATTTACTCAGGTTTTTCCACAACTGAATCAGAAAGACTATTAAAAGAATTTTTTCATAATATAAGGTGATTTTAGAGTTTACCTATATCTCTTCTAAAGAAGCCATTATCCCAATTTATTTCCTCGATAGCCTTATATGCTTTTTTTCTACAGTCTTGGACATTTTCTCCAATCGCTGTCACAGATAACACTCTACCGCCACTTGAAATAAGGTTTTCATTATCATTCTTAGCAGTACCAGAATGGAAAATTAATATATCATCTTGGTTATCAAACTTATCAAGTGAGGGTAATTCAATTCCCTTTTTAAAGGCTCCTGGATAACCTTGACTTGCTATTACAACAGTAATTGTAGTGTTATCAATAAGATCAATGAAAGTGTTTTCAAGATTGTTTGTAACAGTGTTATGAACAATTTCTACTAAATCTGTATTAAGGCGTGGAAGTACGACCTGTGTTTCTGGATCTCCAAATCTACAGTTAAATTCAATTACCTTTGGTCCTTCATCAGTAAGCATGACACCAGCATAAAGTATGCCTTGGAATGGATTACCATTGGATCTCATTCCATCAATTGTTGGCATTATAATATTATTAAAAATTTTTTCATTTAATTCTTCATTTAGTGCTGGTGCTGGAGATATAGCTCCCATGCCTCCAGTATTCGGGCCTTCGTCATTATCATAAGCTCTCTTATGATCTTGAGCTGTAGCAAGTAAAATTGCGGTATTACCATCTGATACTGCAAACACGCTTGCCTCAATACCAGTTATTCTTTCCTCAATTAAAATTGATTTTCCAGCATCTCCAAATTTATTTTGTTCAAGCATTTGAGTAGATGCCTCAATTGCTTCATTCACTGTATCACAAACAATAACACCTTTACCTGCTGCAAGACCATCTGCTTTTACAACACAGTATCCATTTAACAATTCTATTTGGTTTTTTGCAGTCTTTAAATCACTACAATGTTTAAAACTTGGTTGAGGAATATTATATTTTTTACAAAAATTTCGAGAGAAGATTTTTGATCCTTCTAACATTGCAGCTTCTTTAGATGGTCCAAATGCGTTAATGCCTATCTGTGACAATTTATTTTTTAAGCCAAGCACTAACGGGATTTCTGGTCCTATGAAAACTATGTCTGCTTTCATGTCTTTTGCTAGTCTGCACTGTCCATCAATATCGTCAGCAGCTATGGGATAACATTCAGCAAAAGTTTCAATCCCAGGGTTACCAGGTGCAACCATTAGCTTTTTTGTTAATGAAGATTTTGAAAATGAATAAGCAATGGCATGTTCTCTGCCACCTCCACCTACAATTAAAATATTCATAGATTACATACTCCAAAAAGCTTTAGATTTTGTTCAATATGCCATAGTATCGAATTATGACAAATATAAAATTTAATGAAAATTAATGGAAAACTATAATAACAATCCTGTATATTCTGTAGGCGAATTTTCACAGGTTATTAAAAAATTAGTCGAGACAAATTTTAGTTATGTTCGTATAAGAGGTGAAATTTCACGTCCTTCATTTCCTGGATCAGGTCATGTATACTTTACTCTAAAAGATACAGACGGCAGTATTGCAGCAATAATTTGGAAATATACATTACCTAGACTTTCAATAAGACCTGAAGAAGGCATGGAAGTAATTTGTAATGGAAAAATTACTACTTTTGCAGGGCAATCAAAATATCAAATTATTGTAGATAGTATGGAAGTTGCGGGTGAGGGTGCACTTCTTAAAATGCTTGAAGATAGAAGAAAAAAACTACTTGCTGAAGGTTTATTTAAACAAGAGCATAAAAAGCCAATACCTTACCTGCCGCAAAGAATTGGTGTGATAACAAGTCCTTCGGGGGCAGTGATAAAGGATATATTACATAGATTATCAGATCGTTTCCCTTCGCATGTTTATTTGTGGCCTGTTGCTGTTCAGGGAGAAGGTTCAGCGCAACAAATAGCGAATGCAATAGAAAAGTTTAATTTATTCACAGACCAAACAAATATGAAGAAACCAGATCTACTTATTGTTGCAAGAGGTGGAGGCAGTTTAGAAGATCTATGGTCTTTTAATGAAGAGGTAGTAGTTAGAGCAGTTTTTAATAGCATAATACCAGTTATTTCAGCAGTAGGACATGAAACTGATACAACATTGATTGATTTTGTCTCTGATTTAAGAGCTCCAACACCTACTGGAGCTGCAGAAAAGTCAGTTCCGGTAAGAGATGAATTGATAGCCAGAATTGGTGAACTAAATTTAAGACTTAAAACTTCATTTACTAATAAATTAAATAACAATAAAGATCGACTTAATAATCTTATTAGACTTTTAGGTAAACCTGATCAGATATACGATAATAAAAGCCAAACATTAGATTTCATTTACAAAGATATTGAAAACTTGTTTAGTAATATTTTTATACAACAGAAAAACAAAATTACTCAATTTTCTCAAAGATTAGTACCACCTAAAGTATTAATAAGTAATTTAGATGCAAAACAACAAATATTAGATACAAAATTCAAAAATTATTTAGAAAATATTTTAAAAAACAAAGAAACAAAATTAGATTCACTCAAACAACTATTAGAAGCATCTAGTTTTAAAAGTGTAATTGATAGAGGTTTTACGCTTGTAATGGACATTCATGGCAAACCAATTAAATTAAGTAATGATGCCCCAAAAAATGCAAAAGTTAAAATAAAGTTTTCAGATGATACTCGATCAGCACAATTAGATAAATGATTTTTAATATATACTTATCTAACATGACAAGAAAATTTTAATTTATTTACCCCATCGTCTATGAGCCCAAAGCCATTGTTCTGGTTTGTCAATAATCCATTCTTCTATTCTAGATGAGATTAATCTAGTAATTTCATATATAGCTTTATCTTTTTCTAAATTCTTTGGCATTTTTATTTTTTTCTCTACACTCATTTTAAATTTTATTCCTTTAAAACGCTCTACTCTTACCATATATATTGGAACGTCCCATTTTAAAGCCATAACCGCCGCAGCTTGAGGAGTTGGTGTTTCTATTCCAAAAAAAGGAACCTTTATTCCCTCTCGTAAAAGTTGATCACCAGTTAAACCAATGACTTCACCACTTTTAAGTTTCCCTGCCATTCCGATAGCAGCGAGACGACCTTTCCTGTAAAAATCTGCATTTGCGTCTTTATTTCTATGAATTTGCATTTTATTTAAAATCCAATTATTAATAGGTCTAAAAACATATCCGGCTCTTCTTCCAGCAAGGTCACCAACTCGCAAAAGAAATTCCCAATTGCCAATATGAGCTCCCACCAGAATAGCTGGGCCTTGTTTTATTTTGTCTAAACCTTCTGTTTCTAAATTGCCTAACTTTATCAATTTATTAATATGAGGCATTTCTCCTATAGTTTGACCGAGAATAAACCAATGATGAGACGAGAGTTTATTGATTTCTTTTTTGGATTTTTTAGGAAATGCAATCTGCATATGTTTTTTAACACGATTATTATAAAAGGTAAGTGGAGCAATTAAGTACATTAAAGTTCCACATAAATACGATGAAAGTTTGTAAGGAAGAATTTTTAGCATTAGAAAAAATGGAACAGCTAAAATTGCAGCTATTGGATCATGAATATATCTATCAAATTTTTTTTTAAGTAGAAAAATAAAATGATTAATCATCTAGTTTTTCCTGTAAAAATGGCTTAAAGACAGCTTTATCTTTCATGTCTAACTCCATCTCTATTGGAAGAAAATTAATTATATTTTTATTATTATTAATTTTAACATAATCTTTTTCTGTAGTAATTAATTTTAAGTTTTGGATATTTGCCTCTAATACCAATTTATCAATATCCTCATTTTTATATTCATAATGATCTGGAAAGGATTTCGTATGCATAACATTAAAACCATTAACTTTAAGTGTTTCATAAAATTTAATTGCATTTGCTAGTCCACAAAAAGCTAAAAGTTTATCTTTTTTAATTTTTGGTGATTTTATAGTTTTAATTTGAGAATTAAATATAATTTTGTTATGAACATTGTAAAAGTCAGTTTCTTTATTTTCGTTTCCAGTAAGTACGATGGCATCAATTTCTAAAAGACCTTGGTTTATGGGTTCTCTTAAGGGGCCGGCAGGGATACAAAACTCATTTCCAAATTTTAAATCCTTATCCACTAATACAAATTTAATATCCTGATTTAATTGATAATTTTGAAGACCATCATCCATTATAATCACATTGAAAGCACTTTCATGGTTCTCAATTAATTTAGCTCCAAGTGATCTATTCTTTGAGACAATTGTTGGACCAACTTTGTTCAATAATAGTGCTTCATCCCCAACTTCTTTAAATGTATGTGTGTCTTTTACTTCAATTGGACCTTTGATCAATCCCCCATATCCTCTAGTTAAAAAAACTGGTTTATATCCTAATTTTTTTAAAAGTTTAAATGTGTAAATTGCAAATGGAGTTTTTCCTGTTCCGCCAACAGTAATATTTCCAATACAAATCACTTTTAATTTGGATTTATATTTTGTTATTAAGGCTTTTTTTAGAAATGAAATTAAAATCCATAATATTGATAAAGGAAAAAGTAGAAAACTTTGAATCTTTGAAGATAAATTATTTTTATACCAAAATTTTGGTGTCTTAATCATATTTAAGCAACATCATCGTTATTACTTTGACTTAGTAATTCAAGTAAATGAATACTTGCTTCATCAGCACGTTGTTGAGCATAACCAGATGCTATCAAGCTATTTTTTCCCATATCCTCTAAGCGTTCATTGTTACTTATCAATGTAACAATATTATTAAGAAAATTTTCATTCATCTTAGGTCCTTTTTCTATTTGTATTGCTCCTCCAGACCAAACAAGATCTCTAATTTGAGCATTACATTTTTCTGAATGAGGCCCCATTATTACTGGCTTACCAAATTGAGACGCTTCAGATGGACTATGACCTCCAACTGGAACCATTGACCCAGCTACATAAACTAAATCAGCCACTTCAATAAGAGAGCCCATTTCTCCCATAGTATCTGATAAGTAAAACTTATCATTTTTAGATGGGTAATCACCTTTACTTCTACATTTTATATCAAAACCAGCTGATTTTACTCTATTTTGTATACTAATGCTTCGTCTTATGTGACGAGGTGCAATAATGATTAAGACATTGTCGTGGGCATTTTTTCTTAATAGATCAGCTAATTTAATCATTAATTCTTCTTCTCCTGGATGTGTGGATGAAGCTAATATAATTTTCTTTTTAGTTAGATTTTTTTTTAAATTTATTACATAATTTTGATTAATTGGTGGTTTCTCAGCAATAGATTTTAAGCTAGTTAAACTCTTAACGTTTTTAGCACCTAATTTTTTGAAAAGCGCTTCTTGTTTTGGATCTACTGCTAAAACATTTGTTACTTTTCCAAAAATTTTTTTAGCTAAAAAAAAACCTAATCCAGTCCAGAAACGGGCAGACTTATCTGACATTTGAGATGAAGCTAACACAGTTGGAATTTCAGTATTTGCGGTTAAATAAATTAAATTAGGCCAAAAATCTGATTCTAAAAATACAGCCATGTTAGGTTTCCAGTGCCCTAAAAATTTAGATACAAATTCAGGGTGATCATAAGGGTTGTATTGGTGAATTGCAGGTAAACCTCTTTTTATTTTATTTTTAATTAGTTTTGCTGCTGAAAGTGTATTTGTTGTCAATAAGAAAAATTCTTTTTTATTAATCCCATAACCATTTTTACTCATAGAGTTAGCTAGTGCGAGAGCTGCAACTGACTCTCCAACGCTAGTGCCATGCAACCATACAAGTGTTCCGTATGGTCTATTTTTTTTTGAAATGCCAAATCTTTCATTAATTCTATGTACATCCTCCTTTCCTTTTTTTTGTCTCCTTTCTAAATAGCTGGGTAAAATAAATTTTACTATTCCCCATAAAAAATTATAAGTAGTTAGTGACATCTAATATCCTATTTTATTTTAAATAAATTCGATTAACTCTATTCTCTACTAATGTAGTTAGGCGTTTGATTTCATGTTCAAGAAAGAGTCTTACAGTTTCTAGTTCTTCTTGATTTATTTTTTTTTTAACATTTATTGGCTTACCAAAACTATACGCACCTTTTGAGAAAGGGTATGGTAAAACAAAACTATCCCATGAATTAATTATTTTGAACTTATTTGTAGACCAAACAAGTGGAATTATAGAAGTGTCTGTTATTTGAGCTAATTTAATTATACCATCTTTTACTTTTTCTTTAGGTCCTTTGGGTCCATCTGGAGTAATCGCTATACTTTCACCTAATTGTATACATTTAACCATTTTTCTGAAAGCTTGCATTCCACCTTTTTTTGAAGAACCTAAAATAACATTCATACCAAGATATTTGAATGCTACAGAAGTAACCATCCCGTCAGAATGACTGGATTGTAGAGCATTAATAATTCTGTTTCTTGGTAAAAGATGAGGTCCTAAAAATAATTTATTGTGCCAACAACAAAAAATGTATTTTTTATTACTATCAAATATATTTGATTTTTCATTTTCAACTACATATTCCCATTTAATTGAATGCGATATTAAACTTGTTATAGAATAAAACAAAAAACCTATTAATTTTTGACCAATGTTAATTTTGCTAAAACGTTTTATAACACGCATTTATTAATCCATACTATTTATAGATAAATTTAATAAAATTTAAATTAAATTTACACAAAACAAAATAACTATCTATACATATAATTTATATTATAAGTTATTATTAGGTTGTTATTAAAGTAGATTAATATGAAAATTATCAAATGATCACTGATGTTAATAAAGTAATAATTAAAAATTTTTGGAGTGATTTTGCATCAAGATATAAATTTGACATCATTATAGCCTTTTTTTTATTAATCTTAGTTGCCGCAACTGCTTCAGTTTACCCATATTTAATACAACTTGTATTTGATGGTTTGTTAGATAATGAAAACAAAAATTGGATAATATTACCTATGATTATTGCATTTATCGCAGTAATTAGAGGAATAGTAATGTTTTTTCAAATAAAACAAGTATCTAAAATCTCTCTATCTATAGTAGTCGATATTCAAAAAAAATTAAGTAAGCATTTAATAAATACTGATCTAGTGGAACTTAATAAATTTTCTTCGGGAAACCATGTTTCTAGAATAATGAATGACGTGATTTTAATCAGGGATGGTTTTGAGAGAAGTATAAATAATTTAATAAGAGACACTTTGACAATAATTGCACTAATGTCTTATCTCATTTGGTTAGATTGGATTTTGTCAATGCTAGTATTTGTTATATATCCAATCGCTCTTCGACCAATTTTTAGAATTGGAAAAAAGCAGAAAATTATAGCCACTTCTCTTCAAGAGCAAATGGAGACTGTTACTTCTACTTTAACAGAAATGTTACAAGGTATTAGAATGGTAAAATCATATAACTTAGAAAATATGGAAATAAAAAGGTCAGAACATGTTTTAAACAATCTTTTTTCTAAAATGTTTAATCTTGTGATTGGAAGAGCAAAAATATTGCCTATTTTAGATATTTTAGGTGGTGTTGCTGCTGCTTGTGTTATTGGTTTAGCAAGCTATAGAGTTTCTTTAGGAGAACTTTCACCAGGAAGTGTAGTAGGCTATGTTACTGCCCTACTTATGATTGCACAGCCTGCAAGAGCTTTAGGAACATTTAATACGATATTTCAAGAAGCTATTTCTGCTTTAGGAAGAATATACCTTCAATTAAGTATCATACCTAAAGTTAATAGTCTGTCTTCTGCTCTTGATATAAAAATATCCAAAAACAAAGCTCCAACTATATCATTTAAAAACGTTAGTTTTTCTTACAATAAAAAATCAAACGTGTTAGATAATATAAATTTTTATATAAATGCTGGATCAAAAGTTGCATTAGTAGGTCAGAGTGGAGCTGGCAAATCTTCAATAATAAATCTGATTTCTAGATTTTATGATCCAATCTGTGGTGAAATTTCTATAAATGAACAAAATATTAAAAATGTAAACATAAATTCTCTCAGAAATAATATTGCACTAGTTAGCCAAGATACAATTATATATAACAAAAGCTTTCTGGATAATATTAAATTTGGAAATTTAAAAGCTCATGATAAAAAAATCAAAGAAGCTGCTAAAAATGCTGGAATTCATGATTTTATAAGCACCTCTTTGAACGGTTATGAAACTATTGTTGGGGAAGGTGGTAATAATTTATCTGGGGGGCAGAAACAGCGTATATCCATTGCAAGAGCAATACTCAAAGACGCACCAATACTATTACTGGATGAAGCGACAAGTTCTCTTGACGCTGAAACTGAAAATGAGATTAATAAAACTTTAGAAAAATTAACTAAAAATAAAACTACTATTACTGTTGCACATAAATTATCAAATATAGTTAGATCCGATAAGATAATTTTATTTAATAAAGGTAAAGTTGTGGATATTGGTAAACATTTTGAGTTGATTGAGAGATCACAATTGTATAAAAAACTATATAACAGTAACAATTAAATATAAAATCACTCTCTTCTTAAAATATCATCTAATAATCTATTAATCCACCACACAGATCTAAAACTGTTCTCTAATTTTTTTGGATTGTATTTATTTTTAACCCAATCCATGAATTTAATTTTATTTTTTCTATAATCTAATGAATAGCTTTCAACAAAAGAGTCTAAAATTCCAGGTTTAGCCCATTTTATATGTAAATATATCCATGAAAGTTGTTTTTTAGCAAATTCAGGGTGTTGTCTTTTATAAATAAGTATATATAAAGCGCACATTATACCTGCTCTGTCAGCACCTGATTTACAATGTATTAAAGCTGGATATTCAATATCATTAAACAATTTTTCAGCTTTTAAAATCATTTCTTTTTCAGGCGCGGCACGCGATCTTGCGCTAAAATCAATTAAATTAATGTTATATTTGTTACAAGCTTCATTTTCCAACAGCCAACCACCATCTTTCCTAATTCCTCTTAGGTTAACAATGGTTTTAATACCAAGTTTGCTATAATCTCTTATCCTTGATGGGGTCGGCATATTGCTTCTATACAGATTCTCATCAACTTTATGAAAATTATTGTAGCAAAATCTTAAAAATCCATGATCTTTGATAATCATGTCATACCAAGCTAAAAATCTATTAAACTTAAATTGTTTAACTTTTGCTTTCAATTAATTAGTTTCCTGCAATAGTCATTCCCTCAATAAGTAAAGTTGGGCAATTTATAGAATGAGAATATTCAACATCATTAGCAGGTTGAAGTGTCATGAACATTTCTTTTAAGTTACCTGCAATAGTAGCTTCAGTGATTGGGTTAGAAATTTCACCATTTTTTATCCAAAATCCACTTGCACCTCTACTATAATCTCCTGTTACCATTGATACACTGCTGCCAATCATGTCAGTTACGTAAAATCCTTCGCTTACACTCGATATTAGTTTTTCAGGAGTAACTTCACCTGGCATCAAAATTAAATTTGAAATACCTGGAGCAGGAGGGCCACCAATACCTCGTTTTGCATTTCCTGTTGGTGACATATTTAATTGTTTTGCTGAAGATAAATCTAATAGCCATTGTTGAAGGACACCTTCATTTATTAATAAATTTTTTGAAGACCCTAGACCTTCCCCGTCAAATAATCTGGAAGCTAAACCTCTTTTTAGAAATGGATCATCAACTAGACTAATAGATTTATTTGCTATCTGTTGTTTTAACATATCTTTTAAAAAACTTGTTTTTCGTGCTATGGAAGATCCATTTATTGCGGAGGCAAAATGACTTGCTATAGATTTTGACACTCTAGGGTCAAATATAACCGGATATTTACCTGTTACAGGCTTTTTGGCGCCCATTCTTGCTAATGTTTTTTTTGCAGCTTCAAGACCAATTTTTTTTGAATTTGTAAGATCTTCTCCAAAGACTTTTGAAGAATAATCATAGTCTCTTTCCATTTTTCCATTTTTTTCAGCAATCACAACTACTGAGACGCTGTGATTAGATTTTTTTGAATTTCCAAAGAAACCATTAGATGTCATTAAAAGTGTTTCTCCTTCACCCCAAGAGGCGTCTGCTCCATCACTGTTAGTTATGCCTTTGACACCTAAAGCGGCGTCTTCAACTTCAGAAGCTCTATCTCTTATAATATCAATGCTTGGCTCAACTTCATCATAGCTATCAATAATAGCTTTATTATTTAACGGAAACTTATTAAGTATTTTTTTGTCAGCAATAAAACTGAATTCATCTTTTGGAGCAATTTTAGCCATTTCAACAGCTCTTTTTGCAACATCTTTAATAGCACTCTCAGAGTCTTCATTTGTTGAAACTGAGGCAATTTTATTTTCAACAAATACTCGTAAGCCAGTATCAAAATCCTCATATCTTTCAATATTTTCATCTTTACCCAATCTTCTTGTAAGTGAAACACCTCTGCTTCTTGATAAAACGCAATCGGCTGCCGTTGCTCCATTTGAGATAGCTGTTTCTATTAAAAGGTTCATTATATCTTTATCATCAAGTTTTTGTGCACACATTCAAAATAAATCCTCTAAAAAATAAAAAGTTATAAAAAAATTATTCTTGAGTTATTAATATACTGTTTAAGTTGTTGCAATGTTTATAAATATTAAAAAAGGTTAAAATGAAAAAGAATATTTTTATAGATGGTGAAATTGGAACCACTGGCTTACAAGTTCACGAAAAATTAATAAAACACCCTAATGTTAATATTTTACCAATCAATCAAGATAAAAGAAAAGACTTAGATTATAAAAAAGAAATGTTCAAAGCATCAGATGTATCTTTCTTATGTTTGCCAGATGATAGTGCAATTGAAGCTGTTGAAATAGCTAATCAGCTAGGAAATAAATCCCCAATATTAATTGATGCTTCAACCGCTCATAGAACAAATCCAGATTGGGCATATGGTCTCCCAGAACTAGGTTTAGAATTTAGAAAAAAAATATTAAACTCTAAGCGTATTGCTGCTCCTGGATGTTATTCTACAGGCGCAAATGTGATTTTAAAACCACTTTTAGAAAATAACATTATTAGTCACAAAAATCCAATCGTTATTAACGCTGTAAGTGGTTATTCAGGTGGAGGAAAGGCATTGATAAACTATTTTAAAGAAAAAGATCATGAGCCTTTTTTTAATTATGGTTTAAAATTAAATCACAAGCATCTACCCGAAATAATACATCATAATAATTTAGAGTTAACCCCAATTTTTAGTCCTTCTGTTGGAAATTTTATTCAAGGAATGATTGTATCAATACCAATACATTTTAAATGGTTTAAAAAGAAAGTTAACACTCAATCGGTTCAGTCCTTGATGGAAGATTTTTATTCAAGCTCATATTTTATAAAAGTTTTGAAAAAGGATGAAGGAATTAGTTCTAATGGTTATTTTAGACCAGATAATTTAGTTGGGACAAATCTCTTAGAAATAAGTATTTTTGGCAATGATGATAATAATCAATTAATAATATCATCAAGATTAGATAATCTAGGCAAGGGAGCATCTGGCGCAGCTATTCAATGTATGAATATTGCTCTTGGATTTGATGAGACTCTGGGTTTATAAATTTGATGGAAACATAAATAAGATGGGAAAAGAAAACATAAATGAAAATAATCAATTATTTCCTAATTTATCTTTTTATAATAGAGCTATAAGATACCCATACTTTGCCCCAAATTATTCTTTTTCCTTTTATAAAGGACAATTTGTAAAAGAAATATGTTTTGATTTAAATAAAAGAATACCTATTTTGTCTGTTGGATCAAATAGGTCACCATATCAATTAAAAAGAAAGTTTTCTTTGAACCAAGATATTTGCGTTACTCCAGCTACATTGTATGACTCTGATATAGTGTATGCAGCGTCTTTATCAGCTTATGGATCAATTCCTGCTACCCAATGGCCTTGTGAAGGGGCAAAAGTGGAACTTAATGTATTATGGTTGAACGAAATTCAATTAAATATAATGCACTTAAGTGAGGCCTTGGGAGTAGCTTATAACTTTGTAAAACTGAAACTAGGGACTGTAAAAATTAGAGAGTTTGAATGGCAAAAAGAAATATATGGGTATGTTTCAATACCTGGTGCATTTTTCTTTAATGAAAATAAACCAAAAAGGCTATTGGCTCTAAATGCGCTAAACTCAAATTTAAAAGGAATTTATGAAAGTGAAGCACTGATTTATCTCAAAAATTATTTAGATGTTAAAGATAAAAATTTATCACAGTGGCTTGGGGATGTAATACACGACAAGAATTACAGGCTTGGCATTCACAAGATACTTAAAACTAAAGCTATAAAACCTCAAAATCCTAATTGGGAAATACTTGAAGCAAATTTAAAAGGTGAATTAATTATTTAATCATATATCAAATAATCACTTTTATGCCATTTTAATATTAAAATTATTAAAATGATCATTAAACTTAGAGTTAAATAGTAAAGTTTACTTTTATTCTAAAAGATTATTGAATTATACATTATCTTTTTGATTTTTAAATACACAAACCAATTAAAAATTAGGAAATATATACTGCTTATCAGCACGATTTCCATAAAATAAAGCATTTTTTAGATTATAGTGATAATTATTATCAATAATTAAACCTATTAAAATCAATATGTTAGCAAAAAAGGTAGAAAAAAAATATATTTTATTAACTTTTATTTGTTGCCTAACTTTAAATTCCAATTTATTGTTTTGCTAATTATGCTAAATTTGCATAGAATCTAGCAGTTGCTAGAAATTAAACATGACAAGTATAAGGGGAGTTTATAAATGTCTTTTTTAAAATATTTAATACCGACTACATTATTAGCTGGACTTCCAGCACTTGCTTATGCAGGATCCCACGCTAGTGGTAACCTGGATCCAAGCGATGGTGTTGGTATAAGTTTTTGGATAATATCTATTGCCATGGTTGCAGCAACTGTTTTTTTCTTAATGGAATCATTGAGAGTTAAAGGCAAGTGGAGAACATCTCTAGTTGTTGGTGCTCTAGTTACTTTAGTTGCAGCAGTTCACTATTTTTACATGAGAGATGTATGGGTATCTACTGGTGCATCACCTACAGTATTTAGATATGTTGACTGGATAATCACAGTTCCATTACAAATGATTGAATTCTATTTAATCCTAGCTGCTTGTACAGCCATTGCTGGCGGAGTATTCTGGAGATTATTTGTTGGTTCACTAGTAATGTTAATTGGTGGATATCTTGGTGAGGCTGGTTTTATCAACGCCACACTAGGTTTTGTTATCGGAATGGCTGGTTGGATATTCATTCTTTATGAAATCTTTGCTGGTGAAGCAAGTAAAGTTAATGCTGCTGAAGCTCCAGATTCTGTAAAAACAGCTTATAATACTATGAAATGGATTGTTACAATTGGATGGGCGATTTATCCAATAGGTTATTTTATGGGTTATATGGCTGGTGGTGCAGACGCAAACAGCTTAAACATTATTTATAACTTAGCTGACGTAGTTAACAAAATAGCTTTCTGTTTAGCTATATGGGCAGCGGCTGTTACAGAATCAGACGCATAAATCTTAACTTATTATAACTAAAAGCCTGTAGGTTAAAACTACAGGCTTTTTTTTTAGTATTTTAATTAATTTTAAGAAATTCAAGAGAATTATGGACGGATCAGCAAAAGTAAAAAATAAAGTAAAGAGTATAGTAATTGGTGGTGGTTTTGGAGGTATAGCAATAGCCTTAAGATTAAGAGCTCTTGGTCACCAAGTTACTTTATTAGAAAAGTTAAATTGCCTAGGTGGTAGAGCACAAGTTTTCGAGAAAAATGGATTTAAACATGATGCTGGTCCAACAGTAATTACTGCTCCTTTCTTGTTCGATGAACTTTTTGAATTATTTGGTGAAAACAGGAAGGACTATGTGGAATTTAAACCATTAGATCCATGGTATAGATTTCATTTTCATGATGGTCAAACATTTGACTATTCTCAAACTATTGAAAAAACCAAAAAAGAAATGAAAAAATTTTCTGTTGAAGATGCAAATAATTATGAAGGTTTATTAAAAGCGTCAAAATCTATTTTTGATGTTGGCTTTACAGAGCTTGCAGATAAACCATTTAATTCTTTCTTTTTTATGTTGAAACAAATTCCTTCTCTTCTTAAATTAAAAAGTTATTTGACTGTTTCTCAATTGGTAAATAAATATATTAAAAATCCAAATCTTAGAGCAGCATTCTCAATACATCCACTATTAGTGGGAGGCAACCCGTTTTCAACTACTTCTATTTACGCTTTAATTCACTTTTTAGAAAGAAATTGGGGTGTGTATTTCTGTATGGGCGGAACTGGAAAACTAGTAGAAGAATTAACAAAACTACTTAAGCGTTCTGGTGTAGAAGTGAAGTATAATGCAGATATTAAAACTGCATACCAAAAAAATGGTAAAATTGAAAAATTGGAGAGCATGGATGGAGATGTTTTTTTCCCGGACAATATCGTTTTTAATGGAGATCCACCAACTTTTTATAGAGAAATCTTGAAATCTAATAGTTTATTCAAAAAAAGAAAAAAATTTTTACCAGAGAAGTTGACTACCTATTCTATGGGAATGTTCGTTTTGTTTTTTGGAACAAAAAAACAGTATCCCAAAATAGCTCATCACACTATTTGGTTGGGAAAAAGATTTAAAGGTTTATTAAAAGATATTTTTGATAATAAAATTTTAAGCGAAGATTTTTCGCTTTATATCCATAGACCTACTGCAACAGATCAAAGCTTTGCTCCAAAGGGGTGCGATAGTTTTTATGTTTTATGTCCAGTTCCAAATTTATTAGGTAATGTTGATTGGAATGTTGAAGGTAGTAAGTTACAAGATAGAATTATTAAAGCTCTTGAACTTACTATTTTACCTGATTTACAAAAAAACATATCAGATGAATTTTTTATGACACCTTTTGACTTCAAAGATAACTACCGATCTACACATGGCGCCGGTTTTTCAATTGCACCAAATTTTTCTCAATCAGCTTGGTTTAGGTATCATAATAAGGACCCTCATATTAATAATTTATACTTTGCTGCCGCTGGAGCACATCCTGGAGCCGGTGTTCCAGGTGTTTTATCATCAGCAAAAATTGTAGAGAGTCTTATAAAATAAAAGAGTGCATTAATGGACAGCCATATAGATAATGCTAAATTAATACTCCAAAAAAATGGTAAGAGTTTTTATTGGGCAGGTAAATTTCTATCAAAAGAATATATTGACAGAGCTGCTGAACTATATAGTTTTTGTAGAGCTTTAGATGATATTGCAGATAGTGGCGATCCTTCATCATTAAAATATCTTAAGGATATAAAGTTTAATCTTAATAATAGTTTATATTCAGATATAGAAAATTCTTATTCAATTAAATATCCAAAATTTTTTAATTCTTCTTCTAAAAAAGCAGCAGTCGATTTAATTGATGGTCTGATTTTAGATCAAAATAGCATTTTATTTAGAGATGAGTCCGAACTAATAAGATATTCATATCATGTTGCAGGGACAGTTGGATTAATGATGTGTGACGCTTTAAAATGTGAAAATAAAAATGCAAAACTATTTGCTATTGATCTTGGAATTGCTATGCAAATGACAAATATAGCAAGAGATGTCTTAGAGGATGCCAAAATGGGCAGGCGTTATATACCTGCTAGCTGGATTGATAATATTTCTCCTGAAGACATTGTTTTAGCAGTTAAAAAAAATGACTCAAAAAAATATGATATAATTTCTAACGGTATAAAGAGATTACTAACATTAGCTGATAAATATTACATGAGTGGTGCAATGGGTTTTAGATACTTACCTTTTAAAACAAGGATCGCAATTTCAATTGCTTCTGGTGTTTACAGACAAATAGGTGTCCAATTAAAAAATAATGGCTATAATTGGTATAGTGGTCGGCACGTAACTTCTATTTCGACAAAAGCAAGGATTTCTATAATTAAAATTATAGAAGAAATATTCAGAAGAAAAGTTGTAAGACAACACCAATTCGAACTTCATAATTTTTTAAAAGAGCTTATTTAGGTTGGAAAATAAAAAAATTAATATTATTGGAGGTGGATGTGCAGCTTTGTCTCTAGCCAGATTGAGTACTCATTTGCCAGATTATAGTTTCAACATTTATTCAGGGGATAGTTCTAACGTATATGACGATCATTATTGGGGATTTTGGAAGACAAATGTGAATATTGATGCTTATAACAATGCCAATCATACTTGGACAAAATGGGCGATTAACACAAATGGTTCTAGCCGAGTTCTTTCTTCTATAAATCACCCTTACTGTGTAATCAAAAGACATAAATGGTTAAATTTTTGTAAAAGTAAATTTAAAACTTCAAAAATAAAAATCTTCAATGAAAGTATATTTGAAAGAAATGGTGATTTATTTTTAAATAATAAGAAAATTCGAGGTAATATAATTTTTGATAGTAGACCTCCTAAAACTTTATCAAATATTTTATTACAACATTTTGAAGGGTTTGTAGCCACTTCAAAGAAAGACGTTTTTGACCCAGAAACAGTTATTTTAATGGATTTTAGGTGTGATCAATCTAAAGGTATTCATTTTATTTACTTATTACCTTTTAGTACAAAACAAGCTTTAGTTGAGTCGACAATTTTTTCAAAAAATATTGAAAGTAAAGAGTTTTATTCAAATGAGATTTCAAAATATCTTAAAAAATACTTTAATTTGACGGAATTTCGTAAAAGTAACTTCGAAAAAGGTGTTATACCAATGCACTACATTTCTTTAAATTCACAGGGAAGATATAATATAGGTACAAGAGGAGGCGCTGTAAGGCCATCATCTGGATATGCTTTTACTTTTATCCAAAAACAAGTAACTCAAATTATAGAGCAATTAGTCAAAAGAAAGAAAATTAATACTAAAATTCATAAAAACGTTGATTTATTTTTAGATAAAATTCTAATAGAGGTGTTAGATAAATTTCCTGAAATTGCTCCAAAAATATTTTTAAATTTAGCTAAAAGTATCAATGGAGACGAAATGGCAAAATTTATGTCTGGAAATTACTCTTTTACCACGGTCTTTAAGATTATTCTTTCTATGCCGAAGATACCTTTTATCAAATCTTTTTTTTCTGTTGTTACTAGTTAATGATTAACTTTTCACTAAATTGGTGGGATTATATTGCATTATTTTCAATAATCTTTATTGGTATTCCTCACGGAGCTCTGGATGGTGCGATTTCCATTACATTGGGTTATACCAAAAAGATTAGATTACAATTATACTTTATATTAACTTATATATTTGTTTCATGTTTAGTAATAATGCTTTGGTATTTTTTACCTGTAATTACTTTAATTTTATTTCTATTTACAAGTATTTTTCATTTTGGTTGTGGAGATTTAAATTGGAAAAGAAGTAGATTTTATTTCATTGGTGGATATGTTCATGGGGGCTTAATTGTTCTAGGTATCATATTTCTTAATAAGATTGAGGTAAACCGTTTTTTTGAAATATTGTCAGGAAATCAACTATATTTATTATGGACAAGTCTGTATTTAGGAATATTTTTATGGATTATTGCAATAATGTATATTTGTTTAAATTATAGTAAAATTAATATTTCAAACCATTACATTAAGATTGCATTATTTATTTCATTAGTACTGTTGGTACTTCCACCTTTGCCTGCTTTCGCCATTTATTTTTGTTTAATACATAGTTTTCATCATATAAGAAGAATTATACCAACATTGTTGGATTTTATGGAAAGAAAAAAAGCTATATTCCTCATGATAATTTTTTCTGTTTTTAGTTGGATTGGCTGTGGAATAGCTTTTTATTATTTGTCGAATTTAAACACTTATCCAGACACAATATTAAAAGTGACTTTCGTTGGGCTTGCAGCGTTAACTTTTCCACACATGATTTTAGTAGACGGTATTTTTAGATTAAAATTTAAAATTTAATAATAATATTCAAAAAGTTAAATGGGAACTTAATGCAGAAGCTGTCAATATTAAACCTGGTGTTATATTTGATTTAAATATTTTTAACGGATTATTGTTTTCTAAATTTTTCAATTTAACAACTTGACTTAAGTAATGAAACCCACACAGAAAAACTCCAATGAACCAAATATAATTTGCATTCAGTAAATATCCACTGAATAATAACAGCAAAAACGTAATAAAATACGAGCTACCAACAAAAACGTTTAAAAATTTTTTTGCTGACACAGCTGAATTTTTAATACCTAAAACTTCATCTTCTTTTTTGTCCTGACAACCATAAATTGTATCATAACCAATAATCCAGAAAACCGTTGCAATGTACATCATTAATATACCAAAATTCCATTCTTCATTAGCAGAAGACCATGCCGTTGGTACAGCCCAGCTAAATGTTAGACCTAAAAAAATTTGAGGCCATTTTGTAAATCTTTTTGCCAAAGGATATATTATAACTAATGGTATTGCAGCAATTGCTACAAACCATGTGTAAACATTAAGCTGGTATAAGCAAAAAAAACCAATCAACAACATTAATATTAAAAAATACAAAGCTTTAAGGTTTGAAATTTCTCCATTAGCAAGTGGTCTATTCTTAGTTCTTGAGATTTTTTTATCAATATCTTTGTCCCATAGATCATTAATTGTACATCCAGCAGCTCTCATAACAATTGAACCTATAAAAAATATGAACATAAGTTTAATACAAGTGAGTAAATCCAAACTAGTCAAAGGAAGCACCCACCATCCAGGCAATAGAAGAAGCCAAAAACCAATAGGCCTGTCAAATCTCCCTAGTCTTATCCATTTCAAGGAGCTTTTGGGAAAAACAGACCACCAACCATTTTCCAAAATATCTGAATTATTTAGTTTTGGCATATTCATGAATAATGCAATATCATCATATTTTAAGGTAATCAATCTACTATGAAATTAATTTTTTAAGAGTATGGTTTTATGAAATGATAGATTTATCGTATCATGCTAAAATTAGGTTGTATGTTCCTAATGAATTGAAGTTAACAAAAAAAATAGAATTAAACAAAAAACAATCTCATTATTTAATGAACGTAATGAGAAAAAAAATACATGACACATTATTAGTTTTTAATGATATTGATGGTGAATTTTTAGCAAAAATACAATCTAATAATAAAAAATTATTATCAGTTGAAGTGATGAAAAAAATTAGGGATCCAGAAGAACAAACTGACTTGTGGGTACTGTTCGCTCTTGTAAAGAAAACACCTACAGAATATATAATCCAAAAAGCAAGTGAATTAGGAGTTTCAAAAATTGTACCTTTAATTACAGAACGTACTGTAAATAAAAGTCTAAACTTAAAAAGATTTCAAGATATTGCTATTGAGGCATCTGAACAATGTGAAAGAATTACCATACCTGAAATCTTACCTCCTCAAAAGCTCTATGATGTTATTGATAATTGGTTAGAAAAAAGAACCATATATTACGGTGACGAAACCATGAGACGTAATAAACAATCTTTAAACAATTTTAATAAATTAAATAATGCAGCTTGTGGTGCTGTTTTAGTTGGCCCTGAAGGTGGATTTACGACGAAAGAAATCAGTTATTTAAGACAAAAAAAGTTTGTAACACCAATTAGTTTTGGTCCAAGAATTTTAAAATCTGACACAGCGGTGGTTACTGCTTTAGTATTATGGCACACTCTAAACGGAGATATGAAAAACTCCTTTTATTAATTGATCAAAGTTACAATAGTAGTTAGTAAAAATTATATTGTATTTTAAATTTATATTTTTTAATAATTACGCTAATCAAAAATGAGGCCATAATGCTGAGAATAGAAAAACAAGATCTTCTTAAATGGTTCGCAGATGGTGCCAAACCCAAAGAAAACTGGAAAATTGGAACAGAACACGAAAAGTTTGTTTTTCATGTAGATAACTTAGAAAGAGTTGGATACTGCGGTAAATCAGGTATTAGTGATTTGTTAAATAAGCTTGCTAGAGAAAATAATTGGGAGAAAATATTAGAAAATAATAATACAATAGCCTTAAAAGATGAAACTGGTGCATCTATTTCACTTGAGCCTGGAGGTCAATTAGAATTATCAGGAACACCATTAGATAATTTACATCAAACATGTAAGGAGACTGGCAAACACCTTAAAATGATGAAAGAGGCTATGAAAGAGCTAGGTTTATCAATGATTGGACTAGGTTATGATCCTAAGTGGTCGCGTTCAGATCAAAAGTGGATGCCAAAGGGTCGTTATGAAATTATGAAGAATTATATGCCTAAGGTTGGTCAATTAGGATTAGATATGATGCTTCGAACGTGTACTATACAAGTCAACCTTGATTATTTAAACGAAAAAGATATGGTTCAAAAATTCCAAATATCTCTTGCTCTACAATCAGTTGCAACGGCCCTTTTTGCTAACTCTCCTTTTATTGAAGGTAAAGCCAGTGGATATTTATCATCTAGAGCAATTGTATGGACAGACACAGACCCTGATAGAACTGGTGTTCCAAAAATCGTTTTTGATCCTAATTTTGGCTATGAGACTTGGTTAAATTATATTCTCAATGTTCCTATGTATTTTATATATAGAGATGGTAAATATATAGATGTATCAGGTAAATCTTTTTTAGATTTTATGGATGGAAATTTAGATGGTTTCAAAGGTGAATATCCTACAATGAAAGATTGGGAAGATCATATAACTGTTGCTTTCCCAGAAGTAAGACTAAAGCAATATTTAGAGATGAGGGGTGCTGATGGTGGTCCTTGGAACATAATATGCGCTTTACCAGCACTATGGGTAGGGTTACTTTATGATAGTGAATCTCAATATGAAGCTTATAACCTCGCAAAACCTTTTATGAAAACAAATGTACTTGAAGAAGGCAGAATTTCTGCTGCTAAATTTGGTCTTGGAGGCAATCTTGGAAATAAATTAATTCAAGATATTGCTCTAGAAATGTTAAGAATATCTAGTTCCGGGCTTGCAAGACGAAATCAACTAGATAATAGAGGTATGGACGAAAGGCAATTTTTAGATCCTTTATTTGATATTGTTAAAAACAAACAAACTGGGGCAGAAAAATTACTTCAAAAGTATAATAGTTCTTGGAATAGAAATATTGATAAAATATTTACTGAAAATGCATTCTAAATAAATATTTAATTTGTATCAGTACCCCCAATTGTAATACCTCCCATCAATAAAGTGGGTTGTCCAACGCCTACAGGCACACCTTGGCCGTCTTTACCACAGGTACCTATACCATCATCTAATGCTAAATCATTGCCAACCAGTGATATTTTTGACATTGCATCAGGACCATTGCCGATTAAAGTTGCACCTTTAAGAGGTTGCTTAATTTTACCATTTTCTACTAAATAAGCTTCAGATGCTGAGAAAACAAACTTACCATTTGTAATGTCAACTTGTCCTCCAGCAAAGTTAACAGCATATATACCCTTCTTTAAAGAGCTAATAATTTCTTTAGGATCAACATTTCCGTTATCCATATAAGTATTGGTCATTCTCGGCATAGGATAATGTGAATAAGATTGTCGCCTGCCATTACCGGTAGGATCCATTTTCATTAATCGAGCATTTTGTCTGTCTTGCATGTAATTTTTTAAAATACCATTTTCAATTAAAATATTTTTTGATGATTTTGTGCCCTCATCGTCAATTGTAATGGATCCTCTTTTATTTTCTATTGTTCCATCGTCAATAACTGTTACACCATCTGCAGTAACCTTTTCACCAATTTTACCAGAAAAAATTGATGTACCTTTTCTATTGAAATCACCTTCTAACCCATGCCCAACAGCTTCATGAAGCATTACACCGGGCCAACCAGGACCTAATATTACAGGCATTTCGCCCGCAGGTGTCGGAATTGATTCGAGGTTAGTATTGGCAATTCTTAGCGCCTCTTGTACTTGTCCTTTCCATCTGTCAGAATTAATCCATTCTTCATACTTTCCTCTTCCACCACAACCTGAACTACCAGTTTCTCGTCTACCCTTTTTTTCAACTACGAGTGATACATTCAACCTTACTAAGGGTCTGATGTCTGCAACTCTCTCCCCGTCAGCTCTAAGTATTTGAATAGCTTGATGAGAGGCTGAGACTGAAGCTGAAACTTGAACAACATTATTATCTAAAGCTCTGGCATATGCATCAATTTCTTCTAAAAGATTTGTTTTTATTTGGAATGATGTACCTTCAATAGGATTTAGCGATGTATATAGAGGTTTATTACTTCCGTGCGAAGGTGCAGGAGACATTATGCCTGAGTAGTTTTTTGACACAGATTTAACAGTTTCAGAAGCCCTTTTTAGAGAAGACTCTGAGATTTCACCTGAATGAGCAAATCCTCTGGCTTCACCAGCTATTGCTCTTAATCCAAACCCTTTTGTGCTGTCATAGGAAATATTTTTCATACGACCATCATCAAAAGAAAATGATTCTGATTTAGTGGATTCTAAATATAATTCTCCATCATCCGAGCTTTGTAGTGTATCTGATAATAAAGATTGAACTTTAGTTAAATCAAAATCGTTATCTTGGTAAAATATTTTGTCCGTAATTTCTAATGGTGACTTTTCATTCATTCTGTATCTCGTTTTTATTTTTTGTCTATAATTAAGATGGCAATATAAAACCATTTCTGCAAGGTTAAAGAATAAATAAACTAAATTTTAAACTTATATGAATATTTTGCTTAAAAAATTAAATTTATTTGGTTTTACATCTAGTATTTTTTCTAAAAAAGTTTTAAATACTAGTAAATAACATGTAATTCAAAATCATTTTAATTAAAAATAAAATCCATAAATGAATTCAGGATTTAAAATCTTAACTTTAGGAGTTAACAAGATGACGATTTATTTCCAAACTGTTATAAATAGTTGGAAAAATAGTGTTGGTTCAATTTTTTTAAGTTTTTCTTTAGGAATATTCTTTTTTGTTAATCCTGTTTTTGCTTCCGAACCAAAACCTTGGCAAATGGATTTACAAGAACCAGCAGGTATCATAGCTACAAAAGCAACAGATCTTCATAACTTTCTTTTGGTTGTTATTACCTTGATTTCAGTTTTTGTTCTTGGATTACTAGTCTATGTATGTATTAAGTTTAGAGAAAAGCCAAATGTAAAACCATCAAAAACATCTCATAACACTTTAATAGAAATAATTTGGACAGTTGTTCCAGTTTTAATACTTGTTGTTATAGCTATCCCATCTTTCAAACTTCTTTATCTAACTGAAGCTGATAAGCCAGTTGATATGGTTGTTAAGGTATCAGGTGCTCAGTGGTATTGGAATTATGAGTATCCAGATGAAGAAATATCATTTGATTCATATATTATTGCAGAAGAGGAATTAAAAGACGATCAAAAAAGAATGTTGGCAGTTGATAATCCTTTGGTTGTACCAGAAGGTACTAGAATCAAATTTCTTATTACTGGTAACGATGTTATGCATTCATTTTTTGTTCCTTCACTAGCACTTCAAGTTTACTCTATTGCTGGCCGAATAAATGAAATTTGGACTGAAGTACCTCTTGGTAAGAAAAAATATTATGGACAGTGCAATCAAATTTGTGGTGTAAATCACGCCTATATGCCTATTGTTATCCAAGCATTGCCTGTAGATGAATATAAAGAATGGTTAAAAGAAGCAAAAGTTAAATTTGCTAAAGTCACATATAAAGACATGAATAAGATTGCACTATTAAACGAAAAAGAAGTTAAGGAGATGAAATAATGGCATCATTGTCTCAAAGTTCTAATGTGGGATCTTCTCATGATCACCATGGAACTCCAACAGGTTTTGTAAAAAGATGGCTTTATTCTACAAACCATAAAGACATAGGTACTATGTATATAATATTTGCTATTGTTGCCGCTTTTATAGGTGGTGCAATGTCTATATATATGAGAATGGAGCTTATGAACCCCGGAGTTCAATATATGGCAGATGGTCATATGTGGAATGTTTTCACAACTGCTCACGGGTTGATTATGGTATTTTTTGTTGTTATGCCCGGTTTGATAGGTGGATTTGGAAACTGGTTTGTCCCGATTATGATTGGTGCTCCAGATATGGCTTTCCCAAGAATGAATAATATTTCATTTTGGCTATTACCTCCTAGTTTTGTTTTGTTACTATTATCAGCTGTAGTGGATGGAGGAGTTGGTGTTGGTTGGACTATTTATCCTCCTCTTTCAAGTTCTGCAGGATCGCCTGGAATGGGAATGGATTTAGCTATTTTTTCTCTCCATCTCGCTGGTGCTTCATCTATATTAGGTGCTGCTAATTTCATTACGACAATATTTAACATGAGAGCACCAGGAATGACATTGCATAAAATGCCGTTATTTGTTTGGTCTATGTTAGTCACTGTTTTTCTATTATTGTTAGCTATACCTGTCCTAGCTGGTGCAATCACTATGTTACTTACAGATAGAAATTTTGGTACTAGTTTTTTTATTCCTGAGGGTGGTGGTGACCCAATTCTATTCTTACATTTATTTTGGTTTTTTGGTCACCCTGAAGTTTATATTATGATTTTGCCTGCTTTTGGTATTGTAAGCCAAATTATATCAACTTTTTCTAGAAAACCTGTATTCGGTTATTTAGGAATGGCCTATGCAATGGTTTCAATTGGAGTTATAGGTTTTGTGGTTTGGGCTCACCACATGTATACCGTTGGTCTTTCAGTTGACACTAGGGCTTATTTTACAGCAGCTACAATGGTCATAGCAGTTCCTACAGGTATAAAGATATTTTCATGGATTGCTACAATGTGGGGTGGATCAATTGTATTTAAAATTCCAATGTATTGGGCAATTGGTTTTATTTTTCTATTTACTGTTGGCGGAGTTACCGGTGTTGTTTTAGCCAATGCAGGATTGGATGTTGTTCTTCATAATACTTACTATGTGATTGCACACTTTCATTATGTTTTATCATTAGGTGCAGTTTATGGTTTGTTTGCAGCTTTTTACTATTGGTTTTCTAAAATGACAGGTTATGAATATAGCGAAAGTTTAGCAAAACTACATTTTTGGGTAACTTTTATAGGAGTAAACTTAACATTTTTTCCTATGCATTTTTTAGGCCTTGCTGGAATGCCAAGACGTTATGTTGATTATCCCGATGCATTTGCTGGTTGGAACATGGTTGCATCAATAGGTTCTTACATAGGAGCTTTGGGGGCTATTATATTTTTAGTTGTAATTATTGAGGCTTTTGTTAAAAAACGTAAAGCTAACAAGAACCCATGGGGTTCATCTGACAACACGTTAGAATGGACTGTTTCTTCACCTCCAGCATTTCATACTTTTTCTGAGATACCTAAGGTAAAATAAGTTTGATTAGTGTGTAATTATGCCTTTTGTAACAGTAAATACCAGTGGAATAGATGAAAACTTAAACAAATTAGGTTCTCCTTTAGATTATTTTAGGCTAATGAAACCTAGAGTTATGTCTTTAGTTGTGTTTACAGCATTTGTTGGTTACTACACCGGAATACCTGATGAGAGTTACGACTTACATCCTTTGTTGGCTTTGATTGGAATATTTGCAATTGCACTTGGGGCTGGAGGATCTGGAGTACTAAATCAGTGGTACGACAGTGACATTGATCAGTTAATGTCAAGAACTAGAGATAGGCCTATTCCACAAGGTAAAATTCAGCCTGCTGATGCCCTTTCATTTGGTGTGATAACATCACTGTTATCTATAATCATCCTAGGTTTGTCAGTCAACTGGCTTGCTGCAAGTTTGTTAGCGTTAACAATTTTATTTTATGCTATTATTTATACAGTTTGGTTAAAAAGATACACTGTTCAAAATATTGTAATTGGTGGTGCTGCTGGTGCTTTCCCACCAGTAATTGGACAAGTCTGTGCTACAGGTAATATAGGTATAGAATCATTAATTTTGTTTTTGATAATTTTTTTATGGACTCCTCCTCATTTTTGGGCCTTGGCTTTAATTAAGAAAGACGATTATGCTGCTGCTAAAATTCCCATGCTTCCAATTATTGCTGGTGACAAAATAACAAGAAAAAATATATTAATTTATTCATTTTTATTAGTGCCATGTTCATATATACCGTGGATATTTGATTATTCTGGTAATTTATATTTATTTATAGTCACGATATTCGGCGTAGAGTTTTTGAGAAAATCTATTTTAGTTATAAAAGAGGTCGAAGGTTCTGAGAAAAGTCTATTTATATACTCAATTTTCTATTTAAGCATTGTATTCGCGACTATTTGCATTGATAAAATAATTTAAGTTACAGGATAAATTTTGAATACTAATAAAGATGACAAAAATATTAAAGCATTTTATGAAAATAGAAAATCTAAGAATTTTGCTGTTTTGGGTATAATAATTGGTATGGTGGTCTTATTCTTTTTTATAACAATTTTGAGAATGGACATTACAGGGTAGATGACTGTTAGTTTATCAAAAAAAAATAATAATTTTCTTATATGGACACTACTCATTGCTGTTTTTATGCTTGGCTTGTCGTTTGCTTCAGTTCCATTATATGACTTGTTTTGTAGAGTTACAGGTTATGCAGGCACAGTTCAAAGGGCGTCCTTAGCGCCAGGATCAAGTGGTCAATACAAAAATATTCAAATAAGATTTGACTCAAATATATCCTCAAATTTGAACTGGAAATTTACAGCGCCTAAAAAAGAAATTATAGTACAACCCGGTGTTCAAGAAGTTATTTATTATACAGCTAAAAACTTATCTGATAAAGCAACAACAGGTACTGCAGTTTTTAATGTATCCCCGCCTAAAGCAGGTAGCATTTTTATGAAAGTTGATTGTTTTTGTTTTGTAAAACAAACACTTCAACCAGGAGAAGAGGTTAAAATGCCTGTATCATTTTATATTGATCCAAGTATAAACGATGATGACAATACTAAGAATTTAGAAGAAATTACATTATCATATACATTTTTTAGTGCTGAAACTTAGGTATTGAAATTATAATTTTAAAAATATAATAATAAATTAAGTTAGGAGGATTTAATGAGCGGTGATCAAAAGCATCAATATCATTTAGTTGAACCAAGTCCGTGGCCTGCACTAGGGTCCGCTGCTGGTTTTACTTTGTTCTTAGGTCTTACTTTATTCATGCATGAATACCCATACTCAATTTATGTTTTAGGTGCTGGCTTATTGATGGTAATAGCAACCATGTTTTACTGGTGGAGAGACGTGGTTAGAGAGGCTGAATATCAAGGACATCATACACCGATTGTCCAAATAGGTATGAGATATGGTATGATATTTTTTATCTGTTCTGAGGTTATGTTCTTTGTAGCATTTTTCTGGGCTTTCTTTGATTCTAGTCTATATCCCGATACAGGTGTTTGGCCACCAGCTGATATAGTTGCTCTAGATCCTTTTGATTTACCATTAATCAATACTTTAATTCTTCTTCTATCAGGATGTACCGTAACTTGGTCTCACCACGCGTTACAGCACAACAACAGAAAAGATTTTATCAGGGGTCTTGTCTTAACTATAATCTTAGGTGCTATTTTTACAGCTGTTCAAGCTTACGAATATCAACACGCAACATTTGCGTTTACTGACGGAATTTATGCATCTACTTTCTATATGGCAACTGGATTTCATGGATTTCACGTTTTGGTTGGTACAATTTTTTTAACAGTTTGTTTATTTAGAGGTCTGAAAGGTCATTTTTCTTCTGAACACCACTTTGGATTTGAAGCTGCTGCATGGTATTGGCATTTTGTTGATGTAGTTTGGTTGTTTTTATTTGTTTGTATATACTGGTGGGGTGGTTGATAAGTACGTTAAACTTATCAAAAATTTGGAGATTACATACAACAAATGAACATTTACTTTAGGCCTTTGCTTTGGCCAACAATATTTTCTATATTAATTTTTGCTCTTTTGTTTAGTTTTGGTACCTGGCAGGTTAAAAGGTTATTTTGGAAACAAGCATTAATAGAAAGATACATAACCCAAAGTCAATCTAATCCAATTAAGAGTCCGTCTAAATTAGATTTTTCAAATATTAATGAATTTAAATCTATAGAAGTTTCAGGATACTTTTTACATAAAGACGAAATTTATATTACTGGTAAAACTTATGAGGGTAATGCTGGGTTTCATGTAATCACACCATTTAATCTTAGTAACAATAAAATAATTTTAATAAATAGAGGTTGGGTATCTGAAGGCTATAGAAATCCTAAAAAGAGAAAGTTTAGTTTAGTTGAGGGACAAATTGTTTTAAAAGGAATAATAAGATACCCACAAAAAAAAGGTTACTTTGTCCCAGAAAATGATGGCAAGAATGGTTTTTGGTTTACAATAAAACCAAATGAAATTATTAACTTTTTAAACTTTAATCCAAATAAAGTAATTAATAATTATTATATAGATGCTCTTCGCCAAGGTAAAAAGTTGACCCTTCCAATAGGTGTTACAGGTAAGCCAAAATTAAGAAATCAGCACTTATCATATGCAGTTACATGGTACGGCTTAGCACTATCTTTGTTATTTGTTTATTTTTCATATCACGTGTCCTCTGGTAGATTAAGTTTTAAAAAGAAAGACACAAATGAGTAATTCGATTAAATATTCAAGTACAAGAGGTGGAGAAACATCCCTTTCTTATGAAGACGTTCTTTTGTCTGGTCTAGCTAGAGATGGAGGTTTATTCATGCCAGATGAGTGGCCGAAATTTAGCTATTCTGATTTAAATGAAATGAAGCATTTAAATTATGCTGAATTATCAGCCAAAATTATTAGACCATTTGTAGAACCTTGTTTAAGTGAAAACGAATTATTAAATATCTCTAAAGATACTTACTCTGTATTTAATAAAGATGTTGCTCCATTATATGAACTTAATAAAAACTTACACGTGCTTGAATTGTTCCATGGTCCGACCCTAGCTTTCAAAGACTATGCCATGCAGTTTTTAGCTAGAGCTTTTAATCAAGCACTTAAAAAAAGAGATCAAAAGGGTGTAATTTTGGGAGCGACTAGTGGTGATACAGGATCTGCTGCTTTAGAGGCTTTCAAAGGTAAAGAAAATATAGATATTTTTATACTTTTTCCTCATAAAAGAGTTTCAAGCGTTCAACAAAAGCAGATGACTTGGATTAATGAGAAAGGAGCTTACGCTTTATCAGTTAAAACAGATTTTGATGGATGTCAGGCGATAGTAAAAGATTGTTTTGAAGACTTGAAATTTAAAGATGAAACTTCATTGTCGGCTATAAATTCTATTAATTGGGTAAGACTTTTACCTCAAATTGTATATTATTTTTACTCTGCTTTAAAAATAGGCTTTCCAGATAGAGAGATTGTATTCTCTGTTCCTACAGGTAATTTTGGAAACATATTAGCAGGATGGATGGCCAAAAAAATTGGTTTGCCAATATCAAAATTAATATGTGGATCTAATCAAAACGATATATTAACAAGGTTTTTCAATAATGGAACAATGGAGAGAAAAAATGTTCTTCCTTCCTATAGTCCAAGTATGGATATACAAGTTTCTAGTAACTTTGAAAGGCTCTTATACGAAATAAACGAAAGAGATACAAATAAAGTTAAGCAACAAATGAAAGAGTTCAAAAGCAATGGTAATTTTGTAATCACAAAAAACCAACTTAAAAAAATCAACAAATTATTTTCTGCATACATGGTTTCAGATGAGGAAACTTTAGAAATAATAAATAAGGTTTATACAGACTATAATTATATTCTTGACCCTCATAGTGCAATTGGATACGGAGCAGTTCAAAAAGCACTTGATAACAATATAATATCAAAAGATATGTCTATAATTACGCTTGCATGCGCTCATGCAGCAAAGTTTCCAGAGATAATTAATAAAAGTATAAATGTAATGCCAAAAACACCTTCTCATTTGGAAAACATAATGAGGAGTAAAGAGTATTTTAATATAATTGAGCCAAGCATAGATGATATTCAAAATTTTGTTAAATCTAATATGAGAAACTAATGGATGTAGAATTCAAAATTTTAGATAGTGGGTTAACAGTATTACATGACCAGATGGATGTTGATAGTACGTCAGTAGGTGTTTATATTGGATCTGGAAGTTCACAAGAAACAGAAGATGAGTGTGGGATAGCACATATGCTTGAGCATATGGCATTTAAAGGAACTGAAAATAGAAATGCAGAAAAAATAGCTAAGGAAATAGAAGATGTTGGTGGAGATATAAATGCGTACACAAGTAAAGAGGTCACAGCATATTATCTAAAAGTTTTAAAAGAAAACACAAATCTTGGTGTTGAGATTTTGTCTGACATAATCAAAAACTCTACTTTCCCAATAGAGGAAATTGAAAGGGAACGTGGTGTAATTATTTCTGAAATAGGTCAATCATATGATGCTCCAGATGACAGGGTATTTGAAAACTTCACTTCAACTGCTTTTAAAAATCAAGCAATAGGCAGACCAATTCTTGGAACAAAAGAGACAGTTAGTAATTTTCAACAAGGTGATTTAAAGTCATTTCTGACAACCAACTATGCTCCAGAAAATATGGTTGTTGCTTCATCTGGTAATATAAATAGAGATTGGTTTTTTAAAACAGTAGAAGAAAAATTTTCGAATATAAAAAATAATTTTAAATGCGAAAAAAGAATATCCAAATGGAATTCTGGTTTTTGTGGAGAAGATAGAGATTTAGAACAAACCCAATTAGTTTTTGGCATTGAGGGACTTAAAAATACTGATTTTGATCGTTATTCGTTACGTGCACTTGCTATTATATTAGGTGGTGGCATGTCATCAAGATTATTTCAAGAAATAAGAGAAAAAAGAGGTTTATGCTATTCCATTTTCTCTTTCACACAAATGCAAAATTCTTCAGGAGTATTTGGATTTTATGCGGGTACTGCACCAGATGATTTAAATGAATTACTTGAGACAAGTTTAAACGAATGGAAAAATATAAAAAACTCTATTTCTAATGATGAATTAATCAGAGCAAAAGCGCAAATGCGCGCAGGTTTTATTATGGGGCAAGAAAGTAACGGTGCTAGGGCAGAATATTACGCAAAAAGTATGCTTAATTTTGGTCAACTAATAGAAACTAATGAAGTTATAAAAAAAATAGAAAATATATCTATTACATCTATATATAATGTAGTAGAGAAATTGTTTGCCTCAGTTAATCCAGTATTATCAGTAATTGGCCCAAATGCATCATCATTAAAAAAATTAAACGTTAATAATTTACTTAATTAAATTATTCAGGCACTCCCTGAGTATGATACTAGCTTTTTTGGATCTATCCCTATATTAGTAAGGGAATCCTTCCATAAAGATAATTCTAAATCATTGTGGAATATTAATTCTTTTGAAGAGTTTGTTATAATCCAAGAGTTTCCCAGCACTTCATTATTTAGTTGCCCTTTATCCCATACTGCACAACCTAGAAAAATTTTAGCATTCTGTGGTGACTGATTTTTTGAAATATCTTGTAAAATTTCTTCAGAACTAGTAATCATTACATTTTCTAGGATGTTTTCAGAAGTAGAATATTTTTTATCATTAGAGTGTATAATAAAACCTTGGTTTAGATGCACAGGGCCACCAAAAAAAGTTGGGTTAGATTTTATTTTAGAATCAATGTTTATTTTCATCTTTTTTAAGAATTGGTTTGTGTTAAAATTATAAAGAGGTTTATTTAAAATTAAACCCATAGTAACTTCGCTAGTATGCTCACAGATTAGTATAACTGAATTTTGAAATCTAACATCTTCAAGTCCTGGAGATGCAATCAAAAGTTTACCTAACAATTCTTGATCCATATATAGTATTCCAATATATTATTATTAGATATTATAATAACCGAAAAGAAATAATGTACAATAATGCAGCGAATTTAAAATATTATAAAATTGTATTAATCTTTTTATGTTTGTTTTTTGTTAATTTTTTAAATATTAATAAATGTTTCTCAAATTTTTTATCTTCTAATAATACTTTAGAACTTAATGAAAATTACAAATTTGTTAATTTCGAACTTTTGTTTGGGAAAAAATCTGAAAGTAACCCGTCTAAAATTTTACTCGGCTTAAAAGTTAATCTCTCACCAAAATGGAAAATATATTGGCGAAATCCAGGAGATGCAGGTTTGCCTCCTGAAATAATTTTTGACAATACATATAATATTAAATCAGCAAAACTCTTATACCCAAATCCGAAAAGATTTAATTTTTTTGGTATAGAAACATTCGGTTATGAAAAAAAAGTTATTTTTCCGTTAGAAATCCTACTTGAACAACAGGAACAAGTTATGTCAGGATTTCTGGTATTTAATGCGCAGGTATGTTCAGAAATTTGTGTGCCTATAACTCACAAATTTAATTTAAATAAACTAAATCTTGATTATGAAAGTAAAACACAATTAGAAGAAATAAATATGTATAAAAATCAAGTGCCAAAATCAGTAAAACAAAACTTAAGGTTAATATCGTCTGATTTAGAACAGAATAAATTAAAATTAACTTTTGAAAATAACTTAAATATAAAACCATACGATATCATTATTGAGGATAGTAAAGGGTATATTTATTCTAAGCCACATTTCTCTTTCAAGGAGAATTTACTGAATTTATCATTAAACCTTAACAATAAAAAAAATTATAATTTTACTAGTTTAAAACTAACTTTTCTAAATGATAGTCATAGCTATCAAGCAATCATTAAGGATTTAACAAAATTAAAAACTAAAAATGCCCTAAATGATATCAATGATTCTATAGGTTTTGAAATTTTACTTCTAGCCTTTATAGGCGGGTTTATCCTAAATTTTATGCCGTGTGTTTTACCGGTATTATCGCTTAAAATGATACAACTAGTTAGTCTAAGTTCTACGAGTAGAATAGTTTATAATAAGAAATTATTTTTTAATATATTAGGAATTTTGACTACGTTTTTATTATTAGGAACAATAACTTATTTCATTAAAGCCGCTGGCAATATTGTTGGTTGGGGTATACAATTTCAAAATCCATACTTTCTTATATTTATGATTATATTAACTTCTTTTTTTGCCTTAAATCTATTAGGTATATTTCATTATTTTCTACCTACAAAACTCTTGTCAATTTTGTCTTACAAAGGAGAAGGTTTCATTGGAGATTTTTTAACAGGAATGTTTTTAACTTTTTTAGCAACTCCTTGTACGGCTCCTCTTGTAGGAACAGCTATTGGTTTTGCTCTTTCAGGTGGAGTTGTTGAAATTTTTTCTGTTCTTTTAATAATGGGTCTTGGCTTATCTTTCCCTTTGATTTTATTTGGTTTATTTCCAAGGATTATATCATTTATTCCTAAGCCTGGTAAATGGTTAATAATCTTTAAAAAACTCATGGCCCTCTTACTTTTAATAACTTCTTTATGGTTAGTTAATATTTTAATGGAATTATTAAATAATACTAAGAAATTTACTGAATTAAATGTCCTTAATAAATCAATAATTAATTGGAATATAAGTGATAATATTAATTTACCTAATCAATTAGCCATAGAAGGTAAAACTGTTTTTATAGATATTACAGCTGATTGGTGTTTAACGTGTAAGGTAAATAAGATTTTTGTTATTGATACTAAAGAAGTTTCAGAACTATTTGAGAAAAATAATGTAATTGTTTTAAGATTAGACTGGACAAGGCCAAATGAAAAAATCAAGCAATTTTTAGCTCTCAAAAGTCGATATGGGATACCGTTTAATGAGATATATAGTCCTTTAATACCTAATGGTAAAATTTTTCCTGAACTTTTAACCGTCAAATTGATTAAAGAATATTTAGATATGGCTAAATAAATCTGTTTAAAATTATTTATATTTGTTTATTGTATGAACTTATTAAAATTGAGGAGTTTATATGTCGATAAGTGTAGGAGATAGTTTCCCATCTGGTACTTTTCTTTTAAAGGATCATGAAGGTATCAAACATATTAGCACTGAAGAATATTTTAATTTAAAAAAAGTTGTCCTTTTTGCTCTACCTGGTGCTTTTACTCCCACTTGCTCTGCTAAACATTTACCTAGTTATATTAAAAATTATGAACAATTTCTAAAAAAAGGTGTATCCGTAGTTGCATGTATGGCAGTTAACGATCCACATGTTATGCATGCTTGGGGAGAATCAAATAATATAGTTGGAAAAATAGACATGCTTGCAGATACAGACTGTTCAATCTCAGAAGCCTTGGGATTAGATATGGATTTTGGGAAAGTTATGGGACGTAGGTCAAGGAGATTTTCTATGGTCGTTGAGGATAATATTATAACTAAATTATTTGTTGAAGAGGTAGGTGCTTTTGAAGTTTCATCAGCTGAGAACTTATTAAAACATTTGTAATATCTAACATCCCTCGTTCATAGCTTTTACAGCTAATTCATCTGCAATTTCATTATAATGATTGCCTGAATGCCCTTTTACCCAAAACCAATTTACTGAATGAAAGTCAACATACTTATCTAACTCTAACCATAAATCTTTATTGGAAACAGGTTTTTTATTAGCGGTCTTCCATCCATTTTTTTTCCAGTTAAAAATCCAAGTAGTGATACCATTTTTTACATAATGCGAGTCTGTATATAACCTTATTTTGCAAGGCTTTACAATGGTTTTGAGTGCTTGAATAGTAGCAGTTAATTCCATTTGATTATTTGTTGTTAATCGTTTTGACCCTGATATGTATTTTTCTTCTTTAGCGTATATTAATATAGCACCCCATCCACCTTTGCCAGGATTACCTGAGCATGCACCATCTGTGTAAATAGTAACTTCATTCATAGCTATTAAGTTCCATGATAATTTATTTTTTCGACACTTTCTCTAAAATGTTTTAATTTATTTATATATTCTTTGGGGTTTTTAGGAAGAACATTTGCACCTTTTGGAGTATGTGCCCAGTCATATAACCTCGTAAGCAAAAACCTCATAGAAGCAGCCATAGATAAAAGAGGCAAATAAAAAATTTCATCATTACTTAATTTTCTTACAGAGTTGTATCCATCAAGTAAAAATTGATATTTTTCTTGGTTAAAAAATTTTTCATTATCAAAACACCAAGCATTTATTGCTATAGCTAAGTCATAAGATAAAATATCAGTACAAGAAAAGTAAAAATCAATTACGCCTGACACTTCATTTTCGTGAAAAAACACATTATCAGGAAAAAGGTCCGCGTGAATAAAACCTTTGGGCAAATTTAGTGGCCAAAACTTTACACAGTAATTAAATGTACTTTGTATTTCTTTTAAAATATTTGGTTTAATTTTATTTAAAAATTCATCAGAAATTGTAGTACGACATTCTTCAATAAGTTTTTTCAATTCATTTATTGAAAGAGAATTTTTCCTTTCAGAAGAGAAATCTTTAGTTTTAATGTGCATTGACGCCATTTTAGATCCAATTTTATAACAATCTTTCTTCGTAATTTTAGTTTTAGATTTTCCCTGTAAATAGTTTACAATAATAGCGGGCTTACCATTTAATTCTTGGATGTAATTATTTTTTCTATCGATGATTGGCCTTGGACAAAAAAATTTTTTTTTACTGAGGTTTAACATGACATCTATAAAAAAGGGTAAATCTTTTTTGTTAACCCTCTTTTCAAAAATAGTAAGAATAAATTCACCACTAGTAGTTTTTAAATGGAAATTACTATTTTCTATGCCTTCGGTAATCCCGTGAAATGAAATTAATTCACCAATTTTATATATTTTTAAAAAGTCATAAAGTTGATCTTCATTTAAATTAGTATAAACTGCCAATGAATTGTCCTAATTTCTTATCTTAACATTTTGGGTAAATTAAATTTTACATTTTCTTTTGTGACTTCATGATCTATCAGATTAACTTCAAAATCCTTTTTTAGTTTTGATATTAAAACTTGTACTAAAGTTTCAGGAGCCGAAGCTCCTGCTGTTAACCCAATATTAGGTGAAATTTTAGGATTAAATTTATTTAAAAACATATTTAATTTTTCTTCATTAGGAATTAAAATGGCTTTTTTAACACCGTGTGACAATGCTACTTCAACTAAGCGAACTGAGTTTGAAGAATTTTCTGCACCTATTACCAAAATATAATCACATAATCTTGACATTGATTTTACGGCTAATTGTCTATTTGTAGTCGCATAGCATATATCTTCAGAACTTGGTCCTTTGATATTAGGGAATCTATTTTTAATTATGTTTAAAATTTTGCTAGTATCGTCCAATGATAAAGTAGTTTGAGTTGCATAAGCTAAATTGTTAGGATCAGAAACTTTCACTTTGTAAGCGTCCTCTTCTGTTTCAACCAAGGTAATACTATTTGGAGGTACTTGTCCCATAGTACCTATCACTTCAACATGATTTTTATGTCCTATTAACAAAACATGTCGACCAATATTATAATGACGAATTGTCTCATTATGAACTTTTGTTACTAACGGGCAAGTAGCATCAATGGATATCATTTTCCTTCGTTTAGCCTCATTAACAACAGATTTAGCAACACCATGTGCAGAGAATATAATAGGTCGATCTATAGGGGCTTCTTTAACCTCATCTACAAAAATAGCGCCAATCCTTACTAATGAATTCACAACGTCTTTATTATGAACTATTTCGTGTCTGACATATACTGGAGCTCCAAATTTTTTTATAGACTCCTCAACTATTTTTACAGCTCTGTCAACACCAGCACAAAAACCTCTAGGAGAAGCTAAATATAAATTTATTTTTTGTTTCTTCATAATTTACTTTTGATGTATTACATTGATTACGTCAATAAAGATTAATGTTGTTTTAAAGTTTTTATGCTAAAAGGTAATTATTAAATGGTAAAATTTTTTTTCCTTTGTTTTTTTTTAATTTTAAATGGTTGTACAGCTATTAAAAAAAATTTTGTTGATTGTCCAAAAGTAATATCACCCAAGAAGGCTGCTGAAATTATCGTTAAATCTGAAAATAAATTGCCTGTTTATATTGGTTTTAGGGGTGTAGATGCTTATTGTACTAAAAATAATGATAATATTGAAATGGAAATTTCAGTCAATGTCAGGGCTATTAGAAAAGACATTAGAATTGAAGATTTCGTTCCTGTAAATATATCAATAGTTTCAACCGATTTGAACAACAAAGAATATGAAAGAGATGATTATTCATATTCGCAGTTTTTATTAAAAGGTAGTAAAATAGTCGACAGAGCAACAATTTTTGATATAAAGATACCTAATGGAGGACAAGTTTATCTGGGGCTAAGATGATTAAACCCAAAAGGAAGATTTAATTTCATTAGATGATTCTATAATCAAGTTTTCGTTTTCTTTCTTATCAATATTAGCTTCAATGTATATTTTTGAAGATTCTATTATAACGTTACCAGTTATTTTTTTTATATTATTTATTGCATCAGCTTCTAATGCAATAATCTTTTGATTAGCCTGTTCCTCTTTTCTTTTTATGAGATCTGAAGATTTAGAATAAGCTTCTTCTTGAATTTTTTTTGCTGTTTCTTTTGCGTCACGAATTATATTTTCGGCTTCTTCTGAAACTTTTTTTTGGGTTTGTAAAGATTTTCTGAGTTCTTCTAAAGCCTCTTCTTTAAGAGATTTGGCTTCATTTAATTCATTTTGAATTAACACGGATCTACTATCTAATATTGATACAATTGCTTTACTTGCTTTTTTCCAAATCAAGGCAATGAATATAATAAATGCTACTGCAACCCAAGCTGTTTCATCAAAGTACACGTTATTTCTCCATCAATATATTCTTGGAAGCTAGCTTTATTGCTTCTTTAACTTTGTTTTTATCATATTTAATATCTGTAAATTTTTTGACTACATTAACTGTAATCTCTTCAGAAGCATTAATAACATCATTAATAACAGTATTTTGTGTATTGATTATTCTTTTTTCTACCTCTAAAACCTTCAATTCTAATTTTTCAGAAATCTCTTTTTCTTTTTTTTCAATACTTTGTTTTGACGCTAATATGGCTTCAGAAATAATTTTTTGTGACTTTGATTTAATCTCTTCCTGACTTTTCATTATAGATTGTTTAATTTTTTCGGCTTCTTGATTTGAAGTCTTCGCTTTAACTAAATCATTTTGTATATTGGTTTCTCTAGAGTTTAAAATTGATTTTATATTTGGAGTCACTAAATATTTCATTAATATAAAACCAATTGCAAGAGAAACAATTGACCAAAACATCAAAGATGGATAAGTGTTAAGATCTAATTGAGGAAGACCAGTTTTTGTTTCTGAAGCAATTACAGATTCAACACTTATAATAAATAATGAAGTTAAATATATTCTTGTAAAATATAACATTTATTAATCTTCTAAAATAGGTTTTGCCTATAGCTTTATGTGCTACAGGCAAAAAATTTTATTACTTAGAATGTAAATAATAATAAAAGTGCAATAACAAGTGCAAACAACGCAACGGCCTCAGTTAATGCAAAACCAAGAATAGCTATACCAAAAACTTCATTTTTTGCTGCTGGATTTCGACCAACAGCTGTAACTAAAGAAGCAAAGATATTACCAATACCAACTCCCACACCAGCAAGCGCTATAACTGCTAAACCTGCTCCTATTAATTTTGCAGCATCCATTTCCATTTTATTTTCCTTTCGTTAATTATATGATTTAGTTAAGAATTAATGTAAATGCAGTGCATCATGAAGATACATGCATGTTAAAATGCTAAATACGTAAGCTTGTAAGGCAGCAACTAAGAATTCAAGTCCAGTTAAACCTATTACAGCAATTAAAGGTAAAATTGCTCCAATCTTTAAAAAACCACTTGCTGATCCCATCATTATTATAAGACCAGCAAAAACCTTCATCATAGTATGACCAGCTAACATATTAGCAAATAATCTTACTGATAGACTAATTGGACGAATAAAGTAAGATATTATTTCTATTGGAATAAGCAATGGTGCTAAACCAATAGGTACACCAGATGGAAAAAAAAATGTAAAAAATTTTATTCCGTGCTTAAAAAGTGCAATTAGTGTAACACCGATAAATATAATAGCTGCTAATGTAAAAGTTACAGCAATCTGTGAAGTAAAAGTATAACTGTATGGGATCATCCCAAGTAAATTTCCAAATAGAATAAACATAAATAAGGTAAATATGAACGGAAAATAAGCTTGACTACCATTACCTGCATTTTCTTTAACCATATTAGCTACGAATTCAAATGAAATTTCAACAAGAGACTGAAATCTGTTAGGTACAAGAGCTTGTTTTCTTGCTCCTAAGTATAAAAAAGTAACAGATCCTAAAATAGATAAAATCATAAATAATGAAGCATTAGTAAAAGAAATATCTACGCCCATAATATTAAGGTTATATAAAATTTTTATTGTAAATTGCTCGACTGGTGAATTCATTATTTTTTCTTTATTAAATGTTAAAAGTATCCAATTTTAAGGCCTTTGCCAGTTATAATTCTCCAAAGGTTTAGTAACCCAGCTACCCCACCAAGCAAAAAAAATAATATTAGGAACCAAGGGTTTGTGCCTAACCATTTATCTAATGTCCAACCTATTCCTGCACCAACTAATAATCCTGCTAGTAGTTCAGTAGCAACTCTAGAAAATGTATTAACTAAAGTTTGGTTATTGTTATTAACTTCGTTTTTATTCACTTTTTTTGCTAAAGCATTATCTATTCTTGAATTCAAATTTTCTTCTTTTTTAAATGAGCTCATAACATACTTTCGCATACACCATATAAGCGTGATTAAATTATTTTGACCAAGCAAATAAGTCAAGAGTTTACTTGAAAAAAATTTATTTTTTTAAGCAATGTCCTTTATTCTATTAGCTTCTTCTAAATTAACAGATACTAACCTACTGATTCCCTTTTGTTCCATTGTAACTCCAAATAGTCTATCCATTTTAGCCATTGTAAGTCTATGATGCGTTACAACCATAAAATAAGTGTTTGTCTCTGCAACTATTTTATTAAGTAAATCGCAAAATCTTCCTACGTTTGTGTCATCAAGTGGTGCATCTACCTCGTCTAAAATACAAATAGGCGCAGGATTACACAAAAATACTGAAAAAATCAAAGAGATTGCCGTTAAGGCTTGTTCTCCTCCTGATAAAAGTGAAAGAAGTTGCATTTTCTTTCCAGGTGGACTTGCTAAAACTTCTAAACCTGCTTTAAGGGGATCTTCACTTCCAACTAATTTTAATTCAGCGTCTCCACCTCCAAAGAGTTTTTGAAAAAGATCTTTAAAATTTTTGTTAACATCATTAAAGCTATCTTTTAATCTCTGCCTACCTTCCTTATTAAGTTCAAAAATTCCAGTTCGAAGTTTTTCTATTGCTAATTCTAGATCAATTCTTTCAGTTGACATGGTCTCAATTTTTTCTTTCATCTCTTTCATTTCTTCTTCTGCACGCAAATTTACTGCACCTAGTGATTCCCTTTCATTTATAAGACGTTGAACAGTTCTTTCTAATAACTCAATAGAAACATTTAAATTATTTTTTTCATTAAAACCGACAATTTCAAGCAATTTATCTGTGTTTATTCTTAGCTTTTCAAAAACTCTAGCCTCAATGTTCTGTATTTTGGTTCTAGCAAGATTCAGCGAGGCCTCTATTTTTATCATTTCTTCACGAAAGGATGAAACTTTTTGTTCTGCTTCCCTTTCTAATTTTTCTATATTATGAAGATTAGTCTCAGTATGTACTAATTTATCAGAGGCAATATTCTTTTCTTGAACAGCCTTATCAATTTGTTTGTTGAGATCTTCTTCTCTCTTTTCAAAATCATCTGGTAGACTTGTCAATCTCTTTTGATCATCTTTTAACTTTTTCAATCTATCTTGCAAAGATATCAATCTCATGGACGCTTCATTTTCTCTTTTTTTCCAATTCTCACTTTGATTATTGATCTGCATTAGGTTTCTTGCTTGAAAACTTTCATGTGTCTTTATTTGTTGTTCTGATGCCATTGCGTCAGCTAATTCATTTCTACATTGATCGGCTATATTTCTTATTTTCAGTTCATCAGCTAATAATGATGGTAAATTAATAGAATTATTTAATTGATTTTTAAGTCCAACTAACTCTTTTTGAGATATTTTTGTTATATCTAGATGCTCTTTTAATAAAACTTTAGATGAAAGAAGTTTTGCATCTAATTTAGAGTTAGTTAATTCTAATGTATTTGATTTTTTATTTATTTCTGATATTTGCGATTCTAACTCAATAATATCACGTTTACATTTATTTATACCTAATTGATTTTCATCAATTTTACTTTCAATAACTTTTTGTTCTTTTTTTAGAGCAGGTAATTTATTTTGAAGTAATCTTAACTTTGCAATTTGTTGAAGTCTTTCGGAATAGCTATTTTGTACATCTTGAGGTTGTACAAAACCATCCCATCTCCATAAACCACCTTTTGGAGTTGTAAGCGCTTGCCCAAATGATAAATCTTTCTGAAGATCATAAGCAGTTGCTTCATTTTTAACTATACCTATACCAATCAAAGCAATGTCTAAAATTGAATTTTTTTTGATTTGTGAAATTATAGGTATTGCGCCTTTTGGTAATTCTGAGCTGAATTTAGTTTTTAAATCATTTCTCCAATATGTATTCTTAATAAAATGATTTTGATCGGAATGAATTGGTGCTAATAAGGTTTCACCTAAAACGGATCCTATTGCTTTTTCAAGATTACCAATATTATTTATGCTTTTTTCTAGTGAGTTTTTATTTAGAGTATCATCACCTAATATCGAAGAAAGAGAATTTAATTCTGCGTTAATTACATTAAAATTTTGGTCAGTATTACGCTTTTGATCACTAAGTTTAACTTCTTTATCTTCTAATTTTATTAATTCTTGTTTATTAGACACTAAATCTTGATTTTTATTTCTTAATATTTGTTTTAATTTACTTAATTGCTGATTATTCTTTTTAAGAAGTTGTTCATCTTCCTGTGAGTTAAATTCAGATATTTGAAATTCAGAGTTTTTAATCTTATCTGTTAGAACAGATATACGCTTTTTAAGATCTGATTTATCAGATTTAATTGAATATATTTCTGAAGTTATAGTGGAAAGTTTTGTATTTGCTTCTTCTGTTTTAGCCTTTAGATCTTTTACTAGCTTCAAGGCGTCAGTTTTCTTAGTCAAAAAATTTGTTGACTCAGATTTTAACTTTTCTTCTTCTATAAATAGGTTCAACAATGTTTTCTTTGCATCTTGTTTAATTTCAACTTCTCTTTGGATGTCTGTTTCTATTTGGGAAATTTGATTTAAGGTATTGTTTAAAGTTGTTTTGGCAGAGGATTTCTCTTCTTCTAATCTAATTTTTGTTATATTCAAAGATTGTAAAACTGTTATCTTTTTGGTTTCTAATTTTTTAAATTCAGGTAATTCATCTAAAATTTCTTGTTTTGCTTCAGTGTGTTTGGATACATTAAATTGTCCTTTATTTATATTTTCTTTGGCTATATCTAAATGTTTTTTAAAATCATTAAACTCATTTTCTGCCGTATTTAAGAGTGTTAAAAACAAAGTTGCCTCAGCTTTTCTTAGTCTGTCACCTACTGATCTATATCTAGCAGCCTTTCTTCCTTGTTTTTCTAATTCTATAAGCTGATCTTGATAAGTTTGCTCAATGTCCATTAATCTATTTAGATTTTCATCAGCTCCATTTAGTTTTAGTTCAGCCTCATGTCTTCTGTTATGTAACCCCTTTATATTTGCTGCTTCTTCAAGAATTATTCTTCTATCTTCAGAGGTTGCATCTATTATTTGTGCTATTCTACCTTGACTAACTATCCCTGACGAACGCGCACCGGTTCCATTATCAGCAAAAATTAATTGTATATCTCTTGCTCTAACTTGTTTTGAATTAACCCTATAGATTGATCCCTTTTCTCTTTCAATTTTTCTAGAAATTTCAATTTCTTCAAGGTGGTTAAAATTTGCTGGAGCTTTTCGCTCTGAATTGTCTAATTTAATAGATACTTCTGCAAAGTTTCTAGCAGGTCTCTCACTTGTACCTGCAAAAATAATATCATCCATTTCATCGCCACGCATTTGACGTGCAGAATTCTCGCCCATAACCCATTTTATCGCTTCAACAATGTTTGACTTCCCACAACCATTAGGACCTACAACCCCAGTCAAGCCATCGTTAATCAGTATTTCAGTTGGTTCTAAGAAAGATTTGAACCCAGAAATCCTAACAGATTTGAATTTCATTAATTATCCTTTATATAATATTAAGAATTCTTTGCTTTAATTAAAGTTAAAAGCTCTTTTTCAAAGTCTTTAAAAGACAAAGCGCCTGAAATTTTATGATTATTATTTATAATAAATGTCGGTGTGGACTCTATATTAAAATTTTTCGACTCCTTTTCCATTTTATTAATAATTTCTTGCATAAGCGGAATATTCTTTAAAATTTCATCAAATTGTTTTGAAGAAACTCCAAATAATTTTGCTATAGAACGTAATTCATCAAGAGGCTTTTTTGAATATGCCCACTGCTTTTGTTTTTTTAATAATATGCTTATAGCTTCCAAATATCCGTCCTCAGTTGGAATTGTTCGGGCTAAGGTGGCAGCGATAATAGCAAGCCTATCAAGAGGATAGTCAATAAACTCTAATTGAACTTTACCATTATCAATGTATCGCTCCTTGAGTTGAGGTAAAGTCTTAAGATGAAAATTTGCGCAGTGACCACAGGTTAGAGAAAAATATTCCTTAATTTTAATCGGTGCATTTTTTGAACCCATAAATTGTTTACGCATATTGTCACTTAATGGGTCTTGATTTGAATAACTACATTTAGGGAAAATACTAACAGCCAATAGACTTAATAATGTATTTCTTCTATTTACTATAATTTGTTTTTTCAAAATCTTTACCTTTTAACATTTTATTTATTAATATTCTTATACACTAAATTAACTTATTAAATAATAGATATTTAAAATATCAGAGCATTTTTTTTCGGGAAACTTCGAACCTTTGCATTGCTAATTTTAGTTCTCCATCTGGCAAAATATTAGAAATTAAGTTTGGTTCATTAGTAAAAACTTTTTGTTGAAAAACGTTTTTTTCTTTTTTTTTAATATATCCAAGTTCACACTGTATTATTTTGATTTTTGTTATAGCCTTATAGCCAAATCTTGAGTTTATTTGATTTAGCAAAAATGGAATAGCGTGTTGAATTTCTGGTCCAAAACCATTTTGAACCTTTATAGTAATTTGGCCATCAGTATTTTTGTTTCTATTAAACTTAATTTTATCAGGAATTGTAATATTAGAATAATGTTCTGCTATATAATTCCAATTTAGTAAAATATGTGTTTGAACGGCACCAAGTCTGCTTAACTTTTTTTCAACAATATTTTCTGTAATTTTTACTAATGGCTTCATATTACAAATAACAATTTTTTTAAAAGAATATTTTTAACAGATATCATAATATATACATAAACCATGAATAAGACAAAAAAAGATAATTACAAAAGTTTTTCTAATTTATTATTGAATTGGTATGACAAAAATAGAAGAAATTTGCCCTGGAGAGCTTTATCTGGGGAGTTGCCCAATCCTTACTTTGTGTATTTATCAGAAATTATGTTGCAGCAAACAGTAGTGTCAACAGTTATTCCTTATTTTTTAAATTTTGTAAAAAAATGGAATACTATTGATCAACTGGCTAAAGCAGATTTTCAAGAAGTATCCTTTTATTGGGCTGGTTTAGGTTATTACAGTAGGGCAAAAAATCTTCATGAGACAGCAAAAATAATTTCTAATGATCATAATTCGATTATTCCGTGTGACAAAAGCAAATTATTATCCTTGCCAGGGATTGGCAACTACACTGCATCAGCTATAATGGCAATTGCTTTTGATATTAAATCAAATGTTATTGATGGCAATGTTGAAAGGATATTTTCTAGATTATATGCCGTTGACGAGCCATTAGAAAAATCAAAAAAATATATTGAAGAAATCTCAGAAAGGTATTTGCCAAATCAAAGATATGGAGATTATGCTCAAGCACTAATGGATTTAGGATCATTAATTTGTATACCTAAGTCTCCCAGGTGTTCTTCTTGTCCTTTAATTAGTTTTTGTAAAGTAGGTGGAACTAATAATGCTAAAATATATCCTAAACGACTGCCAAAAAAAATTAAAAATAATAGATATGGTTTATTTTTTTGTTTAATTAATCAGCACGGTGATATTCTAATGACGAAAAATAATAATAAAGGGTTATTATCAAATATGGATGTAATTCCGTCCATAGGTTGGCTAAAAGAAGATAAGAATTATTTCTCAAAATCACCTAATTTTATAACAAAAAAAGATTCTTTGTTTGATCTTGATTGGAAGATTCTTGAAAAAAAAATAATACATGTATTTACACATTTTAAGTTAAACTGTTCAATTGCAATAGCTTATATTGATAATAATGACATTTTGAAAGATCAATCAGTTAAGAAATCCTATAAGTTTATTGATAGTCAAAATTTAAAAAAATTAGCAATACCTAGTTTAATTAAGAAGATTATAAAATATCTTGAAGACGAAAATTATTTTTAAATTAATGTTTAAAATGTCTTAATGATGTAAAAACCATGGCAATGTTGCGTTCATCTGCTGCAGCTATTACTTCTTGATCTCTAATTGATCCACCTGGTTGGATTACAGCTGTAACACCAGCATTTGCAGCGGCTATTAAACCATCGGCGAATGGGAAGAATGCGTCGCTAGCAACTACACTTTCAAAAGTCATTGAAGATTTTAAGTTTGCTAATATTGAAGATTTTTTAGCTTTCTCATTTGCTATCATTATGGAATCTATTCTACTCATTTGCCCAGCTCCAATTCCAACAGTTTGAAGATCTTTGGCATATATGATGGCGTTAGATTTAGTATGTTTTGCTACCTTCCACGCAAAAAGTAAATTATTTATTTCTAACTGTGTAGGTACTCTTTTTGTTACTATCTTCAGGTCACTTGTCTGTAAAACTTTGTTGTCGCGAGTTTGGACCAGCATACCTCCTGAAATAGATTTTATATCCAATCCGTTTTCCTGAGGTATAGGTATTGATCCTGATGCTAAAATTCTTACGTTGGGTTTGTCCCTAAAAATTTGAAGTGCCTCTTCAGTAAATGAAGGTGCAATTATTACTTCTAAAAATAAAGATTTCATTTGCTTTGCTAAATCTAGGGTTAATTCTCTGTTTAAAGCCACTATTCCACCAAATGCACTAATTGGATCTGTTTGTAGTGCTTTTTCCCATGCTAAATTTATATTAGCGTTCTCAGCTACACCACAAGGATTAGCATGTTTAATAATTGCAATTGCTGGCTGATTAAATTCACAAATTAATTCATAAGCAGCATTGCCATCATTAATATTATTATATGAAAGCTCTTTCCCATGAAGTTGGTTAGATGTAGCAATTCCAATTCTAGGGTCACTCGTTTTATAAAATGCCGCTTTTTGATGCGGATTTTCTCCATATCTCATTTCAAAGAATTTTTTAAAATCTATTGAAAATGTTTGAGGCAGATCAATTGAGTTAATGTTTTCATTATTAAACCAGTCAGAAATTGCATGATCATACTCATTAGTTAATTTAAAAGCTTTTCCAGCAAGATATTTTCTAAAAGCATATGAGGTTTCACATTCATCTTTAAGTTCATTTATAAGCTTAGAGTAATCCCCAGGATCAGTTAAAATAGTAACAAACTCATGGTTCTTAGCTGCGGCCCTTATCATTGCAGGTCCACCAATGTCAATATTTTCAATAACTTCGGTCTCATACTTGTTATTTTCTACGGTTTCCTGGAATTTATATAAATTAATGATTAGGAGATCAATTTCTTTAATATGATGTTTTTGCAATTGGTCTATATGAACTGAATCATTTCTTCTGCTAAGTATCCCTCCATGTATTTTAGGGTGGAGCGTTTTTACTCTCCCATTTAAGATTTCGGGGAAATTTGTTTCATCTGAAACATCTTTAACTGGTATTGCATTTTCTTTTAAAAATTTAGAAGTGCCTCCAGTTGATAAAATTTCTATATTATAATCCTGAAGAACTTTAGCTAATTTTTCAATATTAGTTTTGTCGGTTACAGAAATCAAAGCCCTTTTAATTTTAACTTTGTCAGTAAATAATTTATCACTGTCAACATTGTCCATTTTATTTAACCAATCTTTAATTTGATAACATTATAATTAAAATATTTTCTATTAATTTAAACTCAGTCTACTTTTGTAATTGAAATGCCCAATTGCAAGAGATCATCTTATAAGCCCTTATTTTTTCAAGCTTCATAATTATCATTATTTCTTTACAAGGAGTAGGACCTTTTGGGGTAAACATAACTGAATCCTGGATAATTATATCTTGATTGTCAGAGGTCATTTTCCAAACAAAGCCCTTTGAGTGGTTTAATAAAATTGAACCACTTCTAGTTTTTATAAGTTCAATGCTTGGATTTAAATGAAAGTGAATATTTGCCATTTTGGGTATTGTACCAATATTTCCAAGATTTATGATTACGTCTTTTCCCCTTATTTCATTTTTTTTATTGGATAGATAAATTTGTCTGTTGTGATTTATCCCAAAAATAGTCTTATAACCAGAATGTGTTAAATCTAATAAATTTCCATCCTTTGTCTTTCCGTATTTGACTTCTAATATCTCAGTTTTTCTTTTTCCTGTTAGATCTATATTATTTCTATCATCAATATTTAAAGTAGAGTGAGCAGCAGATGACGCTAATGAATTTTTAGCACTTTTAATACTAGATTTAGTTAATTCTCCTAGATTAGAAATAATTTTTTCTTTTTTATAAAAAAACTCAAACGCAAATAAACTCGCTTTTGTATTATTACTTACTATTGGTTTTAAACCAATATCTACAAACACAACTGTGTCCATATTGGATAATCTACAAAAACCAGTGTTTTCTGCAAGTTGAAAAATTCTATTTTTGTAACCAATCCTGTTTAAAGTTTGTTTTATAATATCTTTAGGAACTAATGATCCTCCGTGGAACCATGCAAAACAATCATTTGGCATTTGAAAGCCTCTGCAGAATTCGCCCATTTTAATTGTTTTTTTATGTAAGTTCTCTGCATCAACATTTTTTAAAATTCCAACTATAGATCTAATTTCTATTAAATGCCTTAATAAATTTATATGAAGAACAGGACTTCTAGAGGTGTGTCCACCATCATTATTTGTTAAAATTTCAAGTTTTTGGTCTATAATATTTAATAATTCATCGATAATGATTATATCTTCAAATAAAATAGACTTAGCAACTAAAATACCTTTAATTATTATGATTTGTTGTAGGTGATTATCTGTTTCTGTGAGTTTTATCTCGAGATATTTTGTCTGTAATGCAATAGAATATAAAATTTTCTTTTGTAAATCTAATTCGCCACTCTCTGCAAACCATGAAAAATTGAAACTCCAACACGTTACTCTTTCTGCCATTATTTGAGAGTCAAATTCCTTTGACAGAAGATTATGTTCCTCATTAATCCAATTTGACACTAAAGAACGTGCTATGGATCTAGCTTTAATACTGCCCTCAGCTTTTAAATCTCTCAAAAAATAGAACTTGTTAAAATCTTTAATTAGTTTTCGATTAGTTTTGCCGTTGACTATTGTTTTACCAATTTCTGAATTGCCTTGCCAGTTATCAGTAAGTCTTCTTACAGGAGAATTCTGTCCATCTACTTTTAGCTTTTTTTTGAGAAAATAATTATTTGTAATTAAATCTATAAATTTAAGCATAAAATTAATTTTCCATTTTAACTAATGCGATAAAAAAACCGTCTGATCCATTCATAACATCATCAGAATTAAAATTAAAATAATTTGGAAGGATTCTTATGAAGCCTTCTTTAGTTATACAATCGCTAATCATAGGATAATCAGTTGAAAAAAACGGAACAATGGAAAAACTTTGATTTTTCTTTAAAAATTTTTCAATCCTTCTTTCACCTTCAATTTTTTGAAGAGAGCATGTAACATACATAATTAATCCATTTTTTTTCAATATTTTTGAAGCATTATTTAATATATTATCCTGACTTAAAATTAAATCGTCTAAATTGATTGGTGCTGGTTTAATAAAAATATCTGGATTTCTTCTAATAGTGCCTGTTGCAGTACAGGGAGCGTCTATTAAAATAACATCAGGTTTAAAGCTTGGTAGATAATCTTCTGCTTTAACATTAATTAAATTGGGATTAAAGTTAAGTCGCTTCATATTTTCTTTAAATTTATGAGATCTCAATTTATTTTTTTCAATAGATACAACGTCTAACTTATTATCTAAAAGTTGAGCTGTTTTTCCTCCAGGAGCGCAACACATGTCTACTAACTTAATAGAATCAATAGATTGAGAAAAATGTTGTTTTATTTTAGACAACAATAAATTACAGGGTATTTGGGATGCTGCATCTTGTATCCACCACACACCATCAGAAAATAATGGTAAACTTTCAACTGACTCTTTTAAATTACATCTTATTACATTAGGCAAGATTTTTTCACCTGAGGTATTGAGTTGAAATTGCTCCAATTCACTCTTTTTCATTTTATTTGAAATAACTATATCTAGTGGTGGTGGTTCCATGGCTATTTTTGCTATTTCATTGACATTTTTTTCACCATATGAAGAAGTCCAACTTTTTAATAGCCATTCTGGTAGGTTGTATTTATCTTCAGGAATGAAGTTTAAACAATCATTTTTATTTGAAACTATTTTACGTAAAATTGCATTTACGAGCTTAGATTGTTTGTCACCAATATAAATTTTAGCTTGATTTACTGCTTCATTTAATACTGCATAAGGCGCTATTTCTAACCAAATTAATTGAATTGTAGCAATAACTAAAATGCTATTTAAGTAACGATTTTTTTTCTTTATCCCAAACCTTGAGTATTTATTATAAATTTTTTGAGCTTGGTTATGCCTTCTCATACATGTGTTTATAAGTAAAAATAGAAAAGATTTGTCTCGTTTATCTAATTTATTAAAGTCAAAAGATTTTATAATAATATCGTCAAATTTTTTATTCTTGTAAAAAACAAGTATCCAAATTTCTAATGCTACAAGTCTTACAGTCTTGTTTATTTTTTTTTGGGTGTTAGATGTTTTTTGTTCTATCAAAACTACTTCCTTGTATTTGTATAAATAATAAATATTATGTAAATAATTTAGATATTGGCTAATAAGAAGGTTTATACTAATGGATAGTAAAATTACAAAATCAATTATACAAAAAGAAGAAAAGGATTCCAACGAGAATGTGTCCGAGAATAAGACCGCTCCCAAAGAAAAAGGAGGTCCTACGGGATTAGAACCAACTAGATATGGAGATTGGGAGAAAGCGGGAAGATGCTCAGATTTTTAAACTCATGATATTTTTGTGATGATAATTGAATTAAAATCAGAAATACTAATAAACGCAGGAATTAGAGCGGCAGAAAGAAATTTTACCAACGCTTATATTACTAAAAGAGGTGATAGAGAGGCTGGTGCTATTTTTGTTAAAGTTGATACGCTAGATGGTTATGCCAAGCTTTTCACACGTATTTTGAAATATGATTTAATTAATAAGAATGATGTTGTAGAATTTGTAAATTTATATCCTGAAAATAAATTACAAAATATTGACATAGATAAAAGAATTAATAAAGAAATAGAAATAGATAGCGATTGTTGGATAATAGAAATTGAAGACAAAGAAGGAAGAAATCCTTTTCAAAATTTAAATTGTTAAATCCTCTATTAGTTGGCTTCTTTTATACAAGCCTAAATAATCAGCTTTTAATTTAAGTATTCCATTCATATGTTTTAACATTGGTGTTGGTATATTTAGTTTTGCTCCAATTTCTATAATTGCGCTCATAATAGGGTCAATTTCTAAAGGTCGTTTCATTTCAATATCTTGTCGTGTTGAAGGCTTATGGCCAATTATAGATGATGCACCATCAATGCGTTTTTCAATTGTTACACTGAAGTTAACTCCAATTGCTTTACCAACTCTTTGGCACTCCTCCATTATTTCTTTTATCAATAGTCTTGAACTTGGGTCATTACCTATAACATCTAAGCTTGCCCCAGTAATAGCGCTTATAGGGTTAAAAGAACAATTTCCCCAAAGTTTAATCCAAATTTCATCTCTCAAATTCTTTTTTTGAGGAGCTTTTAGCCCACCTTTTATAAATAGATCGGATAATATCTTTAATCTTTCTGAATTTATTCCATTTGGTTCACCAAGGCTAAATCTATTTCCTTCTATATGCTTTATAGTGCCTGGCTTTTCAATTTCGCATGCTGGGTAAACAACGCAACCTAATGCTCGTTTTGGATTAAGAGTTTTCCAGATAATTCCATGGGGATCTACTGAGTCTATGTGAGTGTTATCAAGTTTTGTACCTGTGTCAGATTTATAAAAATACCACCATGGTAATCCATTAACTGCGGACAAAATAGCAGTGTTGTCATTTAAAAGGGGCTTTAATTGATTAACGATCCCTGAAATTGCATGAGCTTTAACACCAATAATTATATAATCTTGAGTACCTAATTCACTCGCATTTTCAGTGACTTTCAATTTAAATATTTCTGATTTATTATTTGAAATTAAGGTTAAACCATTTTTTTTAATAGCTTCTTTGTGAGGCCCTCTAGCTATCAATGAAACGTTTGCTCCAGCTTTACTTAAGCTGCATCCAATATAGCCACCTATTGCTCCGGCACCAAATACGCAAATGTTAATCATATTAATTTCCTATTCTAAGCCGAGTTTTTCAGCAAGACCTATCCTTTGAAGTTTGCCAGTGGCTCCTTTGGGTATTTCTTTTAAAAAACTTATATATTTGGGAACTTTAAAATCAGCTAGATGATTTCGTGCATAACTTTTAATTTCAATTTCAGAACATTTTTTCTCATTTTTTAGGACAATGGCAGCGCCTATAGCTTCTCCTAGTAACTTATCCTTTACCCCAAAAGTAACAACTTGTTCAATTGCTTCATGTTCCATTAATATATTATCTATTTCTAGAGGAGACACTTTTTCGCCTCCACGATTGATAATTTCTTTTAATCTTCCGGAAATTTTTAAATAACCATCATTATCAAAGAACCCTTGGTCACCAGTTCTAAACCAGCCATTAATAAACGAAGATTTATTAGCTTCATCATTATTTTCGTAACCAGTAGTTACATTATCACCCCTAATACAAACTTCTCCCTCATAACCATTTTTCTGTATGTTTCCGTCGGCATCCATTATGCACACTTCAGGACCTGCAGGTTTACCAACAAATCCAGCTTTTTGAATCTGAGGAGGCATTGGATTTGACGTCATTTGGTGAGATGCTTCGGTCATTCCATAAGCTTCAATGACAGTTGTTTTAAAAACTTCTCTTAATTCTTCAAAAACGGCTGGTGGTAAAGATGCTGAGGATGATCTTATAAATCTCAGTGAGAGGTTTTCTGCAAGTTTTATATTTTTCTTTGCCCTCATCAATATTCCTTGATGCATAGTAGGAACCCCTGAATACCAAGATATTTTTTCTTTTTTTGCTATATCTAAAAATTTTAATGCATTAAAACCGTCACTTGCATAAACTGAGGCTCCTGAAAATATTGATGAACACAATATTGCAATTAAGCCGTGTATATGAAAAAGAGGCATAATATTATAACAATGATCATCTGAGTTCAATTTAAGAGAATTTGAAATATTTACTGCAGAAGAATAAATATTTTTATTTGTCAAAGGTACTACTTTAGGTCTAGATGTAGTTCCAGATGTATGAAGTACCAGAGCCTCATATGTTTCTTTAGATAGTTCAAAACTAGAACTTTCATCATAAAGATTAAATATTCCGGTTGGCGCATTATCTATTTTTTTGATTTCACACACTTCTATACCTAATTTTTTTGCAGCTTCAACAACAGGATTACTACTATTCTTTTCCACAATTACGAATTTAGGCATTAAATCTTTTAAATAAAATTCATATTCACTAAACTTGTAAGAGGGGTTTAGTGGCGCAGCAGACATATAACTTGCTACTGCTAAAAAAGTTGTCGCCATCTCAGGCCCATTTTTGAGAACGATCGCTGCTCTATCTGAATTTAGAAAACCTTTTTTGCTGAGTTGCCCAGATATGTCAAAAATATGTTTTTTCAAGTCTGAGTACTTGATTTTACTACCATCACTTGATGATATCGCAATACTTTCATCATCATTATTGTTAATTAAATTTCTTACAGTTTGTGTCATTTTATTTTTCTCTATTTTATAAAGCTAATTTCATTATAAAAGTATAAATACTTGAAGGTTCATTTAATTCTTAGAAGTAAAAGTCAAATTTGTAAATTTTTAAAATTTTAAAAAATAAATCTATTTCTATACTTGCTTTTGCAAAAATTCCCTGGCAGAGGGACTTAATTCTTCATACCCTTCGTCATTAGAAATTTTGTTAGCAGTACTTTTACCAAGCTCTACTCCCCACTGGTCAAAACTATTAATGTTCCATAAAAATCCAGATGCAATTGTAATATTTTCATATAGCGAAATTAACATTCCAATAGAAAATGGATTATTTTCATCCCAACTTATAATTGTAGATGGCCGATTTCCTGGAAAGTTTTTATTTGCATTAGCTAAATCTACTGAGCCAATAGCTAACGCTTCTGCTTGAGCAACTGCATTTATAACTAAATGTTTATGATTATTAACAATATGACTAAATTTTGCGTCTTTTATTGGCTTCCGAGGTACAAGTATATCTACAGGGCTGGTTTCCAAGCCTTGGTGTAAAAATTGAAAAAAACTATGCTGAGCATTAGTACCAACTTCTCCCCAAATAATTGGACTTGCTGGCATTTGTAAAGGTTGACCTTCTACATCAACACTTTTCCCATTACTTTCCATTTCTAACTGTTGTGCCCAGGCGGGCAATTTAGAAAGACTGTCAGTATATGGAACAATACAGTGGTTGTTGAGTTTCAAAAAATTTCGATTCCATATTCTAAGTAAAGATAAAATAATCGGAATATTGCTCTCAATTTCCTCATTAGCAAAATGTTGATCCATTATCTCGGCGCCATTCAAAAATTTCTTGTAATTATCTTCTCCTAAACCACACAAAATCGACATTCCTACTGAAGACCATAATGAGAATCTTCCTCCAATATTTTCAGAAATTTGAAAAATATTAGATTTTTTAAATCCCCATTTCTTAGCTTTTTTTTCAGATGAAGTAACAGCCACCATTGCATCATTCAAACTAACGTTATTCTCTGTGAGCCAATTATATATAATTTTTGCATTTTCAAGAGTTTCAAGAGTTCCAAAGCTTTTAGACGTTATTATAAATAAAGTAGTTTTAGGGTCACATTTCTCAAATACTTCTATTAGAGTTATTGGGTCAATATTTGAAATATAAAAAACCTTAGGTCCTTTATAAAAACTTTTTAGTGCTTGATTAACCATCAATGGTCCTAAGTCAGATCCCCCAATGCCAACATTTACAATACTTTTGAATGATTTTTTATTTAAAATGATTTTCGTAAAATTAATAAGATTTTTCCATTCTTTTGTTTCAAAACGTTCTTTTTTTCTAAGATTGAAATGGTCAACAGACCGGTTTTCGGAGCGATTTATTTTTGCTCCTGACATCATTCTTTTAATTTTTGACTTAATATTTGCTTTCTTAGCAAGATTAATTAGATCATCTTTAATTTCTTTGTCTAGGTTCTGTCTTGTTATATCCACTTTAAGACTTTGAAATTCAAATTGAAACTCAGCAATTCTTTGTTGATCAAAAATAAGATTACTTAGATTTTTACAATCCTTGAATTTTAGCTTATCATTAATAATTTTTGTAATCGGGTTTTGGGATAATTGCATTCAACTGTTTTATTACCTATGTAGAGTTTGACATCAACGTATCAAAGATTTATAGCATAATTTAACTTAGTTATGGATAAAAATCTATGTTGCTATTTCAATATATTTATAAAATTTTATTTCTGGTTATTTTATTTATAATATCTTCAACTTGTTTTTCAGAAACAATTAGTATTAAGGGCTTGGTATTTTCTGATCTTAAGATTAATGAAGTATTTGCTAATCAAAAAATTACTTCAGGTTATTTGACAATTGAAAATACAAATAAAAAAGATGAACACTTAATTCATTTAGTATCGCATTTTTCAGAAAAAACCGAATTACACAATATGACCGTTGAAAATGATATCATGAAAATGAAACATGTGGATAAGGGTATAACTATAAAGGCTAACTCAAAACTAATTTTTAGACAGGGTGGTTTTCATATAATGTTCATAAAATTACTTAAGCCTCTTAAGGTTATGAATAAATATAAAGTTAGATTTACTTTTCAAAATGCTGGTACAATATTATTAGATATGCCAGTTAAAGCAAAAATAAACATCATTAAAAAGAAAAAACATAGTCATCATTAAAAAAGTACTGTCGTCTCCAAAAATTAAATTTCTATGAATGAAAAATTATTAAGAGGCTTAAGTAATTTTATAAATGTTGGATATTTTTTTTAAATATTGTAAATAACTTATTATGATTTTTATATATTATAGATAGTATTGTGGCATTTGACGAAAAATTTTCTGTTGCTCCAATGATGGAATGGACAGATAAACATTGTAGATATTTTTTTAGACTCATGTCTAATTGTTCAACTTTATATACTGAAATGATTTCTGCAGATGCTATAATATTTGGGCCTCGTGAAAAATTATTAAACTTTAACAAAGAAGAGTTACCTTGTGTTCTTCAATTGGGAGGTAATAATCCTAAAAAATTAGCCTTGGCTGCGCAGTATGGACAAGATTATGGCTACTCCAAAATTAACCTAAATATTGGTTGTCCATCTAATAGAGTGCAGAATGGTGCTTTTGGTGCATGCTTAATGAAGAATCCTAAACTAGTTGCTGAATGCGTTAAAATTATAAAAAATAATTGTCAAATACCTATAACTATAAAATGTAGGATTGGTGTTGATGATATGCATGAGGTGCAAGGACTAGATGAATTCATTGATGAAATATCTGAAAATGGTATCGATTTGTTTGTGATCCATGCTAGAAAAGCACTTTTAAAAGGTCTAAGTCCAAAGCAAAATAGGGAGATACCTCCTTTAAATTATAATAGGGTTGGACTATTAAAAAAAAGAAGACCTGATTTAAAAATTGTTATTAATGGCGGTATTAAATCTATAAAAGAAGGCCAAGATTTAGTAAGTAAGTTTGCACTAGATGGGTTTATGATTGGTAGAGAAGTATATAAAAATCCATATATATTATCTTCTATGGATAGAATTGTGTTTAATGGTGAAGAAAAGATCAAATCTAGATATAAAGTCGCCATGGAAATGGCAGATTACATAGATAAGTTTATGAAAAAAGAAGAAGGTTGTGTTCATGCAGTTACTAGACATATTTTAGGTTTGTATAACTCCCTTCCTGGTGCTAAAGAATGGAGGCGAATATTAAGTGAGGATACCAGATTTTCAAAAAATGGAGACATTTTAAGGTTGGCGACAGATAATATAGAAGAATTTATACATAGTAAAAGTTTGATTTTAGCCTAGGAGGTTGCAGTTGGAAGAAGTTAATAAAAAAGAAGGATATAGGTCTATATTAGAAATGGGACCTTTATTGTTGTTTTTTGGAGTAAATTATTTTTATGGGATAATGGCAGGTACGGCAGTTTTAGTTGCAAGTACTCTATTTTCTCTTATTCTATCATGGTATTGGTTTAAAAATATACCAATGATGGCTGCAGCTGGATGTGTTGCAGTTGTTTTTTTTGGTGGATTAACAATTTTTTTTGACGATGAGTTTTTTATAAAGATAAAACCCACTATTGTATCTATAATAATAGCCGGCATCCTTGCATCAGGAAAAATTTTAGGTAAAAATCCTTTGGCTGCTATTATGAAATCTGCAGTAAATTTAGATTTAGAAGGTTGGAACAAACTGACTTGGTTATGGGTTGGTATGTTTATTATCATGGCTATCGCTAATGAAATAGCTTGGCGTAATTTAACGACTGATCAATGGGTCTCTTTTAAAGCCTTTGGTATTCCAGTTTTATCTCTTGGTTTCGGTCTACTATCATTACCAATAATGCAAAAACATCAGATTAAAAAAGACTAAACTATTTTTTAATACTTTCTAGTTTTTTCGAAAGTTCAAGAGCCATTTGTGACTTTGGTGGAAGTTGACTTAACAATATAGTCCAATTATCGATTGCTATTTTATCTTCACCTGTTTTAAAAGCTTTCAAACCTCTAAAAAATAAAGCATTTATGTTATTAGGTTCGCTTTCTAATATTTCATTAACAAGCCTGTCTATTTCGGGGGTGAAGTTTGGGTCTTTTTGAGGAGGTAACAATTCTTTTAAAAGTGTTTTTTTAAGATTCAGATTTTGAGGGCTAATTTCTATAGTAGTGCGTAATGCATTTATAGCTTTATCCATATTATTAAGAACTTTATATGATTTGTATAATTTAACCCAGCCATCTAAATCTTCTTTTTTTTTTGTTAAGCGAGATGCAAGCTGTTCGACCATTTGGTTAATCCTAATTTTTTGATCCTTCTCGTTTAAATTCAAAATTTCACTAGTAATTGGAGAATTTATATTTAATCTTTTTTTAAGACTTTTGTCTAAAACTTGGTCAGAAATACCTAAATTTCTCGCAGCCGAACGAATATTAGTTTCAAGATCTTTTTCCCAAGCATCATCGCTGGAGGTATTTCTATATAATTTTGTCCATATTTCAAATGCCTTTTTTTCATTTCCAACTTGTGATTGTAACAATCCATTTAAGAAATTTGCTCCAGGGTCCATTGGGTTATCAGATAATGCTTCATTAATTAACATTTTTGCTTTTGATGTCACTTGACCATTAGCCTTTCTTACAATTGCTTGAGCCAGTAAAGATTTTAATCTTGGTGAATTTTTAATAGATAAAATTCTAGTAAGTGTTGAAATTTCAACATCAATCTTGTTAATTCGTGATGCGGTTGCCGCTAATTCTAGAAGTATATTAATATTATTGGGACTTTTCTTAGACTTAGAAACTAATTCTTCAAATATCTTTAAATCTTGTTTTCTATTTTTGTCTTGAATGATATTTTCTTTTAAAAGTTTTTCCTTAGCCGTATGGAGTTTATTCATGTCTATAAATGGGCTTCCTAACTCATAGTAGAGAATGGAACTAAGTAAAAAAAGAGATATCCCCCCAATATAAAATAAAAGTTTTTTTGATTTTGGCCTTAACCCAATCTTTAGAGTTAAATTTTCATTAGATAAACCTTTAAAAATATAAATTGTTAATAGAAGAGTTAAAGCAAAGATAATAATAAATAGCATTGTGTAAGGCTCTTTTATTTATAATTAGATTTTAAAAACCTTATAACAAAAAACGAACCAAAAGCTAAAATTATAAAAGGTAAAAACCATAATAAAATTGTATTTATTTTTAATGGTGGTTTTAACAAAATAGAATCCCCATATCGGTCTCTCAAAAAATTATATATTTCTTCATCACTTATTCCGTCTTGTAATTTATCTTTTATTAAGACTTTTAAGTCTTTAGCTATTTCTGAATTAGAATCATCAATACTTTGATTTAGACAAACAAGGCATTTAATATTTTGAGAAATTTCCCTTGTCTTTTTTATAATAAAATCTTTATGGGGACTATTTATGTCAGCTAATAAATTATTCTGAGATATTGATAAAACCAAACAAAACAGGAATATTTTTATATTTCTAAACATTTTTTAATTTTCTTGTATTAAAGGTAAAACTTCAAACTTGAAACTATCATATAATAATGGACCAGCGTGACGATAAATAATTTTACCTTTTTCATTAATTAAAAATGTTTCAGGTACTCCATACACGCCCCATTCAATTGCGACTTTGCCATAATCATCAAGCCCAACATTTTTATAAGGGTTGCCAAATTCTGTTAAAAATTTTTTTGTATCTATAAATTTATCCTTATAAGCAATGCCAACTACAGGTATAATTTTACTTAATTCCTCCATAATTGGTACTTCTATTCTGCACGGAGCACACCAAGATGCAAAAAAGTTTACAGCAAATATTTGATTTTCAAAATTTTTGAAATTTAGATTTTGTTTTTGATTTAATGATCCAAAATATTTAACTTCTGGGATTAATATTTCAGGAATGTTTTTACCAATTAATTGTGATTTGATAGATTGTACTTTTTGGGGTTCATTTTTCAGTTGATATAGTACTAATGCCGAAATAAAAAATATTAATAAAAAGAATGTGAGTGGTAAAGTTTTTAAAATTGAGAAATTATTTTTCATATTTTTTAATTTATTATTTTTCTAGATTTTCTATTTTGTAAAATTGATACCAATCCACCTAAAGCCATTAGGCAAGCGCCTCCCCAAATCCATGAAACTAAAGGATTAAAATAAACTCTAATTGACCAACCAATTTCTTTATTACCATCTCCCAGTACTAGATATGTATCACCTAAAAAACCAGTTAAGATTGCAGCCTCTGTTGTTTGACTTTTTTCTGTCGGGTAAAAACGTTTTTCTGGTTTTAGTTTATTAATAACCTTACCATTTTTTAGTAGATTAAAGGTTGCAGTTTGAGATTTGTAATTAGGACCGTCTAGCATTTTTATCTTTTTAAATTCTAATGATTGATTTCCAACATTAAAAACATCTCCTATATTTTTTCTTCCATTATATTCCGTTTTAAAAAACTGCTCTCCAGTCACACCAGCTAAAAATACTGCAACTCCTATATGCGCAAAATGAATTCCAAGATTTATTTTTGATATAAAGAAAAAAAACTGGCGTAATTTATTAAATTTAATTTTGGATTCTTTTATTTTAGAAATAATATCAGTTACTACACCACTAAAAAGCCAAATAGAAAGTGTGCCGCATATAAATGCGAATAATGATGATTGTTCAATCATATATAAACATATCATACCGAAGAATGTTGCTATAATAAGGAAAATTAATTTTTTGGATAAATTCTTATTTTTGGTTTGGTTCCAATTTAACAAGGGGGCAATTGCCATTAAAAAAACCACTGGAGCCATAATTGGAGCAAAGGTTGCATTATAGTAGGCGGGCCCAATAGAAATTTTGTTACCATTAAATGCATCTAAAAATAGAGGGTATAAAGTTCCAATTAGGACAGTAGCTGTTGCTGTAGTCAGAAATAAATTATTTATTAAAATAGCGCTTTCTTTACTCATTAAATTAAATTGTACTTTATGTTCATTGAATGATGAACTTTTCAAAGCATACAAAATTAATGGACCACCTATGGCAATTGCCAATATAATCAAAATAAAAACTCCTCTAGATGGGTCTGATGCAAATGCATGAACTGAGGTTAGTAACCCAGACCTAACAATAAAAGTTCCCAATAGCGAAAATGAAAAAGCTAAGATTGATAAAAGAATGATCCAATTAATTAATACAAGTTTTTTTTCTAATACTCTTACTGAATGTAATAAAGCAGTTGCAATTAACCAAGGCATAAATGACGCATTTTCAACTGGATCCCAAAACCACCATCCACCCCATCCCAATTCGTAATAAGCCCACCAACTTCCCAAGGCTATGCCAATTGTTAGAGCAGACCAAGCAATTGATATCCATGGCATCATTTGCTGGGCCCATTCTTTATTTATTTGACCAGTAATTAGAGCACCAACTGCAAACGAAAATGAAACTGATAAACCTACATAACCAATATATAGCATAGGTGGATGTAAGGCTAACCCTGGGTCTTGAAGTAGCGGGTTTAATCCCCGTCCATCTATAGGCAGTACTTGAACTCTTTCAAATGGGTTAGAAGTGAATAGAATAAAAGCTAAGAAAAGGCATAATATTATTGTTTGCACGCCTATTATTGAGGATAGAAGTTTGGAGTTCATACTAGAATTTTTTATTGAAATTAGAAAAGTAAATGTGGATAAAATCAATACCCAAAGTAATAGAGAGCCTTCATGATTTCCCCAAACACCACTAATTTTATATATTAAGGGTTTGAGCGAGTGCGAATTATTTGAAACAAGTAGCAAAGAAAAATCTGAGATAACAAAGCTATAAGTTAAAATAAAAAAAGATGACAAAATAAATAAAAAATTTATTAAGGCACTCCTTTTAAGAATATGAACTGTAAAGCCGTCAAATGATTTTAAATTATATATCCAAAATAATATCTGCATGATTGTTGCAACAAAGGTAATTATAAGAAATATATGTCCTATTTCTGGGATCATTTTTTCTTTTCTCCCTGCCACACACCACTTTTGATTAGAGCGTCTGCGACTTCTGGTGGCATATAATTCTCATCATGTTTTGCTAGAACTTGGTTGGCAATTAACTTATTATCTTTTAAAATACCCTCAGCCACTATACCCTGACCTTCTCTGAATAAATCTGGAAGTTGTCCTTTAAAAAAAACTTTTATATTATCTTTTTTATCGGTAATTTCAAAGATTGATTCATTTTTACTAATTACTACTGAATCTTCAAGTACCAGGCCTCCAATTCTAATTTTGTTCTCAACATTTTTAACATTCCCATATTTCTTTTTTAATTCATTTGGAGTGTAAAAATAAATAATATTTTCTTCAAGAGCCATTAAAACTAGTTTAGTAGCCACCCCAAGAATACTTAAAATTAAAAATAATATTAAAAGACGTTTATATTTAGGGTTCATTTAGTCCACTTTGAATTTAAGGAAACATTAATTATCAGAATTTAACAGTTTTTCTAATAACTTTTTTGCTTTTTTTGATTGGTAAATCGACCGAATAAATAAAAAGCCAATACATAACAAAGTTAAAATATAGCTAGGTAATATATAAAGATTATAACTTTCAAATATCCAAGGTGTTATATGCATATTATAACCAATCTACAAAAGTTCTTTAAGATTTAATTTTAATATAAGTGCCTCACATTTTTTCTCAATTAACTTTGTCTTAACATTAACAATTATTAAATAAAGAGAAAAAAGGCCAAACCCTATTATCATTAGAGTTAATGGAAGTAACATCTGATTGTCGATAGAAGGACCGTCAAACTTTAGTATACTCGCTGGTTGATGTAGCGTGTGCCACCAATCAACAGAAAATTTTATTATAGGTAGATTTATAATTCCAATTATAGCAAGAACGGACGCGGATTTAGAACCATCGACTTTTCTCTCAAAAGCGTTATGTAATAAAATAAATCCCAAGTAGAAAAAAAATAATATTAGCATTGAGGTCAACCTGGCATCCCACACCCACCAAGTTCCCCACATTGGCTTTCCCCACAATGATCCCGTTATTAATGTTAATATAGAGAACAAAGCCCCAATAGGAGCAATTGAACTTGAAATCAAATCTGCTAATGGATGTTTCCAGACTAAATAAAAAATAGATGATATAGCTAAACTTAAATATAAAAACGAAGCAAGCCAAGCAGAAGGAACATGTACATACATTATCCTTACAGCATCACCTTGCTGATAATCCTTAGGACTATCGAAAAGGCTGAAATATAATCCGAAAATAATGAATAATAATGAAATTACCAAAAGTGATGGCTCAAGCTTATTAGTAATTTTTTTAAACCTATTCGGATTAGCTAACAAATCAAACATTTATATTAAACTTTCATAAAGCAATTTTTATATATTCTTATCACCGTCCAATAGCTATTCTTACTAACAAAGCTGAGATAAATGGTGAGATAACTAAATATACTAGAGTTAACGCTAATAATAAGAACAAATTTCCATATGGTGATGCATTTATTTTTATAGCCTCATTGACGCCAACTCCAAATATTAAAATAGGTGTCATTAGGGGTATGATCAATATAGGTAGTAAAATATTTCCTCTTCTTGCTCCTAAAATTAATGCTGAGCCACTTAACCCAATTAATGAAATTGCAAGACTACCCGAAGAAATACTAATAACAAGCCAAGGAATATTTTTTAAATCCATATCAAGAAAAATCGCAAATATTGGTGACGTTATTATTAATGGAATTAACATGATCAACCAATATGATATTCCTTTAGACAACATAATTATTTCTAGAGGAATTGGACTTGTAGCAATTTGATCCAACCAACCATTTTCAAAATCTTTTTGTAATAATTTTTCTAAAGAGGGCATTATTGCTAAAATTAAACCAACCCAAATGACAGCGTTTGACACAATATTTAATTTTTCTTGAATAGGACCAAGTCCAAGTGGAAATAGTATAATTATCAAGATCATAAAACCAACTATGGAAATCAAATCAATCAATGAACGAGAGTTTGTAAGGATATCTCTTTTAATATGAGCAATGAATATACTTGACCAGCTAGAATAAACCGAATTCATGGAACCCTCTGTTTTTTTAATTCATCTAAATCTATAGTGTTAAACTTTTTTTTCAATAATTGTTGGATCATGACTAGCTAAAATAATTGTTCCGTTTTGTTTTAAAAACTTAAAGACTAATTTTTTAAATAAAACCAAGCTTGATGTATCTAATTCATTAGTTGGTTCGTCTAATATCCAAAAATCAACGTTATTACTAAAAGAAAGATATAATCTAGACAAAGCAGCTCTTTTTTTTAAACCTTCAGAACACTGCGAAATATATAGATCAGCATATTTTTCCATGCTTACACTCTTAAGTGCCATTTTTATAACTTCTTTATTAGATGACCATCCTTTTATTGTTAACCAGGCATTAAGGTTTTCAGCAACTGTCAAATCCTTTGATAGACCGTTTTTGGTATCTAAAAATATTAAATTTTTAACCCACTCTTCATTATTTTTAAAAATATCGTTTTTATTTTGCTTTATTACTCCTCCTTCTAAGGGAGTGAATCCAGCAATAGCTCGTAATAATGTAGATTTACCAGACCCATTTTTACCTTTTATAAGAGTTGTAGATCCAGATCTAATAACCGCATTAAAATTAGAAAATACAATTTTGTTACCTCTTTGTATCGTTAAATCTTTAAGATAAAGCATTTTCTACCTGAAAAAATATTTATTAATTACCTAGTTTTATACAATAATTATAGAAAAGTCTTGTAACTAAGATTAGTTTTTTTACACTTATTCTTCTGAAATATAATTTTATAAATAATTATCAATGTTAGATATTAAAGATTCTAATAATGAATGGATGTAAGCATGAATGAAGGACCTTTAAAAGGAATCAAAGTTATTGATGCATCTTCTGTATTAATGGTTCCATATTGTACAAAGTTGCTAGCAGATATGGGAGCAGAAATAATTAAAATAGAGACTATAGATGGTGATATAACTAGACATATTGGTCCTAATGTGAATAAGGGAATGGGGGCAGTTTTCTTGAATATAAATAGAAATAAAAAAAGTGTTTGTATTGACTTGAAATCGCCAGAAGGTCGTTTAATTATTTATAAACTAATCAAAATTTCAGATGTTTTTGTTTCTAACATAAGAAAAGTTGCATTAACCAAAATTGGTTTAACACACTCACATTTTAAAAAAATTAATCCTAAAATTATAACTGCAAATGCCGTAGGTTTTTCTTCTAAAGGACCATATTCAGGACTACCTGCTTTTGATGATACAATTCAAGCAATAAGTGGAATGGCAGCGTATCAAGAAGTTTATTCTAATCAACCAAGTTATACTTCAGGAGCAACTGCTGACAAAGTAACTGGCCTTATGCTAGGAATGTCAATTATCAGTGCATTATTTCAACGAGAAAAAAAAGGTATTGGAACTCAAGTAGAGGTGCCTATGATGGAGACAATGGTTGATTTTACACTTGTGGAGCATTTGTATGGTTATAACTTTATTCCTCCAAAAGCACCTCCAATTTATCCAAGACAATCTTCACCGAATAGAAGACCTTATAAAACTCTAGATGGTTATATTGCTGTGATGCCATATAGCGATGAACAGTGGTTAAGGTTTTTTAAATTAATTAAAAAGGAAAATATTTTTAAAGATCCTAAATATTCGTCAGCGAAATCTAGAAATGAAAATATTAATCAATTATACTTTATTATGTCAGAAGCATTAGATAAAGAAAAAACTGATTATTGGATTAAAAATTTAAAACTAAATGACATTCCAGCGACGAAAGTGAATTTTCCAGAAGATATTTTTAATGATGAACATTTGAAGAAAACGAACTTTTTTAAAAAAAACCAACATCCTACAGAAGGTGATTTATTATATCCAAGCTTTCCAGTGGAATTTGACGAAGATAGAAATAAAGTACAATTACACGCTCCTAATCTAGGAGAAAATACAAAAGATATTCTGTCTGATTTAGGGTTTTCAGAATTTGAAATAGATAATCTGGCTTCTAAGGGTGTAATTAAAATATATATAGATGAAAGTTAAATTATGAAAATAAAAAATGTTGGGTTTATAGGTCTTGGTGCGATGGGATCTGTTATGGCTCCTTTAATCGTCAAAGCAGGTTATAATGTTTTCGGTTTTGATATACATACTAAAATTGATAATTCTTCAGGTATTAAACAGGTCTCTAATATTAGAGATTTGAGTAATCTTGATGTAATAATTTTCATGCTGCCTGATGGCAAAATAGTTGCTGATGTATCAGATAAATTACTACAAAATAATATTAAATCTATTTTAATAGATATGTCTTCAAGTGATCCTAGAGATACAAAACAGTTAGGGAAAAAATTAAAAATTAAAGATATAAAATTTCTAGATGCGCCAGTTTCAGGAGGTGTTTCAAGAGCTAAAATTGGTAAACTAATGATAATGGCAGGTGGAAATGAAGAGCATATTGAAAGTGTACAAGAATTATTATCTGTTATGGGGAAAGTACAACTTGCAGGTCCATTGGGATCTGGTCATGCTATAAAGGCTTTAAATAATTATGTATCTGCGGCAGGTTTAATTGCCAGTTTTGAAGCTTTAGCTACTGCTAGGTCTTTTGGTATTGAACCAGATAATTTCTTAAAAATAATAAATGGAGCTACTGGGAAAAATAATACAACAGAAGTAAAGTTAGATAAATTTGTTATATCAGAAAAATTTAATTCAGGTTTTGCGCTTGATCTTATGGTCAAAGATGTATCAATTGCAGATAGTTTAATCAAAGATTTATCAGTCGATAAACCTTTGTCTGAGAATGTTTCAAAGTATCTTTCAAAATCCTTAGCAGAACTTGGAAAAAATCCAGACCATACTGAAGTTTATAAAGTGCTTAAAAATAAATCATAAAATGATCTAATTAACAAGTTAATTGTTTTTATTCATTTGAAGCTGAGAAATTGTTGTTGTGCTTGTATTTAATTCTAGGCTCATTTTAAATTCTATTAATGATGGTCCATTCACTTTCATTGCTTCTTGTATCGAAGGTACTATTTCTTCAATTTTTTCAATAGTAAAGCATCTTAGGCCAAAGCTTTCCCCATACTTAGCAAAGTCTGGATTAACTAAATTCGTGGCGTAGTGATCTCTATTAGGAAAATGTACTTCTTGATGATAACGGATAGTTCCATAATGTTGATTATTTGCAACTATAACTATAATATTTGCATTTTGTGCTACTGCTGTAGCAAGTTCAGATCCTGTCATTAAAGCTCCACCATCTCCAACAATTGAGAAAACTTGTCTTTCTGGAAACCTTAAAGCAGCTGCAATACCTGCTGGAATTCCCATTCCCATGGCTCCTATCTCTGATCCAATTAGAGTCATAGAAGATCTAAAAGGAAACCTATGGTGCATCCAACTTGTAAAATTACCTGCATCATTCGTTATAACAGAATCAGCTGGCGCAAGCTCACCTAATGCATCAATTAAGTGGGCAAAATCAAGCCCATCACTGGCATTTTTTGCAGGTTGAGTTGCATCATTATATAAATAACGTTGATGACATAAGGTCACCCACTCATTTCGTTCATTACTTACATTCTTATTTTTAAAATTTAATAACTGTTCCAGAAAATTTTCAGAATCGGCAACTATGCTCATATCTGTTCTAAATATTTTACCAATCGTATTGGGATCTGGTAATACGTGGATAAAAGTCTGATTTGATGACGGAAACTTATAAGCCATATTAGGTACACCATTAAATCGATGCCCAACTACTAATACAACGTCTGCTTCCAAAGCATTTTTTCTTATAGGTTCTGGAGGTCGTAATCCTAATTCACCAGCATAGTGTGAGTGATTATGAGAAAGGATATCTTGATGCTCATAAGTACATAAAACTGGTAAATTATGGGCTTCAGATATGTTTCTAACAAGTTCTCTTGCCTTACTAGATGTGTGTACTTGACCTCCCACTACCAATACGGGCTTTTTTGCAGATGATAAGATATTTGATACTTCTACAACTTTTTCTGGAAAAGCTAATGGCGGATTGATTTTAATTCTTTTCACATCATCTATTTCAACTTTTGCCTCTAATACATCTGTTGGTATCGCTATTACTGCGGGCCCTGGAATGCCACTTTCAGCAATATGGAAAGCCCTAGCAGTTACATTCGCAATCTCACTTGGTGTGTTAATTTGCTCTACATGTTTGGCCATGTCAGAAAATGTCTTTAAAAAATCCATCTCTTGCAAATGCATTTTACCTGTACTAATTCTATTCACTTGTCCAACAAATAAGACCATTGGCACGCCGCCTTGATGCGCCGAGTGAACTGAAATAGAAGCATTTGTTGCCCCTGGTCCTCTGCTAACAAATGCAACACCAGCTTTACCAGTACATTTTGCGTCAGCAACAGCCATAAAACCAGCTCCACCCTCGTGCCTGCACGTGACAACGTCTATTCCAGGTGAATATAATAATTCATCCATTACAGATAAATATGATTCACCAGGTACACAAAAGAATCTATTAACTCCATGATTTTTTAAGGTTTGAACAAAAACAGAAGCAGCCTTTTTCCCCATTTTTTAAATTTCCTTCATTTTATATAGTTGTTTTTTTTCCACCATCTAAATTAATTTCAGTGCCAGTAAGATGACGCATTTTCGGATTACATAGAAAATAAGTTAGTTCAGCAACCTCTTCTGGAGTTCCAAATCTGTTTAATCCAATATTATTGAGAGCTTTTTTTTCTGCTTCAGCAAAACTTATACCTTCTCTATCTGCATTACTCTGAATAATAGTTATCAAACGATCGGTGGACGTCATACCAGGATTAATAGAATTTACGTTGACACCATCAATTAAACCTTTTTTTGACAAAGCTTTTGAAAAATTTAAGAAAGCAGCATTAACAGCTCCACCGACCATAAAAAAAGGATCAGGTGAATGACTCATTGCTCCGTTGATTGAAATAATCCATCCTTTATTTTTAGAGAGATTTTGCCAAAATGCTTTTGATAATCTAACTGCACTATAAAATTTTAGTGCAAAACCATCTTCAAAATCCTCAATAGGCTGCTCCAGAAAATCACCGCTTTTTGTAGCTCCAGCACTAAATATCAAAGTATCAAAATCAGTAAATTTACTTTCAACTGCTTTAATAGCACTCTCACATCCTGACTTTGTTTTTAAATCAGATGCATGATAATATATATTTACTTTAAATTTATTTTTTAATTCTGATGTTGTTTTCTGTAGATTTTTTTCATTGGATGCAAGTAAATAAATATCTATATTTTCTTCAGCAAATCGTTCAGCTATAGCTTTACCAATACCTTTGCTACCTCCTGTAATTACTGCTTTACGACTTATTTTAGACATTTATTTCTCCTAAGATCATTTTTATCTTATTGAAAATTTTAAAAAGTGTATATTAATTTTTGATGACGTAAGTTTGATATAATATGAATTATTTTAAAATTATATTAACCTTTTTTACGTGCGAGTAAGAATAATGAATTTAAGTCTAAAAAATATTTCAAATATTAAACCAAATTCATTTTCCAATGATACTAAAGTTAAAGCTCTATTAGGACCAACTAATACAGGTAAAACATATTATGCAATGGATAGAATGCTTTCTCACCATTCAGGAATAATAGGTTTCCCTCTAAGATTATTAGCTAGAGAAAACTATGATAAAGCCATTATGCAAGTAGGAAAATCTAAAGTTGCTCTTGTTACTGGTGAAGAAAAAATTATTCCGCTAAATGCAAAATATTTTTGTTGTACAGTAGAGTCAATGCCATTAGAAAAATCATTTGCTTTTGTTGCTATAGATGAGATTCAATTAGCTGCTGATCCTGATAGAGGATATATTTTTACTGATAGAATCCTAAATGCTAGAGGTAAAGAAGAAACTGTATTTCTTGGAGCTGAAACAATCAAGCCTTTATTGCAGAAAATTTTACCAAAATGCTCTATAGAAATACGACCGAGATTGTCAGTTTTAAGTTATATAGGCGTTAAAAAAATAACAAGGCTTAAACCAAGGTCGGCAGTAGTAGCTTTTTCTCTACCCGAAGTTTATAAAATAGCCGAACTTGTTAGAACTAAAAAAGGTGGTGCTGCTATTGTTATGGGCGCATTGTCTCCAAGGACAAGAAATGCGCAAGTAGAACTTTATCAGAGTGGTCAAGTGGACTATTTAATAGCTACAGACGCTATTGGTATGGGATTAAACATGGATATAGACCACGTAGCTTTTGCTGCTGACAAAAAATTTGACGGTAACACTCAACGGTATCTTAATCCTCCAGAAATCGCTCAAATCGCGGGGAGGGCTGGAAGACATAGTCGAAATGGATCTTTTGGCGTTGTTGAAGATAATATCAAATTTGATGAAGATACGATTGATCAAATCGAAAGTCATTCTTTTTCACCATTAAAAAATATATGGTGGAGAAATGCAGAATTAGATTTTAACTCTTTAAAAAAATTGCTTAGTTCTCTTGAGGCAAATCCTCCATTTAATTTTATGAGAAAAAAAGTTGGAGCTTTAGATACACTCTGTCTGAATTATTTGTCGGAAATAGATTCAATTAAAAGCAAAATTAACAGTAAAGAGACTTTGTCTCTTTTGTGGAATGTTTGTCAAATACCAGATTTTAGTAATTCTTTGTCAGGTATGCATTTTAACTTGCTAGAAAAAACTTTTGAATTATTATTATCTGCAGGTAAATTAGACAATGACTGGATTAAATCCCAAATCAATAGATTAGACAATTTTGACGGGGAGATAGATACCCTATTAAATAGAATATCAAATATTAGAACCTGGACTTTTATAACCAATAGAAAAAAATGGTTAGACGAATCTAAATATTGGCAAAATAAAGCCAAAAACATTGAAGATAAATTGTCTGATGAATTGCATAGAAGATTAACACAGAGATTTGTTGACAAGCGAATTGTAATTCTTAACAAAACATTAAGAGAGTATAACAATTTGGAAGCAGTAATAAGATTAGATGGTAAAGTTTTTGTTGAAGGCGAACAGGTTGGAACATTAAATGGTTTTGATTTTATACCTTCTCTATCGCAAGGTGAAAAAGCAGGTCCTATTTTAACCGCTGCTAGAAAAATTTTACCAAGAGAAATTGAAAGACGTGTTAGAGAGCTTTTGATGTCAGATAATGCAGCATTTAAATTTAACAATGATGCTTCAATCTCATGGCAAAATAATAAAGTTGCAACTTTGCTAAATAGTGAAAATATTTATTTGCCTAAAATAAATATTAATAATTATGAACTATTATCTGACGAACAAATCAAACAAATTGAATTGAGAATAAGCGAAGCTATCCAAAAAAATATCAGAGATATTTTATCAGAATCTATAAATCTTGAAAAACCTGTTTTAGATAAATTAAAAGTTGTAGATAAAGAAAAACAAAATACAGATATAGAAAATGAAGTAAATAAAGTAATCGATGATAATAATAGTTTATCTGGAAATGCTCTAGGTATAGCTTATCAAGTATATGAAGGATTAGGTTCAGCAAAAGCAAGTAATTTATCAATGTCAATGAATAATCTTTCAGAAAATGATAAAAGAAACTTAGCAAGACTTGGATTAAGATTAGGTATTGAAACCATATATTTACCTAATCTTTTAAAACCTGCATCAGTTAAGTTAAGAGCTTTATTGTGGTCAATTTTTAATCAAAACTTTCCTTTAAATGCATTACCTCCAGACGGCAGAGTTAGCGTGATAATTAATCCAGATGCTAACAATGAATATTACAGAGCTATAGGTTTTGTTCCTTTAGGAAAATTAGCATTAAGGGCAGACATTGCTGAAAGATTATTAGCTTTAATAAGACTAGAAGCCAGAAAAGGTAAATTTAAAATAAATGA